>MSHD01000053.1:20223-103047 GCA_001941045.1 Lachnospiraceae bacterium Zagget2
GCTTACGCGTCATATGTCTGAGGCTTGATGGGCGTTCCGCCCATCCCGAAATGAAAACACAGCCTTTAGCAGGTAAACCTGCACAGTCTGTCTTTTCATTTCGCTGCTGTTCTGAACTGTTATACAAAATCAGCCCTCTGTTGCCAGAGGGCTGAAAAGTGCATATTTACAGATTACTCGATGATCGAAGCCACACGGCCCGAGCCAACAGTTCTGCCGCCCTCGCGGATAGCGAAGGTAAGACCCTGCTCCATAGCGATCGGGTGGATCAGCTCGATGGTCATCTCGACGTTGTCGCCCGGCATGCACATCTCAGTGCCTTCCGGAAGATTGCAGACGCCGGTCACGTCGGTCGTTCTGAAATAGAACTGCGGACGATAGTTGTTGAAGAACGGCGTATGACGGCCACCCTCATCCTTCGTCAGAACGTACACCTGAGCGGTGAACTTGGTATGGCAGGTCACGCTGCCCGGCTTTGCGATAACCTGTCCACGAACGATATCCGTTCTCTGGACACCACGAAGCAGGACACCAATGTTGTCACCAGCCTGCGCCTCATCGAGGAGCTTACGGAACATCTCGATACCGGTAGCAACCGTCTTACGGGTCTCTTCCTTCACGCCGACGATCTCGACTTCCTCGTTCAGATGCAGCGTACCACGCTCCACACGGCCCGTAGCCACGGTACCGCGGCCGGTGATCGTGAAGACATCCTCAACCGGCATCAGGAACGGCTTATCCTTGTCGCGCTCCGGATCCGGGATATACTCGTCAACTGTGTTCATCAGCTCCATGATGCTGTCAGCCCACTCGCTGCTCGGATCTTCCAGAGCCTTCAGAGCGGAACCCTTGATGATCGGGCAATCCGTGAAGCCGTACTCCTCGAGCTGCTCGGTAACTTCCATCTCAACAAGCTCGATCAGCTCGTCGTCGTCCACCATGTCGCACTTGTTCAGGAAGACGATGATATACGGAACGCCAACCTGACGGGACAGAAGGATGTGCTCCTTGGTCTGCGCCATAACACCGTCGGTGGCGGCGACAACCAGGATCGCGCCGTCCATCTGCGCAGCACCGGTGATCATGTTCTTGACATAGTCAGCGTGGCCTGGGCAGTCAACATGCGCATAATGTCTGTGCTCGGTAGAGTACTCCACGTGAGCGGTAGAGATCGTGATTCCACGCTCTCTCTCTTCCGGAGCCTTATCGATCTTGTCAAACTCGGTGAAGGAGTTGCCCGGAACTCTCTCAGCGAGAACTCTCGTGATCGCCGCGGTCAGAGTGGTTTTACCATGGTCTACGTGACCGATAGTACCAATATTGCAATGGGTCTTCGATCTGTCAAATTTCTGCTTTGCCATTTTCTTGTTTTCCTCCTTAAACAGATATCTCTTCGATTTTTTTCACTATGGTTGATTATATTTCAAACAGGCTGATTTTGCAAGCCCCTATTTCGCCTTTGCGGCCAGAACCTTCTCCTGCACGCTCTTCGGCACCGGTTCATACTTCTCAAAGAACATCGAATAGTTGCCGCGGCCCTGCGTCTTCGAACGCAGGTCAGTCGCGTAGCCGAACATCTCAGCCAGCGGCACATAGCCTTTGATCATCTTGCCTCCGCCGATATCCTCCATGCCTTCGATGTGCCCGCGGCGGGAGTTGATGTCGCCGATAACATCTCCCATGTAATCCTCGGGAGTCGTGACCTCGACCTTCATGATCGGTTCGAGCAGGATCGGGGATGCCTTCTTCATCGCTTCCTTGAACGCCAGGGAACCTGCGATATGGAAAGCCATCTCAGACGAGTCGACCTCGTGATAGGAACCGTCGTAGACGTTCGCGTGGATGCCGACCACCGGGAAGCCGCCGAGAATGCCGGACTTCATGGCCTCCTCGATACCCTCGCTCACAGGCTGGATATATTCCTTCGGGATCGCACCGCCGACAACCGTCGACTCGAAGGTATAAGTCTCCTCCGCGTTCGCATCCATCGGCTCAAACTTTACCTTACAGTGACCATACTGTCCACGTCCTCCGGACTGCTTTGCGTACTTGCTGTCCACATCCGCCGGCTTCGTGATGGTCTCCTTATAGGCAACCTGCGGCGCACCGACATTGGCCTCAACCTTGAACTCACGCAGCAGACGGTCTACGATGATCTCCAGATGGAGCTCGCCCATACCGGCGATGATCGTCTGTCCGGTCTCCGGATTCGTGTGCGCACGGAAGGTCGGATCCTCCTCGGCCAGCTTCGCGAGAGACTCGCCCAGCTTGCCCTGGCCGGCCTTGGTCTTCGGCTCGATTGCGAGCTCGATAACCGGCTCCGGGAACTCCATGGACTCCAGAATGACCGGATGCTGCTCGTCGCAGATCGTGTCGCCGGTCGTGGTCAGCTTGAATCCGACCGCCGCCGCGATATCACCGGAGTACACCTTGTCAAGCTCCTGTCTCTTATTCGCATGCATCTGAAGAATACGACCTACGCGCTCCTTCTTCTGCTTCGTCGAGTTGTATACATAGGAACCGGAGTTCATCGTTCCGGAATATACACGGAAGAACGCCAGCTTGCCGACAAAGGGATCGGTCATGATCTTGAACGCCAGAGCGGAGAAGGGCTCCTCATCGGAAGAGTGCCTCTCAATCTCATTGCCGTCCATATCCGTGCCCTTGATCGACGGAATGTCCGTCGGAGCCGGCATGAACTCAAGGATCGCGTCCAGGAGCTTCTGCACGCCCTTGTTGCGGTACGCGCTTCCGCAGCATACCGGAACAGCGGTGCACTCGCAGGTGGCCTTTCTCAGGACCGCCTTCATTTCCTCCACAGAGGGCTCCACATCGTCCAGATACTGCGCCATCAGGTCATCATCCAGCTCACAGATCTTCTCCACAAATTCGGTGTGATACAACTCTGCATCGTCCGCCATATCCTCCGGGATATCGACGATGGAGATATCCTCACCCTTGTCGTCATTATAAATATAAGCCTTCATCTCGAACAGGTCGATGATTCCCTTGAAATCATCTTCCTTGCCGATCGGCAGCTGCAGACAGATCGCGTTCTTTCCCAGACGGGTCTTGATCATGTCCACGGCATTGTAGAAATCCGCACCGAGGATGTCCATCTTATTGATGAAAGCCATACGCGGTACATTGTAGGTGTCAGCCTGACGCCATACATTCTCAGACTGAGGCTCGACACCGCCCTTCGCACAGAAGACGCCCACAGCGCCGTCCAGCACACGAAGGGAACGCTCCACCTCTACGGTAAAGTCCACATGGCCCGGGGTGTCGATGATATTGATACGATGCTCGAGCGCGCCCGGTTTTGCCTTGCAGTGTTCCTGCAGCGTCCAGTGACAGGTCGTAGCGGCGGAAGTAATCGTGATACCTCTCTCCTGCTCCTGCTCCATCCAGTCCATGGTCGCAGTGCCCTCGTGAGTCTCTCCGATCTTATAATTCACGCCAGTATAGTACAGGATACGCTCGGTCAGCGTGGTCTTGCCCGCGTCGATATGAGCCATAATCCCGATATTCCTGGTTCTCTCCAACGGATATTCTCTTCCGGCCATTGGAAAAATTCCTCCTTGTTAAACTGCCTCGCCTAGAAACGGTAGTGCGCGAACGCCTTGTTCGCCTCTGCCATTTTGTGCATATCTTCTTTTCTCTTTACGGAAGCGCCGGTATTGTTCGCCGCATCCATGATCTCATTTGCCAGTCTCTCCTCCATGGTCTTCTCGCCTCTCTTGCGGGAGAACATGGTCAGCCAGCGAAGCGCCAGCGCCTGACGGCGGTCTGCGCGAACCTCGATCGGAACCTGATAGGTAGCTCCGCCGACACGTCTTGCCTTGACCTCCAGAACCGGCATAATATTGTTCATGGCCTCCTCGAATACGTCCAGAGCCGGCTTGCCGGTCTTCTCTTCCACTCTCGCGAAAGCGCCGTATACGATCTTCTGGGCCACACCCTTTTTGCCGTCCAGCATGATGTTATTGATCAGCTTCGTGACAACTTTGTTGTTGTACAACGGGTCTGCCAATACGTCTCTCTTTTGAATATGTCCTCTACGTGGCACGTTACTTCCCTCCTTAATACGTGTTTACCGCCTTGTGCGGTAAAATTCACTTTTTAATTCATCGGTACTCACATGTGTCGTTCTACGTGTGTCCATGCCCGGTATTCTTCGATCTTAAAAAACCCCGCAGTCACAGGTTCTCTGATGAACCCCGGCATAAGGCATCGCTTACGCGCTGCCAACAATCATAGTTCTGTTTGTGGATACTTTTGTAATCTTACTTCTTAGCGTCTTTGGGACGCTTTGCGCCGTATTTGGAACGCGCCTGGCGTCTCTTCGCGACACCTGCCGTATCCAGCGTACCACGGACAATGTGATATCTGGTACCAGGCAGATCCTTTACCCTGCCTCCGCGGATCAGCACAACGCTGTGCTCCTTAAGGTTGTGACCTTCTCCGGGAATGTAGCTGGTAACCTCGATACCGTTGGAAAGACGTACCCTGGCGATCTTACGAAGCGCGGAGTTCGGCTTCTTCGGAGTCGCGGTCTTGACAGCTGTGCACACGCCGCGCTTCTGCGGTGAGGACGCGTCTATCGGTCTCTTTTTCAGGGAGTTGTATCCCTTCTGCAGAGCCGGGGCCGTGGACTTCTTAACAGAGGTCTTCCTTCCCTTTCTGACTAACTGGTTGAATGTTGGCATTCCTTTCACCTCCTGTATGATGTGGGTGACTGCTGTTTTTCAGACTCGCTGAAAATACATGCGTACATCTGCACGCATGCTTGATTATTATATAAAATACCTCTCTCCTTGTCAAGCGGTATTTTTCGTGCTATGATGAGGCAAATTTGATTTTCGCGAAGGAGATTCTTCTATATGATAAGAACGTTTTTACGGGCGCTTTTAAAGCCCTTTTCCTTTCTGCCGGCGATCGGCATGATGTGCCTGATCTTCTCTTTTTCGGCGCAGGACGGCACTGCCTCGGCGGGCTTAAGCTACGAGGTCAGCGAGATCATCGTGGACTGTGCGAATGACGCTTTTGAGATGAACTGGTCTGAGAGCGAGGTCAGCCTTTATATAGAGAAGATCCACCCCTATGTGCGCAAGCTCGCCCATGTGACCGAATACTTTCTGCTGGCGGTCTCCGTATCTTTTCCGCTCTATGTCTACGGCGTCCGGGGCTTATGGCTGCCGATCCTGGCAGGCGGTTTCTGCGTAGGCTTCGCTGCGCTCGATGAATACCATCAGTCCTTTGTAGCAGGGCGCGGCCCCTCCAGACGGGATGTCTGCATCGACAGCATCGGCATTCTGGCCGGCGTCCTGCTTGTCCAGTTTATCTGCTTTATCGGGAGAAAAACAGTCTTTCGTCCCCTGGCAAAGAAAAAGAGGCGCTGACGCGTCTCTTTTCCCTGTTGATTTTATAAATCATGATTCCTCGGATTCTTCTTCCGGCTCTGCCTCAAAGACTTCCTCCGGATTGATCTCCGGCGCCTCATCAGCAGTCTGGACAGGCTCCTCACTGACGGCAAGCGTTTCTTCGCCTTCCACCGTCTCCTCATCGCTCTCCTCGCTGATGACCAGCGCGTCCTCCTCCATGAAGTCCGTATTCAGCTTCACATCGCGATAACGCTTCATACCTGTACCTGCCGGGATCAGCTTTCCGATGATGACATTCTCCTTCAGTCCGATCAGCGGATCGACCTTGCCCTTGATGGCGGCCTCGGTCAGTACCTTGGTCGTCTCCTGGAAGGATGCCGCAGACAGGAACGAATTCGTCGCAAGCGAGGCCTTCGTGATGCCGAGCAGCACCTGCTTTCCGTCCGCCGGGGTCTTGCCCTCCGCGACCAGCTGCTCATTTACATCCTGATATTCCAGGTTATCCACCAGCGTGCCCGGCAGGAACCCGCTGTCACCACTGTCCTCAATACGCACCTTTTTCAGCATCTGGCGCACGATCATCTCGATATGCTTGTCATTAATCTCCACGCCTTGCAGACGGTATACCCGCTGCACTTCCTGAAGCAGATAATCCTGCACGGAGCGCACGCCCTTGATCTTCAGAATATCATGCGGATTGATACTGCCTTCGGTCAGCGCATCGCCGGCCTCCACGGTATCTCCATCCATAATCTTGATCCTGGAATCAAAGGGGATCAGATAGGTCTTGGAATCTCCCGTCTCCGTGTTTGTGATGATCACTTCACGCTTCTTCCGCATGTCGTTGATCGCGGCAACGCCGCCGATCTCCGTAACGATCGCAAGTCCCTTCGGCTTTCTGGCCTCAAACAGCTCCTCTACACGCGGAAGACCCTGGGTGATATCGCCGCCGGCCACGCCGCCGGTATGGAAGGTACGCATCGTAAGCTGTGTACCCGGCTCGCCGATGGACTGCGCCGCGATAATGCCGACCGTCTCACCGACCTGTACAGCCTCGCCGGTCGCCATATTCGCGCCGTAGCACTTCGCGCACACGCCGATGTGGGAACGGCAGGTCAGGGCAGTACGGATACGCACCTTTTCGAGCGGATTTCCCTCCGCGTCCACGCCCTCTTTCACGACCAGAGCCGCACGGCGCGGCGTAATCATATGATTTGCCTTTACCAGGATATTTCCATCCTTATCGCAGATATCGTCGGCTGCAAAACGACCCGTGATGCGCTCCTGCAGCGACTCGATCAGCTCCTTGCCATCGGTGAAGGCGGCGACCTCCATACCCGGAATCTCGTCCTTTCCCTCCGAGCAGTCGGTTTCACGGATAATCAGCTCCTGGGAGACGTCCACCAGACGTCTGGTCAGGTAACCGGAGTCCGCCGTACGCAGAGCGGTATCAGACAGACCCTTACGGGCGCCATGCGCTGACATGAAATATTCCAGAACATCCAGTCCTTCACGGAAGTTCGACGTGATCGGCAGCTCGATCGTATGTCCCGTCGTATCGGCCATCAGTCCGCGCATGCCGGCGAGCTGCTTGATCTGCTTATCGGAACCACGTGCTCCGGAATCCGCCATCATATAAATGTTGTTGTATTTATCGAGGCCGTCCAGCAGCGCCTTCGTCAGAACATCATCCGTGTCCTTCCAGGTCTCCACGACTTCCTTGTAGCGCTCCTCATCCGTGATCATACCGCGCTTATAGTTGCGGGTGATCTTATCCACGGTATCCTGCGCCTGTTTGATCAGCGCCGGCTTCTCAGGCGGAACCGTCATATCGGAGATCGACACGGTCATGGCCGCCCTCGTCGAATACTTATAACCCATGGACTTGATATCGTCCAGCACCTCTGCGGTTCTGGTTGCGCCATGGATGTTGATGACCTTCTCCAGAATCTGTTTCAGACCCTTCTTGCCTACATGGAAATCCACTTCGAGCTTCAGCTCGTTGCCCGGAATACTGCGGTCTACAAAGCCCAGGTCCTGCGGCAGAATCTCGTTGAACAGAAAGCGTCCCAGCGTGGATTCCTCAATACCGGTAAGCAGCGTGCCGTCCGGCATGGTCTTCGTGACACGCGCCCTGATACGGCTCTGCAGAGTCAGCGCTCCGTTCTCATAGGCCAGAATCGCCTCATTCACATTGCGGAAGGCTTTTCCTTCGCCGAGCGCGCCGGGTCTCTCCTGCGTCAGGTAGTAGATACCAAGCACCATATCCTGCGACGGAACCGCCACCGGGCCGCCGTCAGACGGCTTCAGCAGGTTGTTCGGCGACAGCATCAGGAAACGGCATTCCGCCTGCGCTTCCACAGACAACGGCAGATGAACCGCCATCTGGTCGCCGTCGAAGTCCGCATTGAAAGCTGTACACACAAGCGGATGCAGCTTGATCGCCTTACCTTCCACAAGGATCGGCTCAAAGGCCTGAATTCCGAGACGATGCAGCGTAGGGGCACGGTTCAGCATGACCGGATGCTCCTTGATCACATCCTCCAGAACATCCCAGACCTCCGGCTGGAGACGCTCCACCATCTTCTTCGCGCTCTTAATATTGTGCGCCGAGCCGTTCGCGACCAGTTCCTTCATGACAAAGGGCTTGAAAAGCTCGATCGCCATCTCCTTCGGGAGACCGCACTGGTAAATCTTCAGCTCCGGCCCCACGACGATAACGGAACGTCCGGAGTAGTCCACGCGCTTTCCGAGCAGATTCTGACGGAAACGGCCGGACTTGCCCTTCAGCATGTCAGACAGGGACTTCAGCGCCCGGTTGCCGGGGCCTGTGACCAGACGGCCTCTGCGGCCATTGTCGATCAGCGCGTCAACCGCCTCCTGGAGCATACGCTTTTCATTGCGGACAATGATGTCCGGCGCTCCCAGGTCAAGCAGTCTCTGCAGACGATTGTTTCTGTTGATAATTCTGCGGTACAGATCATTCAGATCGGAGGTCGCAAAACGGCCGCCGTCCAGCTGTACCATCGGCCGAAGGTCCGGCGGAATGACCGGAAGTACATCCATGACCATCCACTCCGGCTTGTTGCCTGACTCGCGGAAGGCCTCCACGACCTCGAGACGCTTGATAATGCGGGCACGCTTCTGTCCGGAGGAATGCTCAAACCCTTCCTTCAGCTCCTTTGCTTCCTTATCCAGGTCGATGGCATGCAGGAGCTCCTTAACGGATTCCGCTCCCATACCGACGCGAAATGCGCCTGGCTCCGGATAACGTTCCTTCGCCTCCTGGTATTCCCGCTCGGAGAGCACCTGCTTATACTGAAGATCCGTTTTACCTGCATCCAGAACAATATAGGAGGCAAAATAGAGCACCTTTTCGAGCGTGCGCGGGGACAGGTCCAGGATCAGGCCCATCCGGCTCGGGATTCCCTTGAAATACCAGATATGGGATACCGGCGCCGCCAGCTTGATATGCCCCATACGTTCACGACGGACGTTGGACTTCGTTACCTCAACGCCGCAGCGATCACAGATGACGCCCTTGTAGCGAATCTTCTTGTACTTTCCGCAGTGGCACTCCCAGTCCTTGCTGGGTCCGAAAATTCTCTCGCAATACAGACCGTCCTTCTCCGGCTTCAGGGTCCGGTAATTGATGGTCTCCGGCTTTGTCACTTCGCCTCTCGACCATCCCAGGATCACTTCCGGGGACGCAAGCCCAATCTTAATCGAGTCAAAACTCATGGGCTGATAATTATCATTTTTTGTCATTTCCGGCATGAGCGGCACCTCCTTATTCGTCATAATCGCTTCCTTCATCCAGGTCCGCGGCGCCATCCGCGGTGAACTCTTCCGCTTCCTCCTGCTCCACATTCACGAGCTCGTCGCCCTCAAACTGCTGCTTTGTGAAGCCATGTTCTCCGAAGGATTCGTCCTCCCGGTTAAAGCGACGGCTGTCGTTCTCCAGAATCGAACGGATATCCACATCACCATAGTCGCTGTTCTCAACCAGCTCAACTTCCTGATTATCACGAAGCACACGCACATCCAGTCCCAGAGCCTGCAGCTCCTTGAGCAGCACCTTGAAGGATTCCGGAATGCCAGGTTCCGGGATATTCTCACCCTTAATAATGGCCTCGTAGGTCTTCACTCTGCCGATGACATCGTCGGACTTCACCGTCAGAATCTCCTGCAGCGTGTAGGCCGCGCCATAAGCCTCGAGTGCCCAGACCTCCATCTCGCCGAAACGCTGGCCGCCGAACTGCGCTTTGCCGCCCAGAGGCTGCTGCGTCACAAGAGAATATGGTCCGGTGGAACGCGCATGGATCTTGTCATCCACAAGGTGATGCAGCTTCAGATAGTGCATGTGTCCAATCGTTACCGGTGCATCGAAGAACTCACCGGTACGCCCGTCGCGCAGGCGGACCTTTCCGTCGCGGGAAATCGGCACACCCTTCCAGACCTTGCGGTGATCCCGGTTCTCATAGAGATAATCAAGCACCTCGGGGAGAAGCTCCTTCTCATGCTTCGCCTTAAACTCCTTCCACTCCAGATTGACATAGTCATTTGCCAGATCCAGAGTGTCCATAATATCATTTTCATCCGCTCCGTCGAAAACCGGCGTCGACACGTTGAAACCGAGCGCCTTCGCGGCCAGACTCAGGTGAATCTCCAGAACCTGTCCGATATTCATACGGGACGGCACGCCCAGCGGATTCAGAACGATGTCCAGCGGACGACCGTTCGGAAGGAAGGGCATATCCTCAACCGGCAGCACACGGGAGACCACACCCTTGTTGCCGTGACGGCCTGCCATCTTGTCACCCACAGAGATCTTTCTCTTCTGTGCAATGTAAATGCGCACCGCCTGGTTCACGCCCGGAGAGAGCTCATCGCCATTCTCACGCGTGAACACTTTCGCGTCCACAACCACACCATACTCGCCATGAGGCACCTTAAGGGAGGTATCGCGGACTTCACGCGCCTTCTCGCCGAAGATCGCCCTGAGCAGCCGTTCCTCCGCGGTCAGCTCCGTCTCACCCTTCGGCGTCACCTTGCCGACCAGGATATCGCCTGCACGTACCTCCGCACCGATACGGATAATGCCCCGGCTGTCCAGATCCTTCAGCGCTTCGTCGCCGACGCCCGGTACGTCCTTTGTGATCTCCTCCGGTCCGAGCTTCGTATCTCTGGCCTCCGCCTCGTATTCCTCTATATGAATTGACGTATAAACATCATCCATGACCAGCCGCTCACTGATCAGAACCGCGTCCTCGTAGTTGTAACCCTCCCAGGTCATAAACCCGATCAGCGGGTTCTTGCCAAGCGCAATCTCGCCGCCTGAAGTGGACGGGCCGTCTGCAATCACCTCGCCCTGTTCCACCCGGTCGCCCTTGAACACAATCGGCCTCTGATTGTAACAGTTGCTCTGGTTGCTGCGCGCGAACTTGGTCAGATGGTACACATCGCGCACCCCATTGTCCTGGCGGATCACAATCTCGTCGGACACGGAACGCTCCACAACACCGGACGCCTTCGCAACCACGCAGACGCCGGAGTCAACTGCGGTCTTTTCTTCCATACCGGTACCGACCACCGGTTCCTCTGTCAGCATCAGCGGCACCGCCTGGCGCTGCATGTTGGAGCCCATCAGTGCGCGGTTTGCATCGTCGTTCTCCAGGAAAGGAATCAGAGCCGTCGCCACGGAGAACACCATCTTCGGGGAAACATCCATGAAATCAAACATCGTCTTGTCATAAGACTGTGTCTCCTCACGGTAACGGCCAGAGACGTTGTTTCTCATGAAATGTCCTTCTTCGTCGAGCTCCTCGTTCGCCTGCGCTACATGGTAATTATCCTCTTCGTCAGCCGTCATGTAGACGACATCCTCCGTCACGCGCGGATTCTTCGGATCCGACTTGTCGATCACGCGATACGGAGCCTCTATAAAACCATACTCGTTGATTCTCGCGTAGCAGGCCAGCGAGTTGATAAGACCGATGTTCGGACCTTCCGGCGTCTCAATCGGGCACATTCTTCCATAATGGGAGTAGTGCACGTCACGCACTTCGAATCCTGCACGGTCACGCGACAGGCCTCCGGGGCCAAGTGCGGAGAGACGTCTCTTGTGCGTCAGCTCACCCAGCGGATTGTTCTGATCCATAAACTGAGACAGCTGGGAGGATCCGAAGAACTCCTTCACCGCCGCAGTCACAGGTTTGATATTGATCAGAGACTGCGCAGAAATACTCTCCGGATCCTGCGTCGTCATACGCTCACGCACGACTCTCTCCAGACGGGAAAGGCCGATTCGATACTGATTCTGCAACAGCTCGCCCACCGCACGAATACGACGGTTGCCCAGATGATCGATATCATCCTTATTGCCGATCCCATACTCCAGATTCATATTGTAGCTGATGGACGCCAGAATATCATCCTTTGTAATATGCTTCGGCACCAGCTCGCTGACGGACTGACTGATCGCCTCTTTTAACTCCTCCGGATCGCTGTACTCCTCCATCAGTTTCTCAAGCACCGGATAGTAGACTGCTTCCTTGATTCCAAGCTCCCGCGGCTCGCAGTCGACAAAGCTCTTCAGATCAACCATGCGGTTGGAGAGCACCTTGATATCGCGCTCCTCCCCCTTCACAACTACCCAGGGCGCAGCAGAATTCTGCAGGGCTTCTGCCAGCTTCACGTCAACCTTCGTATCGGCTTCGGCAATGATCTCTCCTGTGGAGAGATCGACGACATCCTCCGCCAGCACCTGACCGCGAAGACGGTTCTTGAAGGATAACTTCTTATTAAACTTATAACGGCCGACCTTCGCCAGATCGTAGCGTCTGGGATCGAAGAACATTCCCATGATCAGGCTCTCTGCACTCTCGACCGCCAGCGGCTCACCCGGGCGGATCTTCTTATAGAGTTCCAGAAGTCCCTCCTGATAGTTCTGCGAAGTGTCCTTGGTAAGAGAAGCCAGAATCTTCGGTTCCTCTCCAAAGAGTTCCAGGATCTCCGCATCCGTTCCCACGCCCATGGCGCGGATCAGGACCGTGATCGGCACTTTACGGGTTCTGTCAACGCGAACATAAAACACATCATTGGAATCTGTCTCATACTCCAGCCAGGCGCCGCGGTTCGGAATCACGGTGCAGGAGAACAGACGCTTGCCCGTCTTATCATGATCGATGCCATAATAGATACCGGGGGATCGTACCAGCTGGCTGACAATCACGCGCTCCGCTCCATTGATCACAAAAGTACCTGTCTCCGTCATCAGCGGCAGGTCACCCATGAAGATCTCATGCTCATTGATCTCGTCTGTCTCTTTATTGTGAAGCCGTACCCGCACCTTCATCGGCGCAGCATAGGTCGCATCGCGCTCCTTGCACTCTTCAATCGTGTATTTCGCGCCCGCCACGTCCAGCTTGAAATCCGTAAACTCCAGGCTCAGTTTGCCACTGTAGTCCGTGATCGGAGAAATATCCGCGAAAGCCTCCCGAAGGCCCTCGTCCAAAAACCACTGGTAGGAATCTCGCTGGACTTCTATCAAATTCGGCATCTCGAGCACGTCTTTTTTCCTGGAATAGCTCATTCTGCTGTTTCTGCCGGATCTGACAGGTACGATTCTGTTCTTTTCCATTGACATTTCACCCCTTATATTTGATTAGTTCGCAAATGGCTACGATTCAGAACCGCAGGCCGCAGACCGCCTGCTTCGCAGGCTATATGCCACCTGCGGCGTCATATGTCTGCGGCTGTATGGGCGTTCCGCCCATCACAAAATGAAAATACAGCCTTGTGCAGATAAATCTGCACCGTCTGCCTTTTCATTTTGCTGCTGTTCTGAATTGTTGGTTCGCAAATAAGTGCATCGTCCATGGTAGCACAAATTTCTTTTTATGTCAAATTTTTTTCGCGCAAAAAAGAGGACGCCGCCCATGCGGAATCCTCTTTTTCATACATACGAATTATTTCAGGGTGACCTTCGCTCCCTCAGCCTCCAGCTTCGTCTTCAGCTCCTCAGCCTCAGCCTTGGACACGCCTTCCTTCACCATCTTCGGAGCCTCGTCGACAACCGCCTTCGCCTCCTTCAGGCCCAGACCGGTAGCCTCACGGACAACCTTGATAACCTTAACCTTGTTCGGGCCGATCTCGGTCAGCTCAACATCAAACTCATCCTTCTCCTCCGCAGCCGGAGCATCTCCCCCAGCAGCCGCAACAACAACACCCGCCGCCGCGGATACGCCGAACTCTTCCTCGCAGGCCTTTACCAGCTCGTTCAGCTCAAGAACTGTCAGTTCCTTAATCGCATCAATAAATTCTGCAGTAGTCAGTTTTGCCATTTTTCTTTACCTCCAAATGTATGATTTCTGAATCCAATAAATAAGTTTCCTGATAATTACGCTTCTTTGCTCTCGGCGATCTGATTAAGCACACGCGCGAAATTCGCAATCGGGCTCTGCATGCTGCCGAACAGTCTTCCAAAAAGCACTTCCCTGGACGGAATATTTGCAATCGCTTCCATCTGCTTCGCATCGTAATACTTGCCCTCGACAACACCCGCCTTGATCTCAAGCTGCGGTGCGGTCTTCGCAAAGTTCGCGATAATCCTGGCCGGAGCGGTCGCGTCCGTCTTTGAGATCGCGACGGCGGACGGTCCTTCCAGATGTTTGGAAAGCGGCTCAAATTCCGTATCCTTGATCGCGAAATTCAGCATGGTGTTCTTGTAAACCTTGTAGATGATGCCTTCTGCTCTCATCTGCTTGCGAAGCTGCGTGTCCTGCTCCACGGTCAGACCGCAGTGATCGACCAGCACCACGCCGTCAGCGCCTTCCAGATTCGCGGCAATCTCATCTACAATCGGCTTCTTCTGTTCCACTTTTGCCATGAATGGTTTCCTCCTTCTAAGATTTTTATAAAGAGACTACCAAAAAAATCCCTCCGGATCCTGGGACACGGAGGGATGTCATCATTCTCAAACGAATGCATTCCTCGGCAGGCGTATACTGCTTACGCTCAAAAGAGCACCTGCTGTCTTCGGTCAGTCATCTTCAACGGTATTAAAATAGCACAGGCAATACACGCCTGTCAAGCCTGACTTACATCAGCTTGATCGGATTGATCTTCACACCCGGTCCCATGGTCGGAGCGATGACCACGCTCTTCAGGAACTGGCCCTTCACGGCCGACGGACGTGCCTTGTTGATCGCATCGATCAGCGTCTGGAAGTTCTCGGAAAGCTGCTCTTCGGTGAAGGAAGCCTTTCCGACCGGCACATGGATGATATTCGTCTTGTCCAGTCTGTACTCGATCTTACCTGCTTTGATCTCCTTGACCGCCTTCGCCACATCCATCGTAACGGTACCGGCCTTCGGGTTCGGCATCAGGCCCTTCGGTCCAAGCAGACGGCCCAGACGTCCAACCACGCCCATCATATCCGGCGTTGCGACGACTACGTCGAAATCGAACCAGCCGCCCTGGATCTTCTGTACGAGCTCTTCTGCTCCGACGAACTCGGCGCCCGCAGCCTCGGCCTCCTCAGCCTTCGCGCTCTTCGCAAATACGAGCACACGTACCTGCTTGCCCGTTCCGTGCGGCAGAACAACCGCGCCGCGGATCTGCTGATCTGCATGACGTCCATCGCAGCCTGTACGGATATGAGCCTCGATGGTCTCGTCAAACTTCGCGGTCGAGAGCTTTTTCACGATCGCGATCGCCTCGTCCTTATCATAAAGGTTCTGCTTATCATAAGATTTTACTGCTTCGGCATATTTCTTACCATGTTTCATAATATTTAACCTCCTGGTGGTAATTGCGGGTTTCTCCCTCCCACATCTTTCTTACAGCAACAGTTTCTTTAGTCGTCTACGACGGTAATACCCATGCTTCTCGCGGTTCCCGCGATCATGCTGGTGGCTGCCTCAATGCTGCCTGCATTCAGATCCGGCATCTTCTGTTCAGCGATCTTCTGAACCTCGGATCTCTTGATCGTCGCGACCTTGTCCTTGTTCGGCGTACCGGACGCGCTCTTGAGTCCGCATGCCTTTTTCAGCAAAACTGCTGCCGGCGGAGTCTTGGTAATGAAGCTGAAGCTTCTGTCGGCATACACGGTAATCACTACCGGAATGATGGTGTCGCCCTGGTCAGCCGTCCTCGCGTTGAATTCCTTCGTGAACTGCACGATGTTCACGCCGTGCTGGCCGAGCGCCGGTCCTACCGGGGGAGCCGGTGTTGCTTTCCCTGCAGGAATCTGTAATTTGATGTAACCTGTAACTTTCTTTGCCATCTTTGGGCACCTCCTATTGTGGTAATGTCGGGTTCAGGTAAATTCCCCTCCCACGATCCGCACGATAAAAATATATATCCTGCGAACCATTGCTTACTGCATCTTTCTTATTTCCATGAAACTGATCTCTACCGGAGTCTCACGGCCAAACAGATCGACGTTGATCGTCACGCTCTGCTTGTTCTCATTGATCGAACGGATCTTGCCGATCGTATCCTTCCAGACGCCGGCAATGACGACAACCGTGTCGCCTTCTGCGAAATCAAACCGGATCGCGTCTGAATGAACGCCGAGCGGTCTCATCTCCTCATCGCTCAGCGGAACGGGCTTGGATCCCGGTCCGACAAAGCCGGTCACGCCTCTGGTGTTGCGCACAACATACCAGGTGTCGTCGTTCATGATCATATTAATCAGGACATAGCCCGGAAACATCTTCTTGGAGACCTGACGGCTCGCGCCGTCCTTCAGCTCGACTACATCCTGCATGGGAACTCTCACCTCGAGGATCTGCTCCTCCAGGTGCCTGTTCTCAATCGCCTTTTCGATATTCGCCTTTACCTTATTCTCATACCCGGAATAGGTATGTACTACATACCAGCTTGCCTCTGCCATACCGTCACTCTTCCTCTGCTCTACAATGTCAGGATCCAGTCAATCCCGTAGGACAGAATGATATCCAGCACCTTGATAATGAGAGCCAGTACAACAGAAACACTCACGACTGCAATTGTCTGCTTCGTGAGATCATTTCTGGTCGGCCAGACGATCTTTTTGAATTCGGCTTTCATGCCCTTGAACCAGCTTTGCTTCCGGTCCTTATCGGCACTCTTTGTTTCTCCCATATCGTCGCTTCCTTTTACCCTGTGGCGGAGTTACTTCGTTTCCTTATGAAGTGTGTGTTTCTTGCAGAAACGGCAGTATTTCTTCGTCTCCATCCTGTCCGGGTGATTTCTCTTTTCCTTTGTCATGTTGTAATTGCGCTGCTTGCAATCCGTACATGCCAGTGTAATTCTTACACGCACAACCTTCCACCTCGCTTTTGTCTTTCTACACCTTTTTTAAAGTCAAAAAAAAAGCGCTTGACTTCACTCGCTTGTTTACTATAGCACAGATATATATACGAAGTCAAGGGCTTTTTTCAGCAGTTTTTCGGGGCCATTGCCGCTGTCAGCAGCGCGTACACATAAAGCGCGCCCCGCCGCCCCTGCTCTTCTCTGCGCCGAAAACAGCATAACACGTTTCGTCCTGTATTGCACTATTTGATAATTTTTCTCAGTACAGACTGTTGGAATTGACTAACCGCCCGCGCAAAACGTATGATAATCCTATTACAAACGAGGAGGTACATATCGATGTTAAATTTTAACTGGGAAAAAATAGGGCTTTTCGTGGGCGGCGTCCTGTTCGGAACCGCCGGTATCCAGATTCTTTCCAGCAAGGATGCGCGGAAGGTCTATACGAACTGCACCGCCGCGACGCTGCGCGCAAAGGAGTGTGTCATGAAGACGGTAACCACAGTGCAGGAAAACGCGGAGGACATTCTGGCAGAGGCAAAGCAGATCAACGAAGAAAGAGAGGCCGAGGAAACTGCCTGCGTGCAGGAAGCAACTGAGGAATAAGTCTTGAAATTCATTATCAAACACGACATCAGGGGGCGTCTGCGCATCCATATGGTTCAGCCGCGCATGAGCTGTGAGGAGGCGGACACCCTGCTTTATTATCTCAGCAATCTGCCGGATGTGCGCGAAGCAAAGGTATATGAACGGACCGCAGACGCGGTGATTCTCTATGACGCCGACCGGGAGACGCTTCTCGCCGCTCTTCGGAGCTTCCGCTACGAAAGCACAAATGTCCCGCAGGATGTTCTTGACCACTCGGGCCGCAGCCTGAACCGATGCTATCAGGAAAAGCTGGTTCAGAAGGTCGCGCTTCGCTGTGTCGGAAGAGTATTCGTTCCGTTCTCCGTGCGCGCCGCCTATACCGCATTCAAGTCCCTGCGTTACCTTTGGGCCGGGCTGCGTTCTCTGGTCAGGGGAAGGCTGGACGTCTCCGTGCTCGACGCCGCAGCGATCGGTGTCTCTGTCCTGCGGGCTGACTACAGCACGGCGAGCTCCGTCATGTTTCTGCTCGGTATCGGCGACATTCTGGAGGAATGGACACATAAAAAATCGGTCGGCGATCTCGCGCGCAGCATGTCCCTGAATGTCAGCCGGGTATGGCTGAAGCGGGACGGGCAGGAAATTCTGGTTCCTGCGCAGCAGATCTGCCCCGGCGACCTCGTCGTCATCCGCACGGGAAATGTCATTCCCTTCGACGGGATCGTGGCTGAAGGAGAGGCCGAGGTCAATCAGTCATCGCTGACCGGCGAAGCCGTAAGCGTCCACAAGACGCCCGGCAGCTATGTCTACGCCGGTACAGTTGTGGAGGATGGTGAGCTGTGCATCGAGGTGAAAGCTGCCTCCGGCTCCACGCGCTACGCCAAGATCGTCTCCATGATCGAGGACTCAGAGCGGCTGAAGTCCAGCACGGAGAGTCAGGCGGAATCTCTGGCGGACCGGCTGGTTCCTTACACGCTGGCCGGCACGGGTCTCGTCTATCTGCTGACCCGGAATACGACAAGGGCGCTGTCGGTGCTCATGGTCGACTTTTCCTGCGCGCTGAAGCTGGCGATGCCAATCTCGGTGCTGTCCGCCATCCGCGAGGCGCATTCCCACAGCATCACCGTCAAGGGCGGAAAGTTCCTGGCGGCGGTCGCAGCCGCGGATACAATCGTATTCGACAAGACCGGCACGCTCACAAAGGCGCAGCCGACGGTGAAGGACATCGTCGTCATGGGCGAATATACGAAGGAAGAGGCGCTGCGGGTCGCTGCCTGTCTGGAGGAGCATTTCCCGCACTCGATGGCGAAGGCCGTCGTGCAGGCTGCGAAGGAGCGGGGACTGGACCACGAGGAAATGCACTCAAAGGTCAATTACATCGTAGCGCATGGGATTTCCTCTTACATAGACGGACATAAGGTCGTCATCGGCAGTCACCATTTTGTCTTCGAGGATGAGGCGTGCGTGGTTCCGCCGGAGTACATGGAACGCTATCTTGCGATCCCGGAGGAGTACTCTCACCTGTACATGGCAGTCGACAGCCTTCTTGCCGCGGTCATCTGCATTGAGGACCCGCTGCGCGAGGAAGCGCCGGACGCTATCCGCGCACTGCGAAATGCCGGTGTTCAGAAGGTTATCCTGATGACCGGGGACAGTGAACGGCACGCGGCTGCGGTCGCGCGGCACATCGGCGCGGACGAGTATTTCTCGGAGGTGCTGCCAGAGGACAAAGCCCGCTACATTGAGGAGCAGAAGGCGCTCGGACGCACGGTCATCATGGTCGGCGACGGCATCAATGATTCCCCCGCGCTGTCGGCCTCGGACGCCGGAATCGCGATCAGCGACGGCGCAGAGATCGCCCGCGAGATCGCGGACATCACCGTGGCAGCCGATGATCTGTACGCGCTCGTCACGCTGAAAAATATGAGCACTCAGCTCATGAAGCGGATCCGGCAGAATTACCGGATCATTGTCGGCTTCAACACCGGTCTGATCGCACTGGGCGTCGCCGGTATCCTGCAGCCGACCGTCTCCGCGCTTCTGCACAATACATCCACGCTGGCGATCAGCCTGCGGAATATGAAAAATCTGCTCCCGGAAGAGGAATCGCGGGCAGACAGATAACTTTACTTTTATACGGCTTCTGTGTTATAGTACACACAAGCGACAGTTCGGACAGGTCTGCGCGCACTGCGTGGATCTGTCCTTGTTTTTGGAGACGCTGTATTATCAATCACGGAGATGAAATATGATATGAAGAGGAAAATACACATATGGCTTATGATACTGGTGCTGACTATGGCACTTTTGCTGGCGGCCTGCGGCAGCACAGCCACCAATGAAACGGATTCTGCGGACAGCAGCGCGCAGACCGAAGAGACGGAAAACGAGGCCGCAGAAACTGAGGAGGAGGCTGCCCCGGAACCGGGCGAAGAGACCTGGAACACGGCGTCCGAATATTCCGCCACGCTGATCACGACCACCTCCATCCGCTGGCTCTCGGTCACAGTCGGCACCGGGGAGGACGAGGTAAATCTGACCTGGTATTCTCCCTCGGAAGAGACCGGACAGGTGCTGTGGACCACGGCGGACGATGAGGATTTTGAAAACGCGCTTACCTTCGATGCAGTCTCGACATTTGCTTCTGAAGTTACATCCGGTTATTATATTAACCGCGCGACAGTGAGCGGTCTTGCGGCAGAAACCGACTATATTTATAAGGTTGGAAATGATGACGGCATGTCGCCGGTCTACAGCTATACGACGCCCGCTTACTCGGACAGCTTTCGCTTCCCCGTGCTCGGCGATCCGCAGCTCGGCAAGCCGGTCGACGAGCTGGATAATCAGAAGACCACCTTCAAACGCGTGCTGAACAAGGTCAAATATCATTTTGCAGACACGAGCTTTCTGATGTCGCTCGGCGATCAGGTCAATGACTTTGACGACACCGAACAATACGACGCGTTTCTGAACCAGGCCGCGCTGTACAGCCTCTCGCTCGTCCCGGTCAAGGGGAACCACGAGATCGGCGGCTCGCAGTATTCCGAACACTACTATCTGCCGAACCAGACACAGTATGGTACCTGCGACGACGAAAACGACGGCGACTTCTGGTTCGTGCGCGGAAATGCCCTCTTCCTCGTACTCGACCTCATGGATGCAGTGAAATGGGGCGAACATGAACAGTTTATCGCCGAAGCCTGCGAGACGAACCCGGACGTGAGCTGGCGGATTATCCTCTGCCATTACTCCCCGTACAATTCCTATGAGGACTACATGGAAAATGCCGCCAATATCCGGCCCTACTTCCTGTCCTTCACGAGCGCTTACGATATCGACCTCGTCATGACCGGCCACGACCATGCTTACAGCCGCTCGAATTTCATTCTGTCGGATGGAAGTTATCTCGAGTACGAGAGTCCCGCCGTCGACCCGGAAGGCACGATGTATGTGACGCTGAACTCCTCGAGCGGCAGCCTGTACCACCGCCCATCCGCGCAGAATGAGATCTCCTTCAGCGAGTACCGCGAGGCCCCCGAGGTCACGGACGTGCAGGTCACGCCGACCTCGCTGACCATCACGACCTACGAGGCGGAGACCTGGGAAATTGTGGACACTTTTGAGATACAGAAAAGCGGAGAATGACGGAGGATGTCAGATTCTCATATCAGATAAGAAAAAGAAACGAGCATCACAACCGTGCGGCTATTGCCCATGCGGTCTGCCCGTTTCTTTTTATGCCTGTAATCCGAATCGAAAACAGCGACAGCTCAGTGCTTTTCGATAAAAATCTTCCGCGTGATGAAATTGTATACCATCACGATCGCCGTGGCGCCGATCTTTGAGATCATGTAATGAATTCCAATCAGATCCGTCGCCAGCCACATGCAGAGCTCGTTGATACCGAGGCCGATCACACTCAAAACCACAAATACCACAAACTCTTTGATCTTGTTTTTCTTTTTGTCGGTCTCAAAGACGAAGGTAATGCTCAGGATATAGTTCACAACCACCGATACAGTGAAGGAGATCCCGCTGGAGATCAGGTAATTGATCCCCGCAACCTCCGTCAGCAGCACCATGATCCCATAGTCAATGAAGAAGCATAAAAATCCCACAAATCCAAAGCGAATCATCTGTCCCAGTAATTTTCTCATTTCTCTAATTCTCCCATTCTGCTTTTGTTCCGCAGATCACGCTGTAGAGACAGTCCGCAATCTGCTGATAGCCCGCGCTGTTCGGATGCACAGCATTGTCCGGCACCTCGATCGTCTCGTCCGAGTGCGGGTTCACCGTCTCGGTCGTGGTGTTGAAATTGTTCTCACTGTCATGGCAGATCGCCGCCGGCACGAAGTACAGATTGTCCTCGTCCTTCAGCGTCTCCTCGAGATAGGTCATCAGATAAAATACCTTCTGATCCTCCTCATATTTATAGCGATCTCCGTAGAGCGCATAGCCGTCAGCATTACTCCAGGAACCGATGCCGTCCTGGTTTGCCGGGTAGATCGTGTGAACCAGATAGATCGGCAGATCCGGATCGGTCTCATGGATATTTTCCACAAGGGCGATGATATTGTCGCCGTTTGGCACCGGATCGGTGTCGATGCCGTTCGTCCCGAGAAAAATCTCGACCGCGTCCGGTTCAAAACCGGTTGTCTCCTTATAATAGGCCCAGTCAAAGCTGCCGGTCTCCTCATTGTAGAACGGCTGCACTTCCTCCTCCGGTTCCTCCTGCGTATAGGGTGTGGCAGCCAGATAATCCGCCGCGGAAAAGCCTCTGCGCGCCTCGGTCAGCGAGCCTCCCACACCGCGGGTTCCCATGTAAATAATCCCGTCATCGGTCAGCTCATTCAGACGCTCATAGGTGGCCGTGTCGCAGGAGAGACTGTCACCGATGGTCAGCAGGGAAAAGCTTTCCTCCTCCCCTTCCAGCGCTTCCACGACCTTCAGCGTTGTGGACGCGGTCGCCACCTGCGTGCCATTGTCGTCAAAAATTGTGAAGATCAGCGGATATTCTCCGATCAGCTTCTCCGTCCCTGTGATGGAAAACTTGCGCGACATGTTCCTGCCGACCGCACAGGTCCATTTTACATTATAATCCTCAATGCGTGTCCCGAGCGAAGATATCTGACTGTTGTAGAGCTCGATCGTCACACCCGTGGCCACATAGATCTCATCCGGCAGGAACAGCTCGACGCTGGCATAGATTCCCTCGTCATTCTGAACGACACCCTTCGCCTCAAGCTGCTCCTCGAGTTCGCTCACCTCATACTCTCTCGCCAGCTCGTGCACCACAAGCACCGCACCAAGGAATACGCAGCAAATGCTCAGTGCGACGAACGTACTGCGACAAGCGCCCCTTATGACCTTTTCCCTTTCTGCTCTCTTCATGGCTCTCCTCTAAAACCGCAGGGTAAAATCCGAGTAATCCAGTGAAAAATTCGGATTGTAATACGGGTCGCCCGCCTCCAGCGCAGCCTTCCATTTCTCCCGGAAATGCTCGCACTCCTTCTCGTAGCGGCGCAGCTTCTCGCCTTCCTCCAGTCCCCTCGTCTTCGACTCATAGTGATAGAGCTCCGCAAAGGGCGTGAAAATATTGAGATAGCCCTTTTCCCGGATCTTCAGGCAGAAATCCACGTCGTTCAGCGAGATCGTAAAGCTCTCGTCCAGGCCGTCGACCTCGTCGTAGATCTGCCGCGACACAAGCAGGCAGGCCGCCGTCACCGCGCTTACATCCTGCGCGTAGCAAAGCCTTCCCATATAACCCAGGTGTTCACGCGGCATCTTGTAATGCGTATGCCCGGCGGAGCGATGCGCCCCCAGGCCGAGCACCACGCCCGCATGCTGAATCGTATTGTCCGCGTAGTAGAGCTTCGCCCCGACTGCGCCGACATCCCTGCGCTGCGCATACATCAGCATCTGCTCCATCCAGTCGGGCATGATGACCTCAGTATCATTGTTCAGGAAAAGCAGATACTCTCCCTTCGCAAAGCCTGCGCCAAAGTTGTTGATCTTTGAATAATTAAACTCGCCCTCCCAGGTGACGACGCGCACGCGCGCATCCTCCTTCAGCTCCTCGTAATAATCGAAAATACTCTGCTCCGTGCTGTTATTCTCGATCACGATGATCTCGTAATCCTTCCAGGTCGAGCGCTCCGTGATCGATGCGATACAGCGGCGCAGGTCTGTCACATGATCCTTATTCGGGATCAGGATACTGATCAGCGGCGTCCCCGTGATCGGATATTTGATCTGGAAAATCGTCGGGAAAGCCCGCGTGCTCTCGACCTCCACCTCCATACCGTAGTAGTCGCGCATGTGGTCATGCACGGCGCGCTTCGCCGCGTCGATCGCGTAGGTCTTCGCCCCGATGTCCGCCGCCACGGAATTCGGATGCGAGCGCCAGTAATACAGTATCTTCGGAATATGCTGTACGTTTCGCGCCTCCTCCGTCAGCCGCAGGATCATGTCATGGTCCTGACTGCCGTCGTACTCCGGCCGGAACAGACCGGTCTTTTCGAGCAGCTTCGCGTCGAACACGGAGAAATGGCAGATATAATTGTTCGCACGCAGATTGTCCGGCGAGTAATCCGGCTTAAAATGCATCACGATAATATGGTCGAGATCCGGCGACTCGAAAGTCAGCTCATCCGTGTAAACATAGTCAGCATCCTTCTCACAGATCACCTTCATGCACTCGTAGAGCGCGCTCGGATGCAGGATATCGTCATGGTCGAACAGACCGATGAAATCCCCTGTCGCCATCGCAAAGCAGGCATTCGTGTTCCCCGAAATGCCCAGATTCTTCTCGAGCTTCTGATAGCAGATCCGGCTGTCGGCCTCCTGGTACTCCGCGCAGATGCGCCCCACCTCCGGGTGCTTCTCATCGCTGCCGTCCGCGAGACACAGCTCCCAGTTCCGGTAGGTCTGTGCCTGCACGGACTCGATCATTTCCCGCAGGAAGCGCTCCGGCGTATTATACAACGGCACGAGCACGCTGATCCGGATGTCCCGCGGGAACACTGTCTCTTCCTCGCGCTTCCTCTGCTCCGCATCCGGAAAACTCTTCGTCCCGAAATCGACACGCTTCGTGGCCTCGCCACGCTTCTGCCGCCAGCGCCGGTAGACGCCGCGCACGCCGCCGTAGTGAATGTAGGCCGCATGCAGCCTCTGAAAGAAATGCACAATCTCCCGCAGCGGCTTCGAAAGCTTCCAGTACCAGGTGCCGCGCACCCGGTCGAAGCGCTTGTCGCGGTACTCCGGCAGTTCTGTCTGATTGGTCTCTTTACTCATGATTCTCTCCTGCAGTTACTTATTCTGGCCATTCGACCTCTCAAAATACTGGCCGCCTGCTCTGGGCCGATAGCTATATGCGGACCCGCTCCCGCTCAGCGTCGGGCTGCAGCGGTACTAAACTCAGTCTGCGCCTGTCGGCTTGACTTCGTTAAGTGCCGGCGCCCGCCGATGGTCCGGATATAGCTATCGGCCCGGCGCAGGCTGGGTATTGGCAAGAGTCAGTCGACCCGTCTATTGTCACTGTGTATCCGAACCGGGCGGCCGGGGCTAAGGACGGGATCAGCGCCCGTGCCGGAGACGGCGCAGCAGCCGCACCGGCCAGATATTGTAGATGCGCTCCGCTGTTCGCACGCGATTCAGCAGGTTCATGCAGGCGAAGGCCGTGTCATGGTTCAGCTCCTGCACGGTCAGTTCGAGGCAGACCTGACGCGTGCCCCCGGTGAGGGCCGGAATCGTGATCTGCGGATCGTCGGTGGAGTACAGGATACCCTGCGGCTCCAGCTCCCGGCCATTATGGATGTAGTCCAGGGCGTAGCTGCCGCCGAGCTCGCCGAGGATGCGCCTGACACTCACCAGACAGGGCGTCTCAGCCGGATCGATGCGCAGCGCTTTCGTCCCCTCCGGCAGAAAAAGCCGCAGGCGCGTGCAGCCCTCCTTGTCAGGAGCGGTGTCCACCCACCAGCTGTCGCTCTCCGTGAAGCCCTCGCCGGTATCTGCGTAAACCTGCATGCGCTGACGGCCCGCATGGTCGAGCAGATCGCCAAGACGCAGCGTACGCCCCGCCGTATGCAGATACTGTGCGTCGATCGTCACTGTGCCCTGCAGAAGCCAGAGCTGGAAATGATGCTCCATCTCCGTGAAGATCTCCTCCTCGCGGGAGGAAATGCCCATCTGCGCCATCAGGCCGATCCCCTGAAGATCCGTTCTGCTGTGCAGATAGAGCGACAGCGCGCGCCAGAGCAGATATTCGACCGGCACCTGCACTTCGAAGGTCCACTCGTAATCGATGACTTCCATGCCATGAGAGGTCTCCATCAGGTTGCCGAAGATCCAGTCGAGATTATTCACAGGCGCTCCTTCACTGGCCTTTTCAAAGGCGGGGTCGCCAAACATTTCCCTAAATCGTGCGCTCTTTTCAAACGGCGCAAGCTCCGGCCCAAGGCAGGCAAGCAACAGCCTGCGGTAGTCCTGCAGCGCCGCCGCCAGTCCCGCGTAATCCCTGCGGCTGCGCAGCTCATCCAGCCGTTCCTCAAAGGTTCTCCCCTCCAGGAACTCGAAATATGCCGCACCGTCCTGCAGTTCACAGCGATTCACGCGGATACCGCCCGCCGCACACTGACGGGTCAGCGCCGCCTCCCGGCGCTTCATATGTTCGATATGCTCCTCTGCCTGCGATGTAACAGGCACTTTCCGTACCTGTTTTCCGTCCGCAGTTTCCAGAATATCCGTACGGATCGCAAAGCGCTCCGCGCGATCGTTGGAATATTTTACATAAACCGGACAATCCCCGGTGAGCGGACCTGTCACGATCAGAAAAGCGTTTGCAAACTCCGGAAATCTGCCGTCGGCGATCAGGCGGTCATAGACCTTCTCCTCGTCGAAGAGCACGAGCCGCTCTCCCTCAAAATTGCGCAGGTTCCGGTTCAGCTCCCCGCTCTTTGGCAGCCAGTGATCAGAGTAGATGCTCACCGGAAACCAGCGTTCCGGGTATGGATAATAAAACGCAGCGTCGGCGAGGCCGCTCTCTGTGAGGATCTGCTCCAGCTCCCGCTTTGTAAAACCGCAGCCCTGACCTTCCAGATTGTCAAAGTAAACGCCGTTATGCGGATTCGCCGCGCCGGCCCAGTATTTGAGGCCCAGCCGGTTGTCCGCTGCGAGTACAAGATGACCGCCCGGATTCAGCCGCGCTTTCAATTTCTGCAAAGCCTGCACCTGCGGATTTTCACCCGCGAACCAGAGCCCCGCCTGCTCCAGAACGCCGGGGGCGATGATCCAGTCAAAGCCGCCGGAAAGCGTTTCGAGATTCTTCCAGATATTTCCGGCGTAAACGTTTAGGTTTTCCGCGTTCCTGTGGCGCTTTGCGAGAATCCGGCAGCGGCCGGGCTGTTCCTCCAGGCAGACCACATCTTTCGCTTTCCTGAGGAATCCGCCGGTCAGCTGTCCCGTATCCGCGCCAAATTCCAGTACGCGGTCTTTCCCGCCAATCGGAAGCCATTCCGTCAGATTCGCACGCAGCTGCGATAAATGATAGAGCTCTTCCCAGCCTGGCGCCTCCATGCGCCGCAGATCACAGTTCTCATCTACGAGTCTTTCGATCCGTCCATCTTCCGGGAGCGCACGGTCAAAATCTGCCGCCGTCTCATCATATGTGACTGTCACTTTACCGAACCGCTCCTGCATGCCGTCCACCTTTCCACATGAATCATCCGTTCTCCACCGTAATCTTCGAATTCATATCATAAAAGCCGACGGTATCTTTATCCGAGAGCACCGTCAGGCCCACCAGATCATACAGCCTGTGGTACACCTTGAATTCATCTCCGACATAACCCGTACAGCCAAGCGAAATGAGATAGTCCCCGCCCTGCAGGTCGATACGCTGTTCGTAGGTCACGACGCGTGTCTCTCCCGCCTCGACCGTTCCGGTCTCCACCCGTTCGAACATCGTGTTCGTGCCGGTGACGTCAGTTCCCTGCTTATTGCGGATCGTGATCGTAAAAATCGGATTTTTGATCTGTCCGTGGAAATACAGCTTCGCCTTCACCTGGCAGACCGTTCCCTTCTCAATAATATTGGAGAACTGCCCATAGTGATCAATAATACAGAAATCCACGATCTCCGCCGTCTTCTCCCCATAGTCCAGCAGTGCCGGATTCGCCTCGAAGTGATCTTTCCACGCGGATCCATCCTGCGTGTGGACGCCAATATCGCTCTTTTCGCTCACATCCTCGAGAGTCTCCTCATCGAGCTGATGAACGAGAAGCTTCTTATACATATTGACCATATCCTTCGGAGAGCCTTCGGCCAGCTTTACCCCCTTGTTCAGCAGGATTACGCGATCGCAGTACTTTGCAATGCTGGTCAGGTCATGGCTCACGAAGAGAATGGTCTTTCCCAGCCGTTTAAACTCCTCGAATTTATGATAGCATTTTGCCTGGAAGAACACATCTCCGACCGCGAGCGCCTCGTCCACAATCAAAATCTCCGGATCAATATTGATCGCGACCGCAAAGGCCAGGCGCACAAACATACCGCTCGAATAGGTCTTGACCGGCTGATGGATAAACTCGCCGATATCCGCGAAATCGAGAATATCCGGGAGCCGCTCGTCGATCTCCTTTTCTGTAAAGCCCATCATCGTCCCGTTCAGGTACACATTTTCAAGGCCGGTATATTCCATATTGAAGCCCGCGCCGAGCTCGAGCAGCGCCGAAATGCGCCCGTTGATCTCCAGCGAGCCCTCGGTCGCGCTCAAAACCCCCGTAATAATTTTCAGGATCGTCGACTTACCGGAGCCGTTGACGCCGATGATGCCGACCATCTCGCCCTCCTGCACACTCATGCTCACATCGCGCAGCGCATAGTGCTCACTGTAGCACTTCTGCTTTGTCAGGCCGAGCGCGTCCTTGAGGCGATCGCGGTTCCGGTTATACAGTTTATAGATTTTTGTGACATGTTCCAGTCTGATCGCTGTATCTGACATGTTACTCCTTTACAATACATCTGCGAAGTGCACTTTGAGCCTGCGGAAGACCCTGCTGCCAAGCACCCACAACAGCACCGTCACGACCCAGAAGTAGAGATTCATCCAGCCAAGACTCGGGAGGCCGCCGGTCCGGAACAGCACTGCGCGATAGCCATAGACAATATAGCACAGCGGGTTCAGCTTCAGGATCTCCAGAACCGGATATTTCGCCAGCAGATCCTCCAGCGACCACATGATCGGGGTCATCCAGATGCCGACCTGCAGAAAAATATTGATGATCTGGGTAAGGTCGCGGAAAAAGACGACCAGCGCGCTCGTCAGCATACAAAGCCCCGTCACAAAGATCAGAAGGCTCGCGCTGAAATAAATAATCCCCAGCGTATGCAGCCCCGGCAGATAACCGTAGAGCGCGAAGAGAAGCAGCATAAAAAGCACGAAAAACGCATGAATAAACAGCGCCGCAATCGTCTTGACGAGCGGCAGAATATCGATGTTGAAGACAACCTTTTTCACCAGATAATTGTACTCGAGAAGCGCGTTCGTCCCATTGCTCAGAGCCTCTGAAAAATAAAACCATGGTACGATGCCGCTGACCAGCCAGAGCACAAAGGGCACACTGATGCCCTCCTTGAGCTGCGCTGTCGCGCTGTTAAGCCCGATCTGAAAGACGAACCAGTAGACAAGCACAATGATGACAGGCTGGACCATCGCCCAGAGAATACCAAAATAGGACCCGGCATAGCGGGTCTTGAAATCATTTTTTGCCAGCTTCCAGATCAGCCCTCGATTTTTCCAGAAATCCCGTATCATTTGGACCATGCGGTCTCTCCTTACCTGTGCAGCGAGCTAAGTCTGCCCCATTTTTGATCTTTTTCAGAGATCGTAAGTTCCATACCCTCCGGGATCGGCCATTCCACCCCGATATCCGGATCGTTCCAGGCAATGCCGCCCTCATCGTTCGGATGATAAAAATCGGTACACTTGTACGCGAACTCTGCATAATCCGAGAGCACAAAAAAGCCGTGCGCAAAATTCTTCGGGATAAAGAACTGCTTCTTATTCTCCGCAGACAGCGTCACACCGAACCATTTTCCATAAGTGGCCGAACCTGGCCGCAGATCCACCGCCACGTCGAAGACCTCACCCGTCACGACGCGCACCAGCTTGTCCTGCGGATACTGGATCTGAAAATGCAGGCCGCGCAGCACACCCTTTTTCGACGCGGACTGATTGTCCTGCACGAACTCCATGTCGATACCTGCCGCCGCGTAATCCTTATAATTATAGGTCTCCATGAAATAACCGCGTTCATCTCCGAACACGGTCGGCGTGATGATCTTCAGACCTTCGATCTCACAGGTCTCTACTTTGATCTTTCCCATTTTGCTTTTCCTTCCTGTAATCTGTTAAATCGAATTATACCATTTATGAGAAATGATTACAAGCGCTACGGCAGCGCCACTGCCTTCCCTTCCTCCGTCACGCCGTAGAATACACCGTCTTCCTCATAGAAGTAACTGTACCCGCTGTCGTACAGCGACAGCGCCCTCGTCAGGAAATCCTTGCGTGCGGTGTAGATCGTCCGGATCGTCTCTACCTTCTTTTCAAAATTGCGCCCCGTCCAGCGGCTCTCATCAATCTCTGCGTCCGCCGCGTAAGCCGCAAGATACCAGTCAAGCGGATGGATGCCGTCTGTATCCTCATTCTCAGACTCCCCCAGCGCCTTCTCAATGGCGGGGAGAAACTTCTCCGTCCACTCCTGATAAACCATTTCCGCAAAATCCTCATGGCTGTAGAGCTGCGTCCAGTAACCCTCCGGCTGCAGCGAGCTCTGGCTGGCGAACCAGCTCCAGGTATAATCGCGGCTTGCCACCAGCGAATGTTCCGCATCCCATTCCCAGACCGCGTGCAGCAGCCCGCCCCCAGTTTCATCCGAATCTTTATAGAAATAAACACTGGAATTGACACTGTTTTCCATGTTCAGCTCGTAGAGCAGCCACTGGTCCGCGAAGGATTCGAGATCAATGTATTCCGTGTAATACTTTCCTTTTTCATTATAGCCGTCCTCTGAAAACAGCGCATCCTCAAAATCCTGCCAGAATTCCGCAATATAATCCACCTCTTCCCTGGAAGCCGCAGTGATATTGCTCAGCACAAAGCGGATCAGCCGCTCGCTCACGAAATTGCTGTCGGTCGGATCATAATCCACATTGTCCATCTCCAGAATGTAGCCGCCCGTCACATCCTCAGGAGAATTCCTGAGATTGTACCAGGTACGCGCGGCATAGCTGTCCTCATCGTACCAGGTCTCCATCTCGTAAGTCTCCAGATCTTTACTGTTCACCTTCTGCGTCTCTGCCTCCAGATCCTTAAGATCAAAGCGTTCAGCCCCGACCTCAATCTTCCCGGCCAGAAGATACATGCCCAGATACTCGCCCTCCACATACAAGTGCACGAACTCAGACTCCGGCGCATAATCCATCCCGATCTCCTGTATCAGATCATGCGTCACCTTATAGACCGCCAGGGAATTGTCCCGATAACCGGCCAGCAGTACATAATTCTGAGAAGAACCGATACCGAGCAGATCCTGCTCCTCGGTGAATTTCAGCCCATAACTTTTCTTCGCAGCCCTCCAGGAATCGTTTCCGCGCCCTTTGATCCTCGACAAAGCTCCCTCTGAAAGAATCGTCCCGTCTGAACCGAGCAGCAGGAAAGTGCCGCTCGCTGTATTTTGCTTATCCTCGTTCAGCCAGCTGATATCCGCGCCGTCACTCAGATCCAGCATCAGCACCGACACCTCCGACGTCTCCAGAATCTCCACCGAATACTCGATGGTGTCATGCGAAAAGGAAAGCGCTGCGCCATCTCCTCCATACTCCTGTGTAAGCGTGTCTCCCGATGCAAATGTCACATCAATACTCAGCCCCTGCTGTGCATAACCCGCCGGAAGCACGAAACACCATGCATCTTCCGTCTCAGAATAGTAGCCCTGCAGCGTGGTTCTCTGCAGATCAATCGAAATCACAAGCTCCATGGAGTCGATCGTGTCCGCCTGCCTCTGTGTGAGGGAAGGACCGTCGTCCGTCGCTTCCCAGAAATACCAGGCGTCCGCGCCATAGGATCCCCCGAGCCCGCCGAGTCCCTGATTCAGCGTTTCTGCATCAGCCTGCTCCTGCGCGAGCGTCCAGCAGCAGTTGTACAGCTGAAAATTATTCTGTCCGACAATTCCGTCTGTCGTGCTGCCGAAAATCTCAGCGCTGCTCGCACAGTTTACAATATAACCGCCCAGACTGAGCGTCGACGCAATAGCGCCGCAGAGCTCCCCTGTGACGCTGCCGCCCTCCACTTCCAGATTGCAGACAACGCCTTCCAGATTGCGGAAAAGGCCGGCCGTGGATGTCCCCTCCAGCACCATATTTTTCAGATGATGCCCGTTTCCGTCAAAGGTTCCCTCGAAATGAATCTCCGAATCCTCTTCACTTCCGCAGATCAGTTCCCTCGTCACGCCTGCAAAATCGAGGTCTGCGCACAGTTCCACATACTCGCCCTTATAAGTATTTCCGCTGTTGACCGACGAGACAAAGTCAAGATAATCGTCAACCGTGTAAATCTCCAGCACCAGCCCGCCTGCATTCTCTTCCGCAATGACAGAGCCTGCATTCTTCATCACCAGAAGCTGCACCAGAAGCAGCGCTCCTGCAAAAAATGCCGCCGCAACCGCGATCCGTTTTTCGTTTCTGTTTACCATAATCTGTATTATAACCCGGCTTTGCCGGTTTCGCAACTGACCGCGAAGGCCTCGTTTACTTTTTTATTTCCTCATGATACAATGAGCGGGTGAGGTGCGGCTTATGCGGCGTTTTTATGAGGGTCTGATCGGACTGACAGAAAAATTTTACTGGATTTTCTTTGCACTGCTGTGCACGCTGTGTGCATTCCTGTGTTTCCGCTGTCTTGGCGTCGGCGTGATCGACTCCTGGGATGAGGCGCGGCACGGCGTCTCCGCCTACGAGATGCTGCAGAATGGGAATTTTCTTGTGAATACCTGGTGTGGCGAGGCCGATTACTGGAATGTCAAGCCTCCGCTCTCATTTCTGACTGTCGCAGCGGGTTTCGTACTGTTCGGCTACAATGCCGTGGGACTGCGTTTTTTTTCCGCGCTCTTCTATCTTATCACAACCGCTGTCTCCGGACTTTTTGCCCGGCGTTACGGAAAGCTAACTTCGCTTCTGACCATGATTTTCCTCTGCGCCAATTATTTCCCGTTCAAGGCGCATCTGGTGCGCTCCGGGGATGCGGACAGCCTCTACCTTCTGCTGTTTACGCTCGCGATGCTTGCAATGCTGAAAATCCGGGAAAATCAGCGCTGGATCTACGCCTGCGGCCTTTGTTTTTCCCTCGCTTTTCTGACCAAAAGCTTCCACGCACTCATGATCGCCGCGATCGGCGGCCTCTTTCTCCTGCTGAGCGGTGAGTTGAAGCGGATTCCCTGGAAGCGCATGCTGCTTTTTCTTGCCTGCGCGCTGCCCCCGATTCTGGTCTGGGCAGCGCTTCGCTTTCGCTATGACGGATTTGCGTTCTTCCGGCAGATGGTCGAAACCGACCTGCTCGGCCGGACGGCATCGGAGGGCATCGAAGGGCACGGTGCGTCCTTCCCCTACTACCTGACATCCATTTTCTGGAATTTCGATCATATTTACGGATTCTTAAGCGTGATCGTACTGCTCGGGCTCTTCTGCCTGTGGGTGCGCTTTCTACGAAAGAAGGACACACCGTCTGGCAGTCAGGATCTGATCGGTCTGCTGCTCTGGCTTTTGGTACCTCTCTTCGGTTTTTCTCTCGTATCGACAAAACTCATGTGGTACGTCTACCCCTGCATTGTCCCGCTTTGCATGCTTGCGGCAATTTTTCTGGCGCACTTCTTTACTTCTGTAAAGGCGCCGGGCGGCCTGCTGCTCGCTGCCGCACTGCTCTTCGGAGCCGGGAGCGTCTGTTTTGTCTGGGAGAATTACACGGACAATGTGCGCGGTGCACGCTCCAATGATCTGCAGACCTTCGTTATCGAACAGTTTGACCGGGACAGCGCGCTCGCCGGATCGACGGTCTATCTCGACGCCTACGACCCCTTCCTCTACGCCAATACGACTGAATGGGAACAGAACATGCGCCTGCTCGCTCTGCTGGAAGGGGATCTCGACTGTGCGGACGGCGGCGCTGACGCGTTTTTCGCTTCTGAGGATGATGCGCTGCTGATCCTCTCCGTTCCCTTCCTTGCAGACTATCCGGAACTTGAGAACTATGAGGTCCTCGCAGACAACGGTCAGTATCTTTTAATTCAAAAAATTTCTTTACAACACTGATTTTCTGTGCTAGAATAATCAAAGATTTTTGTTCCGGCAAAAAAATAATGAAATTTTTACAGCTTCGCAGGTGAGGCAGTTGCCTCTGCCTGCATTTTTTTTGCCGGAGCGGAATACAACAAACATGAGGAGGAAACGTTATGTTAGAAGTCGTCACAAACGTAAACAACTTTGTCAACAATATTGTCTGGGGCTGGCCCGCCCTGATTCTGCTGGCCTTTGTGGGCGTGCTGATGACCTGCCTTACAAAGGTCTTTCAGCTCAGCCATATCGGGCACTGGATGAAGATGACGATCGGCGCCATCTTCAGCGACAAGGATGTGGTCGGACACACCAAAGACAAGTCCATCTCTCAGTTCCAGTCGCTCTGCACCGCTCTGGCGGCGACTGTCGGCACCGGTAATATCGTCGGCGTCGCGGGTGCGATCATCGTCGGCGGTCCCGGAGCCGTATTCTGGATGTGGCTGATTGCATTTTTCGGTATGATGACCAACTATTCAGAGAATGTACTCGGCATCTATTACCGCAGAAAGAATCACGCCGGTGAATGGTCCGGAGGCGCGATGTATTACCTTCGGGACGGCCTCGGCGCAAAGAAGGGATGCAAGGGCATCGGCATGGTACTGGCTGTACTGTTCTCGATTTTCTGCTTCCTGGCATCCTTCGGCATCGGCAATATGACGCAGGTGAACTCCATCTCCGGCAACATGGAATCCGTATTCGGCGTGCCGACCTGGATCACCGGTATCGTCGTGCTGATCGTGGCAGGACTCGTCATCGTCGGCGGCCTGAAGCGTATCGCCTCCGTTACGGAGAAGATCGTTCCCTTCATGGTTATCCTCTACATCGTCGGCAGCATTGTCATTCTGATCACCAATGCCTCGCAGATCGGCGCGGTCTTCGGCGCGATCTTCGCGGGCGCTTTCGCAGCGAAAGCAGCGGGCGGCGGTATCGTCGGCTATGGCATCAAGCTTGCGATTGAGCAGGGCATGAAGCGCGGCGTCTTCTCAAATGAAGCCGGTCTCGGCTCCTCCGTCATGGTCCACTCGAACTCCAACGTCAGCGAGCCGGTCCGCCAGGGTATGTGGGGTATCTTTGAGGTCTTCGCGGACACGATCATCGTCTGCACGCTGACCGCCTTTAACGTGCTCTCTTCCGGCCTGGTTGACCTCTCAACCGGCGAGACAGCAGCCGAATACGGCGGAATCGCCCTGACGAAGGCAAACATCGTGGCCACCGTCTTCTCCATACATTTCGGACAGATCGGCGCGGCCTTCGTGGCCATCGCGATCATGCTGTTCGCCTTCTCGACCGTGCTCGGCTGGAGCCATTACGGCACGAAGGCCTGTGAATTCCTTTTCGGCGAGAAATATACGATCATCTACCGCGTGATCTTCGTCGTCGCAATCTTCGGCGGCGCGGTCATGAGCGACAACCTGGCCTGGGATCTGGCCGACACCTTCAACGGTCTGATGATGATCCCCAACCTGATCGGCGTCCTGGTGCTGTCGCCTCAGGTATACGCAATCACGAAGAATTATGTAGATCGCGTGCTGAAGGGCAAGGACGAGAAGCCCATGCTCTCCGCCTTCCCGGATGTACAGGCAGAACAGGAGAAAAATCTGTAAATAATACGGCAATCAGAAAACCTGCCCCGCAAAGGGACAGGTTTTCTTTTTGTCTCGGGCGCCATCTCAGCACTCACATTTGAAAGTTGCGCACTCCGTCTGCCGGCATTCGCAGGCATTCGAACCTGCTACCTGTATCTGATCCGCATGACATTTGCAGGCGTCGTTGTAACAGCAGGTCGTCGCGTCGCAGGACACCTCGGTGGGCTTGGTCGGAATGTCGTCCGCGTTGCGCGTTCCGTCGTATTTCCGCTCGCGAAAGCTCTCACAGCAGGTCTCATCGGTCACCTTTGCATTCCGGCCGCCGACATGAATATTGTCCTTGCAGCAGGAATTCTCGCTGTTGTAGGTGCAGTTTACCACAGAACAATCCAATCTGGTCATAAAAAATCCCTCCTTCATATGATTACTGTCTTAGTATCTGAAAGAGGGGTAAAAACTATTCAAAAATTTTACGCAAACTGGTTCTGATCGACTGGTTTCGGACTGACATTAAATACCAGTGTAAGAATGATCACGATCACATAGAGCACGCTGCTCAGGAAGTACGCACATTCCACATCAGTCCGGAACATACTGCCGAATAAAGACTGTGCCAGTACAATATAGTAACTGGACAGAAAATTGGCACACTGGGTCGAGATCATCAAAACCGACGTTGCCAGGGCAATCGTCTCCTTGCTGGTGGACTGGCCGCAATAGGTCGCGCTCAAAGAAGACACCAGGATCGTGCCGATGCCGCTGACCAGAGCCGCGATACAGATCATAGCCAGGTTCTGTCCTGCCAGACAGCCAAAGATCCCGAGCCCCTGGACGAAAAGTGCGACCGGCATACTGAAGCGTTTCAGTACAGAGACAAATTTCCCGAGAATCAGACCCGTGAGAATTCCTCCCGCCTGGCAGATTGTCAGGATCAAGGCCACAGTTGTGGAATCGCCCAACCCCCTATCGGCCACCAGTGTGGACATACCGGTCATCACCGGCACGGCGGTGATCATCACGAAAAAGTTGATGCCCACATAGAGAAATACACGTTTCCCCAGTTTCCCTTTCTCCGCTTTCGTCTCCGTGACTTCCTGCTTTGCTGAAAGCTCCGGATTAATTTGCGCCGGTTCCTTAAGCCGCCGGACAAAAATCAGCACCACCAGCCCGGAGGCGTAGGGCCAGAAGGCGTAGGGCCAGTAAATATCCGCCAGCGTGCCGCTCGCCATCTGCAGAATCGCAGCTCCCAGATTCGTACAGACAGCTCCCCAGCCGACGACCTTCGCCTGCATACTGACGGGCTGGGTGGAAAGGACATACGCATTACAGGTACTGAACGCGCCCAGGCTCATACCGAAGATTGCCCGGAACACAAGAATCAAGCCCAGACTGTCATGAAACAGAGCCGGTCCTACACCGCCGATGACGAAGGCCATCACCCCGAACAGATAGAGCGTTCGATACCTTAGACGCTTCCCAAGGGTAGCGCCGGCAATCAGGCCGATCCCCATACCGGTCAGATTGGGCAGTGTAGATACCATGCGAACCGTCGCCGCACCGACGGTCGGAAATGCTTCAATTATTTTCTGAAGAACAGAATTGACTGCATTGCCGCCGGACGTCAGAAAAAAAATCCCCAAAATGATCAGCCCGGAACGATTTATCTGTGTTCGTTTTTCATTTCCCATAATTTCTCATCCTTCCGCAAGGAAAACTAATAAATTCCATTCCTGACAAGGATCGCCTTGATTACCTTTCCACTGTTCGAATCCGCAAACGCTTCGTTAATCTGATCGAAGTCATAAAATTTCATCAGCTTTTCCACCGGGAATCTGCCCTGCTTCTGATAAGCGATCAGCTGTGGTATAAAAATCTTCGGATTGGAATGCCCCATACTGACACCAATCAGAGACTTTCCTCCCAGCATAAACTCGCCAAACCCTGCCAGCGCACCGGCAGGAGCCAGTTTTCCAAGATAATTCAGACTGTCCAGCGCATTATGTACCATGGCAGGCACACCACTGGTCTCAACTGCAAAATCTGCTCCATATCCCGTAATTTCCCGGATTCTTCCCGGAATATCCTCACACTTTTTCCGATTAATAACATGAGTCGCCCCAAGCTCCTGCGCCAGATTAAGACTGTTTTCATTTCCTCCTACCGCTATAATATTCACGCAGCCGGCAATTCTGGCAGCCATCAGTGCGCTCATCCCGACTGCTCCGCAGCCGAATACCGCCAGAGAACTCCCTGCTTCCGGTTTAAAGCAGTTCAGTACAATTCCCGCTCCCGTCTCTATTCCGCAGCCCAGAGGACCCGCCATCCGCAGATCAAAATCCTTATCAATTTTTACCGCGTGATTCTGATTGACCACCGCATAATCCGCAAAGGATGACTGGGAAAAGAAAGACGCTATTGCTTCTTTTTTCCGATAAATCCTTGGAAGTCCATTCCAATGCACACCTGCGAAGTTGATGGCTCCCATCATCTCACAGGCGTACGGTTTTCCTGAAAGGCAGGGTTTGCATTTTCCACAATAGCCAAAACTCAGGGCCACATGGTCTCCCACCTCGAAGTCTGTGACAGCGCTGCCCACTTTTGCAACGATCCCTGCGCCTTCATGCCCCAACACAATGGGCATTTTCATCGGTATAACTCCATTTCTTGCCGACTCGTCCGTATGGCAGATACCAGTCGCAATGATTTCCACCAGAATTTCTTCCGGGAGCGGTTCCGCGAGCTCCACCTGCTCTTTTCGGAAATCCTGGTCTTTTCCATCCACTATGTACGCGTATGTTCGCATCCTTCCTTCTCCTTCCCAAAAGCAAAAGAGCCTCTTGGCAATCCGGAAGGCTCTTTTGCAAAAAGCTTTATACTTTTCTCATCAGAACATGATCTCTTCCACAAGTCTCGCTGCGTCGAGCTCTTCCTGTTTGCAGCCGAAATGCTCGATATTGTAACGGTCGATTTCCTCGCCCATCACCTTGTAGACGCCCGGGAAGACTGATCCGGATCCGCCCTGCGCGATGCAGGGGATGAAGTACTTGCTGCCACACTCATCGATTGTACGATAGACCACATCGTGAATATTCTCACGCGTCCATCCCTCATAGTCCACCAGGCAGTTCTCAATGCCGCCCATGAACGAAATCTTTCCGCCGTACTTCTTGATCAGAGTCGGAAGATCGTTCGTCGAGAAGCAGCCCTGCCACACGTCGATACCCATTTCTATCATCGAAGGCACCAGCGTCGCCGCATAGCTGTCTGAGTGATGGATCACATACTTTACACCGTGGTCATGATAGTAGCCGTAAACCTCTTTATACGGTTCCACGAAGAAATCCTCAAACATGGACGGAGACATAAAGGTCGTTTTCTGTCCGCCCCAGTCGTCATGGTGGAACATTGCGTCAGGTTTGAGCTTGTCGCAGATCAGTTCTGCAAGCTTCAGCTCATATTCCGTGAGATATTTGATAAGATCGTGCATTTCATCCGGATAGGCAGCCAGATTGACCAGCGTCTCCGACATTTCTCCGAGATGATGGCACTGCTCGAAAATTCCCGGTGCAACAAAGGTGGTCGCAAGCGCCTTCTCCCTGTCGATCGCATCATACTGCGCCTTGAACATATCCCACTCCTCACCCGGAAAATCCAGAGACGGAGCCTTCACATATTTCTGCCACTCCTCGATATCCTTGATCACGACCTTATCCGCCGTATGCACCGGGAACCCGGCCGGTACATTCTCCGGATAACTGTAAGTGACACCCCAGGCGTTCTTGACATCCAGCTCGCCCCTCTTCGGGGATTTGCTGTGAAGAGAGCTCGGATTGAATGCCATCTTGAGTGACTCGAACTGATTACTCATGCGGTCTGGCGTCCCGCCCTCAGTAATGCACGCAATGAAATTCTGTCTTGCTGTTAACATGTTTCTTTCCTCCTTTATTTGTCCATCCTCAACACAGCTTTAATACACTTTCCGCTGTGGGATTCTTCAAACGCCTCGTTAATCTGCTCGAACGGATAAAACTGAATCAGGCGATCAAAGGGGAACATTCCCCTCTTATAATAATCCAGCAGCTTCGGAATAAAAAGCTTCGGAATCGAGTCGCCCTCCACGATGCCGATCAGGCTCTTGGCGTCACCCATCAGCTCGTTCTGGATATTGATGGTTACATCTCCGGTCGCACCCAGCACCACCGCGGTTCCCATGAAACGCACGCAGGCCAGAGCCTTCTTCACAAAATCCGCCACGCCGGTCGTATCGATAGCATAGTCGCAGCCGCCCTTCGTGATCTCATTACGAATTGTTCCAACGATGTCGTCCGTCTCCTTGCGGTTGATCGTATGGGTCGCTCCCAGCTCCTTTGCCAGCTCGAGGCTCTTCGGATTGCCGCCCACCGCAATGATCTTTGCGCAGCCCGCAATTTTGGCGGCCATGATAGCACTCATACCAACCGTACCGCAGCCGAAAACAGCAATCGATGAGCCAAACTTCGGGCAAAGACGATTCAGCACTGCTCCGGCTCCGGTCTGAATACCACAGCCCATCGGACCGACAAGTGCCAGATCAATATCGTCATATTCTACCTTCACTGCCGCTGCCTCATTCACAACCGCATGTGTCGCAAAAGTCGACTGGCCAAAGAAAGTCGAGATCGGCTTTCCGTCCAGGGTGGACAGGCGCGTGGTACCGTCCGGCTGTACGCCGCCGAAATTGATCTCATTGAAATGCTCACAGGCATTCGGATGCGCGGTCATGCAGTTTTCACAGCTGCCGCAGTATCCAAAGGAGATTCCTACCTTGTCGCCAACCTTAAATTCTGTAACTTCCGGACCGACGGCTTCTACAACTCCGCAGCCCTCATGTCCCAGAACCGCCGGAAGCGGTACAGGAATAAACTGCTGCTGAACGGCTTCATCTGTATGACAGACGCCGCAGGCCGTGATTTTTACCAGAATCTCGTGTTTCTGCGGCGGTGCCAGCTCGACATCCTCAATGACAAAGGGTGCCCCGGCTGAATGCGTAACTGCTGCTTTGATTTTCATGATTTTGCGTATGCTCCTTTCCCTGCTTATATATCAATTGCACGGTAATATCCCGCGGTCACGGCGTCAACGACACGTCCTGCCTTGATGCAGTCTCCCACCTGGAAGACGCGCGGCGCAGTATTATAGAAATCATCCACTTTGCCGCGATCGGGCTTCATACCCGCTGCCAGCAGGATCGTATCCGCCTCAAGCAACTCTTCGCCCTCCGAAGTCTGACAGAGCAGTCCTTTCTCTGTGACTTCCTTCGCGGTCGTACCGGTCTTAATCTGAATCCGGCTGCTCTCCACGTAGATCTTCATGGCGTTCTTATGCATGAAATAGGCGTCCGCTGCCCAGTCATCCTTCATCTCCACCACAGTCACATCCTTGCCAAGACCATCCAGATAAATCGCGGATTCACTGCCGACCAGGCCGCCTCCCAGGATCACGACCTTCTGGCCAAGCGCCGGCGGATCCTGGTGAAGCGCGTCAAGGCCGACGACATTTGCGCCACCGATACCGGGAATCGGCGGGACAATCGGCTCCGCACCGACCGCGACGATCACGACATCCGCTTTCTCAGCTTCCGCCTGCTCCGGCGTGAGCGCAGTATTCAGACATACCCTGACTCCGGCCTTCTCAAGCCGCTTCTCCATCACCTTCACGAAGTTGTACATATCCTGTTTGAAAGGAATGTACTGTTCAGAGAGAAGCGCTCCACCGAGTCGACTGTTCTTCTCATATAGAGTGACGCTGTGTCCGCGTCCCGCCGCCGTGAGGGCCGCCTCCATACCGCCGGGGCCGCCACCCACCACAATGACTTTTTGGGGCGTCGTCGCGGGCGGGGCGGAGAAGCTCTCCAGCTCATGGCCGACCACCGGGTTAAACGCGCAGCAGAAAGTACGGTTCGTCAGATAATTGTAGAAGCAGGTAAAGCAGCGGCAGCAGCGGGTGATGTCATCCTTGTTCCCCGAAAATGCCTTCTCCGCAAAGTATGGATCACAGATCGACTGACGGGCGAGTTCCACAATATCCGCCTTACCAGACGCAATAATCTCTTCCATCATATCCGGGTCATTCAGGCCGCCCAGCGTGGCCACCGGCGTCTTGACGTGCTTTTTGATCTCCGCCGCCAGATAGACGTTACAGCCGTGCTCCACGAACATGGATGGATGCGTGAGGACAAAGGCCGCGGGATCCTCATGGACCCCGGCGGAGACATGCAGGATATCCACCTTTCCATCCAGCATCTTCGCCATCTCGATGCCCTCTTCAATCCCATAGCCGCCCTCGATCAGCTCTGCGCCGCTCATGCGGTACTCGATCGGGAAGTGCGGTCCTACCGCCTCTCTCACCTTCTCAATGACCAGCAGCGGAAAGCGCATCCGGTTCTCCAGGTTTCCTCCCCATCTGTCCGTGCGATGGTTCATCGTGGGAGACATAAACTGCGCCAGCAGCCAACCGTGTCCGCCGTGCAGCAGAATCATATCAAAGCCGGCCTCTTTGCAGAGCTTCGCCGCATCGGCAAAATATCCTGCGATGCGGTAGATATCTTCCTCCGTCATGGCAGTAACCTGCAGCCCCTCCGGATTGACCTCATCATTTGGTCCGTATACCTTCGGGATGGTATTGTCGCCATGGCTGCGTGCTCCCGCGTAGATTCCGCCGTGCGCAAGCTCCATCACCGCGTTGCAGTTATGACGATGCATGACGCCTGTCACCTCCTTCAAAGAGGGAAGCGACATTACGTCGTAAAGCTTTACTTCCTTCGTGTGTGTTCGCCCATCGGGATCCACAATACCCAGTCCGATAGCAACGCTTGCCAGACCGCCACGGGCGCGGTTTTCATGAAACGCAAGTTCCTCCTTGCGCATATGGCAGTCTGGATCCAGTTCCGGATTGGACATCGGCGCGCCGAAGATCCGGTTCTTAAATGTCACACCATTAATCGTGATCGGACTGGCAAGATTGGGATAATATTTGTTTTTCATTTTTCCTCCTGACAATATATCTGTTTCAGACGTAGAAAATGGTACAATCTGAGCCAATGCATAAATCACATTGGCCCAGATTGCTGCTCCTGCTTATTCCGGCTTGCTGCAGTCAAGCAGAATCTTCGGATATTTCGAAGTCTTAAATACATCGAAACTCTCCACCGCCTGACTCAGTGGCATCACCTTCTGAATGATCTTATCCGTCTGCATCCGCTCAATCATCTTGATGGAGCGTGGCATGATCGTTGTGGTGGTGAATACGGTCTGAATCCGTCCTTCCTTCATATATAAATCATGAAGGTTCAACGGCATCTCAAAGGTCGGCGGAAATACTGCGAAGTAGATGGCTGTTCCGCAGCGGGCCAGGAGCTTGAGCGGCGTCTCAGCAGCCTTCGGAGAGCCGGACATCTCGAACACGTAGTCAAAGCCGTATCCTTCCGTGATTTCCATCGCGCGGGCAACTGTGTCCTCGTTAAACGGGTCGATCACATATTGCGCACCCATCTCGAGCGCCATCTGGCGTTTCTCCGCGACCGGCTCAATGACCGTGATGCGGGATGCGCCGGAGAGGATAACCTGGTTAAGCATGATGGAGCCGATGCCGCCAACTCCGGCCACGCAGACTGTTCCGCCATGGCGGATCGGTGAAAGATCCATCGCGCGCAGACAGCAGTTCGTCGGCTCCACGATCGAATATTTCTTCAGATCTGCGTCATCGGGCAGCTTGTAGACCGTATTGACGTCCGTCACCACGTACTCGGCAAACGCGCCGGTGCCTTTGAAATTGATGCAATACTGCTCCATGCCGCGCTTGCACCACTCGCACCCGCCGCAGTGCGAACCCGGGAATAATGTCACCTTGTCACCGATTTTATAGCCTTTTTTGGCCGCTTCCGTGCCCATCTCCACGATCGTGCCGGAGGCCTCGTGTCCGAGCGGAGCAGGGGGCTTACTGTTCATGACACCCATCGTTACCTGATGAACGTCTGTCGCGCAAAGCGCTGCGTAAGCGATTTTAACTTTTACTTCATTGGGCTGAACTTCCGGAATCTCCACATCCCGCAGTTCGATCTTATTCATGTCAACCCACCAGAGCTGTTTCATTGTTGCCATACCATTACCTCCTTACATTATCGATTGTATGTATCAGTTTGCCATACCGCGCTCTCTCAGATCCGCGAGGATGTTCTCGTAGGTCTGCTTATCCAGCTTGTACGCGAACATGGAAATCGCGCAGATCACACAGCAGATACCGACGAACATGTTCGCGCCGAAGTTCATCGTGAAAAGAACGGTGCTGGTCTGGGTTGCGTTCGGGACATAGCCGACCAGATCCAGAACCACAGACGCACCGGCGATGGAAACTGCCTGGCCGACCTTCAGCATGAAGTTGATGAAGGTAGAAAGGAAGCCCGCGCAGTAAACACCAGTCTTGTGATAGGTATATTCCGCGGTGTCCGGCATCATACCAAACACGTTGCCAAGCATCATGCCCATGCCAAAGCCTATGACAGCAGCCAGAACTGTGTAGATTATCTGGCCCGCAGACGTCGTGATCGGCAGGAAGAACTGGATGATATGAGCGGCTGCGAGGATCGAGAACGCGATGCCGCCCAGCGTACCTTTATTTTTCACCTTCTTGACCAGGAAGCCGACCGAGAACGCGCCCAGCATACCGACAGCGGACTGGAGTGTCGAAGTGTTGGAGTACAGAAGCGAATTGCCTGCGTTGTAGGTACAGTAGTACAACTTCAGCGTCATACCACCCTGGATTATGCCCCAGCCAAGATAGGCAATCGCGATCTGAATGACCGGCCAGTTGCCCTTCAGGGTTGCGAACTGGGTCCTGAACGACACCTTTGTGGATTTGCTGTCGTCAACCTGAACAACTTCCTTCGTGGACAGGACCGTAATCACAAAGAACGGAGCAGCCAGCAAAGAGAAGATGATTGCTGCCGTCTGATAGCCCTTCGGGCCGCCGCCGGTTGCGTTGACGATACGAAGCGTTGCAAAGGACAGAACCGTCATGGCCAGGAATGCGCCCGTCATACGATAGCTGGACAGGGCGCTTCTGGTATCGGTGTCACGGGTCATCATTGCAGGCATTGCGGAGTAGGTCACGTTCACCATTGTGTACAGAAGCACGAGGACGAAGTACATGCCAAGTCCCCATACGGTACGCATGGTCTCCGACCAGTTCAGATTCGTCGTGAACGTCAGGACGTTGAAGATCAGCATCGGGATAAACGCGCCCGCAACCCACGGGCGATAACGCCCCCATTTGGTGTTCGTCCGGTCGGACAGACCGCCGATGATCGGGTCATTGATTGCATCCCAGAATTTGGAGATAAAGATGATGACGCCGACGACGGTGGCGTTGATCAGCGCGATATCGGTATAGAAGAATACCAGATAGGAACTGACCAGAGACCAGCTCATGTTGCAGGCAAAGTCGCCGCAACCGTATCCGATCTTCCGTGGTACATTCAATTTTGTATATTCATCGACCGGTTTCGTATTTGTATTACTCATAACATTTCCTCCTGTTATTTAAGCGAGCGGATGTAGGTGACCACATCGTCAATATGGTAACCATATTTACGCTGCTGCTCCTCGCCGCTTCCGAATCCTGCGTAAACCTGCGGGATACCGAAACGCCGGAAGGTCTTCGGACGTAAATCCCTGTCAATAAAATAGTCTGCGATGGTGCTTGCCAGACCGCCGCTCATCAGGTGATCCTCCCATACTACGAGGTTGCCGGTCTCGGTGAGCGCCTTGTCAACAGCCTGCGTGTCGAACGGTTTGATCGAGTACATGTCGATCACACGCACATCAATGCCGTCCGCTGCGAGAATTTCCGCTGCGTCAAGCGCAAGCCCGACCATCTCGCCATGTGCGAAGATTGTGACGTCCTTTCCTTCTCTGGCAGTCACACTTCCGCCGATAGAGAACGTGAGGGTTCCCGGCTCATAGAGCTGACGATCCTTCTTGCCCTGCGCCAGTCGAATATACATCGGTCCCGGGAAATCCATGGACAGCTTCAGGATGTCACGGATCATGTTCGGGTCACCGATGGAGAGGACATTCATATTGACCATGCTCTTGAGGATTGCGATATCCTCCATCGCATTGTGGGTGGAACCGCCGCCAGATGTCAGTCCGCCACCGGTACCGATGATGCGGACCGGAAGGTTCTGGTAACATACCGCAGTACGTACCTGCTCGCATGCGCGCATGGAGAGAAACGGAAGCATGCCCATGATTACGGGAACATTTCCCTCAAGAGCAAGGCCCGCCGCAACACCGACGCAGTTCTGCTCTGCGATTCCCACGTCCACATAGCGCTCCGGGAAATTCTCGCGGAAGCCCTTCAGGTTCATGCCGACGTCCGGTGTGCAGACAAACAGCTTTTCGTTCGTTTTACCAATCTCGTTGAGCGTATCGCCGATGACGCTTCGCGCCGAGATCCATTCTCCAAAATTAAATGATCCAGCCATTTATGCTTCCTCCCTTCCGTAGTTCTTTGCCAGGTCTTTAAGCGCCTGTGCCCAGTCTTCCTTGTTCAGGCTGCCCGCATGCCATCCGATGACCCGCTCCATGAAATCAACGCCCTTGCCCTTGATTGTGTGAGCCACGATCGCAGTCGGGCGGCAGGAGGAGGAAGGCGGAAGACTGTCAAGTACGTCCACGATCGCATTCATGTCGTGTCCGTCGATCTCGATGACGTTCCATCCGAATGCTTTCCACTTGTCCGCGTACGGAGTCATGTTGATGAGTTCTCCATTGCGGGAGCACATCATCTGTTTATTGCGATCGATGACTGCAACCAGATTGCCCAGCTTGTAGGAGGACGCGGTCAGAGCCGCCTCCCATACGGAGCCCTCACATGTCTCACCGTCGCCGAGCATGCAGAAAATCCGGTGCGATTCTTTTTTCGCCTTTGCAGAGATTGCCATGCCGGTCGCCATCGAGAGCCCCTGTCCGAGGGAACCGGACGAACACTCCAGAGCCGGGAGCTGCACGCGGCACGGATGCATGCCGTACTTGCTGTCGAGCTGTCCGTAGGTTTTTACGATCTCATCGTAGTCGAAGAAACCTCTCAGGCACATCGCGATATACATACATACTGCGCCATGTCCTTTGGAGAGGATGAAACGGTCACGCGCCGGATCCTTGATGTCGTCAGGATTCAGGTGCATGCCATGGTGGAAGAGCCCGATCAGCAGATCTGTCATGGACAGATCCCCTCCGATATGTACGGAGCCTTCATACTCGCCGCACAGATTGATCAGCATGCGGCGCATCTCATAGGCAAGATCGTTCAAACGTTTTACTTCCTGTGCGTCTGCCATTTATGATTTACCTCCTTTTTGTTTTTCTCAGTCAATATCCGGATTGCAGCGAATCAGGATCTTGGGATATTTACCCGTGAGCTGTGCCTCAAACGCCTTCACGCCGTCGTCCAGTTCGAAAACTGTATTGGTCAGGCATGACAGATTCAGGTGCGGCAACAGCTGCAGTGCGCGCGGATACGCGTAAGGAGCAACCATAACGCCGGTGACAGTGAGCTCCTTGAAATAGCAGTATTTGGAAATGTTAAACGGCATCTCATAGTCGTTCGGATACTGCGCACCGTAGATCAGCATACCGCACTTGGCCGCGATCTCCGGAAGCGGCGCTACCGCACGCGGAGAGCCGGAGCAGTCCAGCACGACATCATAACCAAGGCCGGCAGTGATCTCATTCGCAGTCTCCACAACATCCTGCGTCATCGGATCGATCAGATACTCAGCACCGAGCTCTTTGCCGAGTGCACGGCGATCTGCGATCGGCTCGATCAGTGTCAGTGAAGTTGCGCCGTACATCTTGAAGGTCTGCAATGCCAGAAGTCCAATCGGACCGCCGCCACACACACAGACGCGCATGCCGACCTTCATCTGCGCCTTATCCATCATGCGGACGATGATCGATATCGGCTCGAGCAGGCATCCTTCCTTCAGGCTTACGTTGTCCGGAAGTTTGTATACCTGATCCTCATGCCAGATCAGTTCCGGAGCGTCGCCTGGACGATTGTATGTCTGCGCGTTCTCGCAGAACTGCTGCTGTCCGTTCTGGCAGTAATAGCAGCCGCCGCAGGGGCGCAGAAAATTACCGGCCACCCGGTCGCCAACCTTCAATCCCTTGTGATTGGCCTCCGGCCCGAGCTCCAGGATGATACCGGAGATCTCATGTCCGAGTGGAATCGGTTTGGTGGATCCTGGCGCTTCTCCGAAACAGCCTCCCACAACATGGGGGTCAGAGCCGCAGATTGCGCAGTAGGCGACCTTGATCCGAACATCCTGCGGTCCAAGCTCAGGGAATGGAATGTCCACGAGATCAACGAGCCCCCGGGTCTCGGGATTGGGATCTTTCATGTCCCCAACGCGAACACCACATAAAGTCTTCATTTGCAATACCTCCTTACTGATTGTTTTGTTTTCGCACCAAAAGTATATTACGGCGCATCTGATATGTTAAATTTTAACAATTCAAAAATTACCATTCAATGTACGTTCAGGACAAAAAAACGGAAAACAGGTCCAAAACGGGACTATTTGTCAATGTTTTAACAGTTTTCCGTCATTTTTTATGATCTTTCTCTTGCAATTATTATGTTTTTGTCTTACAATATGCTTCAAAACTTAAGGAGAGAAAAATGTCGAGTGGTTATCAGAAGAAAGTGGAAGAATACACCACACAGTTGAACAATGATGAAACAGTAGAAATGATCGCTTATTTCAACACAATCCCCAGAATCATAATGTTCTTAGGAGTTGCTCTGTGCATGTTTATCGTCGGGCGATTATTTCAGCAGAATCTCGCAGTGCTGCTGTTTACCAATGTTCTGTCGATGTGGATGATGGTTGACGCTGCCCATACGGTGTTCGTGGCGCAGAATTCCTGTGTGATTGTGACAAATCAGAGAACTTTCGGGCAATCGGGAGAAAGAAGAATAAATATCAGGCATACAGATTTGAAAAACGTCGCAATATCCCAGCAAATATTATATCTGGAGGAAGAAGGTCAAAGATGTATCGCTGTTCGTTACGTATCTAATCGCAGCGATCTGTATTCCGCAATCATAAAACATTGTCCGCATATTAGATAGGCACAGCCAAATAACGGGAACAAGAACAGATAAAGGGTATGGAACTTTGTTAAAGAAATATTATAATCTTGAAATCTATCATAATCAAATCACAACCGTGCGGTTGCCTGGATTTAATTTCATCCTTTATTACGCAGAAATCACAAACCAGGAACTCGTTATATTCGAACACCACCATGATTTATATGAAATTTTTTATGGACTGACCGGAACCGCTCATTTTATTATTGAGGGCAAAGAAACAGAACTACATTCTCACGGCATGCTGATTCTGGGAAAAAATGTTCCCCATGAATTTTTATATTATCCGGACTCAGAATCTCTTTATTTTTCTATTATCTTTGATATCGTGCCTCAGAATAACATATCATATCCGGAGGCAGAATCCGAATATCAGGAAATCCAGAAGGCACTTGCTGCAGTAGACAAAAGCCATTATTTTGTCCTTCCTGAAATCCCCCACCATGACGTGCTGCTGGCGCGTATTCGGGAGACAATTTCCCAGAAAAGGATCGGCTGGGCTTCCCAGGCAGCGATGTATTATTATATCTTTGTTCTGGATTTACTTCAGCAGATAGCGGAAAATAATTCCGTTCTTGACACACCTATGGGATATGAGAACGTGGCTCTTGAAGCGACCAAATATATTCATGCAAATCTGCAAAGTAATCTGACACTCAATATTGTCGCTTCTTACCTGAACGTAACGCCACGACATTTGAACAGGTTGTTTCAGGAATTGTTCGGAAGTTCCTTTGCACACACTGTCAGTACGATTCGCCTTGGCTATGCCAAAAAATATCTCTGTAATTCTGAAAAATCGCTTGACAGCATCGCTGCCTGCGTTGGCTTATCATCCGGAAAAGCCCTGACTAAACTGTTTTATGAACGAGAGGGTATCTCGCCATCACTCTGGCGCAAATTTCATCATAAATAATAAACTATCCGACAGGATGCTCCAGATAGTTAATCAGTGCCGTCTCCATCTCCCCTAAATAGTTTATCCTTTCAGCACCCTGCACTCTTTCATGCAAAAAGCAATCCCGTAATGCACAATCCGCTCCGGTTTCCGGCTCCCAAAAAAATCATCATATTTCAGGCGTTCTATCTGTTTCAGAGCCTCCCGGGCACCAGTCTCCAGCTCGGATTTCTTCTCTGCATATTTCACTTCCATAATGAACGCGTGCTTCTGCTTTCTTAATCTTTTTCTTAAAGATATCCGTCACTTCCCGATTGGGTATGGCGAGCGCATATCTGCCATCCGCCTCCCTGCCGCGCTGTGTCAGATAGCCTGTGGAGAAGAGCACACTCCACAGATTTTCAATATTGTCGTCCAGTTCATCATAGGTGATATCGAAGCGGATGGATTTCTTTATCACACCGCCGTCGATCAGAATGCCGATCTCGTCGCGCGTATCGCTGTCAGCCATCTGCGCAAAACGCAGGATCATATCATTTCCGCTGGTATTTTCCCAGAAATTCCGGGGAACCCGATCTGTGGTTTTCACAAGCTGCTCACACCAGTTGATGACGTCCCAGGGGCAATATACCTTCACATTGCCAAAAAGATATCCGTCATACCATTCCTTCGTGATATTATAGAAATCGCTCCTGTCATAAAGGGTAAGCATCTCTCGAACTTCCGAATCAGTAAAGCCGAACCATTCATCGTACTGTTCATCCACAAGCGTGTGGATTTTCGGATTGTTAAAACCGGTGAAAATACTTTCCTTTGTAATCTTCAAACAGCCTGTGACAACGGCAAAAAAGATGTTGTCATTCGACTTCATCCCGGAGCTGAAGAAAGCGCTGATCAGGCCAACCATATCCCTGTAATAGTTTCCCGCCTCCGCTTTCTGCAGGGGTACGTCATACTCATCGATCAGAACAATACAGTTTTTCCCGCAATGCTTCTTTAAGAGATAGGAAAGCACATTAAGGCTGCCTGCAAGGTCTCCGGTTTTCGTCCTCATTCCTGTGAGCAGACTTTTGTCTACATCGTCAAGTTTGTTGCTGTTCTGCAGATCATAGATCATGTTCAGCCGGTTTGCCTCCATGCTGACGACTGCCCACAGTCCGGAAACAGCGGTCTGAAAATCCTTTCCACTGACGTCTTTCAGTGTAAGGCTGATCACCGGATACTGTCCCATGTATTCCTCGCACAATTTCGTCTCTTTTGAGATTGCCAGACCGTCAAAGAGGTGCTTATCCGTACCAATCTCGAAAAAAGAACGCAGCATACTCATATTCAGGCTTTTCCCGAAACGACGCGGACGGGTAAACAGGTTTACCTTTCCCCAGTTTTCCAGAAGTTCCCTTATCATATCGGTTTTATCAACATAGTAAAAATTATGTGTGATAATATCTGCAAAACTGTCCAGGCCTATCGGCATTTTTTTATTTTCCACTCTGCACACCCCCCATCCGGAGTTTCTGACGCTGCCTTCGAATCCTCGTTCGCGAAGCTCTACTTAAAATACGCCACGCCCGATTCGAAGAGCCTCATATCCTGCTCCCCGTAGATGTTCATCGCAACGCCATCCCCGCGGCGTTCTGCGTGCGCCATCTTGCCGAGGACGCGCCCGTCGGGGCTTAAGATGCCTTCGATCGCAGCGTAGGAGCCGTTCACGTTCCACTCTTCGTCCATCGTCGGGTTCCCGTTGAGATCCACATACTGCGTCGCGACCTGACCGTTCGCGAAGAGGCGGTCGATCCACTCCTTCGGCGCGACGAAACGGCCCTCTCCGTGGGAAGCCGGATTTACATAGGTTTTTCCGAGCTCTGCTCCCATCAGCCAGGGGGACTTATCGGAAACAACTTTTGTGTAGACCATCTTCGAGATGTGACGACCAATCGTGTTGAAGGTCAGCGTCGGGGAATCCTCCTGCTGCCCCACGATCTCGCCGTGCGGCACGAGCCCCAGCTTGATCAGCGCCTGGAAACCGTTGCAGATGCCGAGAGCCAGACCGTCGCGCTCCCCGAGAAGCTTCATGACCGCATCGCGGATCTTCGCGTTCTGGAAGGCGGTCGCGAAGAACTTCGCGGATCCGTCCGGCTCGTCGCCGGCCGAGAAGCCGCCCGGGAACATGAGGATCTGCGCCCCATCGATCGCGCGAGCGAAGGCGTCCACCGACTCGCGGATATCGCTCCCGCTCAAGTTTTTAAACACCTTCGTCACGACGTCCGCGCCCGCGCGCTCAAAAGCCTTCGCGCTGTCGTACTCGCAGTTCGTGCCCGGAAAGACCGGGATGAAGACTGTCGGCCTCGCAACCTTGTGTTTACAGATATAAATGCTGTTTGCCCTGTAAAGCGGCGTATCGAGCATTTCTTTATTTTTCACCGCCACGGTCGGGAAGACCTTCTCGAGCGTTCCGCCCCAGGCCGCCAGCGCCTCGTCCTCTGAAATGGACACATTTCCATAGGTAAATCCACTCTCTGTCACCTCGCCGATCAGCGTGTAAGTGATCGAGAGCTCCGAAACCTTTCCATCCGGCACCTCCGCCACGATGCAGCCGAAGCCCGGCGCAAAAGCGTCGCGCGGGTCGAGATTATGCTCCAGCTTCACACCAAGGCCATTGCCGAAGGCCATCCGGCTGACCGCCGCCACAATACCGTGTCCGTCCAGCGCATAGGCGGAGAGAATCCTGCCGGCCTCCGTATCCTCATGGAATTTTCCGTACTGCTCCATAATCTCCTCATAGTCAGGCAGATCATAGGCATCGTGCCCGATTTTCAGGAGAACCAGTTTATTTCCGGTTTTTTTGAGTTCCGGCGTGACGACGTCCTGCTGCTTCGCAACGTCCACCGCGAAGGAGACGAGCGTCGGCGGCACGTCGATCTCGTCGAAGGTGCCGGACATGCTGTCCTTTCCGCCGATCGAGGGCAGTCCCAGACCAAGCTGCGCGCTGTAGGCGCCGAGCAGTGCCGCGAAGGGCTGGCTCCAGCGATGCGGATCCTCCGTCATTCTGCGGAAATATTCCTGGAAAGTGAAACGAATCTTCCGATAATCGCCGCCGGAGGCCACGATCTTCGCCACCGACTCGATCACCGCGTAGATCGCGCCATGATAAGGCGACCAGCTTGAAAGATACGGATCGAAGCCGTAGCTCATCATCGTGACGGTGTCGCATTTTCCCTGCAGCACCGGCAGCTTCGCGATCATCGTCTGCGTCTCCGTCTTCTGATATTTTCCGCCGTAGGGCATGAGCACGCTGCCCGCGCCGATCGAGCTGTCGAACATCTCGACAAGGCCCTTCTGCGAGCAGACATTGAGATCGCTTAAGGTGTCCAGCCACTTCTGCCGGACATCCGGGATATCCTCACGCGTGAAATATTTTTCCTGCTCAGAGGGCATGTCCACCGCCACATCCGTCTCCTGGTGCGCGCCGTTGGTGTCGAGGAAGGCACGGGAGAGATTGACGATCTCCTTTCCGCGCCACTTCAGCACCAGCCGGGGCTCTTCCGTCACCTCAGCCACGCAGACAGACTCAAGATTTTCCTCGGAGGCGTAACCGCGGAAAGCGTCCACATCCTTCGCGGCCACGACCACGGCCATGCGCTCCTGCGACTCGGAGATCGCGAGCTCTGTGCCGTCGAGGCCCTCGTATTTCTTCGGTACCTTATCAAGGTCGACGCACAGGCCGTCGGCCAGCTCGCCGATCGCGACCGACACGCCGCCCGCGCCGAAATCATTGCATTTTTTGATGAGTCGCGTCACCTCGGGTCGCCGGAACAGGCGCTGAATCTTGCGCTCGGTCGGAGCATTCCCTTTTTGCACCTCCGCGCCGCAGGTCTCGATCGAGGTCTCCGTGTGCACCTTCGAGGAACCTGTCGCCCCGCCGCAGCCGTCGCGTCCGGTACGCCCACCGAGCAGTATAATGATGTCGCCTGGATCGGAGCTTAAGCGCACCACATCCTTCCGCGGAGCCGCGCCCAGCACCGCTCCGATCTCCATGCGCTTCGCCACATAATCCGGGTGATAGATTTCCTTCACAAGCCCTGTCGCCAGGCCAATCTGATTTCCATAGGAGCTGTAGCCCTGCGCCGCGCCGCGCACGAGCTTCTTCTGCGGCAGCTTGCCCTTCAGCGTCTCAGAGACGGGCACCGTCGGATCTGCCGCGCCGGTCACGCGCATCGCCTGGTAGACATAAGTACGCCCCGAAAGCGGGTCGCGGATCGCGCCGCCCAGACAGGTGGCCGCGCCGCCGAAGGGTTCGATCTCCGTCGGATGATTGTGCGTCTCATTTTTAAAGTTGACAAGCCACTCTTCTGTCTTCCCGTCAATCTCCACAGGTACGACGATCGAGCAGGCATTAATCTCATCCGTCTCTTCCTGATCGGCAAGCTTTCCCTCTTTTTTCAGCTTGCGCATCGCCATCAGCGCCAGATCCATCAGGCAGTGGAATTTATCGTCCCGCCCTGCGAAAATCTCCGCATGGTCGGCAACGTAGCGTTCATAGGTCTGCTCGATCGGCGCACGGTAGTAGCCCTCGCCAAATGCCACATTCTTCAGTTCTGTGGAGAAGGTCGTGTGACGGCAGTGATCCGACCAGTAGGTATCGAGCACGCGGATCTCTGTCATCGACGGGTCTCGCTTCTCTTCTTTTTTGAAATAATTCTGAATATGGAGGAAATCCCGGAAGGTCATGGCAAGGTTCAGCGAATGATACAGTTCCTTAAGCTCCGCCTCCGCCATGTCCTGGAAACCATCGAAAATCTTCACATCCGCCGGCTCCTCATAAACTGTCACCAGCGTGTCCGGCTTTTCCATGGCGGTCTCGCGGGAGTCGACCGGATTGATGCAGAAGGCGCGGATCGCCGAGAGCTCTTCGTCCGTCACGCCGCCCCCGATCACATAGACTGTAGCGCTGCGAATGACCGGATTCTCAGAAGAGTTCAGGAACTGCACGCACTGCACAGCCGAGTCCGCCCGCTGATCAAACTGTCCGGGCAGATACTCCACGCCGAACACCTTATCGCCAGGGTTCGTCTCAAAATTCTCCTGATACAGCAGATCCACCGGAGGCTCGGCAAATACGCTGCGGCACGCCCTCGCAAAGGTCTCGTCTGAGATATTTTCCACATCGTAGCGGATCAGCACCCGCACTTTCGTCACCGTCTGAATGCCCAGATAGCTCCGTATCTCCTCCGCAAGCTCCCTGGCATTCCCCGCATAGGCCGGTTTCTTTTCCACAAAGACGCGTCTTACCATTTGTTATGCCTCCTGTTCACTTTTCTGTTTATAGATTATCATGGAAAAAAGATTTGTGCAACTACAGGTAGCCGATCGTATAATGGGCCTCGCCGTCCCGATCAAGCTCCATAATCGCAAAACTGGACTTCCGATTCTCCTGCCGCGGCAGGGAAACGCTCCCCGGATTCAGGACGGTGAGGTCCGGTTCCACCTCGAGATACGGTCTGTGCGTGTGTCCGTACATGACGACATCCACGCCGCGCTTTCTGGCCTCTTCCTTAATATAAAGCGGACCGCCGTGCACGAAATAGCGGTGTCCGTGCGTCATCCAGACCTTATAGCGCCCGATCATCAGCGTCCGGTCATTCGGCAGATCACAGAAGAAATCATTGTTTCCCGCGATGATATCCGCCGGAACGCTGCCGACGATCTCGCGGATCCGCTCTTCGCCGCCCTCCACGTCGCCGAGATGGAGCAGCCGGTCAAAAGCCCCCACCTTTCGCACGATCTTTTCAAGCGCATACTCCCTGCCATGCGTATCGCTCACGATTAATACCTTCATCGCTTCTCCCATTCAGCCAGCAGTTTGTCTCTCATGGCGCGCAGCGCCTTGCCGCGATGACTGAGCTCATTCTTCTTTTCCGGGGCGAGCTCTGCCGAGTAACAGCCGTATTCCGGCAGATAGAAAATGGGGTCGTAGCCGAAGCCGTTCTCCCCGCGCTCCTTATAGCCGATCTGCCCTTCCATCGTACCGCGCGTAGTCAGGATTCTTCCATCCGGAAAAGCCGCCGCGATCGCGCAGACAAAGCGTGCGCTGCGCTCCTCGCCGGTCTTTCCTTCCAGTCGGTCGATAATGCTCTTATTTTTAATATGGTAGGAGGTATCGCGTCCCATATAGCGGGCCGAGTGGACACCCGGCTCCTTATCCATCGCGTCCACCTCCAGCCCGGAATCGTCCGCCAGCGCGATCTCACCGGTCAGCTCCATGCACGCCTGTGCCTTGATGATCGCATTCTCCTCAAAGGTTGCGCCGTTCTCCTCGACTTCAAGCAAGACGCCCGCCTCCTTCAGCGATACGGCCTCAATCCCGGAACCACCCAGAATCTCGCGGATCTCCCGCATCTTATCCGCATTGCCTGTAGCAAACAGTATTTTCATTCTTCTGCCTTTCTCCTCGGCGGCTTCGGCCCGAGAAACTGATAGTAATAGGTCTTCATCATGCCGTTGTAGACCTTGCGGTTTTTGTCCGCCTTGCGCCCGATATCGCGCTCCGCGTCCTCATAAGCCGTGATAAGATACATCGACCAGCTGTCAAGACTCCGAAAACGCTCACCAATCTCCCGGTACAGCGCCGGCAGCGCGCTCTTCTCCTCCAGCCGCTCACCATAGGGCGGGTTGCTGATGAGGAATCCATATTTTTTCGGGTGAGAAAGCTCACTCACGGGTCGCTGCTGGAAATGAATCAGATGCTCGACGCCCGCGTCCTGCGCGTTCTGCCGCGCCGCCCGGATGATCTCCCCGTCGATATCGTAGCCCTGAATATCCGTCTCCACTGTATCATCCACGAGATCATTCGCCTCGTCAACCGCGTCATACCAGTATTTCCGCTTCAGAAAATTGCTCCATTTCTCCGCGGTAAAACTTCGATTCATGCCCGGCGCGATATTCGCCGCCATCATGGCCGCTTCGATCGGGAAAGTACCGCTGCCGCAGAAGGGATCCACCAGAATGCGATCCTTCTTCCACGGCGTCAGCATGATCAGAGCCGCGGCCAGCGTCTCCTTGATCGGCGCGCGGCTGACCATCGTGCGATAGCCCCTCTTGTGCAGCGAAAGGCCGCTCGTGTCGAGGCAGACAAGCGCTTCATCCTTCATGAACGAAATACGCACCGGATACTCTGCTCCCGTCTCCGGAAACCACTCGAGCCCATAGATCGTCTTCAGACGCTCAACCATGGCCTTTTTGACAATCGACTGAATATCGGAAGGGCTGAACAGCTTACTCTTGATCGAGGAAGCCTTCGCGACCCAGAATTTTCCATCGGCGGGAATATAATCCTCCCACGGCAGCGCCTTTATTTTCTCAAAAAGCTCGTCGAAGGTGACGGCTCTTACTTTTCCTACTTTCAATAATACTCGTTCCGCGGTGCGCAGAAAAATATTTGCGCGGCACAGCGCGCGCTCATCTCCCGCAAAGGTAACTCTTCCGTCCTCCACTCCGGTGATCTCATATCCAAGATCTGTAATCTCTCTTTTCAGAACCGCCTCCAGCCCAAAATGACAGGGGGCGACCAGTTCCATTCTGCTCATCTAAGCTCTCCTCGTCTTTCTCTTACGCACTCTTTATCTTAGCTTTTCCTCGAATTACTGTCAATCGTTTCCAGACAGAAAACTGCCCTCGAGATATTTCCCACGATATGCCCTGATCCCTCCGACCACCGAGATTGCCCGGTAGCCGTGCTCCTCCAGTTCACGCGCCGCCTGCATGCTGAGATTTCCTCTGTCGCAGTACAGAATCGGCACGGTCCCCCGAAGTCCCCGGATGCGCTGCAGCAGCATATCATATGGGATGCAGATCGCTCCGCGGATATGTTTCTTCCGGTACTCTGAAGGTTCCCTGACATCCACCAGCAGATAATTCCGGTCAAACAGATAACGGTCTATTTCCTTCGCCGAGATTGTCTCCATGGACTGCTCCATTTTCTTCTTCTTTTGCTACTATTGTATGCGAAAAGGACGCGGCCTGCGCCGCGCCCTTTTCCGGATCTCTTACTGGTTGCTGTTCTCCGCTTCGTTCTTGCCGGAGTTCGTGGAACTCTTGGAGCTGCTGTTCTTGCTCTTGCTGCTTCTGGACCTGGACTCGCTCGAAGAGCTGTAGTCGCTGCTGTAGCCGGAGCCGTCCGACGTATTGCCGGCATTGTTCGCGTTATTCGTGTTGCTCGCATTGTTGGAACTCATGATATATTACCTCCTGTAATGAATGGTTACAGGGCTAGTATGGGATTTCTTCTCGAAAATTATGCATCCATGCAAAAAAGACCATTCACGGACTCTTCGTGAATGGTCTTTGCAGCGTGCGCGAGAGGATTCGAACCCCCGGCCTTCTGATCCGTAGTCAGACGCTCTATCCAGCTGAGCTACGCGCACATATTTTTTTGCCAGATCGTAGTATAACACACTACAAATGAAATTTCAAGTGCCGGCGACCGGGATCGAACCGGTACGGGAGATTAGTCCCGCAGGATTTTAAGTCCTGTGCGTCTGCCAGTTCCGCCACGCCGGCCTTTTGCACTTTTGTTTCAACGACCCGGATGGGGTTCGAACCCACGACCTCCGCCGTGACAGGGCGGCGCTCTAACCAGCTGAGCTACCGGGCCAAAAATAAAATAACGAGGGAGAATGGACCCACAGGGACTCGAACCCGGGACCATCCGGTTATGAGCCGGAAGCTCTAACCAACTGAGCTATGGGTCCACAAAGCCGATGATCGGACTCGAACCGATAACCTGCTGATTACAAATCAGCTGCTCTGCCAATTGAGCCACATCGGCAAGGTTTCAAAACTGCTGTAATGACTCCAAGGGGATTTGAACCCCTGTTACCGCCGTGAAAGGGCGGTGTCTTAACCGCTTGACCATGGAGCCGGAATCTTTTTTTGCGTAAATATATGCCGTCGGCTTCCCGGCGACGGATTATATGTTACCATGAATCTGCCGCAAATGCAAGCATTTTTTACAAATCATTTCGACTGCAAAAGGCAGGCCATTCCGGCCTGCCTTCGCAATCCCGAGGATATGTACCAGCGTCAGCGTAAGGCCGATCACCTCGGCGATGTACTTTTTGATGCGGAACAATACTTTTTCAGCATCCAGATGAGATACAGCGGCAGACTGATTGTGTCCGTTTTTTCGACGGTGTTGTCTCCCACATTTTTCAGGGAAAATTTAAAACCAATTTCCGGGCTGTATTTTTTACAATACTCCCGATAACTTTTTGCCCGCGTGTGAATCTGGGCTTTCGCCTCTACCGGAATGATTCTGTCCTCATATTCAAACAGAAAGTCCAGTTCTGCCGTGTTCCCGGAACGCCAGAAATAAGGGTGAATCTCCTGGCTTATCAGTTCCGTCAATACATAATTTCCCGTGAACGCTCCTTCAAAATTGCGATATAAATCAGAATCCTCCAGGATTGTCCGCCAGGAAACACCAGATTTTTTTCTTAAGAGGCCGACGTCCGACATATAAACCTTAAAATATGCCGCATCCGCCTGAAAGGCCAGGGGCAATTCCGCATTTGACACCAGCTCCAGTCGGTAGATCAGCCCCGCGTCTTTCAGCCATTCTAATGCGTCTTCCAGATCGTGCGATCTTTTTCCCGCCTTTACATGAGAGAAAATAAATTTATTGTTTTCCCTTGCCAGCTGCTTCGGTATGGAATCCCATATCCATCCCAGCTTAGGCACGTCCACAATCGGCGCATATTTTGCAAAATCACCGACATAATCCTCCAGAATATCGCTTTGAATCTTATCGACGGCCTCAAAATTATGACTTTCCACCCACTTATTTACAGCCTCCGGCATACCTCCGACAATATAATAATACTGCAGTTCCTTTTCCAGGCTCTTCGTATATAAGTCCGGCAGTTCACGGCGTAAATCGTATCTCTGAACTCCATCGTACAAAGTCTGGCCGCCATCCGCCCGCAGAAATTCTGAAAAACTTAATGGATACATGTGCAGCCGCTCCACTTTTCCAACGGGAAAAGAAATTCCATCTCTGCGAATGGAGACGCCCAGCAGAGAGCCTGCACAGATAATGTGAAGCTCTCTTTTGTTTTCGCAAAAATATTTTAGCGAGGTAATTGCTCTCGGGCAGGCCTGTACCTCGTCGAAGATGACCAGAGTTTTTCCCGGCACAATCGGTTTCTGACGCAGAATATTGCCCAGCTCGTCAAGAATCCTTTCAACGTCAAAGTCGTACTCAAATACAGAGGCCAGCCCCGTATTTCCCTCAAAATAAAAATAAGCTACGTCCTCAAAAAACTGCTCTCCAAACTGTTTGCATACATATGTTTTTCCGCATTGGCGAACGCCTGTCAGCAATAAAGGCTTGCGATCCGGTGAATCTTTCCATTCAACCAGACGCTTCATAATATCTCTCTCCATATGATAGGAAACCTCGTCTATTTTTTCAAAGTTTAGCATGGTCACATAGGAAAGTCAATTGGATTTGCGTTTTTCATATGAATTTCGTATTTATTATCGCATTTATCATATATATTAAGGATTTCTGAAAATATTAAAAAGCGATCACTGATTTTCACAAAATCATCACCTTCCTTTCACAATTACTCCACGGTTCTTTCAGAAAGGTAAAATATAATTCTTTCAGGGGCAGGCGCGGGCGTCTGCCCTTGAAAGGAGGTCTTTTATTTGATAGAAGTGAAACATTTGACAAAGCGATACGGCGATCAGCTCGCTGTGTCTGATCTGTCCTTTACAATCACACCGGGGCAGATCTATGGCTTTCTGGGGCCGAACGGCGCAGGGAAGACAACCACGATGAATATCATCACAGGTTGTCTGGCCGCAACCGCCGGTGACGTGATTGTCGGCGGCTACGACATTTTTGAGCAGCCGAAGGAAGCGAAGAAGCTGATCGGCTACCTGCCTGAGCTGCCGCCGCTCTACATGGAGCAGACGGTGCTGGAATATCTGTATTTTGTGGCCAGAGCCAAGGGCCTGAGATCCGGAGAGGTTGACGAAGAGATCGACAAAGTCGTGGAGGAAACGCACATCGAGGATGTTGAGGAAAAGCTGATCAGACATCTCTCGAAGGGCTACCGGCAGCGGGTCGGCATCGCACAGGCGCTGCTGGGAAATCCGGAGATCATCATTCTGGACGAACCGACCGTCGGCCTCGATCCGGCGCAGATCATTGAGATCCGGGAACTGATCAAAAAGCTCGGCGAAAAGCACACGGTAATCCTGAGTTCCCATATTCTCTCAGAAATTCAGGCCATCTGCGACATGGTGCTGATCATCCACAAGGGAAAGCTGGTCGCCTTTGACCGGCCGGAGAACCTGGGGCAGGCTTTATCCGCCGGGAATACGATCGAGATCTGTGCTGAGACAAGCGCGGAGGAACTGCGTGAGCTCCTGCAGCCTGTAGGAAAAATAAGCAGTATTGACGTGACGGAGGAGACGGAAGAAGGCTGCAGCGCCGTCCTGAATGTGAGCGAAGAAGACCCGGGCGAAATCTGCCGGGAGGTTTTTCTGGCCTTTGCCCGGAATGAGAAGGTTCTGCGCAAGCTGAATCCAATTCATGCGACGCTGGAGGATATCTTTATGGAAATGACAGGCGCTGCACCGGAAGATGTAAGCGCCAAAGAGGAGGTGGAGAACGCATGATCGCTGTCCTGGAACATGAACTTTCTCTTTACTATCACAGCATGAAGGCTTACGTTTTCGGCGCCTTTCTGCTGGTATTTACCGGCATTGGCGCGCTTCTCTATAATATCAACGCTTCAGTCGCCAATTTTGAGTATGTGCTGAGTTTTATTTCCATCATTTTCATCATCCTGATACCGATCCTGACCATGCGGATCATGGCGGAGGAACGGAGCCAGAAAACGGATCAGCTCTTATTTTCCCTGCCGATCTCGACGACAGAGATCGTGATCGGTAAATTTCTTTCCATGGTAATTGTATTTGCCATTCCGGTTATCATTATCAGCTTTTACCCGCTGATCTTCGCCCAGTTTGGAGAGGTCTATCTGCCCACCTCCTATGGGTCGATTTTCGCGTTCTTCCTGCTCGGGCTTGCGCTGATGAGTATCGGGATGTTTATCAGCTGCCTGACGGAGTCCCAGAGTATGGCGGTCGGCGTCTGTATCGTGGTGATGCTGTTCCTGTATTTCTGCGACTCACTGGCGGATTATGTGTCTTCCACGACGGTCGGCTCCATCATCGCTATCGCGGTGGTGTTTTTGATTCTCTCCATGCTCGTCCGTCACCTGACGAAATCGGATCTCGCCGGTATCCTGGTGGCAGTGATTCTGATCGCGGCGGCTGTGGCCGTGTATCTGCACGACCCGACCTCACTGGAGGGACTTCTACCGAATGTGATGGCGCAGATCAGTCTGTTTACGCGTTTTGAGACTTTTGTGGACGGCGTGTTCGACCTGACGGCGGTGGTCTACGATCTCAGCGTGATCACCTTTTTCCTGTTCCTCTGTGTGCAGACTCTGGAGAATCGGAGGTACAACGGATGAGAAATCTGAAAACTTCTTTTTGTGAAAAAAGAGAGGCGCTAAACACGCGCGCGGCGAAGGTCGGCGGCTACAGCTTTGTCATGAGCGCCCTGGTGCTCGCGATTCTGATTGTTCTGAACATTGTAGTATCTTCCCTGCCGAGCACCTGGACCCACTATGATATCTCGGCGGCGCAGCTCTATTCTGTCACTTCTTCTACGAAAGCTGAGGTGCAGGCACTCACCGACGAAATCACGATTTACTGGATCGTCCAGAACGGGGAGGAGGATTCGGTGATCGAAAAGCTGCTGGATGTGTACGACTCCCTGAGCGGCAATATCACCGTTGAAAAAATCAACCCGGACGTCTATCCGACCTTTGCGGAACAATATACGGATGAAACCGTGGTGAACAACGCGCTGATCGTGGAAAGCGGCGAGCGTTCCCGCTATATTTCCTACGACGACATGTATGAGGCCGATTACACCAACTATTACACCAGCGGCTCCGCGGCCTACTCCTTCGACGGCGAGGGCGAGATCACGACGGCGATCGACTACGTGACGAGGGAAGAGCTGCCGATCCTCTATACGTTGACCGGCCATGGGGAGGCGGAGCTCTCGGACAGCTTTGCGGAGAGCATCGAGAAGCAGAATATTGAGACGGAGGAATTCTCTCTCCTGACCGTGGATGAAATCCCCGAGGATGCGGACGCGATCCTGATCAACGCGCCCACAAGCGATATCTCGGAGGAGGAAGCGGATATGCTGATCGAGTATCTGGACGGCGGCGGCAGGCTCTTCGTACTCTCCGGTCCGCAGGAGGACGACGAGATGTCGAATCTGCACGTTGTTCTGGAACACTATGGGGTGAGCGTGGAGGAAGGCATCGTCGTGGAGGGAAGCCGCGACAACTACGCTTTTGATTATCCCTATATTCTCCTGCCAGAGCTGGGCGACTCGGACATCACCTCCGAGCTGTCGGAAAATAATAACTATGTCATCATCTCAATCGCGCAGGGGCTGACGATCAACGAGACGTCGGACGATGTCACGGTCACCTCTCTGCTCGACACGTCGGTGGAATCCTTCTCCAAGGTGGCGGGATACAGCCTGACCACCTATGATATGGAGGACGGCGATATCGCCGGGCCGTTCTCCGTCGCGGTCTCCGTGGAGGACTCGGAAAGCGGCGGCATGCTGGTCTACATCAGCTCAGATGAAATGATGGAGGAGACCTACATCGCCTACTCCTCCGGGGCGAACTCCGATTTTGTCATGAACGCCGTTCCCTGGCTGATCGGCGAGACAGATGCCATCTCGATCCGCAGCAAGTCGATGAGCTATAATTATCTGACGATCTCATCGGCGCAGGCGGGACTGATCAAGATGTTCCTGATCGGCGTGATTCCGTTGATTTATCTGGTCTTCGGACTGGAAGAAATGTTCAGAAGGAGGAGAGAGCATACATGAGGCGCAGAAGAAATTTAATCATTCTTTCCGTGGTGTTTTTTGCCCTGTGCGGCGCAGCCCTGCTCGCGCAGTCTATCACGGAGCATGTGGACAGTGTCAATACGACGGATGAAATTATCCTGACACTGGAACAGGACGAGCTCACCAGTGTCTCCTGGGAATACGAGGAGGATTCCCTGGAATTCGAGAAGACGGACGATATCTGGTACAACACGGGAGATGAAGATTTTCCGGTCAATCAGGACACTCTCGCGGAATTTCTGGAGCATTTTGAGGAAGTGCACGCCTGCTTCATCATTGAGGATGTGGAAGACTACAGCCAGTACGGCCTGGAGGAACCGCAGTGCACGATCACCCTGACGACAGAGGATGGGGATACGGTCGTATCGCTCGGCAGCTATTCTACAATCGATGAGCAGCGCTATATCAGTATTGGCGACGATACGGTCTACCTGATCGAGGATGATCTCCTCGAATACGTCACGACCGACCGGGATGAATACATGCAGCACGATGATATCCCGGAGATCGAGGCGCTGGTGGAGCTGACCGTCGCCGGGGACGCAACGCTGGACGCGGTTTACGACAAGGAGGGCGTCTACTCCTATACGCAGAACTATAACTACTATAATGTGGAGAACGGGAACTATTCGGTTCTGGACGACGATCGCGTGGAGGATTATCTCAGCGCGCTGACGACGCTTTCCCTGACCGACTATGTCACCTACACCGCGTCCTCGGAGGACCTCTCGGAATATGGGCTGGATGATCCGGATTACACGATCACGCTGACCGCCGAGATGGCGGTCATGGACGAGGAGGATGAAGAAGAAACAACAGAGGAAGATACCTCCGCCGCGGAGGAAGCTGAGGAGGACGACGCGATCGAAACAGAGACGAAAGAGTACGTCCTCTACATCGGGACCGTTGTGACGGATGAAGAAAACGAGGACGGCGTAACTGAGGTGATAACACTTGCCTACGCGCGCGTCGGCGACAGTGAGATCATCTATCAGCTCACAGACGAGGATTACGAGACGCTCTCGGCAAACTCCTATGATTCCCTGCGCCCGCGGGCGGTACTGAGTCCTGACTGGGAGAGCGTGACGGGCGTGTCCTTCACCATGAATGACGCGACTTACGAAGTCAGCACGATGACCCGCGGCGAGTGGAACGAGCTGCAGGAGGCTGCTGCGGAGGATTCCGGTGAGGGCGAAGACACGGAGGCAGAGGATGAGGATATCGATGAGGACGAGATCATCTATCTGCTGTCTGAACAGGAGATAGACTTCGACACGGTGATGAACGCGGCGAATGCGCTGGAGATCGACAGCTTTACCTCTGAAGAAAGCTCCTCGACGCAGGAGCTGTCGATGACGGTCTATCTGGACAGCGAGAACTATCCTTCCGTCACGATCACAATCTATCAGTACGACGGCGAGAGCTGCCTGGTCTATCTGGACGGCGAGCAGGTCGGTCTGATGGAGCGAAGTCTGATGGTGGATCTGCGCGAGGCCGTGACGAGCATCGTGCTCGGCCTGGAATAAGCGAAAGAAACGCTGGAAAATGCCGCCCGGCCTGCAGTGTATGCGGACCGGGCGGCATTTATTATATGGGAGGATTGAGTAGTAATCTTGTTGCCTTTATTCGGTTTCTTCTGTCTCTGTGGTTTCCTCTACGGATTCAATACTGATTGTTTCTTCTGAAACAGTCACGGAGGTGATCTGCGGGAGCGCTCCATCGCTCCAGTACAGGAAGCCCTCCATGTCGATGACATCGCCAGTTTCAAAAGCTGTTACCGCCTGATATACCTCAGAATCTTCATCGCACAGGCTTGACGCCACCATGAAGGTATAAGTCTCACCATCCAGCGATACGTTGAAATACAGGTCGCTGCCCGCCTCACCGGAACCGTCCGCCTCATACAGGAAAGCGACTTCGTTGCCGTCGGCGTCCGTGGATGCCTCTATGGTCATTCCGCTGAATGACACAAAGCGGTTCAGGTAATCCGACAGCGTGTCATCAGCCAGCAGGCTTGTCACATCGACAGCCGCCGCGACATAAGAGTCCTCATCGTCCAGAATTTCAAGAGTCGCATTCGTGACACCTGTCTCTCCGGACCATTCGGATTTATATCCGGTCACGCGAACCTTGGTTCCCGCTTCGAGCCGCTCATAATCCTCGTCAGAGCATTCCGCTTCGTACACGAGATAGCCTCCGTCTTCGTCCTGCATATAGAAGGTAACTGTGCCGTCCTCGGACAGGGACTGCTTTGCCTGTACATAGGCCTCGACCGTAACCTCACTGTCCACCTCGGCATCCATGTAAGATGTGTAGGTCATGACCGCAGCGTCCGCAGTCTCTTCCTCTTCAGAGGTCTCATCCGTCTCCTCTTCCGCTGTATCTTCCGTTTCTTCTGTTTCCACAGTGGAACTGCTGGAATCAGAGCTTCCGCAGGCGGTAAGCGCCAGGCTCATGGAAAGCATCAATGCTGCAACAAATTTCTTCTTCATAGTAGAATCTCCTTTCTGTTTTCTCTCTGAGTGTATCCATATTGCCAGAAAATATTGAAGACTCCATGTTTATTTCGTGTCTGCGCTGTGAATAATTCTAAAAATTATGTAAACTTTCAATGCCGAAGCCGTTTTTTCCAGAAGTGCTTTTTCTCCGGCGGCTGTTCGAGGACAGCCTGGAGCTTTCTCAGTTCGGACAACAGCTGCTCCTCCTGGATTTTCTGATAGCGTCCGTTCTTCTTATTGCCGTACCGATAAGACGTCGTCCGTTCCTCCAGCAAGTCTGCCGCCGTTTTCCCTTCCTCATTTTTCCGGAACAGATCCAGCCTCTGTTTCAGCATGTAATCCATTCTGGCATATCCGTCCCGGGAAATGAAAGCGCCAAGATACAGTTCTATCCACTGATCGCCGCTGAGTGCGTCGGCTGCGATCTGAGAAACCTGGATAAAGACCGGGAAGGGCGCGGAACCGACCAACGGGTAGCAGTCTACAGCCTTCTTCTTCCGGATCAGATTTTTTACCGTTTTGGAATCTCCTACAGCACATGCGATGGCAAACAGCTGGCTGCATTCCTCGTCGTCGGACAGGTTAAACCTTTTACGATATTTCTCAAGCGCTTCCAGAACAAAGTTCCTGTTCTGCGACATGTCAAAATCCAACTGCATCATTTTTGCAGGGAAACAGGCCTTCCGACGGCTGAGATAATCCAGAATTTCCATGCTGCGAAGAGAAGCAAGACGGCAATAGAAATATTCCTGCTCCTCGTCGGCAAGTCCGTCCAGGACGCCTTTTTTCAACATCCGCAGGACGTCCTCCCTCCGGTACCGGTCAATGGCGCTCTCAAGATTTTCGGTGGTGACTGCAGAATCGGAATTTTTACTGTTCAAAGCGGAACCTCCCATAGTATTGTTATAACCCTTCAGAACAGCATGTTGTCCGCTGCTCTGAATGGCTATACATATTTATATTACGGGATAAATGTGATTACTTTATGAGAAAATCGCGTTCAAAATGTGAACAGCTGAGACAAAAGGCCGGACTACTTTTCTCATAATAACAAAGCGTACTGTCAGCCGACTATTTGAACTGACTGACATATTCTTTGAGCAGCATGGCAGCCCATGTATGAAAAAAGCACCCGCAGATAAGCTGCAGGTGCATTTTCATTAACTTTCATAGTGACCTTTACACTGTTCAATCATGATCACATCATTTTCATAGCGGTAAACCAGACGATCCTTCTCATTGATACGCCTGCTCCACATCCCGCTTAAATCTCCTTTTAAGGGTTCCGGCTTTCCGCTTCCTTCAAAGGGAGTTCTCTGGATTTCTTTCAGAAGCGCGTTGATCTTCTTCATTGTCTTTCTGTCCTTCGTGAGCCAATACTGATATTCTTCCCACGCATCTTCCGCAAACAGTATCTTACTCATGTTCCAACCGCTCCAATTCATCCATAGACTTTTCTACTACCTGCCCACTCCGCAGCTGCTTATCTGCCTTTTTTATCTGTTTCTGATTTGCAGAAGAATAAAAGGGATCTGCCGGTGCCGCAACCTCAAACGGAATGCACCTGTCACGAAGAGCCTTCTTGGTATAGATCATATAAAATGTACTGATATTCATCCCCATATCTGCACACATCTTTTCCAGCTCTTTCTTATCGTCATCATCAAGCCTGATACTGATCGTCGTCATATCTATCACCTCTTTCTTTACTACAGCATACCAAGAATTGAAGCAAATTGCAACAATTTGCTTTCAATTCGTTTCTTTAATATTATATTAGTGTATGAAGGAATCGTGCAGCTATTCATAGATACATAATTTTTCCCATATTTAGGATTGAATAGCAAAAAAGGGGACTTTCTGAAGAGTCCCCTCAACATCCACTACGTGCACAGCGCCCAGCAGCCTGACTCTTCCTTTGAAAAGCAGTTATACCGGTACAATGTCTGCCGGATTTTTTCCTTCCAGGTCTCAAACAGAGAGTCCTGCATCGAAAGCCGCACCGTCCTGGTAATCTGGTAATCCAGCGTAAACGGCAACTCCTTTCTCAAAATCAGCAGGTACTCATGCGCGAGCGGGATGAAGGAACCGCTGCGATGCTCTCCAGGGGCTTACACCGGAGCAGGTCCTCCATTGCATCATTGATTGCCCGCAGGGTCGCGTTTTCTTTTTCTGTTGTCATATCGCCCTTCCTTTCACACCTCACATGGGAAATTTTCGTTTTACCGTTTTTGTCTAATTGCGGGGCGTTTTAGCTTTAATATATATAGAGGTAAAGAACCGTCTGGCTGTATCTGCCATGAGCTGTCCCTAACTTAAAGCCTCCTGTATCAATCCATGCGACACATCCCCCTCATTGTCGCTTGATTATTTCCCCGTCACACGGTACAATAATTCCATGCAACATATGTCGCCGCCCAGTCTGAAGGAGGTGTCTGATGGCAAACAAAACTATCATCTACTACTATTCCGGCACAGGAAACAGTCTTTCCGTGGCAAAGCACGTCGGAAGACGGCTTGGGAACACGGACATTCGATCCATCTACACGCTGCGGGAGCATGCGGAAGTTCCTGCGGAATATACGAGGATCGGTATTGTGACCGCCACCTGGTTTGTGCGTCCGCCGAGAATCGTAAAAGAAGTCTGTGAAAAGCTCAACTTCTCAAGGAACCAGAAAGTCTTTATCATCGCAACCTGTGGTGGCTACGACGGCTACGTCTGCATCGACCTGAAAGCAATTCTGCAGCCGAAAACAGATTTCCCCGTTCAGACCTTTATGCTGCCCATGCCGCCCAATCATATCGTCGGCTTCTCTCCGCTGCCCGACTGGGCCGTGAGGCTCTATCTGCGCCATGAGTCGAAAGCCAGCCGCAGAATCGCCCGACAGATCCGGTCCGGCAGACCTACGAAAGATCGAAAGGGCGTCAACCGCAGAGCGCTGGCGTGGGTGTCCAGGAACTTCAACCTGCTGCTGGGCGTGGACCGCGACTCCGTGGAGGGCGGCTTCTACACAACGGACGCCTGCACGAAATGCGGCGTCTGCGAAAAGCTCTGCAAAAACGGAAATATTCGTCTGACGGAAGACGGCGTGGTCTGGGGGCATGACTGCCAGCAGTGCATGGCCTGCATCATGTGGTGCCCGAACAGAGCCATCCGGCATCCCAATGTCCCAGAGAGGCGCAGGCGCTACCACAACCCGAATATTACGCTGAAAGAAATGCTCCGATCTGAATTCCAAGTGGGAGGAAAAGGCCATGAAATATAACATCAATCCAAAGAACGGGGATCGGCTGTCCGTCCTCGGCTATGGCTGTATGCGCTTTGCCGGGGACGGCATCGTGACCTCCTTCTCCGGACGTTTCGACGCGAAGAAAGTAGAGCAGCTCATTGTCTCAGCGGTAGAACAGGGGATCAATTACTTCGATACCGCCTACATCTATACAGGCAGCGAGGAGATTTTGGGCAGCGTACTGAAAAAGCATAACCTGCGTGATCAGGTTTATATCGCTACGAAAATGCCCCTGTTCCTGTGCCGGAAAGCGGAAGATCTGGACAGGTTTTTTGACAAGCATTTGGAGCACCTGCAGACTGACCATATTGATTATTATCTCCTGCATATGCTGGGGGACATGAAGACATGGAACACCCTCTGCGACTGGGGTATCCGCGAATGGGCGGAAGAAAAGAAAAAATCTGGCCGGATCCAGAACTTCGGCTTTTCTTTCCACGGCGCGCAGGACGAATTTCTGGCCTTGCTGGACGCCTATGACTGGGACTTCTGCCAGATTCAGTATAACTATTCTGATGAAAATTACCAGGCAGGCGTCACCGGACTGAAGGCCGCCGCCGCAAAAGGGATTCCCGTTATGATCATGGAGCCTCTGCTGGGTGGGAAACTGGCAAAAAATCTGCCGAAGGCAGCTGTGAAGCGCTTTGCGCAGGCTGACCCCGAGCTGTCCCCCGCAGCCTGGGGCTTCCGCTGGCTGTATAACCAGCCGGAGGTGACGGTGGTCTTAAGCGGTATGAATGAACAGGAGCAGTTGGACGATAATGTGAAAATAGCCGATACCGCTGCTCATGAAAAAGTAAGTGCAATGTTCTTTTCCGAATAATACTGCTCGAGAAAGCGCGTGTTGTCTTCCACCGGGACAAGATAAGGATTTGGGGGGCTTTCCTTATCTCCCAAAGAGAAACACATGACCTTCACCACCTCTCTGATCCCCGTCAACTGTTCTTTTACATCACTTCTGCTCCCACAGGCGGAACGTCCGCCTGTAAGCGCAGTCGTTCGGCAAAGTCGGATGAAATAACGCGGTAAACAAATTTACCTTCCCGCAGCGATTGCACAGGGAATCCCAGTCTTTCCTCCATTTGAGCTATTCTCTGAAAATGCGGATCCACATGTCATATGCCTCCTAAAACGGGAGAATCTTCTCTGTCATTTACTCTTTTCATCAGAACAGAAGCCTTCCTGCCGGGAAAAGTTCCTGCAGAACTCCCTGAAATTATAATCTTTTTCCGGACGGCAGAGCACTGCAAAATCAATGGAGGTAAACGACAGGCCGCTTTCCTGTATTGCACGGTAAAACAGATCGGAGACAAGCGCCGCGTCATTGCCGTACACACCGCAGCCAAAGGCCCCCAGGATCAGATGGCGATAGTTCTGCGACGCCGCGACCAGCAGCATCCCCTGTATACGCTTATAAAGCATCTCTTCGTATTCCTGCTGCAACATTCCTTCCAGGCCCATGCGGATCATCGGCGCCGCGCAGCTCATAACAGAGACCACAAACGGCTCAGAGAGTATTTTAGCGGAGGCATCCTTCAGCACCTCCACACAGGGGGATATCATCACGCCGTCCGAACCTATACGCGTCTTTCGTGCATTGTTATAGTCATAATATTTCTTCGCCTCCCCGCTTTCCAGCGACAGCAGAAGTGACGTCCTGCGGCAGAGATCCTCCTCCTGTGCGCTGGCTCCGTCCCGCGTGCGGCCGCCCGGGCGCGTGGCGCTCGCCAGGTTCAGGACAAGGATACGAGGCTCAGGCTCTCCGTTTTCTTTTAATTCCTGATATCTTCTCTGCGCGAGGGCAAGGGCGTCTATATTCTCACAGGAAAATGTATAGATACTGTCCCGCGACTGTCTCTCATTATTCTTAAAGTTTTCCGTTTGCGATGAAGCTGCATCTTTATCTCCAGCTAAAAAGTCAGATAAAGCAGAGGCTGTGTTCCTTTCTGCCCCAGTCCGTAGCAAATCAATATCCTCCGGCAGAAATACCTGGATTTCCCGCATCTGCTCTGGAGAAAAGCGCAGATTTACCTCCCGCCCATCTTTTTCATAACTGCCTTTTTTCAGAATGTCCAGCGTGTCTTCCATTATCTGGACATTTCTTTTCCTGCGCATTTCCTTCTGCCGCTCTCTTTCCTGAATTTCTTCCTCGGAGAGCCCCTTATATTCCGCGGCCCGCACCTGCGCTGCCAGCTGTATCAGCCGCTCTTCCTCCGACACTTCTCTGTTTATTTCCTGCTCAGCCATTTCCGCTCCACCTTTCTATCAGTTTGTGAAATACATCATCGCATGCCTTCCGGATGTTCAGATCCGCAACCCTGTCAAAACCGGTATGGCCGGGGTGATCTGGAACCCTCCCTGAATTTCCGCCACGTTTTTTGGAACCGGCCATCGTATGCATACAGTCCTCGTTTGTCGTGATGATACCCGTCAGTTTCCCGGCTGCTTCCAGGTCGCGCAGCGCATAATGGCTGTAGCTGGGCTTATAGCTGTGCATCGTCCTGACATAGGCGCGCAGAAATTATCGCTTCCAAAACTGCCCTGCCGAACCGTCTGGGAGAGCTGGCTATATGTCACGCCCCCGCCGGCAAGGGAAATACCCGCGCCGGTAATAGCGACCATGCTGTGGCTTTCGTCAATATAATCGGCCAGCTGCTGTATTTGATCCACATTCTGGCCTCTTTAAAAAAACTCATATCACACTTTCCTTTATCCATTCAAAACCGCAGCGAAAGCTTCCACCGCGTCCGCTCTGATATTCAGATCCGCAATCCGGTCAAACTGTGTCCCGGACGGGTTGACCTGCACCAGTCTGGTTTCGGGCCTTATGCGGCTTAAGTATTCCTCACTGCGGAATCCGGTGGTGCCGATGACGAGCACCAGATCCGCCTCGGAGATCATATCGGCGGCTTTTCTCATGCTCTCCGCAGAGACGGACGCAGCCTCCTTAAAATCCCTGCAGAAGCCTGTCGGCATCAGCGGCGCTCCGCATTTCTCACAGCGCGGCGCATGCCCCTGGTTCCACACCTGGTAATCATAGCAACGCGTGCCACAGCCGATACAGACGTTATCGCGAAAGCTTCCCTGAAATTCCACGACATTCTGCGATCCGGCGATGGTATGCAGGCAGTCCAGGTTCTGCGTGACAATGCCGTAGAGCCTGCCCTGCTTTTCCAGCTCGGCAAGCTGTCTGTGGACGGCGCTTGGCCCTTTGACAAAGGTCGCGTCCAGAAAAGCATTTTTCATCACTTCGTAAAATTCTTCCGGATTCTTGCGGACATACGAAGCGGAGAAAATCCGCCTGGCATTCATCCTGCCGACGCTCTGCTTCAACCTGCTCACACCATAGAGGTAAGAAATCCCTGCGCCGGTGACGGCAACCGTCTTTTTACTCTGCTCCATATAATCTTTTAACTGACTGTATTCACTCCTCATTTTCATCCTCCTCTATCGAAGAAATGACAGCTCCCATCGGAGAGGAGTTATCCCTTCGGTGGGTGCCGTTGTTTCATCAGATCATTTCTCAAATGTAATTCGCCGAAAGCGAAACCGACAGCTCCCGCGCCGGTGCGCTGCTGCTCTGACTGTAGCCGATGGCCGCGGCGGAAACCGGTTTAAATCCCTCCGGGATTCCCATCTTCGCACACAGATCCGCATTTTTTGCCGCAGCCTGCACGCCACCCCAAAGATAAATATTATCGACTCCGACGTCTGTCGCAGCGATCAGCATATTTTCGATCACGCATGCGGCATTCGCATACTCAATGCCGGGCGCCATCTGCTTCTCAGAAGCAGAGACAAAGATAACGACAGGCGCGCCATAGAAGAAATCACGCTTCTCCATTTTCATGGCGGCGGCAGTGGACTCGTTGATCTCATCGAGAATCTCTTTGCTGCGGCATACCGTCAGATGAAGAGAATCCCTCTTACCCGCTCCGATCGGAGCCTGGCAGCCCGCCTTTATGATCGTGTCGACGATTTCATCCGGCACAGCCTTATTGGGATCAAAATCCCGCGTCGATTTTCTTTTTGCAATGGCTTCTAATGTTTGCATAGTACTTACCTCCTTATTGTAAATCGAATAATTACATTATAGTGTCATATAAAAGTAATGTCAAGAGTTACAATTGATTTCTCAGAAAAAGTCTGCTATACTTTTTCTACAGTATTTATCACAGAGGAGGAAGGTAATATATGCGTGTCAGCAAACGGTTTCCGTTGGCAGTCCACTCCCTGTTATTCGTTGCGGTTCTGTCGCCGGGGAAGCGCGTGACAAGTAAGCTGGTCGCAGAGAGCACCGACACCAATGCCGTCACGGTCAGGAACCTGTTTCTTGAACTGGCGGAGAGCGGGCTGCTGATCGCATCCGCCGGAAAGAACGGCGGCGTACATCTGGCAAGAGAGCCCAAAGACATTACGCTGTGGAACATCTATCAGGCAGTCGAGACCCATAATGTAGAAGAGATTTTCAAGATTTATGAAGGAAACGATACCTGCCCTGTCGGCAAAAATTTTTACCAGGTCCTGTACCCGCACATGGTGTCCGCGGTAGAAGCCATGAAAGCAAGTATGGAACAGGTGACGCTGGAAGTTCTGATCGATGAACTGAAATGCCTGTTGAATGATTTACACGCGGAAAATACACCTGAAACCTGTATAATGAACAAACATGAAGTCTGATACAAATAAGGAAGAGAGAGGAATCCGCGAGGAAGACGAGGTCAGGCTTCCCGCAGAACCCTGTCTGGTCGTAGCCAATCATACCTGCTATTTTGACCCTGTCATTGTAGCCATGTGCGTCGATCAGCCCCTCTGTTTTGTAACCGGGGCGAATCTGCTGTGCCCCAACGGCTTACTGTCCCGCATTCATGCGACACTTTTCCCTCATTGTTGCTTGACCATTTTCTGCCCCATAATACAATAACATCATGCAACATATGTCGCTGTGAGAAAAATATCATCAGTGGAAGGGTGAAGCAATGCAAAAAGTGATAAGGCCTGCCGCCCCGGAGCCATACAGGCTGGAAATGTGGATCAACACAGAAGAGAAATTACTGATGTTTCAGAGTGCAAAGCCGGGTCAGGGCTGGTCGAAAAAAATGTTTACAAACGAGAACCAGATGAGAAAAACACTGCTTGAATACTGCAATAATGGATATCGTGTAGGATAGATGAAAAAGAAAGGTAATCTTTATGCTGCAAATAAAAGATATCCATAAACAATATAAAACCGGCGACCTCGTCCAGCAGGCACTGGACGGCGTCTCCCTCACATTCCGGGACAATGAGTTTGTCGCCATTCTGGGGCCAAGCGGCTCCGGCAAGACCACGCTGCTCAACATCATCGGCGGTCTGGACCGTTACGATTCCGGGGATCTGGTGATCAACGGCGTGTCCACAAAGAAATATACAGACCGGGACTGGGACACCTACCGGAACCACTCCATCGGCTTCGTGTTCCAGAGCTACAACCTGATCTCTCATCAGACCGTCCTGCAGAATGTGGAGCTGGCGCTGACGATCTCCGGCATCTCCAAAGCAGAGCGCCGGAAAAAATCCATAGAAGCCCTGCAGAAGGTGGGCCTGGGAGAACAGCTCGGCAAGCATCCAAACCAGATGTCCGGCGGCCAGATGCAGCGGGTGGCGATCGCGCGCGCCCTGGTGAACGACCCGGAGATCCTGCTCGCCGACGAACCGACCGGCGCGCTGGACACGCAGACCGGCATCCAGGTCATGGAGCTTCTGAAGGAGGTGGCGAAGGACCGCCTTGTTATCATGGTCACACACAATCCGGAGCTCGCGCGGCAGTACGCCACCCGCATCGTCAACCTGCGGGACGGTAAAATTGTGGATGATTCCAATCCCGCGAGCGGGGAAGAGACGGCGCTGCGAAAACCGGACAAGGTCAGGAAATCCTCCATGTCCTTCCGTACCTCCCTCGGCCTGTCTTTTCGCAACCTTCTGACCAAGAAACGCCGGACGCTGATGACGGCTGCCGCCGGATCGATCGGCATCATCGGTATCGCCCTGATCCTGGCGCTTTCAAGCGGCGTCAACGAGTATATCCAGTCGGTCGAGGAGGACACCCTCGCCGAATATCCACTGCAGATTACCAGCTCTGAATTTGACGTCAGCTCTCTTCTGGCCACCATGTCCGACACCGCTGACACGGCCGGTGACGACATAGACAATGAGGCGGAAATCTCCGTCACCGAAATCATCTCCACGCTGCTCTCCCAGATGAACTCCAATGACCTTGCCTCCCTGAAGGAGTATATCGAGAGCAGTGAAAGCCGGCTGCTGGAATACGTGACGGCCATCGAGTATCTCTATGACCTGGAACCAGAAATTTACCTTTCAGAAAGCGGTTCCTGGCGGCAGGTCAATCCGGACAGTTCTCTCAGCGTCTCCGGGAGCTCCATCCTCAGTATGTTCATGTCCTCCGCCGGTACCAGCTCCTTCTACGCGATGCCGGAAAGCGAGTCCCTGTACAGGAACCAGTATGAGGTGATGGCGGGCCGCTGGCCGGAAAGCTACAATGAATGCGTCCTGGTTCTCACTTCGACGGGAAGCATCAGCGATTACATGCTGTATACGCTCGGACTGCGGGATTACACGGAGCTGGAAGCCATGCTCCGACAGTATTCCAACGGGGAGGATGTAGACGGCATTGAAGATGTCGGAAGCTATCTTTACGAGGAGGTGCTCGGCATCACATTCAAGGTGGTCTGCAGCGCCGACTATTACGCCTATGACAGCGAGTACGGCGTCTGGGTGGACAAGACGGACAATGAGGACTATCTGACGGAACTGGTGGAGAACGGAGAAGACCTGACAATCGTCGGCGTGGTGCAGCCCGCCGAGGACGCCGCCAGCGCGGCGCTGAGTTCCGGAATCAATTACCCCAGATCCCTGATCTACCATATGTCCGAGCTGGCGGAGGAAAGCGAAGCGGTTCAGGCGCAGCTGGCAAGCCCTGATGTCAATATTTTTACAGGGGAGCCCTTTGGGGAGGACACCGACGATTTCGATATGAGCTCCATCCTTTCCATTGATGAAGAGGCTCTGGAAAATCTGTTAGATATCAGCTCTCTGACCGATTCGCTTTCCATTGACATGTCTTCCTTTGACTTTGATACCTCCTCACTGAATATTGATCTTAGCGCGCTTGAGTTGGATTTTTCCTCTTTTGACCTCAATCTTGACCTCGACGACCTTAGTCTGTCTCTGTTTGATTTTGACATTGATGCCGACTCGCTGGATCTGTCCGACTATCTGGATCTCAGCACAATCGATTTAAGCTCTGTGGATACAAGTTCGCTGGAGGGGTATCTGTCCGATCTGGATATCAGCGAAACCCTGGATGGCCTCACCATCGACATCTCCGCAGAATCCGTGAATTCGCTGACAGAAGACCTGCTGGCAGGATACCAGACCTGGCTTGTGGAAAATCCTGGCGCTTCCTATTCCGATCTGGTCAATGACTTTTCCTCGTATCTGAAAAGCGAGGACGCAAAGGCAATTCTCTCCGGCTTTTTGAATGATAAACTGACAAATTCAGCCAGCATCAGTGAAGATGATCTCGACGCGCTGGCCGATGCCCTTGTCACCGGCTACAGTTCTTATGCGGACAGCAATGGTCTGACAACCTCAAAAAGCATCAATGAAAGCTTTTCCGCCTATCTCAGTTCGGACAGCGCAGCAGAAATCCTTTCGGAAGGACTTCTGGAGATGCTGAATCCGGAGGATCTTCAGGAGCAGATTTCTGACGCCATGGGGGACGATATGCAGGCAGCCCTCGCCCCTGTCGTGTCATCCTATACAGACGCGCTCATCGCGGCAGTGGAAGAACAGGCTTCCGCCGCCTTGGAACAGATAATAGACGACCTCTCAGATGAGATCATGGAACAACTGTCTGATGAGGCGGAGGAAATGGCGGAGGAGATCAGCGAACAGATTTCGGAACAGATCATGGCTGCCGCAGAGTCGATGACCGATGAACTCATGGTGCAGATCACCGATCAGCTTTCCGGCAGCATGGAAAGCATGATGAGCGATATGATGGCAGAACTCACAGACGAGATCACTGAGGAGCTTTCCGATTCTCTGGCGATCGATCCGGAGGCGCTGATGGACGCCTTCGCCTTCAATATGGACAGCGATGCCCTGATGGAGCTTTTGTCCTCCATGAGCTCCTCCACCGGCACCGACTATGAGAGCAGTCTTGCTTCCCTGGGCTATGTGGATTTCGCGAATCCTGATGAGATCGACATCTACCCTATGGATTTTGATGCCAAAGAAAAGGTCGTTGCCATTCTGGACAGCTACAACGAGCAGATGGAAGCTGCCGGCGAAACGGAAAAGGTGATCTCCTATACGGATCTGGTCGGCACAATGATGTCGTCCGTCACCACAATTATCAACGTGATCTCCTACGTGCTGATCGCCTTTGTGGCGATTTCTCTTATCGTCTCCTGCATTATGATCTCGATCATCACACAGATTTCCGTCATGGAACGGACGAAAGAGATCGGAATACTCCGCGCCATCGGTGCCTCCCGGCGGAATATTTCCCAGGTGTTCAACGCGGAGACCTTTATCATCGGCATCAGCTCCGGCCTGATCGGCGTCGTGACGTCCGAGCTTCTGACGATACCGATCAACGCCCTGATCCACCGTCTCGCCGGGTCGACAAACGTAAACGCAGTGCTGCCCCTCAGCTATGCCCTGCTTCTGGTTCTTGTGAGCGTTACAATCACTGTCCTCTCGGGCCTGGCTCCCGCGCACTCCGCGGCGAAGAAGGATCCTGTTATCGCCCTGCGGACAGAATAGTCCATCTGGAATCAGGGAAATGAAAATCGACGCTTATTTTAATGCGACACTTATCGAATATTGTTACTTGATAAAAATGATTGCGTAAGCTATACTTCACGACAGATGTCGCAACCAACTGTGACAGGAATCTGTCAGGAGGGAAGATCATTTTGAACCGGACGCTGACAAGAATAACGTTGTCCAGGAAAAATACCTGATTCATCAAGGGAGACGGTCTCGAATGAGCACAAAACAAAAAATTAAAACGGGGATAGCGCTTTTTATGACATGCCTCCTTCTGGGGATGATGACATTTGATTTGTCTGGACAGATGATTCACGAATGGATGGGCGTTGCCATCAGTTTACTCATTTGCATCCACTTTTTCCTTAACATTTCCTGGTGCAAAGGTCTGATGCGCGGGCATTATACATCCGCTCGTATTCTACAGACAGTGATCAATTTGATCCTCCTGATTTCCTTTATCGCGCTGGTGATCTGCGGAATGCTGCTTTCTGATTACGCATTTTCATTCCTGCCTGTTGCGGATGCCGGTGAACTTGCTTATATCGTCCATCACACCGCAGGTTACTGGTTGTTTGCAGGCGCCTCAATGCATCTGGGGCTTCACTGGAACAGGGTTATTCGCATGACACGACATATATTCGGCATTCAGTCGGAGAACAGATCCCGCACCATTGTTCTGCGTATCATTGCCATCGCATGCTTTGCGCTTGGCATATATTGTTTTGCAGAACTCCAGTTTGGGGGATATATGCTGAATCTTGTCAGGTACTCCTATCTTGCATACGGCCAGCCAGCCGGACTGATAATCGGTAAATATGCAGCAGTAATGGGGCTTTTTGCCATAGCAGCATATTATCTGCAGCTCCTGCTCCATAACAAAACGCGGTTTGTTGGTCGTCGTCAAAATTCAAAAAACAAAGAGTGAGGTGATTCAATGTGAAAAAATTTATCGTCGGCATATTGATAGTGGGGATGATGGCTGCATTAACAGCCTGTGGTTCATCCTCCAAAGGCGGTCCGCTGCCCGCGCAGGAAGTTGAGGAAGGAAGTGACTATGTAGAAATCTCTTTCCACTATGAAAAACAAAGCGGACTCGGCAGCAATCAGTTTGCAGTATGGATTGAGGACGAGAACGGCGATGTTGTCCGTACCCTGTACGCAACCTACTTCATTGCAAACGGCGGCTATACCAGGCGTCCGGAAGCGATTCCTACCTGGGTAGAGAAGTCCGGTGTGAAATCCATGGAGACCGATGAAGTCGACGCTATTACCGGCGCTACTCCGGACACATCTGACCTGTCATTCCTGTGGGATCTGACGGACCAGGATGGAAACAGCGTCGAACCGGGGGAATACACATATTATGTAGAAGGAACCATGTATATGAGCAATCGCTTTCTGTTCACAGGAGTAATTGATACATCCGGAGATGAGGTTACGACAACGGCAAGTGCAGAATACATCTACGAAGGCGATTCTGAAAAGGATACACTCTCCGAGGAGTCTTCACAAAATTCCATGATTACGGATGTGACGGCATCATACGTCATCCATAGTAATTGAAGAGGAAGCCCACGCCGTTCCCCTTCCTCTTCCTTCCATGAAAAGTCGTACCCATCGAAGAAAATTTTTTCTTCGATGGGTACCGTTATTCTGAAGCGCCGCATTTTCAGATATAATTCGCTGTAAGTGAAACTGACAACTCCCGCGCCGGTGCGCTGCCGCCCAGACTATAGCCGATGGCCGCGGCGGAAACCGGCTTAAAGCCCTCCGGAATCCCCATCTTCGCACACAGATCCGCGTTTTTTGCCGCAGCCTGCACGCCGCCCCAGAGATAAATATTGTCCACTCCGGCGTCCGTCGCAGCGATCAGCATATTTTCGATCACACATGCGGCATTCGCATATTCAATACCCGGCGCCATCTGCTTCTCCGAAGCGGATACAAAGATAACGACAGGCGCGCCATAGAAGAAATCTCACTCCTTCTCCCACAGGCGGAACGTCCGCCTGTAGGCGCAGTCATTCGGCAAAGTCGGATGAAATAATGCGGTAAACAGATTTACCTTCCCGCAGTGATTGCATTTGCGAAAACGGTCTTCGTATATTTTGCACAGATGCGTCTCTTCATCCAGATTTTCACAGGGATTGTCAAAGTGGATCGACACCATTCCCTTTGTCCAGACATCCCTGGCATAGCAGCACTTTCCGCAGCGATTGCAGAGTGAATCCCAGTCTTTCCTCCATTTGAGCCATTCTCTGAAAATGCGGATCCACATATCATACGCCTCCTGAGAGGGGAGCATCTTCTTTCATATATTTCAGATACCCGTCCATCTCACAGAATCCTATTTCTTTATAAAGAGGATATGCGCTTTCCGACGCTTCCAGATAGATTTTACCGGCTCCGCAGCGCTTCGCCTCCTGCAGCAGCCACTCGACGACCACCTTTCTGATGCCGCGCCGCCGCATGGCAGGGATTGTGTAAACGTTCATGAGATACGCACACCTGCCGGTCAGATTGTCCGGCGAGGGCATCTCCTGATAGAGACAGACGCCGCCGCAGCCGACTGTTCTTTCCTCCGTCTGGGCGAAGCAGGCGATATGCTCCCTTCTCTCCAGTGCGCTGAGATAATACTGCCGGTTCGCAGCGATGAGAGCGTCCATATTTTCTTCCATCGGAATGGAAAATACTTCCCGCAGGACAATCTCCCGCCAGCGCAGCAGTTCTTCTAGGTCCGGACTGTCCGCCCTCTTTATCGTGATCTTCATTTTAGCAATCTCCTTCCTTCAATATAAGCGGCAGGCTTTTCAGATCCGGCTTTCCGTTTGGCGTCAACGGAATGTGATTCACCAGCACGAAAAACTCCGGTATCATAAAGGGAGTCAGATAGAGCGACAGTTTCTTCTTTACCTCAGAGAGCACAAACTCCTTTTCTCCCGGAACGACGTAGGCTATCAGATAGGAAAGCCCCTGCTCGTCCGTACACGGACAGACCACAGCAGTCTGCACCTCCTCACAGTCGCAGAGCACGTTTTCCACTTCCTCCGGCTCCACCCGTTTCCCCAGTATCATCACCTGGGAATCCCTGCGGTGCAGGAAGGCCATGTTGCCGTCCGGCAGGAGCCGCCCCAGATCGCCGCTCCGGTAGAGCGGCTTTCCGTCCGCCCCGGTCACGAACATCTCATTTTTACTCTTGTCAAGATAGCCGCCTGAGACGCCGTCGCCCGCGATGCAGATTTCCCCGACAGAACCGGCAGGAACGGGATTCATCTTCTTGTCCAGAAGTTCCATCCTTGTACCGGGCACCGCCTTGCCGACCGGATAAGTGCCGTCGTCCAGGGCTTTCTGTCCGTTGCAGCAGAAATAACTGCAGCATACCGTCGTCTCCGACGGCCCGTAGGTATTGTAGACTGTGACCTGTGGCAGAAGATGGTTCACATAGCTTTCCCGCAGGATATCGCCGCCGCTGATCAGGAGCCGCAAGCTGGAAGGGATTTCCTCCAGCTTATTCATTTCCATCAGAAGATAGGGGAATCCACTGATGATCGTCACCTGCTTTTCCCGGACATATTCCATCAGAGAAGCGATATCCGTCCTCGCGCGCCCGTCCGGGATGGCGAGAGCCGCGCCGGAAAGGAGTGTTGTAAAGACCTCTTCGACAAAGATATCAAAGGAACAGACCGAATACTGGAGCATGATGTCTCCGGCTGCCGGATGAAATTCCTGCTGAAACGCCCGCACATAATGGCATACATTTGCATTTGTCACGCAGACGCCTTTCGGCACGCCGGTGGAACCGGAGGTGTAGAGGACGTATGCGAGGGACTCAGGTCTCACCGCGCAGCCTTCTGTCAGTGTGAGTTCTTTCTCCTTTATTTCTTCCAAAAACAACAGGGAAAAGCCTTCCAGTTTCTCCTTGTATTTCCGCTGCGTGATGATGAAGCCCACGCCACTTTCCTTCATCATGAAACGGATACGCTCCTCCGGAAAATCCGGTTCCGCCGGAACGTAGGCCGCCCCTGTTTTTAATACAGCAAAGATGGACGCGATCTGATCCGCACCGTGGTCTGTCACAATCCCGATAAAGTCTGCCTGGGATGGGAATTTGCCCGCGATAGTGCGAATCCGGCAGTCAAGCTGCTCATAGGTCAATGTACGCCTGTCCTCCACGATGGCTGTCTGATCTGGCGCCTGTTTCACCGCTTCTTCAAATTGTTCGTAAATAATCGCTTTATTCATATTACCAACTTTCTGCAATATTATATGATCAACCGGAAAACCTCATCCGTCAACCCCGTTTGGTTTCCTGCTCAGCCATTTCCGCTCCACCTTCCTGTCAGTTTATGAAATACATCGTCGCAGGCCTCCCGGATGTTCAGATCAGCGACCCTGTCAAAACCGGTATGACCCGGATTGATCTGGACGATCACAGCGTCTCTTCTCCGATAATCCCAGTAAGCGCTTCCATAATAGCCATTTGTTCCGATCACGAGAATCAGGTCAGCCTTTGAAATCCATTCCCGCGCTTTCCGAACGCCTTCCTCCCACAGCCCGATGTGGCTGTAAAGCTCCCAGGGCAGGATGCTTCCGCCGCAGGATTCACACTTTGGCAGCTCCTCCTGCTCCCAGATTTCATAACCGTCATAATGGCGGCCGCATTTCGAGCAGCGGTTGATCTGAAACCCTCCCTGAATTTCCGCCACGTTTTTGGCACCGGCCATCGTGTGCATACAGTCCTCGTTTGTGGTGATGATTCCGATCAGTTTCCCTTCCTCCTCCAGGTCCCGCAGGGCGTAGTGGCTGGGGCTGGGGTGATAGCGGTGCATGGTCTTGAC
>MSHD01000054.1:0-9364 GCA_001941045.1 Lachnospiraceae bacterium Zagget2
GCCTATAAATGGTTTCTGTTCGTTGGGGCAGAGGTTTGCCTGCACCTTCCTTCAGCCCTCTTTAACCTCACGGCGAGAGCCTTGGTGTTCCGCTATATTCTTCCCACTGCCGGGCGGGTTCGGGACTTTCACCCGTTAGAAAGTGCGCCCGCCGGGCGCCCACACATTGAAATCCCCCGGACCGCGGTCTGGGGGATTTCTTTTCTGTCATGCACATAAAACGTAAAAATCGTATCCGTTAATAGATATACATGACGTCGCCAAAACTGAAGACGCGATATTTTTCTTTTATGGCTTCTTCATACGCCGCCATGATCTTCTCCCGCCCCGCGAAAGCCGACACCAGCATCAGCAGCGTCGACTCCGGCAGATGGAAATTCGTAATCAGCGCATCGATCATCTTAAACTGATAGCCCGGATAGATGAATATGTCCGTCCAGCCGCTCCCGGCCTTCAGGATGCCATCCTCGCCTGTAGCCGACTCCAGCGTGCGGCAGCTCGTCGTGCCGACAGCGATGATGCGTCCGCCCGCGGCCTTCGTCTCATTGATGAGCTTCGCCTGCTCTTCCTCCACCACATAAAACTCGGAGTGCATGTGGTGTTCCTCGATCTTTTCCACCTTGACCGGGCGGAAAGTCCCAAGTCCGACGTGCAGCGTCACATGCGCAATCTTCACACCCTTATCGCGAATCGCGTCCAGAAGCTCCGGCGTAAAGTGCAGGCCCGCGGTCGGCGCGGCGGCGGAGCCGTCGTGCTTCGCGTAGACCGTCTGGTAGCGGTTCTTGTCCTTCAGCTGGTGCGTGATATACGGCGGCAGCGGCATCTGGCCGAGCTGATCAAGAATTTCCTCAAAAATTCCCTCATACGCAAAGCGAATCAGACGGTTTCCGTCGTCGACCACCTCGAGCACCTCGCCGGTCAGCAGGCCGTCACCAAAGAGGATCCTTGTGCCGGGCCGTGCTTTCTTTCCGGGCTTCACAAGCGTCTCCCAGACGTCGTCCGCCTTTCGTTTCAGGAGCAGTACCTCAATCTTCGCGCCGGTACCCTCGCGGCTCCCGATCAGGCGTGCCGGAATCACCTTCGTATCGTTGATGACCAGGCAGTCGCCCGGCTGCAGATAGTTGATAATTTCCCGGAAAATGTGGTGTTCCGTCACCCCGGTCTCGCGGTTCAGCATGAGGAGCCGGGAGCTCGCCCGGTCCTCCAATGGGTCCTGGGCGATCAGCTCCTGTGGTAAATCATAATAAAAATCATGTAAATCCATAGTCTTACTGTCTCAGCTCCGCTCCCAGCGACTGCAGACCATTCAGAATCTTCTTCATGGCCGCGGAAATCTCCTGCTCGGTCAGCGTCCGGTCCTTCGCCCGGAAGGAGAGCGCGTAGGCCATCGACTTGTGTCCTTCCTTAATCTGGGAACCCTCATAGACGTCAAAGAGTTCGCAGCTCTCGAGAATCTTCCCGCCACGCTGACGGATGATCGCCTCGATCTGCCCTGCAAGCACGGTTTTCGGCACGATCATGGAGATGTCGCGCAGCACCGCCGGGAACTTCGCGAGTCCCTCGTATTTCCGGTCAAAGGAGGCAAGCTCCACGACAGACGGCATGTCGAGCACTGCCACATACGCGCGCTCGCCGATCCCATAGGCGGCCGCCACAGTCGGATGCACCTCACCGAGATATCCCAGTGTTTCCCCGTCATAGATGATCTTCGCCTGGCGTCCGGGATGCAGGAAGGGTTTTTCCGCATTCGGGTCATAGCTCTCTTTTTTGCTCAGGCCCGCTTTCGCAAGAAATTCCTCGACGACGCCCTTCATCGTGTAGAAATCGCCTTCCCCGTACATGCCGAGCGTAAACTGCATGCGTTCGTCCGGCAGCTCCGTGAGCGGCAGCGCCTTCGGAAGATAAATATTCGCCATCTCATAGAGGCGCACGTTTTTATTTCTGCGGTTGTAGTTCGTCGCCAGGGAGCTCAGCATACCGTTCAGCGAGATCGTCCGCATGATCGAGAAGTCCTCGCCGAGCGGATTGGAGATCACGATCGCGTTTCGCTCCGGCGCGTCCGCGGGGAGCAGCAGCTTATCAAAGACCTTCGGGCTCTCGAAGCTGTAGCTCATGCCCTGCGAGAAACCACAGAACTCCGCCACGTCCTTCGCCACATCCTCGATGCGCAGGTAGAAGGGCTTCTTTCCGGTCGTCGCCTCTCCCTTCGGCAGCGTCGTCGGAATATTGTCATAACCGTAGAAACGGGCGACCTCCTCGGCCAGGTCGACCGTGCGGAAGATATCCTGGCGGAAGGTCGGCGCGACCACCTCATTCGCAGCCTCATCGTAGGCCAGTTCCAGCGGTTTAAAATAGGCCAGCATCTGCTCACGGCTGATATCGGTGCCGAGCAGCGCATTGATACGCTCCGGCTCAAAGGGCACGCGCACCGGCTCCTTCTTCTTTACGTACACGTCGACCGTGCCGTCCACAACGTCTCCGGCGTCCAGCTCCTCGATGAGCTGGCAGGCGCGGTCGATCGCCTCCTTCGCATTATTCGGGTCAAGCCCCTTCTCAAATTTCGCGGAGGCCTCCGTGCGCAGACCGATTCGCTTCGCGGAGAGACGGTTGTTTGTCCCGTCAAAGTTCGCCGCCTCGAAGAGCATCGTGTGCACGTCGTCCGTAATCATGGAATTCTCGCCGCCCATGATACCGGCGAGGCCGACCGCCTTCTCGGCATCGCAGATCATCAGCACCTCATCGTCGAGCAGGCGCTCCTGCCCGTCCAGCGTCACGAACTTCTCGCCGTTTTCCGCACGGCGCACGATAATCTTGTGCCCCGCGATCGTGTCAAGGTCGTAGGCGTGCATCGGCTGGCCGTACTCCTCCATGACATAGTTCGTGATATCGACCACGTTGTTGATCGGGCGGATGCCGACAGAGGCGAGCCTTCTCTGCATCCACTCCGGTGAGGGGGCCAGACGGATATTTTTCACCACCCTCGCGCAGTAGCGTGGGCAGAGATCGGTGTCCTTGATCTCGACGCTGATGTAGTCATTCACATCACCGCCTGCGCCATTCACCTCCACGACCGGCGGCCTGAATTCTTTACGGAAGGTAGCCGCAGCCTCGCGTGCGATACCGATCGTACTGTAGCAGTCCACGCGGTTCGACGTGATCTCGAACTCGAAGACCGTATTGTGCAGGCCCAGCGCCTCGATCGCATCCGCTCCGACCACCGCATCCTGCGGGAAAATATAGATGCCGTACTCCGGCGCCTCCGGATACATATCTGTGTTCGAGCCGAGCTCCTCGATCGAGCACATCATACCGTTCGACTCGACGCCGCGCAGCTTGCCCTTCTTGATCTTAATGCCGCCCGCGGTCATCTTGCCGTCGTGATTACCGGCGACCTTGCCGCCGTCCAACACGACCGGAACCTTGTCGCCCTCTTTCACATTCGGCGCGCCCGTCACGATCTGGATCGGCTCCGCCTCTCCGATATCCACCTGACAGACGATCAGCTTGTCCGCATCCGGGTGCTGCTCAATCTTTAAAATCTGTCCGATCACGATTTTCTCCAGATCGGCGTCCAGGTTTGTATAGCCCTCCACCTTTGTGCCGGAGAGCGTCATCGCATCCATGAACTCCTGCGCCGTCACGTCGAGGTCCGGCACATATGCTTTCAACCAGGATAATGATGTATTCATACTCTTCTTCCCTCCCCTTTAGAACTGACGCAAGAACCGGATATCGTTCTCGTACAGCAGTCTCATATCGTCAATCTCGTATTTCAGCAGCGCGATGCGCTCCAGGCCAACGCCGAAGGCAAAGCCCGTGTATTCATTCGGGTCAATGCCGCACATCTCGAAGACATGCGGATGCACCATACCGCAGCCGAGGATCTCGATCCAGCCCTCGCCCTTGCAGAAGCGGCAGCCCTTGCCGCCGCACTTGAAGCAGGAGACATCCATCTCCGCGCTCGGCTCCGTGAAGGGGAAATGATGCGGACGGAACTTTGTCCTGGTATCCGCGCCGAAAAGTTCCTTCGCGAACTCTTCCAGCGTACCCTTCAGATCCGCGAAGGTAATATTTTTGTCGACGACCAGTCCCTCGATCTGATGGAAGGAGGGCGAATGCGTCGCGTCCACCTCATCGGAGCGGAATACGCGTCCCGGGGAGATCATGCAAATCGGCAGCTTGCCGGTCTCCATCGTGCGCGCCTGTACCGGGGAGGTCTGCGTCCGAAGGACAATGTCCTTATTGATATAGAAGGTATCCTGCTCGTCCTTCGCCGGGTGATTCGCCGGAATATTCAGCTTCTCAAAATTGTAGAGATCGTACTCGACCTCCGGGCCCTCGATGACCTCGTAGCCCATGCCGATGAAGATGCGCTCCACCTCCTCGAGCGCGATCGTATTCGGATGACGGTGCCCGACTGCGTTCTTCTTTGCCGGAAGCGTCACGTCGATGGTCTCGGATTTCAGACGCATCTCGAGCAGCATCTGATCCATATTTTTCTTTGCATCGTCAAGCACATGTTCGATCTCGGCGCGCGTGTCGTTGACCAGCTGTCCGAAGGCCGGCCTGTCCTCGGGAGCGATCTCCTTCATGCTCTTTAAGAGCGCGGTCAGCTCGCCCTTCTTTCCCAGGACGGATACACGTACCTCATTCAGGGCGTCCGGATTCTGGGACTCCCTGATGCGCGCTATCGCATCTTCCCTGATTTTCTGCAATCTGTCTTTCATTTTGCAAATCTCCCTTTCTTCCTGTTTTTCACGATGTCCCCTGGTATAACAAAAAGCTCCGCCCCTATCAAACAGGGACGAAGCTGGTTATCCGTGGTACCACCCTTTTTCTCAGGCAAGCCTGAGCACTCATACCGCGTAACGCGCGGCGGACGTCGCTCCCTACTGTACTTTCAGGAACGCGGCTCCGGTGGGAACTTCACATCACTGCCTGTACCCGGACAGGCTTTCAGCCGCCGACCCATCCTCTCTGCCGGAAAGCAGGACGCTACTCATGCACCTTCATCGCCTTTGCAAATCAATCATTACTATAACACAGAATGGCGGAAAGTCAAGTTCCGTTTTACAAACATACCATCTGTCAGCGGATAAAGTTCGTCTGGAAACTACGCTCCGCCTGAGGCAGTGCAACGCCTGCTTTCGCTCCCGCCTCGAAGCACTTCATCATCCAGGCCAGGTTGCGGGCCAGATTGCGCATGGTCTGCATTCCTTCCTCATCCAGCTCCGCTTCCCCCGGAACGCGTCCGTGCGCAAGATTCCAGTAGGTCGAACCGGCTACCGGCATCTGAGAAATGCCAAAATACTTGTTCAGGACATCAAAAGACGCGCTCGTTCCGCCCCTTCTGGCGACCGCAACCGAAGCGCCAGGTTTGAAAGCAAATGCACGGCTGCTGCTGTAAAATACCCGGTCGAGGAAGGACAACACCCGTCCGCTCGGGTGTGCGTAATAGACCGGCGTGCCGAACACAAAGCCGTCCGCCTCCTTCGCCTTTGCGATGAATTCATTCACCTTATCATCCGTGAAGACGCAGCCCTGCTCCGAACATTGCCCACAGCCGATGCAGTCCCTCACCGGACCGCCGCCGATCTGGAAAATCTCATACTCGATGCCTTCCTTCTCGAGCTGCGTTCCGATCTCGAGCAGCGCCCGGTTCGTGTTGCCGTTTTTCTTTGCACTTCCATTTAACATTAAAACCTTCATGACTTCTCCTTTCTGCTACTTCACAATTCCCTTTTCCTGTAAAATTTCCAGCATATGACCCAGGAGTCTCTCCTCATCATATGCAAAATCTTTCTTATTCAGCCAGATCGCGTCCTGCTCCCGCTTAAACCAGGTGAGCTGACGCTTCGCGAAATGGCGCGTGTCGCGCTTCAGGATCTCCACTGCCTCCTCGAGCGTGCACTCCCCGTCGAGGTATGCGAGAATCTCCTTGTAGCCGAGACCTTTCATGGAAGTCATCTCCCGGTGACAGCCCATCGCTTTCAGGGAGGCCACCTCGTCCACAAGCCCCGCCGCGAGCATCTCATCGACACGCCGGTCAATCCGCGCATAGAGCCGCTCCCGCTCATCGTTCAGCACGAAATAGGCCAGATTGTAGGGCGTACTGCGCTCCCGCTGCTCCTCATTGTGCTCCGATATCTTCCGACCGGTCAGATGATAGAATTCCAGGGCGCGGATCACGCGCTTTGCGTTGTTTTCATGGATACTCTCCGCTGATGCCGGATCGACCTCCGCAAGAAGCCTGTGCAGGTATGCGCTGCCCTTTTCCTGCGCCAGCGCTTCCAGCTCCTGCCGGTAGGGCGTCGCCTCATTTTCCGTAAAATCAATATCGCGCGTAATCGCCTGAATATAAAAGCCCGTACCGCCTACCAGGATCGGAATATGCCCGTGGCTCCGGATCTCCTGCATGGCCTCCCTCGCCATCTGCTGGAAACGGACTACATGGAACTCCTCCGTCGGCTCCAGCACATCCACCAGATAGTGCGGCACACCGTCCATCTCAGAAGGCGTGATCTTCGCAGAGCCGATATTCATATGGCGATAGACCTGCATCGAATCGGCCGATATGATCTCGCCTCCCACCGCCTTTGCGAGTGAGATCGAGAGCGCCGTCTTCCCCACCGCGGTAGGGCCGGCCAGCACAATAAGCGGTTCTTTCTCCATCTTTGCTGTCACCATCTCTCTTATTTCACCGCGACAAAACTGATCCAGCGCGTTTCGCCGTCCCGATACACTGTAATTTCGGAAAATCCGGCGCTTTTCAGCAGTTCTCTGATCTCCTGCTCCCGGTAGATGCGAAGTCCGGAAACCTTCTTTTCCATCTCATAGTCAGCGGGATCTTCCCCGTCCACCTCGTTGCAGATGAAGAACCGACCGCCCTCTTTCAGCACGCGGCAGACCTACGCAAATGCCGCCTTTAAATCCGGCCAGAAGTAGATCGTCTCAAAGGCCGTCGCGAGATCAAAACTGCAATCCGCAAATGACAACTCCTGTACATTGGCGCGCTCGATCCGGCAACGCCCGGCTTTCACCGCCTCCGCATTGAAATCCCGGCTCTTCTCCACGCTGATCTCTGAATAGTCGACGCCCATCACCTGTCCGTCCGGGCAGCGCGCAAGCAGACGCGCGATATTCGCACCGCCCCCGCAGCCGATCTCCAGCATGGCGGACTTCGGCGCAATTGAGAGATGGGACAGACCCCACTCTGAAAGCCTCGCATGGTTGCCGCTGTTCATGCGGTTCAGCATCAGTTTCCCGGAAAGCCCCTCCGGTCTGCCCGGATTCTGCCTTCGCCGCATCGCTTCCACGAAGGCTGCGATCAATTTTCGGCATGCGGAATCATCCTGATAAGAGAACTCCGGGTGCCACTGCACGCCGACAAAAAAGGTCTTCCCCGGCATGGAGATCGCTTCGATGAGGCCGTCCTCGGAGCGCGCCATCTCCTCCAGCGCGGGCGCGAGTTTCCGGATCGCCTGGTGATGATAACTGTTGACGCCGATGCGCTCCTCTCCGAGGATATCGTACAGCAGCGACTCCTTTTTGATATCAATAGCATGTACCGTCCGGTTATAGGGCGGCGCCATGTGATGTTCGATTTCGCTTCCGAATTCTTGTGGCAGATCCTGATAGAGCGTGCCGCCAAAGCAGGCGTTCATGAACTGAATACCGCGGCAGATGCCAAGCACCGTCTTGTCCAGTTCTGCGCATCTTTTCAGAAGATAATCCTCCATCCGATCACGCAAAGGGCAGGTCGCGCCGCAGTACGGCTTCTGCTCCGCGTGATAATACTCCGGAGAGACATCATGTCCACCCGTAAAAAGAAAGCCGTCGCAGAACTCCAGAAACGCATCCAGCTCCGCCGCATCGTCCGTCAGCGGCAGCATAAAAGGCAGCGCCCCCTGTTCTTCCAGCATCTGCATATAGCCCGGGAGCATCCAGTAGCTGTCCTTCTCCTCATCGTAAAGCGGGGTAAGACCCACGATCGGTTTCTTCTTGCTCATGCGCGTTCTCCTCTTTTTCATCCGCAGCTGCATGCCCCGGAACTTTTTTAACTATAGCATTTCTTTTTCGGAAATACAAGTAAACAGCTTCCGCTTATATTTCTCTTGAAAAAACAGCTTGATTCCCTTATAATTGAGAAGCGATTGTAAAACTTGGAAAATGCTTGAAAATAAAGGAGTTTTTTATGATATCTGCAAACAATGTAACGCTTAGAATCGGCAAGAAAGCCCTCTTTGAGGATGTGAATATCAAATTCACCGAGGGGAACTGCTACGGTCTGATCGGCGCGAACGGCGCCGGCAAGTCCACCTTCCTGAAGATCCTCTCCGGCGAGCTGGACAGCACGAAGGGCGAAATCGCGGTCACGCCCGGCCAGCGCATCTCCTTCCTGAAGCAGGCCCATTTCCGCTACGATGAATATACGGTGCTGGACACGGTCATCATGGGAAATGCAAGGCTCTATGAGATTATGAAGGAGAAGGACGCGATCTATGCGAAGGAGGATTTCTCCGAGGAGGACGGCATCCGCGCGAGCGAGCTCGAGGCGGAATTTGCGGACATGGACGGCTGGGAGGCGGAGTCCGACGCCGCCACGCTGCTGAACGGCCTCGGTATCGAGACGGAGCTCCACTACTCTCTGATGAAGGATCTCCTCGGCGCCCAGAAGGTCAAGGTTCTGCTCGCGCAGGCCCTGTTCGGAAATCCGGACATTCTTCTGCTCGACGAGCCGACGAACCACCTCGATCTCGACGCGATCGCCTGGCTCGAGGAATTCCTGATCAATTTCAACAACACCGTGATCGTCGTCTCCCACGACCGCTACTTCTTAAATAAGGTATGTACGCACATCGCGGACATCGACTACGGCAAGATCCAGCTCTACGCCGGCAACTACGATTTCTGGTACGAGTCGAGCCAGCTGCTGATCCGCCAGATGAAGGAGGCCAATAAGAAGAAAGAGGAAAAGATCAAGGAGCTGCAGGAGTTCATCTCCCGCTTCTCCGCAAACGCCTCGAAGTCAAAGCAGGCGACCTCCCGCAAGCGCGCGCTCGAGAAGATCCAGCTCGACGAGATCCGCCCCTCGAGCCGCAAGTATCCCTACATCGATTTCCGCCCGAACCGCGAGATCGGCAACGAAGTGCTGACCGTGGAGGGCATCTCCAAGACCATCGACGGCGTCAAGGTTCTGGACAACATCTCCTTCATCATGGGACACGACGATAAGATCGCCTTCGTCGGCAGCAACGAGTTCGCGAAGACGACGCTCTTCCAGATTCTCGCCGGGGAGATGGAGCCGGATGAAGGCACGTATAAATGGGGCATCACAACCTCACAGTCCTACTTCCCGAAGGAC
>MSHD01000054.1:9551-13484 GCA_001941045.1 Lachnospiraceae bacterium Zagget2
CGCGACCACCAGATCGTCCAGACGACGGCCAACCGCATCATCGAGATCCTGCCGGACGGCTCCTTCATCGACAAGATCACGACCTACGACGAGTACCTGGAGAGCGATGCGATGGCGCGCAAGCGCACGGTCTACACCAGCGCGAAGACCGCGGAGGACGACAACTAAACATTAACGAAAGAATGCGGCTCCACATCGGATGGAACCGCATTTTTGATGTCTTTATTTCCCTGCTGCCGCCGTCATCCGACGATGTTTCAGCCGATAGCGGCGCGGGGTAATGTTATAACGCTGCTTGAACTGTCTGTGGAAATAGCTCTGATTCTCATAACCGATCTCCAGCGCAATCTCTTCAACCGGAAGATTCGTCTCCACAAGAAGCTGTGAGGCCTTCTGGAAGCGCTTCGTCATCAGCAGTTCCTGGAAGGTGGAACCGGTCCCTGCCTTGATCATCTTACTGATGACCGGGAGGGTCTGATGGAACTTCTCCGCCAGATAACCCAGTCTCGCGGTCTTATAATTTTGTTCGATATACTTCAACGTCTCCTGTATCACAAGCGCTTTATAACTCTGTGCGGAGTCCGGGTCGACACGGTTCAGATGATCGCTCAGAGGCAGGAAAATCAAACCCATCGTGTACTGGCTGATCTCAGAGCTGCGCCCGCCGTCGTCCAGAAGCGATTCACAGAGATTCTCTATCAGATTTTCGAGTGGATGCCGCTCTCCCAGATGCAGCAGCAGATACTCCGGCGTACGGTCTCCCTGCAGAAGCGCATTCGCCAGAAAGTCCGTGATCCGGCTCTGTCTGTCAAGCATCTGAAAGGATTTCTCAAAAAATACGGGCAGCGCAGTGAGGCAGATCACGTCACTGCGTTCCCCGACTTCCTCCATGGAATATTCTATATATTGATTCAGAATCAGGATATCTCCCGCCACGGCACTCACTTCCTCGTGTCCTGCCTCTACAACCATCTCTCCATCGCATATATACAAAAACACAAGCGCGTGCTGTCCGCCGTTCAGAGACTCTGTCTGTCCTCCGTCTAACACATTCACCGCGGCCAGCCTCTGATCACTCAGCGTCCTGTGATCTGACTGCCCGCGCAGCTTCCCGATGATACTCTCATCTACCATGATGTCACACCTCCAAAAGTCGTTCCATGAGACTGTCAATCAGTTTATTATTTTAAGGTCTCCTGGCATAAATGTCCACTCATAAATATAGCAGAATCTAACATCTCTTTTAAGGTTCTCATTTACGCAAAAAACTATCCTCAATTTCCGCATTTTGCGGTATCTTTGTAGCGAAAGTATTCCTAATTTGTCAAATGATGTTGACATCTCACCCGCAAAGTAGTAAGATACCTTCAAAATTGAATCGCTTTCGATAGAGGCGCGGTGTTCATAAGTATCGTTTCCGCAAGGCCAGGCAGCCGCGGGACGGGAAAGGGGAGACCGCCGAAGCGTCCGGGAGGTGCCTGATTCCCCGATGCTGGGACGGCAGATAAGATCTGACCGAACTGTCACAGATTTCTTTGTGGAGCGCTATCAGAGAGAATATGCTTCTGTATTTTCGATGAACCGCCTGACAAAGCGGTTCTCTTTTATTTTCATTATTTCTTATTTCAAAGGAGGAACCTGTTATGAAAAAGTATGTAGTAATCCTGCTGGCAATGGCCATGACCTGCTCTCTTGCTGCCTGCGGAAGCTCCGGCAGCACCGCCACGGAGACCACGAGCGCGGAGGAAAGCACGGAAGACACCGAAGAAACGGAAGATGCTGAAGCCAGCGAAGATGTCGAAACCAGCGAAGATGCCGAAACCTCAGAGGTCGCTTCCGGCGTGGAGGACGGCGTCCTGACGATCGCGATGGAGTGCGCCTACGCTCCCTACAACTGGACGCAGAGCGACGATTCCAACGGAGCTGTTGAGATTTCAAATGTCCCCGGGCAGTACGCGAACGGCTACGACGTCATGATCGGCAAGCTGATCTGCGAAGCGAACGGCTGGGAACTGGAGGTCGTACAGTCCGACTGGGATTCCCTCGTACCGGCGGTACAGACCGGCACGATCGACGCGGTTATCGCCGGCCAGTCCATGACGGAGGAGCGCATGGAGCAGGTCTATTTCGCGGGGCCCTATTTCTACGCTTCCATCGTCTGCGTGACAAAGGCTGACAGCGAGTTTGCGGGCGCGCAGGGCATCTCCGATCTCGCGGGCGGCACCTGCACCGCGCAGATCGCTACGATCTGGTATGACAGCTGCCTGCCGCAGATCGAGGGAGCCGAGATCCAGACCGCTTCCGAGACCGCCCCGGCCATGCTGATGGCGCTGGAGACCTACACGGTCGATTTCATCTGCACCGATATGCCGACCGCCATGGGCGCGGTGGCTGCCTATCCGGATATGAAGATTCTGGATTTCAGCGGCACGGACGACGACTTTGACGTCGACGAAGGCGAAATCAACATCGGCATTTCCCTCATGAAGGGCAACACCGTGCTGAAGGAAGCGATCGACAGTGTGCTCTCGACGATGACAGTTGACGATTTCAACGAACTGATGGACGAGGCGATCGCGGTCCAGCCGATGAGCGAGTAACCGATGTAATCCGGCTCTGCCGGATGCTTTTCAGAAGGGATGTACATCCATGAACAAATTTGTACAGCTTTCCGCGGATATCGGAAAGCTCTGGACCAATTACGGCAGCGGATACCTTGGCGGTATCCGCAACACCCTGATCCTCGCGCTGATCGGCACGGTGATCGGCTGTCTGATCGGCTTCGTCTGCGGTGTGCTCAATACCATTCCACATGAGAAGAGCGATCCGCCCGTTAAACGCTTTTTCCTCTGCCTGATTCGCGTCGTCGTGCGCGTTTATGTAGAGGTCTTTCGTGGCACTCCCATGGTGCTGCAGGCAGTCTTCCTCTACTATGGACTGCCCTATTTTACCAACAATGCGGTGAAGTGGGGAAGCGTCTGGGCCGCGGCGATCTTCGTCGTGTCCATCAATACGGGCGCTTACATGGCGGAGTCGGTGCGCGGCGGCATCATTTCCATTGACCCGGGGCAGACGGAGGGCGCGAAGGCCATCGGTATGAATCATGTGCAGACGATGACGAGCGTCATCCTGCCGCAGGCGCTGCGCAATATCATGCCCCAGATCGGCAACAACTTTATCATTAATGTAAAAGACACCTCGGTCATGTTCATTATTGGATTTCCGGATTTCTTCGCCGCTCACCGGGCGGCAGTCGGCGCGACCTATCTCTACTTTCCGTCTGCGACGGTGGAGATGGCCGGATACCTGACGATGACGCTGATCGCGTCCTTCCTGCTCCGCTATGTAGAGAAGCGGCTGGACGGCGAAAGCAGCTACGAGCTGGCGGAGGCAGACATGCTGACCATGCCAGCCGGCACCTACAAGCATCCGGAAAAGGGGACGCCCTTTGATGAACGCAGCCGCGAGTACAAGGAGGAGAAGTAAGATGGGCGAAATGATATTACAGGTCAGTCATCTGTCAAAGTCCTTCGGCTCCAATACCGTGCTGCGGGATATTGATTTTACAGTGGAAAAGGGGGATGTGACCTCCATCATCGGCGCTTCCGGCTCCGGGAAATCCACGCTGCTGCGCTGCATCAACCTGCTGGAGACGCCGACCGGCGGCGAGATCCGTTACCATGACCGTCTTGTCAACGGACGCGGAGTCAACGCCTCGGAGTACCGTTCTCACGTGGGCATGGTCTTCCAGTCCTTCAATCTCTTCAACAATATGACGGTTCTGGAAAACTGCATCGTGGGACAGGTGAAGGTACTGAAAAAGAAGAAGGAAGAGGCGCGCGAAAACGCGCTGTTCTATCTCGACCGCGTCGGCATGGCGCCCTATATCAACGCCAGACCGCGTCAGATCTCCGGCGGCCAGAAGCAGCGTGT
>MSHD01000054.1:13616-75389 GCA_001941045.1 Lachnospiraceae bacterium Zagget2
ACGGCGTGATCTGCGAACAGGGCACGCCGCAGGAGATCTTCGGAAATCCGCAGAAGCAGGAGACACGAGAATTTCTCTCCCGCTTCCGCGAGAATAAGGTTTAATCCTGCACGGCTGCCAGCCAGTCCACGATTTCACGGGCTTTCCGCCATTGCTCTTCGGAGCAGCCGGAAAGCCCTTTTTCGACTTCCACATCAGACAGATCATAGCGTTTTCCGATGAGAAGCTGTCCGAGCATTTCCGGAAATTCTACATCCAGCATATCAGAATAAACCGTGACCTCGCTGATGCGCAGATTCTGAAGCTTCAGGGAAATCTCGATCTCGCCCCAGTCAAAGCGCTTCTGATAACTCGTCTCACAGGCGGGCGACTTTCCATAGCGCCAGTCCCAGGAAGAATAAAGTTCATAGATATTCCGCACTTCCGGACAGTCGAGCGAGGAAGCGTCCAGTTCTGTAAAATCACCATAGATTTCCCGGAAGCTCTCCTTCAGCGCCGCGCGCATCGCATCCATCGTAACATCGACATTCAGCTCCTTCAGATTGCAGACGCGGGAGCGAACGGATTTCACGCCTTTGGACTGCAGCTTTTCCTGAGACGGCGTCAGATATTTCCCGAGCTGTGTGACATCGACATCGACCATCAGCGTCCCATGCTGAATCCAGCACTGCCGCGTCTTCGAGAAGGCATTTCCGGAGAATTTGAAACCCTCCTCAGTGATCATATCATTTCTTCCGGAAAGCTGCGTCTCAATACCGAAACTCCGACAGGCGCGCTGGATCACACTCATCTGCCGCGTAAGATCGTAGGCTTCCGGGGAGGCGAGGAAGGTAAAACAGAGATTTCCGAGATCATGATAGACGGCGCCGCCTCCGGTCGTGCGCCTTGCAAGGTATCCGCCGTCTTCCTCCAGCAGCTTCGCGCGGCACTCCCGCAGCGCGTTCTGATTGCGGCCGATCACGACCGTGTGGTCGTTCTGCCAGAGATAGAGCCACACATCACCTTCTCCGATCTGCCCGGAAAGATATTTTTCCACCGCAAGGTTCCACCAGGGGTTCCAGGTTCTCGTTTCCAGAAAACAGTTTCCCATCTCGTCTTTTCCCTTCGTTTTAAGTAAAACGGGGCCGGAACAAAAGCATTCCGACCCCGCATGTTTTACAGTTACTATTACTTAGACTCCCAGTTTCAGCCTTCTCATCTGCTCATCCGGCTTCACGTTCGTCTCCGGCTCATAGCCCGGAAGCGGCATGATCTTCTCGTTGATCGCGTCAAGGATCCACTCCTTCTGCGGGAAGAAGTAATGATCATACTCGAAGGGCGGGGTGATACCGTTCATCGCGCCGACGACCACAGGCGGAGCATCCAGGTAATCGAATGCCAGCTCGGTGATGTTCTTCGCAACGTCGTTGAGGAAGGTTCCTCTCGCGCAGGCATCGGAGGCCAGAACGACCTTGCCGGTCTTCTTCACGGACTCGATGATCGTCTCGTAATCAAGCGGTACAAGGCTCGGCAGGTTGATAAGCTCCACGCTCAGGCCGTACTTCTCCTGCAGCTCTTTTGCTGCATCCACCGCGCGATACAGGGTCGCGCCAACCGTCAGCATCGTGATATCAGAACCGGTCTGAATCACATCGACCGCGCCGAACGGAATCTCATACTCTTCCGCCGGGACGCCGCCCTCGTGGAACTTCTCGCCGATATCATAGATTCTCTGGCTCTCGAAGAACACGACCGGATCCGTGCCGTTCAGCGCGGACTGCATCAGCCCCTTCGCCTCATAAGGCGTAGCCGGGAAGGCCACCTTCAGGCCCGGTACATGCGCACACATCGAGGTCCAGTCCTGAGAGTGCTGCGCGCCGTACTTGGAACCAACGGACACACGCAGGATCAACGGCATCTTCAGAATACCTGCGCTCATGGCCTGCCATTTCGCCATCTGGTTGAAAATCTCATCTCCGCAGCAGCCGATGAAGTCGCCGTACATCAGCTCTACCACTGCGCGGCCGCCGCACATCGTGTAGCCAACGCCGGTACCGACGATCGCGGACTCGGAAATCGGAGAGTTGAACAGTCTGGAGTACGGAATCACATCCGTAAATCCACGATAGACCGCGAACGCGCCGCCCCAGTCACGCACATCCTCGCCGTAAGCGATGAGCGTCGGATCCTCATAGTATTTGTTGAACATCGGCTCAAAGATCGCGTCACGGATATTGTAGCGCTTCATCGAGCTGACTTCCTTGCCGTCCGCGTCGTAATGTGTGCGGACCTTCTTCTGGATATCCGTGTAGCGCTTGCAGCTCTCCTTCGGACCGGTCACGGACGGCTCTCTCGTGGTATCCATGCTGCGGCGCTTCTCATTGTTGTACATCAGCTTGCGGATGATATCCGGATCCTTGTCAAAGTCAAGGTACGGGGAAGCTTCCTTGTCGGAGGCAAGGCGGCAGATACGCGCCATTCTCTCCTTCGTCTTCGCCCAGATCGCCTCGAACTCGCTGTCTTCCGCGATGCCGGCATCCACGATCGCCTTGCGGAAGGTGATGATCGGATCCTGCGCTCTCCAGGCCTCAATCTCCTCCTTCGTGCGGTAAGCATTCTGATCGGAAGTTGAATGACCGAGCAGACGGTAGGTCACGACATCCATGAAGACCGGACCCTCGCCGCTCTTTACAAGCGGAAGCTTACGGCGGTATGCATCGATCACGGCCAGCGGATTGTAGCCGTCGACTCTCTCCGCATGCAGCTGGCTCTCGGTCACGCCGGCGCCCATACGCGCGAGCTCGCCGTAGCCCATCGTCTCACCGCAGGTCTGGCCGCCCATGCCGTAGGAGTTATTGTTGATATTGAAGATCAGCGGAAGTCCGCCCTTGCGTCCCTCCTCCCAGAGGGTCTTGTACTGATCCATCGTTGCGAAGGAAAGAGCCTCCCACACGGGGCCACGGCCCATGGAACCATCGCCAAGGTTTGCGACAACAACGCCGCCCTTGTCATTGCACTTCTTGAACAGCGCAGCGCCGGTCGCGATCGTCGCGGAGCCGCCTACGAGCGCGTTGTTCGGATATACACCGAAGGGCAGGAAGAACGCATGCATGGAGCCGCCGAGTCCTTTGTGGAAGCCGTTCTCTCTTGCGAACAGCTCTGCCAGCGCGCCGTAGACGATGAACTCAATCGCGAGTTCTTTCACATCGCCGTCGGCCTTGCTGTCTTTCTTGACAGCTGCGAGGGTCTTGCCCTCAAAGAAATTCTCCATGTCGTCCATCAGTTCCTTGTCATCCAGCTTCTGGATGCAGGAAAGGCACTTCGCGAGAATCTCGCTGTGGCTTCTGTGGCTGCCGAAGGTGAAGTCCTCTTTGTTCAGCAGATAGGCTTCGCCGACAGCTGCGGCTTCCTGTCCGTAGGAAAGGTGCGCCGGGCCCGGATAGGTCGTCTCGACATCGGCATACTTCGCCTGCGTCTTGATCTGGTTCAGCATGTCCTCGAACTCGCGGCAGATCGTCATGTCGCGGTAGATGCGGAGCAGGTCTTCCTTAGTGAAGTTGCCTTCCTCTACTTCTTCCTTGACAGTCTTCTGATAGGTGTTGATCGGAATATCCTGGAATGTAATTTTTCCAGGAGCACGCATTTTGTCGGGATCGACATACAGTGACTTTGGCATGTTAATACATCTCCTTTTATTGTTTTTATAGTTCAGAGCAACAGCAAAATGAGAAGACAGACTTTGCAGATTTATCTGCATAAGGCTGTATTTTCATTTTGAGATGGGCGGAACGCCCATCAAGCCTCAGACATATGACGCCGCAGGCGGCATATAGCCTGCGAAGCAGGCGGTCTGTGGCCTGGTGCTCTGCGAAACCCATTAGTTATTTGATCTCAAACAGAGCTTCCCGGATAACCTCGCTCACCGTCGGGTGCGGGAATACCAGCTCCTTCAGGTGGTCGATCGAAATGTGCGACTCGAGCATCAGCGCCGCGCCGTAGATCATCTCCGAGGTGTAGCTGCCGATCATGTGAACGCCGATCAGAGTATTGTTCTTCGCATCGACAACGATCTTGCAGATACCGTCGCCCTTCTCGACCTCGGCCAGATAACGGCCCGACATCCGCATGGACACCTTCGCGGTCTTCACCTCGATACCTTTCGCCTTCGCGCTGTCCTCGGTCTCGCCGACACTCGCCACCTCCGGGTTCGTGTAGATGACGGACGGGATTGCGTTATAACGCATGACATCCTTCTTGCCGAGAATATTGTTGACGGCGACCTCCGCCTCGCGGTAAGCCGTATGCGCCAGCATGATCTTTCCGTTGATATCGCCGACCGCATAGACGCCCTTCACGCTCGTCTGCATGAATTCGTTCGTCACGACCGCGCCGCGGTTCATCTCAAGGCCCAGGTTTTCGATACCGACGCCCTTTGTGAAGGCTCTTCTGCCTGTCGCCCAGAGCACCAGATCTCCTGTCTCCTTCTTGCTCTCGCCGTTCTCCTCGTAGCATACGCCGTCCGCCTCGATCGCGGTCACCTTGCAGGAAAGTTTGAAATCAATGCCCTTCTTCTTATAATTCTTCATCAGAATCTGAGAGATCTCACGATCCGTCGGGCCGGCGATCTTATCCAGCATCTCGATGATGGTCACCGGTACGCCGATCATCGCGAAGTAGGAGGCCATCTCCAGTCCGATGACTCCGCCGCCGATCGCAATCAGCTTCTTCGGCAGCGTCTCCATGCTCAGAATCTCGCGGTTCGTCACGACATAGCCGGACTTCAGTCCTTCCTCAAGTCCCGGAAGCGGGAAGGTCGTTACCTCAGAACCGCAGGCCAGGATCAGATTTTCTCCGGCATACTCCTCGCCGTCCGCCTCGACAACAAAGCCGTCCGCGGTCTTCCCTTTTATGTAGCCGTTCGCCATCACGACATTCACGCCGTTCGCCTGCATCGTTGAGCCCACGCCGGAGACAAGCGCCTTCACGACCTTGCTTTTGCGCTTCACAACCTTCGCATGGTCGATCTTCACATTCTCCGCGGTCACGCCGAAGGCATCACCGTGCAGCGCATGTTCATAGAGCTTTGCAGAATTCAAAAGCGCCTTGGAGGGAATGCAGCCCTCGTTGAGGCAGGTGCCGCCGAGCGCCCGCTTCTCGATCAGCGTCACGCTCTTTCCGCCCTGAGCGGCCCGCTCGGCCGCCATATATCCGCCCGGGCCACCGCCCAGTACCAGTACATCTGTTTTGGTCATCCGGTTCCCTCCTTTACTTCATCATCAGCAAATCGAAGTTCTCCAGCGCATTGCAGAGCTCCTTCATAAACTTCGATGCCGGCGTTCCGTCGAGCGCTCTGTGGTCGTAAGACAGGCACAGGCTCATCGCCGGATAGGTCTTAATCTCGCCGTTCACTTCCTTCACACGCGTGGTGATACCGCACACGCCGAGGATACCGACCTGCGGCGGATTCACGACCGGGGTAAACATCTCAACGCCAAGGGAACCGACATTCGACACGGTAAAGCTCGCGCCTGCCAGCATATCCGGCGTCGCCTGGCCGTCCTGGCAGATCTTCGCAAGACGCTTCGCCTCCACGCTGATCTCGGCAAGGCTCAGCTTGTTCGCATTGAAGATCGTCGGCACCATCAGGCCCTTCGGCGTATCTACCGCCATGCCAAGATGGACATTCGTGTACTTACGCAGCACATTGTCTTCCGGCATGATTGCATTCAGATCGGAATGATTCAGAATCACGCGGGACACTGCATACATCACGATATCGTTCAGCGTGATGTTAGGCAGGCCCATCGCATCTCCGTTCGCCTTGATCTGCTTACGCAGCTTCTGAATCGCAGTCGCATCGAAGGAATGGCAGTGAGTGAGCTGCGCCATCGTGCTCAGGGACTTCGTCATCGCCTTCGCGGTCGCCTTTCTCACAGCAGAGAACTTTACATCGACATACTCCGCTTCTGCCGCCGCCGCTGCTGCCGCTGCAGAAACCTGCTCCACCGGAGCGTCCGCCGGAAGGCTCGCCGCATAGGCCTTCACATCGCTCTCCACAATGCGTCCGTAAGGGCCACTTCCTGTCGCTGCCGTCGCATCCACGCCGAGCTCTGCCGCTGTCTTTCTCGCTCTCGGAGAAACCTTCGCATCCGCGTTTGCAGTTCCGCCTGCTGCCGGCGCCGCTGCGGGAGCTGCTGCCGCTGCTGCGGGAGCCGGGGCTTCCTCACCTTCTCTGAGACCCACAATGCAATCGCCGGGTTTACCGACCGCGCAGACATTCACAAGTACCGGAACCTCGTCTCCATCCTCATAGAAGATGTCGAGGATCTCGCCCTCTGCCGTGGACTCACACTCAAACTCAGCCTTGTCCGTCTCGTAGGTAAAGAGGATATCGCCGACCTTGACATGATCGCCCTTCTTCACCTTCCACTCGCTGATCACACACTCCTCGACCGTGATTCCGGCCTTCGGCATCAGCACGCCCTGCGCCATGTTGCCGGCCGGAGCCGCTGCCGCCGGTGCTGCCGCTGCTGCTGCGGGAGCCGCCGTCTCAGCCGGAGCGCTCGCTGTCGGAACATCCGTTCCTTCCTTGATTCCGCTGATGTCGTCGCCCGGCTGTCCGACCGCGCAGACATTCACGAGTACGGGGACCTCGTCTCCATCCTCGTAGAAGATCTCGAGGATCTCGCCATCCGCCGTGGACTCGCACTCGAACTCAGCCTTGTCCGTCTCGTAGGTGAAGAGGATATCGCCGACCTTGACATGATCGCCCTTCTTCACCTTCCACTCGCTGATCACGCATTCTTCGACCGTGATTCCAGCTTTCGGCATCAATACACCTACTGCCATGTTTCTTACCTCCATCTTAATTATTTTATATAAAATTAAAGGATTACCTATAAAACTTTGGTTCCGGCCGCTTCCGCCTTTTCCGCAAGCTCCGCCGGAAATGCTCCGTCGCTGATGATATAACCTACTTCTTCAATGCTGCCAAAAGTATAGGGAAGGATCCTCCCACACTTGGAACTGTCCATCAAAATTACCGTTGTCCCGGCCTTCTGCACCAGCAGACGCTTGACCAGCATTTCGTCTTCCTTGCCGCAGGTAAAATCGCCTTCCGGCGTGCAGCCGGAAACTCCCAGAAATGCAATTGCGATGTTGATCTGCTCCAGCATCTGAATCGTGCTCTGCCCGGAAACCGCCAGATTCGAACGGTTCAGCATTCCGCCGCACATATGAACGGTCGGCAGCGAGAGCCGTCCGAGCTCCAGAGCTATATTAGGAGCTGTCGTGAAAATATTGAGATCCATGTCCGGAAGTGCCTGCGCCAGAGCCAGGCAGGAAGTCCCCGCGTCAAGAAAAACAGCACTGCCCTGTCCAATCAGCGGAAGCGCTTTCTGCGCCATCTCTTTCTTTGCCTGCGTATTCGTATTCATCCGCTTCTCAAACTTCACTTCTGTATGAAATGCGTTCGGATTCGCCGGCATCGCGCCGCCTCTCGTGCGTACGATAACGCCCTCTTCCTCGAGCTTTTCCAGATCCCGGTGGATCGTCATCGCACTGAGATCAGGAAAAAGGGCGCTGATCTCCTTCACCGTCACCGCACCCTTTTCCTGAATATATTTTCCAATACTCTCTCTGCGAATCTGGTTCATCTCAGCACCCTTTAACAAAATTGTTATTTTTTGTTTGCTTCTTTTCAAATTCTAACATTTTATAACATCACTGTCAAGCGATATTTCTCATTTATTTTAACATTTTTCACTGATAGCGAAACCTTGCCAGCGCGCGGCAAAGGAGTATATAATAGAGTTCAGAAAAGGAAAGAAGGTCTTGCCATGAAAATTTTATGTTTTGGAGATTCGAACACCTGGGGCTATAACCCCGAAGACGGTCATCGGCTCGCGAAGCCCTGGACCGTTGTGCTGCAGGAGCTGCTGCCTGCCGATAAGATACTGACGGACGGGATGTGTGGCAGGACAGCTCAGGGTACGCTACCGACAATCTCCGGTTCAGACGGACAGAAGGCTTTTTTCCGGAGATATACGAACGACTCCTTCCGCGCAGACTGGCTTGTCCTCATGCTTGGGAGCAACGATATGACGAACTGCTTTACTGACCATGAGGTCGAAGATATCGCCCGGGCGTTACGCCGCTATATCAGGGCATTCCGCGAGGTTCCCGCACATGCAGGCGCCGGCATCCTCGTCATTGCGCCGCCGCCCATCGGAAGCGCCGTTCTGACGCATCCGATGTTCGGAGAATTCTTTGACGAGCATTCTATAGAGAAATCAAGGCAGTTCGCAGCTGTCCTTGAAAAAATGACCGCGGAGGAACAGGTCTCCTTCCTCGACGCGGCCGATATCGTGCAGCCGTCGCAGATCGACGGCCTGCACCTCACCGAACCGGAGCACCGAAAACTCGCCGAAGCTGTCTGCCATATTCTGAATCAGAACATCTGATAAATCGGTTCCAGTGCGTGATAGGCTGCGTCAAACGCGGCCTTTCTCTTCTCGTAGACCGCCTGATTTTCCGCATTCGGACGGAATTCTTTCTGAAAATGGAGGAATTCTGAAATCGCGCCGAAGTCCGGGTAAACGCCCGCGCCAACTCCCGCGATCACGGCCGCTGCAATGGAAGTAGCCTCCTCCACATGGTCCGGCGTCCGCATCGTGCAGTTCAGCACATCCGAGAGAATCTGGCAGACAATATCGCCCTTCGCTCCTCCTCCAGTCAGGATCATGGAATCCGCCGTCAGGTATCTCCGATACGCTTTCAGAATCAGCTCCATATTATAAGCCACGCCTTCGATGACCGCGCGGACATAGTCATTCCGGTCATGCTGCATCTTGATACCAAGGAAGGAACCGCTCGTGTGCTCATTCCAGCGCGGGCTGCGCTCTCCGAGCATATAAGGCAAAAAGACAAGGCCATTGGATCCGGCCGGAGAAGCCTCAATCATATGATTCAGCTCTGTGTAGGGCCTGCCCGGCTCCAGAAGCTTCCGGATATAAGAGTAGGAGCTCCCGGCCGCCTGCATCGTACCGCAGGGCGCATAGAAGCCGGGAATCACGCTTGCGAAGCAGAAGAAAATCCGCTCCTCATCCAGAAACTTTTTTGAAGTCGTGCCGCCAATCCAGGCAGAGGTGCCGAAGGTCAGATACAGTTTCTGATCCTCGATGCAGCCCGCGCCGACTGCCGCACAGGGGCCGTCACCGCCGCCGCAGATTACCGGAGTTCCCTCTTTCAGACCGGTGAGAGCAGCGGCTTCTTTCGTCACATAGCCCGCAACATCGGTGGAACGGCGAAGCTCCGGGAAGATCTCCCGCGAGATACCAGCCGCCGAGAGAATCTCATCCGACCAGTCCATCGTATCCAGATCAAGCGCATTTGTCCCGGATGCGTCAGAATAATCCGTGACAAAATTTCCGGTCAGCTTCATCAGAATATAATCCTTCGCAACCAGCGTTTTATATGCCTTTCCATAGACCTCCGGTTCGTTCTCTTTCAGCCACATCAGCTTCTCCAGCGTGTAACCCGGGCTGAGTCTCTGACCGGTAATCTCATACATGCGATCAAAGCCCACCTCCCGATCGAGAAAATTGACCTGCTTTCCGGAACGCTGATCCGCCCAGATGATCGCGGGGCGAAGCGGCACGCCGTCCTGATCTACCAGCAGGCAGCCCTGCATCTGCCCGGAGAAGGAAACCGCAAGCACGTCGCGCTCTCCTTCCGGAAGATACTCCAGCACCTTTTTGGTGGAGCCGCAGACTGCTCTCCACCAGTCATCCGGGTTCTGCTCCGCGGAATTTTCCCCGAAGAAATGAACATCATAGGGCCAGGTACAGCTCGTGACCAGCTCACCCGCCGTTGTAAAAAGCGTAGCCTTATTTCCGGATGTGCCAAGATCATGCGCGATCAGATACTGCGCCATCATTCTTCCTCCTGTCTACTCATAAATCTGAATGTCAAAAGACTGTGCCACACAGGTTCTCGCCTGCTTAAGATCCATAAACTCCCCTTCCCGGATCATCTGCGCCAGAATGCTCCCGATCGCGGTAGCCTCACCGGGTCCTGCATAGACCGGAATCCCTGTAAATTTCGCTGTCAGCTCATTCAGATAACCGGCATTGGAACCACCGCCGATGATATGGATACGGTCGTAGGTCTTTCCGGTCAGCTTTTCGATCTCCTGTAGTTTCTCCGCGTAGCACTTTGCAAGGCTGTTGTAGACGACCGCCGCAAGCTCGCCGAGCGTCTCCGGTACGACCTGTCCGCTCTTCCGGCAATAATCTTTGATCGCCTCCACCATGCTGTCCGGCGAAAGGAAACTGTCGTCCTGGCACTCCACCGTCGTCTGAATCGTCTCCTTCGCGGCCAGAGCACAGAGTTCTCCATATGACATCTCCGGCGCCAGCTCCCCGCGCACCGACTGGATCATCCACAAACCCATAATATTGGTAAGGTAAGTGATCCGCCCGTTATAGCCGCCCTCGTTGGTAAAGTTCGCCGCCATACTCGCTTTCGAGCAGTCCGGCTGGGCCCGCTCGACGCCCATCAGGGACCAGGTGCCGGAGCTGATATAGCAGACATCCGCCTCGTTCGTCGGAATTGCCATAACTGCGGAGGCCGTGTCATGCGTCGGCGGCACGATTACCTCGCAGCTGTAACCGACCAGCTTCTGTACTTCTTCTGTCAACGTGCCGACCACACTGCCCGGCATATGAATCTTCTGGAACATCTTTTTGTTATAGCCCAGGCGCTCGATCAGCTCATAATCCCAGTCGCGCGCATTCGGATCGAGGAGCTGACTCGAAGTCGCTTCCGAATATTCCTGCACCTTGTTTCCACAGAGACGGAAATGGAAATAATCCGGCATCATCAGCATCGCCGCGGCGCGCTCCATCAGTTCCGGAGTCTGTTTTTTCACTGCCATCAGCTGGTAAATCGTATTGTAGATCGCCTTCTGAATGCCGGTGCGTCCGTAGAGTTCCTCCTCGCTGATAACCTTATAGACTTCCTCATCCATCCCGTCAGTCCGGTGATCCCGATAACCTACCGTCTTTCCAAGAATCTGATCCTTCTCATCCAGAAGCACAAAGTCAACGCCCCAGGTGTCAACTCCGACGCTCTCCGGTATCTTTCCGATCTCCGCACATTTCTTCATTCCTGTGATGATCTCGCGGAACAGGCGCTCCACATCCCAGCACAGAGAACCATCTATTTTCCCCATGCCGTTCCAGAAGCGATACACTTCCTCCAGCACTATTTTCCCATTTTCAATACTCCCCAGAATGTGACGCCCGCTCGAAGCGCCGATATCGACTGCCAGAAAATATTTCTGCATCTGGTCTTCCCCCTTATTCTGTATTCAGCCATACATCCGCCGGACGTATGGCTGTCCCATATTATTCTGTTACAACGCCCTTCTGCAGCATGATATTTGCATAAAGTGCGGATTCACCCGTCGCAATAATCGCATAAACAGTCTTCGCCTCATCATAGAATGCGAAGCGCTCAATGTTGCCGAAGGCTGCCGCCCCGCGGCTGTCGTATTTACTGACGATTTCCTTGTAGGTATCCCAGATCGGCGTCTCAACCTTATCCCCCGGCATAACTTCCATCAGATTCACCGGATGCTCTACATAAGTATCCAGCGGGAAAAGCTGAAGGATCGCGTCCAGAATCTCCGGCACGCCGTGTCCGTCGCAGCGGATCACGATCGCGTCCTTACCCATGGATTCCGCCGGGAAATTGCCGTCGGAAATCACAAGTCTGTCTCCATGTCCCATCTCATCCAGAACCATCAGAAGTTCCGGCGAAAGAATTTTCGGAATTCCTTTTAACATTGCATTCACCTCGTTATTCAGGAAACGGGACACACCACAAGGCATATCCCGTTTGATTTTTGTGTCTTTTCAGACTTTAGAACAGGTAATGATTAGTCGTACAGGTTCTGTGCGATCTCCTCGTCCTCCATGTTCTCAGCCGTATACCACTGGCAGCCCGTGTCGACATCTTCGACTTCCTCGCCGTTCGCCACAGCAACAAGCAGCTCTACCAGGGTCTCGCCCATCGCAACCGGAGCCTGCGTGATGGCGCCAAGGAAGGTGCCGTCCGCAACAGCGGCCTTCAGGGAAGCGCCGGAGTCAAAGCCAGCCGCAATGATGTCATCCTCGCCGGTACCCAGAACGCCAAGGTTGTCGTTCGCAGTGATGATCGCGTTCGCGCTGTGCTCATTGGAGCCGTAGATCGCGATGGTATCTTCCTTGTTCATCAGTGTGGTCGCATCGGTAGCAGAAAGCTCAGAGGTAACGCTCGCCGGCACCAGGGTCTCGATGATCACGTCAGCACTGTCATCTGCCTCCAGAACGGAGTCCGTGATGTATCTCTCATTGGAGCTGCTGGCCATGCCAACGGTCTTGCCGTCTGCCTCTGCAAGCTCAGCCATCTTGTCGATGAAGCCAAGGCCACGATTGACAACGGACTCAGAGGTCGCATCCTGCGCCACAACGCCAATACGGACGCTGCCGTCAGCATTCGCAATCCTGTCCGCGATCGCCTCGTAGACCATCTCAGCAGCAAGCTCACCAGCCGCATAGTTGTCCGTCGAGCAGTTCGCATACACAGAGCCCTCCGGAGCATCCGGAACGCCAGAGTCAAAACCGATCACCGGGATGCTTGCCGCAGCTGCCTGCTCAAGCAGATCATACACAGCGGAGGTATCAAGAGCCGCCAGGCCGATCGCGCTCGGATTTGCATCCAGAGCAGCCTGAAGCTCGGTCACCTGTACCTGAATGTCAGACTCGCTGTCCGGGCCAACAAAGTTCACGGTCACGCCAAGCTCTTCCGCCTTGTTGTTCACGCCCTTCAGCACTGCCTGCCAGTACTGATGCTGCAGACCCTTCGATACGATCTCAAGGGTGATGCTGCTGTTGTCAACCGCCTCAGCAGTCTCTTCCTCGGCCGCCTCAGTCTCTTCAGTCTCTTCCTCAGCCGCTTCCTCGGTCTCCGTCGTCGACGAAGAAGACGAGCTTCCGCAGCCGGACAGCAGAGTGGCTACCATAGCCGTGCTCAACAACGCTGCCAACAGTTTCTTTTTCATGTTTCTTTCCTCCTTTAATTTTTCCCATCTGGGATATTTTATGTAAACTTTCTCTCGAAAGTCGACACCTGTTATGCCAGTCTCTTATTCTTCAGCACATCGATATAAACTGCAACGATCAACACCAGACCGATAATAATCTGCTGGTAGTTCGCCTGAATTCCTATAAAGGGCAGACCCGTCTGAAGCACCGACATGATGAACACACCGAGGATGGTTCCTGCTATGCTTCCGGAACCGCCGCTCATCGATGTACCGCCGATGATCGCGCCGCCGATTGCATTCAGTTCGATACCGCCGCCACCGCTCGGAGCCATGGACTGGAATGCAGAACTGTATGCCAGGCCGGCCAGACCGGTCATCAGGCCGCAGATGATGTAGGCAAGCATCTGATAATTCGCTACATTCACGCCGGAAAGACGTGCGGCCTCCTTATTGCTGCCAATTGCGATGATATAGCGCCCCGCCTTCGTCCTATTGAGGAGGAGGCTCAGCAAAATCGCCAGCAGGATCACCCACACCAGTCCAAGCGGAAACTTCGTGTCGCCAATCGTAATCTTGAAAATCTTACGCGTCCAGCCGTTCGCCACATTCGCCGCCGGCCAGGTCACGCTCGTACTGTTTGTCGCGATTGCACCAAGTCCGCGGACAATCATCATTGTACATAACGTCGCCAGAAAGGGTGCATGTCCGCCCCTTGAGACGATCAGACCATTTACCGTTCCCATGATCAGGCCGCAGCCCAACGTCACAAGAATACCAACAATAACCGGCATACCCATATGAGTGATCAGATAGCCGCCGATGATCGCATAGCAGAACATACCGGTACCGATCGAGAGATCGACACCTCCTGTAATCAGGCAGAACGTAACACCCATGCCTAAGAAAGCCAGGTAATATGTATAGTCCAGAATACTCAGAACAGTCGAGTACTTCCGGAAAGACGGGCTCATCGCGCAGAAGAATACAATCAGGAGAATCAGAACCAGCAGGACTACAATCTTCTGTACGCCGACTGCTCTCACGAGCGGATTGTTTGTAAATGCGTTTCCTTTTTTCTTGTCTGTCATGGTTTCTTCCACCTCCTAATTCCTGAGCGTCGCCGCATGCATGATCTTTTCCTGTGTGGCTTCTTCGATACCCAGTTCCCCGGTCTTCTTTCCTTCACACATGACCACGATCCGGTCGCTCATTCTGAGGATTTCCGTCATCTCTGAAGAAATCATGATGATTGATTTACCCTCTGCTGCCAGTTTATTCATCAGCGTATAGATCTCACTCTTCGCGCCAACGTCAATACCGCGGGTCGGCTCGTCGAAAATCAGGATGTCACAGTTCCGCACCAGCCACTTCGCGATGACGACCTTCTGCTGGTTTCCTCCGGAAAGATTGACAACCAGCTGGTCGACGCCCGGCGTCTTGGTATTCAATGCGTCCACATACTCCTGCGCCGCCTCGTTCTCCTTCTTCTTGTCAATGAAAATGCCCTTCATGAAGCGTTCGAGGGAGGCCATCGTAGAGTTCTCCGCGATCGTCTTGTCGACGACGATACCATAACGCTTGCGGTCCTCCGAGAGATAACCGATGCCGTTTCTGACAGCATCCTGCGGCTTTTTGATATCCACCTTTTTGCCATTGATATAGACATCGCCGCTGTCCTTTGGATCTGCGCCGAACAATGCTCTCGCCGTCTCGGTACGTCCGGCTCCCATCAGGCCTGAGAAGCCGAGGATTTCGCCTTTTCTCAACTCGAAACTGACATCTCGCACCATGCGGCCTGCGTTCAGATGTTCCACCTTCAGCACGACCGGTGCGTCCGGAGCAACAGCGCTCTCGGTCTTCGGCTCCTCATAGATGACACGTCCGACCATCATGTTGATGATGTCGTCCTTCGTACAGTCTTCTGTGATCAACGTGCCGACATAACCGCCGTCTCGCATGACTGTTACACGGTCCGTGATCACCTTGATCTCATCCATACGGTGAGAGATGTAGACGATGCCGAGCTGCTTCTCGCGCAGGTCGCGGATGATCTTAAACAGTTCCTCGATCTCCGCCTCCGTCAGCGCCGCCGACGGCTCGTCAAAGATAATAACCTTTGCGTCATGGGAAATCGCCTTCGCGATCTCACACATCTGCTGTTTTCCGACCGTCAGACGGCTCATCGTCTCCGTCGGGTCGATATCGATACCGAGGCGGTCGAACAGCTTTTTCGCCTCCTCGTTCATCTTCCTGTCATCGATGAGCTTTCCCTTCATGATCTCCCGACCGATGAAGATATTCTGTGCCACCGTCAGATGACCCATCATATTCAGCTCCTGATGGACAATCACAATACCGGCGTCCTGCGCCTCCCGCGGATTGGAAAACTCGACTTCCTTTCCTTCGTAGGTGATCGTTCCCTCGTCCTTTTTATAGATACCGGTCAGGACCTTCATCAGCGTTGACTTTCCGGCTCCGTTTTCACCCATCAGCGCGTGCACCTCGCCCTTACGGACTTCCAGATCTACATGATCCAGCGCATGCACGCCGGGGAATGATTTATCGATGCCTTTCATGGTTAAAATTACGTCACCCATATCTGCTCTCCTTCCCCTTTCTGATTAATTGCTTCTGCGACGGCTGCGCAGATCCGCGTACACCACCACCAGGACAATCAGTCCGGTGATCACATACTGATACTGACTCTGATAACCCATCGCGAGGATACCAACCTGCAGAAGCGAGATGATTACAACACCGATCAGCGTACCGCCGATGGAAGCAACGCCGCCCGCCATCGAGGTACCTCCCATGACGCAGCCGGCAATCGCGTCGTTATTGAACGTGTCGCCGCCGCCCGGCAGAACCGTCGTATAAACCGTAACATAGAAGATCGCTGCAACTCCGGCCAGTGCGCCGCAGATAATATAAGCCAGCATCTCCCATTTCTTTGTATCAACACCGGAAAGCCTGACCGCCTCACGGTTGCTTCCGATGCAGAGTATGTAGCGTCCGATCCTTGTCTGGTTCAGCACGACCGCACAGATCGCGGCTCCCACAAAGAGAATGATGATACCCGTCGGAATCTCAACGCCACCTACCGTCCATTTCACCAGATTCTGGTACCAGCCGCCCGGCCAGCTGACGGACTGTGTCTTCGTGAATACACTGCCGACGCCCTTCGCGATCATCATGCTCGCCATCGATGTGATGAAAGACGGCAGGCCGCCATACGCCACGAGAATACCATTGATACATCCGAAAATGATGCCCACCAGAATGCTGATCAGCAGGCAGGCTCCGATCGGCAGTCCGTTCTTCGTGAGAAGCTGTCCCGAAATCAGCGCCGCACAGTACATAACCGGGCCGATCGAGAAGTCGATCCCGCCAGTCGCGATCACGAAGGTGACGCCCAGAGACAAAAATCCCAGGAAATAAGCATAATTGAAAATGCTCACGATACGGGAATAGCTCAGGAATGTCGTGCCTGGTTTCATAATCGGGGTAAGAATGGCAAATAAAATAAACAGCAGTACCAGCACACAAAGCAGTACCAGGCTGTTAAATCCAATCTTTTTAACGATTGTATTGTTTCTGATCTTATCCACTTGTTTTCCTCCTGATTTCCTTGCATGGCCACATATAAGACCCTGTTTCCCGTTCCCGCGCCGTGTGCCACCGGCCAGCCACTTTTAAGTTCCGGCCAATGATACACGGTTACTGATCCCCCCCCCCAATCCGGAAACGGCAAAAATGCACATACAGCGGAGGTCACCAACCGGGAAACGTGAACAGGTATATTATACATGCATAACGCTTCCCTGTCAATGAACCCCCGCGGCATGCACAGGAAACTAACATTTATTTGATCGTCTTATACATCGGTCCATAGGCGCTGCATGCCCGGAAATCCTGGCCTTCCTTGTCCATGCCGAACGCGTTCCATGCGGACGGACGGAAGATCTTCTCCTCCGGTACATTGTGCATGCATACCGGGATACGAAGGATAGAAGCCAGGGTGATCAGATCCGCGCCGATGTGGCCGTAGCTGATCGCGCCGTGGTTTGCGCCCCAGTTGTTCATCACATCGTATGCACTCTTGAAAGCGCCCTCTCCGGTGCATCTCGGCGTAAACCAGGTGCAGGGCCAGGTCGGATTTGTGCGCTCCATCAGGACATCGGAGACCTCGTCCGGAAGATTCACAGTCCAGCCCTCTGCAATCTGCAGAACCGGTCCTAAATTCTTCACAAGATTCAGACGGATCATCGTCACCGGCATCTCAGCTCTCGTCGTGAAGTGAGAGGAATATCCGCCGCCGCGGAAATTGTCAAAGCCGGCCTCGCACCATACGGTCGCGTCGGTCATCTTCTTGATATCTTCCTCGGTCACATCCCACCACTGCTTCATAACCGCGTTGCCATCCGCATCCCGGCACTCGCCGCAGGCGTCCAGGCAGGCCGCACCGGAATTCAGCAGGTGGATAATACCGCCGTTCTCCTTCGCCACACCCTCAAGATCGTAGCCGGTCACGCGCTTCGTGGCCTCCGGCGACCAGTAGGTACGCACGTCCGCGAAAATCTGTGCACGTCCGGTCAGCAGCTTCATGAACAGCATGCCAAGACCATTCAGCACATCGTTCTCCGTCGCGAGAATCATCGGTTCCTTCTTTCCTTCGAAATCGAAGGTGGAATTCAGCACCGCCTCCGGATAGTCGCAGTTCGGCCAGTGATCGGTCCACTGACGCTGTCCCTGGAAACCGGCAGCGATCGCATTGTGTCCGGCCATCTCCTCCTCAAACTGCTCCGGAAGTTCCGGATTGCCCAGCATCAGATCCTTGATGATGCAGTACATCTTGATCGTGAACTTCCACTGCTTATCCTTCTGCTCACGGTTGAACTTCACGAAGTCCGGATTATCATCGCGACCTTCCTTGCAGTGCTCCTTCGTCCAGGCGAGCGCTCTCTCGTACTCCGCCTTATTGTAAATGCCTTCCTCCATGCGGCGCAGAATCTCAACTTCGTCCACAGACTCTACATGCATGCCAAGGTATTCTTCGATAAAGTTCGAGTCAATGATCGAACCGCCGATACCCATGCAGATGGAACCGATCTGCAGGTAGGACTTACCTCTCATCGTGGCAGCAGCAACCGCCGCACGCCCGAAGCGGAGCAGCTTTTCCTTCACATCCTCCGGAATCTCACTCACCTGATCGATGTCCTGTACCTCATGTCCATAAATGCCGAAAGCCGGAAGCCCCTTCTGCGCGTGCGTCGCCAGAACGCTCGCCAGATAGACCGCACCCGGACGCTCGGTGCCATTGAAGCCCCACACGCCCTTGATCGTCATCGGATCGGCGTCCATCGTCTCAGAACCGTAGCACCAGCACGGCGTCACGGTCAGTGTGATGTCCACGCCTTCCCTGCGGAACTTCTCCGCGCAGGCTGCGCTCTCCGGATAACGTCCAATCGAGGTATCTGCGATCACAACCTTGACCGGTTCTCCATTCGAATAGCGAAGATTTTCCTCGTATAACTTCTTTGCCGCCTGTGCGATCTCCATCGTCTGGTCTTCCAGGCTCTCACGAAGCTTCATCGGTCCACGCCGTCCGTCTATCACGGGACGAATGCCAATCACGGGATAACCGCCGATCAGTCCTCTCTTTGCCATAATACTTCCTCCTTTATATAGCGTACACTTTCTCAGATATTTTCATTATAAAGAATGACACGTCCAAACAAAAGTGATATACTATAAAAAAATAGCACAAAATTCACTTTTTATAAGGAGAAACGTTTCATGAAATATCTCGACTACCGGGAGCGCCGCGAGCAGGGCACCTTTAACTTTCCGATTGCCTTTTATCACCAGACTCCCTACAGTCCGCGCTACTACATGACTTATCACTGGCATCTGCACTATGAGCTCATTCACATTCTGTCCGGTTCCTTCCGGCTCACACTCGACAACCTCACCCGCGGCTACCACAGCGGAGATGTCGTGCTCATCACAGGAGGAACACTGCACGGAGGCGATCCGGTGGATCACAGCTGCGTCTACGACTGTATTTTGTTTGATCTGGAATTTCTGCTGAAAGACAATCACGCCTGTGCAAAGACCATTCAGGATATCCGGGACCATAAGATTCTGATTCACACACTGTTGTCAGAACGCTGCAGCCTGGTCGTTCCCATCATCGACCAGCTGACGGACTCGCTCTCCAGGCGGCAGACCGGATATGAATTTCTGACGCAGGGATATCTCTATCAGCTCCTGGGCGTTGTCCTCAGCGAACATTTATATGAAGAAAACAAGAGCGACGCTGTCGTCGCCGAGCGTCTGAATTCCATCAAAAGTGTACTGGCCTACATATCGGACAATTATTCCGGCAATATCAGTCTGGACAGCCTCGCGCGAATCGCCGGAATGAACCCGGAATATTTCTGCCGCTGCTTTCGAAGCGTGACCGGCCGCACGCCGATCGACTATCTGAACTATTTCCGGATCGAGTGTGCCTGCGAGATGCTCTCCACAAAAAACCTGTCAATCAAAGAAACGGCGATCTCCTGCGGGTTCAACGACGAAAGCTACTTTATCCGGACTTTCCATAAATATAAGGGAACAACGCCGAAGAAATTTCTAAAAGCTGAATTTTCCTGAAAAAACCGGTCGCTGTCTGCTGCGACAACGACCGGTCCTCTTTTAATCCAGATGGTAAATCTCTTCCATATCCGACCAGAACTCTCCTTCCGCCCGATCCTCGAGCGGCTGCATCAGAGGTTTCACGACGTCCCACCAGCGCTGTGTCGCCGGGTCCGCGGCCATTTTTTCCATGTCCGCGTCATAGTCGTCACCATCGTACTCAAAGTAAGAGAACAGATAGTCTCCCCTGCTGTAGATCGAGTAATTCTTCAAATGGCACTCTTTGATCATCTCGTTCACGCCCGGAAGCGGATTTGCGTGGTAAGCTTTATAACTCGCAAGCCCGTCTGGCTTCACCTTAATCACAGAGCCAAATCTGCGCACCATCTTACGTCGCTTCCTTTCTGATCTAATAGATCTTGTTTGCCTCTTCAAACAGCGCTTTGATATTCCTTGGCGGCACATCGTCCTGCAGACCTTCATGGCTCGGAGAGACGATCAGTCCGGTCGGGAAATAGGTTCTCAGCTCTTTCACCTTTGCGGCTACCATTTCCGGTGTGCCGTTCGGCAGCAGGTCCTGCGTATCCACACCGCCGCAGAAGGAAACCTTGCCCTCGAATTTCTCCTTCAGATTTGCAGGATCCATACCGGCGGCCAGCGCCTGGATCGGATGAATCGCATCGACTCCGGCGTCAATCAGCAGCGGAATTGCATCGACAATCGAGCCGCAGGAGTGATAGATCACCTTTACTCCATAGCTGTGCGCAAGATCGATGAGCCGCTTCGCGCCCGGAATCACGAACTCGGATATCAGTTCAGGGCTGATCATCAGTCCTCTCTGGCTTCCGACATCATCGCCGATCAGGATCGCGTGCACTTTGCCCTTCGTCGCTTCGAGGAAAATCTTCAGCGCCTTCTCATAAAAGGCCACAATCTTGTCATCCACGTAATGTACCATCTCCGGCTCCGCCACCATATTCATCAGACAGGTCTGCATGCCAAATGCGGCGCAGACATCCTGGAAGTGGCAGGCCCAGAGCATTCCCAGCACGGTCTTGTCCTTCGGCGCCTCGTCTACCAGCTTTTTGCACTCTTCCGGATCAATGTATTTCTCCGGATCCGGCCACGGGAAATTCACCGCCTTCACGTCCTCCACATCCTCACAGGGCGTGAAGCAGGCGTCCGCCGTCAGTGTACGGTGCTCTGTATCTACGTTACTTCCATTCATGTACCAGTCAAAAGCAGCGAAAATCGCATTGCAGGTCTCTGAGTGATAGGGAACTTCTACTGCGTAGAAGTCGTCGCCGCAGACTCTCTTCAGTTCCTTGATGTCGCCCACTCCAAAGTGCTCGCAGAGCGCGGGAACCGCCTGGGGAGTCGGATCGCCAAGCCAGCAGGCAGGACGATCTACAGGTCTTCTCTCGATGGTCGCATAAAAACGTTCAATACTGTTCATACTCAGCCTCCTTTTTATCTGCTCACAGCCGGATCCACACGTCAGGCTGCCGCTTTCTTTTCGATTTTTGGCTTTTTCTTTCTGGCAAAGCCATTTCCTCCCAGCTTCGTGCTCAGAATCAGGACAATGATCAGAAGTCCGCCCCAGATCATGTTCGCGTAATAAGTATTCAGCGAGGAGAACATATTCACACCAGTCGCGATGATCTGAATCGATACGATCGCGAGCAGTACATTCAGGATCTTGCCCATGCCGCCATCCGGCAGCACGCCCGCCAGCACCAGGATCAGGATGCAGCGCATCACATAAGAAGTACCATAGTCCGCCTTGGCGGAGCTCATGGTCGCAACCATCAGCAGCGCGCCGATGCAGCAGATCACGTCACAGAGGATGAAGGTGCCGATAATCATACGATCCGTATTGATCGCAGAGAAATGCGATGCCTTCTTATTGGTACCGATCATATACAGCTTCTCGCCATAAGTCGTATACTTCAGCAGGAACGCCGCAATGATAAATACAATCGCAAAAATGATCACGGACATCGGAAGGAATCCAAAGTATACCTTATTTAATGTCGATGTAAACATCGTGGGAATTCCGGTAACCGTATTTCCCTCCGTCAGTGCGATCGACAGACCCGTCCAGACAAGCTGCATGGCGATCGTCGCCATGACCGGCGGAATGTTCAGCTTTGTGATCAGCAGACCGTTGATCAGGCCACCGAGTGCACCGATAAGCAGGACGATCAGAACGCCAACCAGGACAATCCCGAGAATCTGGCCACTGCCCATCTCTTCCGTCGCATGATTCACCATATAGCTCATGCCGATAATACAGGCAAAATCACCCAGGGCCACAAAGGACATATCAATATGTCCGCTGATAAAGCAGAACATGACACCGATCGTCATCACACCATAGACCGGGAACTGCGTCATCATACTCTTCCAGGTACTGACCATCCAGAGTGTACTACTCTTGGTCACAGTAAAGAATAAAAGCAGGATCGCCATCAGCGCAAGGAGCATGACCGTATACTGATTTTTTTTCGCATATTCTTTCAGTTTCATTTCACACCTCCTTATTTATTCCGGCGCATGGCCTGTACTGCCGATACGGTAATACCGACCAGGATCACCATGCCGTTAAAGAAGTTCTGCCAGCTTGTGCTGATACCGATCAGAATCATACTGTTGGAAACAACCGTGATGATTGCAACGGCACAAACCGTGCCAAATACAGAACCTTCACCGCCGAAGATACTCGCGCCGCCCAGGATAACTGCGGGAATGATCGTCATCTCCTTGCCTTCGAGCGCTTTCGGAATCGACTGACTCGCCATACATACACGGATCATACCGATAAAACCGGATACCGCGCCGACGATCGAGTACAGAAGGAACTTTACCCGCTTTACATTGTAGCCCGCACGCTCCGCAGAAACCTCATTGCCGCCGATTGCGTAAAGCGCCCGGCCAAACATCGTCCGGTTCAGTACAAAGGAAGTGATCAGGCACAGTGCGACGAAGAACAGGAACATCGCCGTCATCGTGGAGCGGATACCCGCTGAACTGTACACTTCAAAAAGATAGGCGGTACCAAAGTTCTTAAAGCCCGTCGGAAGCTTGGATGTAATCTCCTTCGCCTGGAACAAACCAAGGTTTACGCCATTGAAGAAGGTCTGCGTGCCGAGCGTGACGATCATGGTGTTCAGTTTAAAGTTTGCAATGATCCAGCCATTCAGCATGCCAAGAACCCAGCCAATCGCCATCGCAATCACGAAGCCGGCAATCGGATTGGTCTCACACCAGCCCATATTGGTGCAGATCGTCACTGCCAGTGAATAGGACATCGCGGAAATAGCCGGAAAAGAAAGGTCAAAACCGCCCGATACCATAACTACCAGTGAGCACATCGCGAACATACCGTCCACTACCATGGAGCGCAGGATTGTCACGATCGTGGAGGGTTCCACGAGTTGCCCATTCGACAGAATGGTAATGCCGATGCACATGATAACCAGAACCAGGAAAATCCAGAATTCTGTTTTGCGCGTCATGCGTCTTAATTTTGCATTGTTCATAGCATTCTCCCCTCCTCAGCGTATACTTTCCAGAATATTGGGCTCACTGATCTCATCGCCGCTCATCTCGCCGGCAATCACACCATCCTTCATGATGATCACGCGGCTGCAGTTGACGACGACCTCCTGCAGGTCGTCGGAGATAATGATGACAGCCATCCCCTCATTCGCCAGTTCATGGATCAGATGATGAATATCCTGCTTGGCGCCGACGTCAACGCCGACAGTCGGGCCGTTCAGGATCAGTACGTCGAGGTCATTGCTCAGCCACTTGGAAAGCACGATCTTCTGCTGGTTCCCGCCGGAAAGCGTCGATGCATATTTGTTCACATCATCTGTCGCGATGGAGAATTTTTCCTTCCAGATATTGCCCTCGGCCACGATATTTTCATGCCGCAGGAAACCCAGACCTTTGGAAAGCCGTTTCAGTGAGGACAGCGCGATATTGTCCGCGATCGGCTGTTCCATGCAGAGTCCCTCTGTCAGACGGTCCTCCGGCACGTAACCGGTCCCCAGTTTCTGCGCTTTCATCGGAGATGTGATGTGAACTTCCTTTCCGTTCAGACTGATCTTCCCGCTATTCGGCTTCTCCAGGCCAAAGAGACTTAATGCCAGCTCGGTACGACCTGAGCCGAGCAGTCCTGTGATACCGAGAATCTCCCCTTTTCGAAGATCAAAGGAAATATCTTTATATTTATTTTTCAGTGACAGATTCTCCACCTTCAATACCGGTGTCTCGCTGACATTTTTTGCGATAAAATGATCGTCCGTCAGGCGTCTGCCGGTCATATAATAGGTAAAGTCATCACGGGTCAGATCCGCTGTCGGACCCCCATACACGTTCTTTCCGTTTCTCATAATACAGACATCATCGGAAATCTCGAAAATCTCCTCCGTCTTGTGACTGATAAACATGATCGCAATCCCCGCATCCCGCAGCTGCCGCACGGTCTTGAACAGGGCATCGACCTCTTTCTTTGTCAGCGCAGTGGTCGGCTCATCCATAATGATCAGCTTTGCGTTGAACAGCAGTGCGCGGCAGATGGCTACCAGCTGTTTATCGGCCACGCTGAGCTCTCCCATCTTGGCATACAGATCAATATCGTAGCCAATTTTGGAGAGTGCTTCCTTCGCAGTGGCTTCCCAGCGCTTGCGATTGACCATCTTATGTCCCGCTGTGATCTCTGAGTTGATCGCCAGGTTCTCCATCACGGTCAGGTTCGGGAAAATGGACAGATCCTGATAAATGACCTGAATCCCCAGCTTTGTCGCCTCCGCGGGTGTGATTTTGGAAATCTCCTTCCCCTCGAAGACTACCTTTCCCTCATCTCTGGTATAGACGCCGGAAATGATCTTGACGAGCGTGGATTTCCCGCAGCCGTTCTCACCGGCCAGACACATGACTTTTCCCGGCCTGATCGCAAAATTCACCTGATCCAGAGCACGGACACCCACAAACGATTTACAGATCCCGGTCATTTGCAGTAAATATTCTGACATAGACTTGCAAGCTCCTTCTCTATGTATTCCTGTGTTTTCGAAAAAGGCCGGGACAGAGAACGCTCTCTCTGTCCCGGTCCCTCTGCATTACCATATTCAGCTTCCGATGCTTTTCCTTATTTAGAAACCGAAGTCATCTACATTGTCAGCCGTGATCGCCAGGGAAGCGTCACCGTATACAACCGTGCCGTCCACCGTCACATTGTCATAGCCGTCATAGCCAAGGTCAGAACCGGTATCGATCGTCTCGCCATTGTAAAGCATCACAGCAGTGCTCAGCATAACCTGTGCGGAAAGAGCCGGATCCCACAGACCTACAGAACCAAGCGTTCCATTCTTCAGATAATCAGCAGTCTCAGACGGAAGTGCGCAGGAGATCGCAAACATCTCGCCGGTCAGTCCCATCTCCTCAATCGCACGTGCGCAGCCAGGAGCATCGAAGGAACCGGTACCGAGGATACCCTTCAGATCCGGATATTTGCTCTTCAGCTCTTTGGCAAGCTCATAAGCTTTCTCCGCATCGGAACCATTTTCCACGCGCTCATCTTCCACAAGCGTCATGTTCGGATATGCTTCCTGCTGACGCGCAACAGCGGCGTCGGCCCAGTTGTTCTGAGACTCCATGGTAAGGGAACCGACCATCGTGATGTACTCGCCCTCTTCACCCATCTGTGCAGCCAGCTCATCCATCAGGAAAGCGCCAAATCCGGCCTCATCGAAAGCCTCGATGTCATAATCGACATTCGTCATGCCGGAAGCCTCCGTCGTGATCACGATGATGCCCTGCTCTCTTGCCTGTGCGCAGATCTCCTCGCAGGCGTCCGGATCATTCGGGGAGAAGCAGAGGACATCAATGCCCTGGTTTACAAGGTCGGTCATGATCTGAACCTGCTCCTCAGCGCTGGTTGATGTCGGGCCCTGATAGATCACATCAATGCCGTTGGTCTCAGCCCACTCCTCAACGCCGCTCTGTACGTAATCCCACCAGGCCTGACCGATAACCTTCGGCACAAATGCGATCGTCGGCACGTCGCCGTCCGTCGTCGTCTCCGCCGCCTCGGTCTCCTCAGCAGCTTCAGCCTCCTCGGCATCCTCCGTCTCCTCTGTCGTGCTGCTGCTCGAACTACTGGAGCTGCTGGAGCCGCATGCCACCAGACTGATCGTCATGGCGCTGACCAAAAGCATCGCGATAACCTTTTTCATTTTACAAGTTCCTCCTTTTGATTTTTTCCCATCCGTCCCTTTTGACGGAAATGAGTTTCTTGACGCTTCTATCTCCCCACAGATTTCTTTTGGATGCAATAGCTAAAAAAAATTAAATTTAAACGTTTAAAAATATTATATTGACTGCTTATATAAAAGAAGTTAAACTCAAGATAGTGTGATTTTTCCAAAAAGGAGCGATTTTTATGGCGACACTGAAAGACGTGGCCGATCGGGCCGGAGTTTCGATTGCTACGGTATCCTATTATATTAACGGCACACACAGGCTGCGTGAAGATACCAGGCAGCGGGTGATGCAGGCCATACGGGAACTGAACTATATCCCCAACCGCGCGGCAAGGAATCTGAAGGAATCCGAAAACAAGGAGATCGGCATCGTCCTTCCGGACATCGAAGATCCCTACTATTCCGAGATTCTGAAGGGTCTGGTCTATGAGGCCGAGACCGCCGGATATACGCTGAATATCGCTTTTACCTACTGGCTTCCGACGCAGGAATGCCGGATCATTGAAGAATTTATCAGTCGGAATGTGAGCGGCATCATTATTCTGACCTGCCAGCCGTCAAATACAGAATTCTTCCAGGATTCCATTATTGCCCATCAGGTTCCGAACGTCTTTATCGACCGGATTCCGAAAGGTCTGAACGTAAATTTCCAGACCTTTGACAATTATACCGCCGTCCATTACCTGACCGAGCAGCTGCTTCTGAAGGGCTATGAGCGGATCGGCCTGATGATCGGCTCCGAGGAGCAGCTCGGGGAATCTGACTCCTTTTATGCCTTCACCGACGCATTTATCAAATGCAAAAAGGAATTTGACCCGGATCTGATCTACCACTGCAATATGACCAAGGAAGATGCATTCCGGGTGCTCATGAACGCGCTGCGCACGCAGGACGCCCCGCAGGCCATCATCACCTCCTCGGAAAACATCATGAAGGGCGTTGTGGAGGCGCTGGTTCTGCTGCATATCCGCATTCCGGAGGATATCTGCGTCATCACGCTCGGAATTGAGTGCTGGAATCGTTCCAACTATAATCCGCGCGTCCTGCATACCTCGCGCAGGGCCTATACCATGGGACGGCACTGCAGCCGGCTCCTGATCAGCAACATCCGCTCTCCACAGATGTTTGAGACAGAATTTATGCTGCATCAGGACCACCATCTGACAGAGTCAATGTCCTTTCCCGATCCGCCAAAGCCTTTTTATTTTGAACGCAAAAAGGAAACGCTGAAAATCCTCTCCCTGGATCTTCCGACCATCCGCGCACTCTCCGCCATGGCACAGGTATTTTCCAATCAATATGACGCACAGATTGAGGTGGACTATCTCCCGATGCGGGAATTATTTGAACGGGTCTGCGAAGATTCCGTAAGAGAACAGAGCGAGTATGATATCTATGTCGTCGATGTCTCCTGGATGCGCTACCTGGTACAGGAAAACTGTCTGATGGATCTGACGGATCTTCTGCAGACCCAGCCGCTCTTCTCCTCGCATATCATGCTGAAAAATCTGGAAAACTGCCGGTTAAACGATCGTTATTATGCGCTGCCGATCATCGGAGGAACGCATCTTCTGTTCTACCGTCGGGATTATTTCACCGACACGGAACTGCAGAAAGAATTCCGTGCGAAACACCGTCTCTCCCTGCGTCCGCCCAAGACCTGGACCGAGTTTAACGGAATCGCACGCTATTTTACAAGAGAATTCAACCCGTCTTCGCCCTCGCTCTATGGAACCGCGCTGCCCGCAAAGATGAGCGAGGAGCTGGCGCTCGACATCCTGATACGCCTGTGGAGCGCTGGCGGCGGGCTGTACGATCAGTCCGGCAGGCTGATCCTCAATACGCCTCAGAATGTGCGTGGTTTCCAGAATATTCTCGAAACCTGCGCCTGCGTGCCGCCAGACATTCTGGAGCTTGACCATCATGAAGCTTTCCGTGATTTCGCTGAGGGAAAGATTTCCATGCTCGTCTCCTTCACGGAGTATGCCGGCGCGATCAAAAACTATATTCCCAGCGACCTGATGCCGAATGTCGGCTACTGTATGATGCCAGGCGGAACCCCCGCCAATGTCGGCTGGCAGCTCGGAGTCAGCCGGTCTACAAAGAAATTTGACCTGATCCGGCATCTCTTCGACTGGGTCTGTCAGAAAAATACAAGCTACTACCTGACCATTCTGGACGGTCAGGCCGTCATGAAATACCCCTACGAGAACCATGAGCTGCTCAAGCTCTATCCCTGGCTGGATCTGACGGAGGAGAGCATCCGCATCTCCCGCTCGCGCATCTACCCTTCAAAAGGGAGAAAAACGACGGTTCCCCCCTGGCAGGTGGAAACCGTCCTCTGCAATATTTTTCAGAAGATCTGGGAACAGGGCTTAAGCATCCCCCAGGCTCTGCGCGAGGGTGACCGGGAGATGAAGAGGCTGTTCTCCTGAGAATGGATTGCGGACCTTTTCAAACATGATCTTGTCGCCGGAAGCTTTATGCCCCCTGCTGACATCCGCCAGCTCCGCGACCTGATGCGCTATCGTTTTAAGCTGACCTGCTTTAATTCCAGCGAAAAGAACCGCTACCAGAACTGTCTCACGGTCTCCAATCTCCAGATTGGATCCGTTGTATCAGATGTGTTTGGTAAAAGTTCCCAGCGCATTATAGAAAAGATCCTGGAAAATTCAGATGAGCCTCTTGATGTTGCTTCCTTAGTCCACGGCTCCATGAAAGATAAAATATCCGACCTGGAGCTCGCCGTTGACGGAGCATTTACTCCGGAACAGGCTGCCAAACTAAAGATCATCAAGGAACATATGGATAACCTCCAGGACCGGAAAGAAGAGTTAGAACAACTCATTCTTGCGCTCGCTGCTCCCTATCAGCAGGAAATTGCCATCATTCTAACCGCCCCGGGATCAAAGATCCCTTTACCGCCATTGGCATTATCTCCGAGATTGGCGTAAATATGGAGGCTTTTCTTTCAGCGAAACACTTATGTTCGTGGGCCGGTCTGACACCAGCCAACAACGAAAGTGCAGGGAAGAAAAAATCCGTCCGTGTCTCAAAGGCCGGGTGTTATATCAAACCTCTCCTTGTACAGTGCGCGAACGCTGCCGTGAAAAGCAAATCACACCCGGAAATCCGTAACCGCTACCTTCGGCTCAGGAAACGTCGCGGTCACAAGAAAGCAATCATTGCCATAGCAAGAATGCTTCTTACTGCATTGTACCATATGCTGAAGGAAAAGGTAAACTATAATGCGGATCTTTACAGAAACGCTAATGCAGTTCCGGATTCCCATGAGATTACCGTTGAGCAGGCAATCAAGATGGTTCAGCTTCAGGGTTATAAAATCAAATCTGCTGTTGGATAACCTGTAGTACCATCATCCCTATATTCAGTTTTTGAAGCCACCTTTTGATGGCCTGTTTGCTGTACCGCTAAGTTAATGGATACCCTCTACTCTTCGTTTGCAATCTTTTTACCTCCTATAAATTCCTATACTTATGATTAGAGCAACATAAGGGTAAACCAGTGTTCCCTTATTTCATAAGACGTACATTTAAAACTGAATATATTGTTGTGGTTTTCTAAACGATCACATCTCCAGCCAGACTTGCGATCTCTTCCTGGTTTGCGGTCTCAGCCTCGAGATAGATTCTCGCCATTTCGGTCAGATCCTCACTGTGCTCTGTGATCATACGAATGATCTTCTGGATATCGTCGTCCAGCTGCCGGAACTTCGTCGTGTAAGCCGTGAAAGCCTCGCCTTCCCAGATACTGCTAAGCCCCGTTACCAGATTCGTCATCTGGGAGGTCAGGTTCCCGACCGTGGTTCCTCTGCTTGAAAATTCGCTTGCCGCCGACTGCAGCTGTTCCGGTGTTACTCTTAATGTTCCTTCCATTTTCGTATCTCCTTTCGCTTCTCGTAATGTTCTATATTCAATTTACTGGTAATTTCTGACTGTTGCGATCTCTTCAGCTGTTCCTTCCGCCTGCTCGTACTTCGCGGCGATCGTAAGAAGCTTCGCAACATACTGCTCAATCAGCGTGTAGAAGTTTGTCATCTGGGTCTTGTCGCTGTTGAAGGCATTGTGAAACGCGTCCCGCGCCTCGCCTTCCCACATACCTGCCAGATTCGTCTCACAGGTCTCGAGTTCCGTCACCTGATCCTTGAATTGCGAGTTCAGCGTTCTGAGCTCCTCTGCCTGCGCCTTCAGCTGTGTTGCCGTTACTCTGATTAATGCCATCTTTTTGTTCCTCCTTTAATTTCTCTGACCTTGATTGTCAGTCTGTTTCGTTCCTTGCAAATACAGATTAACATATCACCCGGAAGATGCGTCTGAATCCCGACAGACGACCTGTTTTTCCGACGGATAACACTTCCTGCTGAAATAATACTTATTTATAAAGCCATAGGTGATGACCAGACTTACAAAGTTTATCAAAACCATCTCATACCGGGGCACTCCAAACCACACAATTATCATAAATGCGTCTAATATGAGTATTATGTAATACCCGCCCACTTTCTTATTTATCAACAGGACAAGATAGGCAGTCCCAATCACAATATAGATTACTATCGCAAATGAAATACCCAAAACGTCAGAAATCTCCCCGTGTTTCCCAGCCATCTCCCATGCCATTCGTCCGGCTATCGCAATTGCAAGAATGTATGCTTTCATACAGCAAAACCAAAGCCATATCCTGCACACTTTAGAATACAAAATGTCCGGATATTCTTCGCTGTTCCTGTTTTTAATTGCTTTTCTCTGTGTATTCCAGTGAGACAACTTAATAAACGCCAGGGTAGAAAGCCAGACAGGAATCAAAACCGTCGAAATCAAAAAAGATAAAACTTTCTCTATGATACCTTCTATGCCTCCATATGCCAACGTACCGAGGAGCTGCGCCGGCCAGACATCATAAATCATCGACTTTTCACTTGTATCCGTCGCCTCATTTGCTTTAAAATAAATCTCTCCTGTATAGATTTCCGGTTCCGCCAGCGTCTCGTTATTGGGATCAGACAGGCAGAACCACACATTTTTTATTGTAAAATAGTAACCTGTATAGCCCCATATACGCCCATCAGAGTCCGTGTAGTAGTAATAGCAGCTATTTATCAGTTCTACTCCATTGTCGTCGTCATAATTGGTAGCCCTTTTTATTGCTCCATGCGGATATGTCCAGACAAGCACTGTTTTCTCATTATCCAGGAGATTGTCCAGACTGAACCCAACCCCGGTCAGCCCCTCAGGTTTCGTCCTTGTGATTTCACCGGAATGATCGGCAAAAAACTCAGAATCATACACACTCAAAAGCTGATCTATCTCAACATAAGAAGAATAATTGTATGAGGACGAAGACCGGCTCTGCCCCCAGATCACACCATTTTCATCTGTATACGTATAACTGACCGTATAAGTGTTCCCATTTTCTATATAGCCCTGGATTTCTCCGCCCGGTTCATCATACCAGGCTGCCTCGCCCTCCGGACTGTTCACATAATATTCCGTTTCATGAAAATACGTATACTCCTGCTCATGCTCCTGATAAAAGTCGTCTTGTGGTTCCAATACTATATCCGCCCGAACCACCATAACCCCTGACAAAAAAATCGCCAGAGGAAGAAAACAGGATAGGATTCCAATTCTAAAAGTATGTCTCATAATTCATTTACCAGAACGCCGATCAAAAAGGAAAACACATTCACGCATATTGCAAACGCTGTCGGATACGGGATGTCATTTTCCTTTTTATGATAGTACCAGATCTCCACCAGGATCACCCACAGCTCCGGCAGAAGCGTATGCAACAGGAATCCATGGCTGTAAAACACTCGATGCGCCAGGTTGGCGAGCGGGTTCGTAAACACGTTGACATAGATGAGAAGCTTCCAGTCACGTCTGGGAACTCCCCACAAAAATGCAAACAGCAATTCAAAAAAGATGGTCAGCAAAAGAGCAATGATATAGTTCATACCTATCTGACGATACATACCGGCACTCCTGTCTTCTCTTCAGCCAGTGATTCAAACTGCCGCTTCACATTGGCAAATATTCTGATTTTTTTCAGTTCAGCTTCTGTGTCTATCCTTCCGGATTCATCAATCGTTGCTTTGTCATGGAAAAGAAAAACCATCGCATTGCCCGGAAGAATTCCTTTTCCATGAATATCCTGAAAATATTCATGAACCACCCCGGATTCCGGATCTCCTGCCATCACCCGAAAACATGTCTGTTCCAGCAGCGCAGCTGCCTCTGCTCCCTCCACGCGACCCTGATACATTCCCTCAAGCAATTCCATCTCACTTTCGTCAAGGCGCTCCAAATTTACACGGTTCACCAGCGTAAAGAAATGAGAAGGACGATCCGTCATTTCCGGTATAAACGAAGGTTCACACTCTTCAAACCGTTCCTCCAGTCTCTTCATGGAAAGTATCTTTCTCAGGTATTCCTCGGCCATTTCCTTATAAAACAAAGATAAATCCAATTTGTCCGCCATTTCCTTTTTCCTTCCAAAAGCTATTCGAATTTAACAGTGATAAACGACGCAGAGCTGTTTTCTGAATCATTTGCAATCTCATCCGGGTCAATATAATACTTTTCACCCCATGACGATACGATCAACATTCCGTCCTCGGTAACTCCGGTCACTGACATGGCATGTCCGCCGCTTATGTACTGATTTTTCGTACCATTCATATTGTAAAGGTTTACACCTTTTGCCAGGACAATGACACTTTTCCCCTGCTCCGTCATCTGCTGATAATTATCTGCCGTCGCATCAATACCGGTAGTAACCTCCGCTTTGATGCCATGCTGTTCCATATAGGTTTCCAGATTATACTTTATTTCTGACGACGTTACCCCTCGTCCTGTTGTATCGTTCCATATAACATACTCATCTATATCGCCGTCTGTCTCACTATCATAATCCAGATACTCATCGAATTCACCCGTTGTCGGAGAGACATTATCCATAGTTGCGTACAGATCCAGCAACAATCTGTCATGATTCAGACTTCCGTCGTCATCATACATGGGAAACCCAAATGTCTGCTCAAACTCTTCCTCTTTTCCTGTATAGTACAACAAAATCGTATTACGCAGCGCAACATAACTGCATCCTTCTGTACTGAGCTTCTTCAGATAATTTCGAACCTGTTTGTCTGTCAGTTCCTCATCCGGAAAGTAACTGCGCACAAGTGCATACCATTCATTATATCTGGAGAAAATCCTTGCCCAGAAAGAGTTGGCCTCGTCATACAAAGACCCCTGATCACCCCCATATTCTCCGTTCTCATCAAAAACAATGGCTTCGATTTCCGATCCGGTAATTTTTTCAACGACCCAGACAATAATTCCGTTCACGAATTCGCCAAAAATATTGCCTGATCCACCATAGCTTATGAGGCTGGCCTCCGATTCTGCCGCGACATCACCCGCGAGAATCCTCTTCTCTGTTTTCTCATATAAATTTCTGATTGTTTCAAGACTTTTTGACATCTGCACGAGCTGGTTCCGCTCTTCCATGATGGCATCCGCCTGTTTGCTCAGTTTATTCCTGATCGCACTGTTCGTAGAGGAACCCATGGAGAACCTTGAACTGACCGTCCGTACCTCTTTTGCATATCTTAAAAGCCTGGTCGATAAATTATTTTCGACAATATACTGCTTATGCATGCCTGTCGACAGAAGCTTATATTCCGCCATAGCGTTCCTTCCCTTTATCACAGATTAAACGGATAATTCTGCGGCCAGCTCACACGAAACGCCACATCCAGCGTCACTTCCCAGAGTGCTTCAAGTTCGTACATCCATCGCAGCGAACCATCCTTCTCGTTCAGCTCGCCTCCAGAAAGGTTCAACAGTTCCACCTTAATCTTCTCGTCTGTAGATACGGGAACCTGATCTTTGATAACAACCCGAATACGTGTATTTTTCCCATTCTTGATTCGCAGCTGATAGGCCAGTTCTTTTCTGTTATAGTTTCCGAATGCCTTCTGGGACTGGTACTGCCTGACCTGCTTCCGCTGCACCAGAATCCGGGGATCTCTTCCCAATGAGAGAGAAAATACGTCTTCAATCTGCCGCGGATTGATATGCGTGGCTCCTACAAAACTGTTACCCAAAAAGACATTCGCATCACATTCTATAAAGTCTGCTTTCTCCCAGTCGGAAATCAACGCCACAAGAAATGCGTTGTTCTCCGCCTTTGGCGTAATATAATAACTGTATTCTGCGCTCAGGCTGACAGCCGTGGCCTCCACAATACCTCCGGAGCCGCCGGAATCGACACGGACAGGCTCCGGTATCCTATACTCTATACACACCGAATTGTTCCGCGATGTCCCGTCTGGCTGTCGATTTCTCTTTGGCTGCTCCAGCAAGGCCGCTTTTTCCAGAAGCGCCGTTTCCGCATTCACCGCCCCTCCACGGTTCCCCGCAGCAGGCGCCATTGGTGGACGCGGCGTTTGTTGCCGGAGAAGCCATGGCAATAACAGCGGGACATTATTTGACCGCTGTAAATTCCCTGTCGAAAGTGTAATTTCTGTATTTTTCCAGTCCTCTCCCGTGTTCTGTGTGACTTTTCCCTTCAGGAAAACCTGAACCGGGTTCTCCAGGCTGTCCACATGAATATCGTAAAACGGTGTCCATCCTGCAGAAAGATCATAGTACGTCAGACCAAAGAGATACTCTCCGTCCGCCTCTGCCTGTACATCCAACTCTATGACACCCAGTGCGTTTTCATGTGCTTCTCTCCATTCAGTCAGCTGTCTGTTCAGATTCCGTTCTTCCTCCTCACAGGCGTGGAGCTGCCTTCTCAATTCGCTTGCCTGCGAGGGCGCATATTCCAGATACTGCTTCATAAAATCTATGGAGAGATTTTCCTTTTCCTTCAGCATGTTCGCCTCGAAGGAGGACAGAATACGCAGAGCATCATTCAGCGTCTTCTTTTTTTCTGCGATGTCTTCCAGCCCCCTCTTAATCTCACCTGCCTCGTCCGTTTCTTCCCTGTCTTTTTCGGCGGAATCCTTTTTCTCATAACCGACCCTGGAGCAGACAACACCATGCGGCACGGATGCCTGTATCGTCTCTGCGACCACCGTGCCAGAGAGCCTTATAAAGCACAGTGTATGGCTTCCTCTTTCCAGAATGACACTGGCAGTCCTTGTAATCAGCGCACCCTTCCGATAGACAACGGCTTTTTTTTACCTCAGATTGTACTTTCACGCTCTCTCCTCCCTCTTCTACTGTTCTATCATACAGAGCTGCTCCGTCTTCTGGTACTGCTCGGCCACGTTGTCCAGTGCATCGGCCATCTTTGTACAGAAAGTCCCGTATTTCGATATTTTGTTTGCCTGACTGCTGACAGCCCAGCCCAATGTCAGATAAATGCCTTTCAGCTTTTTCCCAACCTTTTCAACACGTTCGGCATATCCTTCCAGTTCTGCATTCTGATTTACCAGTTCTTCTTCTATCTGAAGCATGATCGCGGGATTCACTGCAAAAGCAATCTCCGCGCCAACGCTCAGACTGTTTACCTGGATATCGCTCCCATCCGGGATCCAGGCTGTCAGATCTATATCAAAATAGCTGAGCACATAGCCAACTACAGAAGCATCAAGGAGATTACACTCCACATAAAGACCAAGAAGAATGAGAACATACGCGAGCAGCTTCCTATCTGACACATCCGAGAGAATCGAGACGATACTTCTTCCACTTCCTCCCATGGCAACCTGAAAAATCTCGCCAAATGTATCCAGAAACTGCTCTTTTTCATCATCCGACAATGTCCGCAGAATACTGTTAAGCGCCTGATCAATCTTCTGCATAATTGGATTCTGTTCGGTCTCATGGAGAGTGACGGAACCATCCTCTCCAAAATCAAAGAACGAATTCGGACAATGGAATTCCAAAGGATTTCCAATATCCTGACTTTCATAATAGGTCGTCGTACCGATATCGTTTAACAGAATATTCACATAATCGCAATCCACATTGTGATTCTCGATTTTTCCTTCATTCAGAGCGATCCGGTTCGCATACTCCTCCATAAATTCATCGGAGAAACCCTGTCCGTCAAAGGAGACACAGCGATCCACCGAATTGTCGAGAATCGTGATGTATTTTGCCTTATTACCACCTTTGGAATGTCCAGTCACTGTGATAGAATCGTAATCATCGAGATCAAGCGACTGATACCAGGTCAGCGCATTCTCCTGCTGTGCTGACGACACGGCGGCTCCCGCAGTAAAATCATCCTTCCATTCATCCAGAGCTGTTCCGCGAAAGGTTACAACTGCCTCATTTGACTCGGTCACAAACAGAGCGCTGACTCCCCCGCCACCCCCATCCAGATAATCATCAACGTTCGTTGAGACAAGCCTCACATTCATCAGGGTGTCATCAGCTTTAATCGCATTTATGATGTTGATCCAGTCCTGACCAGTCATGTAACTTCCATAATTTTCTTTAACATCGATCGAATTCATATCAATCGATGCAATAATATTTCCAACAGACCGACCATCCTCATAGGCTGTGATCTCGCTGAAAGGCTGATCACTCGTCATGTACATTAAATTGTTCAGAAGCAAAAGTTGTTCCGTGCTAAGTACTGCCATGGTTTTATCCTCACTTACTTCTTCTCAAATACATTGATCCACGTCGGATATTCTTCCGTCCCGTTCTCAAAGAGAAGCTTAAAACTGCCAAGCACCTGTTTTTCATAAAGCTTCTCCTGAATCTCCTCCGCTTTCGCCTCACAGTATGCTTCGCCTGTGTCCGAGCTTTCCAGATAGACCGTCGCCATCGCCCGCAGATACATACCACTTTCTATCGCATCCCTGGGCAACACACTGTCATCATAGGCCAGTCCATACAATCCCTGTATCTCGGCGGAGACTTCTGTGCAACCTACTCCATAGCTGCTGAGCAGATCCTGCAGATATTCTTCATAAGACTCATTCATCAGGATGCCGTAATAGCTGTCGGTAATCCCCTCCGAATCTCCGGCGGATGTCACCTTCACCTCATAACGCACTTCATTGTCAGATTCCAGGGTTCCGTAAAAGACAGATGGCGTATCCGAGAGAGAACCGTTATCACAGTTATAAAGCCAGAAGCCTTCCTCCCCGTATTTCTGTTCCAGATATTCCAGCGCAAAAGCGTATTCTTCCAGAATTCTCTCATCAATTTCCGTAAGATTTCCTCTCCGGATTCGATCCTCGCTGTATCCGGCCGATACCAGAATCTGCACCTGATCCTCTGTAAGTTCTGTCCTTTCCACGACATCCGCCTCCTTCTCTGCACTTCCTCCACATCCGGCCAGTATGCCCGCGCACAACAGCGGGCATACCAGCATGCACCATTTCCGCATCTTCATAAATGCTCCGTTCCTTACACGATCACGTCTCCTGCCAGGCTTGCAATCTCCTCCTGGTTTGCGGTCTCGGCCTCGCTGTAGATCCGCGCCATCTCGGTCAGATCCTCGCTATGCTCCGTGATCATGCGGATGATCTTCTGGATATCGTCATCCAGCTGACGGAATTTCGTCGTGTATGCCGTGAAGGCCTCGCCTTCCCAGATACTGCTAAGCCCTGTCACCAGATTCGTCATCTGGAAGGTCAGGTTCCCAACTGTAGTTCCTCTGCTCGAAAATTCGCTTGCCGCCGACTGCAGCTGTTCCGGTGTTACTCTTAAGGTTCCTTCCATTTTCTTATATCTCCTCTCGATTTACTTCTACTGATAGTTTCTGACTGTTGCGATTTCCTGGTTCGTCGCCTCCGCCTGCTCGTACTTGGCGGCGATCGTCAGCAGCTTCGCGACATACTGCTCGATCAACGTGTAAAAGTTCGTCATCTGAATCTTGTCACTGTTGAAGGCGTTGTGAAACGCATCCCGCGCCTCCCCTTCCCACATGCCGGCCAGATTTGTCTCGCAGGTTTCAAGCTCATTCACCTGATCCTTATACTGGGTGTTCAACGTTCTGAGCTCCTCCGCCTGCGCCTTCAACTGTGTTGCCGTTACTCTGATCAATGCCATCCTTTTGTTCCTCCTTTAAATTTTGTTCAATCATTGTACTTTCTTGCCATTGCAAGCCTGTAGGCCGCCATCTCAGCATTATAAATGCGCTTTGCCACACTTCGAATCGTGGCAGCCGTCTCCTCCAGACCTCTTGCACTTTTTAAAACTTTCTCCTTCAGCGTCTCCCCTTTTCCAAGGAAAGCCGTTGCCGAGTCTCCCTGCCAGGCCGCTGAAAGATTCCGCATGGAGTCCGCCAGCTCTTTGTTTGCGAGTGTTTTCATCCCGGAGGCAATCTCCTCCAGCTCCGAAGCTCTCGCAAGCGCCTGATTGTAATTAAAGCGAATTTCCGAAGCCGTCTTCATACTGCACCTCCTATACGATCACATCTGATGGCAGCTCTTCTGCCGTCGCTTCCGATTCCTGCTCCGCTCCCGAATACGCCGCGGACATCTGCTGCAAATCTGTCACATGCTCCTGAAGTCTTGCAAAAATTTCCTCAATCTCCGCCTTTCGATTCGTATAATAGGCGCGATGCGCATCCCCTGCGTCCCCGATCCAGTAGTTCTTCGTGTTATTGACTGAAGCTTCGAGCTCCTCGAACGCTTTCTTCATGTTTCCGATCTGCGTGTTGACAGTGGAGGCCTTTGTAAGCATCACCTGGGGATCAACCTTCAGAACACTCAGGAAATTATCCAGCGTCAAACCTGCGATTGTCATGTTCCCTTTCCTCCTTATACTCTGATACTGTCCACAACACTACGGACTTCGCTCTCGCACTTTGCGTACTCACTGCTCGCATAGGTCATACAGTCAACCAGCCGATCCATTTCGTCAAGCACTTCATTCATGGTCGTCTGATCCTTTGCTACCTGTACTCGAAACGCCATGTTTGCCTTTCCCACCCACATGGAATTGAGCTGCTCGATCTCCTGCATCATCTTGTCAAGACCGCTCCGGGCGTTCGCAATTTCCTGCTCCAGCGCTCTGATGTCCTGGTTCATTCTGGCTGTGTCAACCTCCGTATACGGAATCATTCTTTCATCCCTCCTGTCCTAGTATCTGGAAGATACACCCCGGAACTTCCCAGCTTGTGATCGTCGCGTTTCCCACTGCCGCATCGGCTTCCTCCTCATAACCTGCAATAGCCGTCTCGCGATCATTGTAGATCTGCGCAATGTCGGCAAGCTTGTCCGTCATCCGCTTCAGATTGTAATTCTGCTCGCCAATCTGCATCGTCTGAACGTGGAGACTCGCCACCACATCTTCCATCTCCGTATACTCGCGGAGCTTCCGGCTCACCTGATCGACCTCGTCGTTCAGAGCCTCGAGTTTTCGCAGACAGTTCTCCATGGAAGTAAGCGTCCTGTTTACTTGTCTGACGTCGATTGCTAACATGTTTCCCTCCTTGCAGATACTACAATAGCACACCCGACATTTACTGCGGCTTAAAAGCGACAGACGACCTGTTTTTCTGACGAACGGCATATTTTTGTCAAACCAGCACCAGTTTCTTTCCGTTTCCAATGCCAAGCTGCTTCAATGTCCGGTCGAACGGCAGAATCTGCCCTGCCTCATAATCGCAGAGAAGCAGATCCGACACATCGCCTGTCGGTGAGAGCAGCTTCCCGATCTCATCCACAATCGTGGCAGTATACGCATTCTCATCCAGCCGGAAATCATATTGTCTGCCGTTCGCCGGCACATAAATATCTACCAGTATCACAGAATCTCCTCCATTCTCTCTTCCGATTCTTTTGGTATCCATCCTTCGTCCTGCAGGAAATTCCACAAATCGGCGATTGGGATTCCCTGCACTTCCAGCATTCCCTGCCTCCTGACGGACGGCGCAACCCGCACCGCCTCAGAGCCTATGTAAATCATACAGCTTCTTCCGTTTGATTTGCGCACTTCCAGCGTCGTCGCCGCCGCACGTATTCCTGCAAACAGCTCCTTCATATCCCCGCAGAGCCGAAACCTGTCATCCTCTGTCTCCACACAGCCGCGGACGTGCAGTTTTTGCAGAGCTGCGATCGCTCCATCCCGCTTCAGCACTTCTGCTCCCGTCTCAAAGCCGTACATTCTGTGTATCCCTGCGCAGGCAGCGAGAAGGACAAACTCTTCCTTTGTAAATAAATGCACTCTGTCCCCCATCACTTCATCTCCTTCAATACGCCTTTATAGCTGCGCGAAAGCGGAAGCTCCACATCGCCCTGCAGAGTGATGAAATTCTGCGAGAGGCGCACCTTCTCTATCATCTTTCTGTTTGCCAGATAACTCCTGTGGCAGCGGACAAAGCGATCTTTAAGCCTCTCTTCCAGAGCGTCCATCGTATCGTAAAAGCCATACTCGCAGTCCGCGGTGCAGGCGTAAATCTTCTTCGAGCGCGCTTCAAAATACAGGATATCTGACCAGGGAATCCGTTCCTTTCCCTCGCGCGTCTCCACAAGAAATACGCTTCCATCATCCGGCTCTTTCTCCAGGAAGCAGCGGAAGACTTCTTCCACCACTCCTCGAACCGTCTCCGTGCTCAGCGGCTTTAAAAGCAGCGCCGCAGCCAGGATCGTAGGCTTCATATACGCAGTCGGCGGTGTTTTCAGATCCGCCAGCAACACAATCACCGCAGCCGGGCATCTCCTGCGCAATGCCTCCGCATGGCCTATCCCCGGCGTCACGGAGACATCGACGCAGATCACATCTGCCCGTTCCTCTCCATCCAGAAAACGCTGGTAGGAATCCTGCGTGAACAAGCCGACGACGACCAGCCGTTCGTCTGTATCAAGCGCCGTTTTCCTGCGCATCTCTTCCTCAATCAGAGCCGCCTCCGCCCTCGCGGTTCGAAACACTGTGCAGATCATTTACTCCCCCTGTACAGCGGAAGTACAAGCTTGCAGGACACAGATGCGTCTTCCGCGTCCGGAATGAGACCCGTACCCGGCTTTGCAGCCTTCAACTGCTCCATGTGCGGAATATTCGTAAACTGGAACAGGCGCTGCGAGCCCGTATTTCCGCCCAAATGTACGCCTGTCTGATAAGAAATCATGTTCGCATACACCGGCCTTGCGGAAATCTGTGCGTGCTGTTCCGGAAGCATACAGCCGAAGAAATAAAAACCATGGCTACTTCCTTTCTCCGTGATATTTTCCAGATAGGCATGAATATCTCCTACACCTTCTGAAGGCCGGTAGGCCATCTGCAGAAAACTGACCATATCGGCGATAAAGATGAAGATCTGCTGTCCTTCGTTCATCTTTTCGGCAAGGGCATCCCCCTCCAGGCCTTCCGCAAGAAGCTGACGCTTGCGCTGATTCCTCTCTTTAAAGACCGGAACCGTGGATTTGAAGAACTCATACACCGCCGTTTCTTCTGACAAATATTCGACTGCCAAAAGCTCCGCCGTGGACTGCAGATCTTTCCCGTTCAGCTCGATCAGGCAGACACGTGCGCCCGCTTTCCGGACTGCAGCATACATAAGAAGCTTCAGCACATTCTTCTTTCCTGTCCGGCTCTTTCCCTGAATCAGATAACAATATGTACGCCACAGATCGACGCTGTGGAGAGAGGCGTCCTGTTCAAGATAACCGAGCGGCAGATAGCGACGGCTCTCCTGCGCCGCCTCGTATCCTTCTGCCTCCTGCAGGTCTGCAAGCGTCGGCTTCTCTGGAATGACCGGGATGCGGGCCGCCCGCTTTCCGGTCCAACTTTCCGCTGCCTCCTTACAGACCGCACGGATACTCTCCGACAGCGCGTAGGCATCCGGCGCTTTTTTCGCCAGCGCAGTCTGAAATTCCAGAATATTTCCACTGACATTTGCAAGGCCACGACCCTTCACATCGGTCTCAGGCACGATCCCGATCCGGGAGACACGCATGACCTCCGCGTATTTAAACTTGTCTCCCATCTCAAGAGAAATCACTGTGCGCATGTTTCCACCCAGCCGGGCCGGGATCTCACTCGCGCCAAAGCCACCGGCTGTCAGCACCAGAAACAGTCCATAGCCCGCGCCCTCACGGGACAGGCGCACCATAAAATCGTCAAACTGCGAGCCCGTCTTCTCGCGAAATCCCGCATAATTGTCGATCACGATCAGCACTGCCGGAAGCTTCACCTCTCCGCCGCAGGCCCGCACGTACTGACTGTAATTTCCTCCGCCAAACTGGTTTTTCCGTTCCTCCATCATCTGAGACAGCATATGGAAGAAACGCTTCACCTTCTCCTCATCTGTATCCAGAATCACGCCGCCACAGTGCGGCGCTTCCGCAAAGGGCAGCAGCATGCGGCTGCTGTAGTCCAGTACATAAAAATTCAGCTCTGTCGGCGTGTAACGTTCCAGCAATGAATAAAGCAACGTCTGCACAAAAGTGCTCTTTCCGCTGGTCACCGCCCCGCAGACGGCCAGATGACCGCCCTCCGAGAAGGACACATGCAGCGGCTTCTGCGCCTGATTTGCCGGATCGTCGTAAAGGCCGATCATCGCGTCGAGACTCCAGGGCGCTCCCGGTATCTTTTCCTTCTGCTCCTCGTAACCTTCCAGTTCGTCCAGATAGAGCTCTCGCGGAAGCACAGGCAGCCAGAGCAGCATTTCCCGATCATAGTGATGATCCTTCGCAATGCGCGACAAATATGCGATGACCGCATCGAGCTGCGTGACAGCGGTACCATCCGCACGGCGTCTCGGCCCGGAAGCGTTCCCCTCCAGTGAAATTCGTCCGGTCCGTGTAAGCATTACTGCCGCGGAAGGGCGATTCTGCGCCGGGTCATCCACGTACTCAGCGCCGCTGTAACCGGACTGGAACTGTTCGTAGATCTCATCGCTGCCAACCTGCAGATAACCGCGTCCGGCCTGCGTAATGTAAGCTGCGTCCGGCTTACGCAGCATATCATTCGAGTCCTGCCTGTCCTGCACACGCAGACACAGACGGAACTTGGAGTTACTCCAGATATTATCGTCCACCGTTCCGCTTGGTTTCTGAGTCGCCAGAATCAGGTGCACGCCAAGACTTCTTCCCACCTGCGCGACACTGATCAGTTCTTTCATAAACTCCGGCTCCTCACGCTTCAGTTCCGCAAACTCATCGATGATGATAAAGAGATGTGGGATCGGAAGTGCCGCGCGATGCTCCTTGTAAAGCCTCGTATAATGATTAATATTATTCACGTCGTTCTGGGCGAAAATACGCTGTCTGCGCTGATTTTCACTCTTGATTGAGATCATTGCACGCTGCACCTGGTTTCCGGACAGGTTCGAAATCTGCCCCGCCATATGCGGCAAATCGGAAAACAGGTTCGCCATACCGCCGCCCTTAAAATCGATAATGAAAAAAGCGATATCGTCCGGGCTGAAATTCACTGCAAGCGACAAAATCCAGGTCTGCAGCGTCTCACTCTTTCCGGAACCTGTGGTGCCGGCCACAAGGCCGTGCGGACCATGATATTTCTCATGCACGTCCAGATAGCAGAGACTTCCTCCCGCCTTTTCCCCGATCGGTACGCGCATGGTGTCATAATTTCGATTCTTTTTCCAGCGATCGAGCACGCGCAGCTCCGCGAGCGCACTTACCCCGTACATTTCAAAAAAACTCAGCGATTCCGGTATCTCTCCATTCTGCGTGCTCTCATTGACCTCGATGCCGCACAGTCTGCGTGCCAGTCCTTCGAGCTCTTCCTTCCGCACGACGTCAAAACTGATTCCCAGGTTCTTCTCCTCGCTGTCATAAACATGGAAATACCCCGCGCTCGTGCCATCATTCTCTATGATCTCCTCGCAAGAGTTCGGCAAATCCCCGTAACGCTCCGCCAGCAGGATCGTTGTAATCCCATACTCCGGCCGCGGATTATAAATAAAACTCTCGAGCAACTCCCCCTCGAGCATTTCCATGCTGTCCACAAAAATCACATAATGCGGCAGTGGGTATTCCTTCGCGTTCGTCTGCTCCTCTGTCCGCATCCGGAATACCTTGGAGAGCTCATAACTGATATCGCCGAGCTCCGACTTGTCCCCGGCGATCAGACGCGTACGATGATCCTCCGACCATACATGCGGCAGCCAGCGGGCAAAAGACCAGATATCCGCTGTCTCCGGGGTCTGCTCATAGATAAATACCATCTTCACTTCGGTATAGCAGTTGTTCGCCGCAAGCTGCGCTGCGATGCTGCGCACCATTCCGTAAGCGCCCTGCTTTCCTTCGCCGCCGATCAGACCAATGATCCCTTTCTTCTGGATATCCATACACACCGGAACATCCTGCAGTGTCTGATAACTTTCCCGGATCAGTGTCGGCTTGTCCGTCAGATCATCACGTATCAGCGTAAAACGCTCCTTTGGAATCACGATCTCGGACTGGAAAGGAATCTGTCCCGTCCCCAGACGCACGGTCATGAAGTCCTCCTGTCTGGCATTATGGTTCCAGAGCCGGACATCCTGCTCTCCGAAGCAGCAGCACTCAGAACCGGACAGGAATGTCCGGTAAAGGATCGCACGGTTTTCATCATATTTTTCTTTGATAAATTCCGTGATATCAATCAGATACTGACCATAGGCGCTGTAACGAAGCTCCTCGTTCTCCTCCTCCTCCTTCGCCGCATAACGAAGATTGGCAAACGCCCAGATCACACCCAGAATCGCCGCCGACACAGCAGTGATTACACCGGTGAACATGTAAACGCCGCGCCCTGAACCAGAGCCGAGAATCGCGATTACACAACCAAGCACCATCGGAATCGCCATCGTCAGACTGGGGCCGATCGTCAGGAGCATCGGTCGCTTTTTTACACCGGAATGCGGCGGGGGAGCTTCGATCTCAATCGGCTCTGTGTAGAGCGGCTCCACTGTACGTGGAGAGCGCTTAAAATACTGCTTTTCTTCATCCTCCTGCGGGCGTTCCGGTAAGACCAGATTATCCCGCGGCCGAAGGCGAGGCAGACAGGATTCCTCTATCCTACACTCTCCTGACAGTGCGCAGACAGCAAGGCAACTTCCAAGAAAGATAATACGCAAACCAAATAAGATGATCTGATCTCCAAAGTTCAGATAAGCCTGTCCCTGAATTCGCCTTCCGTTCAGATAGCTTCCGTTGCTGCTTGTATCCTGCACTACCCAGCGCTGTCCATAGCGAAACAAAACTGCGTGATTTCGCGAAATATAGTTCATAAAGTCGTAGGCAATGGCGCAGTCCTCCGACTTCCCTACCACCAGCTGATTGGTACGACCAAGATCATATTTCCGGAAAACCGGAAAGGCATGTGCCATACGCATCACGACCAGCGTGAGATGACCGCCGCTGTGAATCTTCAGGCCAAGAACCATCCCGTCCGACAGCGGTACCCCACAACCCGGCTGCCCCTCTGTGAAAAGGCTGTATTCCGGACGCTGCACAAAGCTCCAGCTTCCGTCCACGATCTCCATCGCGATCTGCAGATTCTGCGCCATTCCGAAAATCTGTCGTTCCAACAGGATCTCATAGTCCGAGTTGTCGAGCTCCGGAAGCAGAAATTCCTGGTAGCCGCCCTCGGCGTATGCCATCACAATATATCCCATCTTCCCTCTCCTGTGCTTTCTTATGTGTTAATCTCCCAGCCTCGATAGACGCCTATCCGCATCTTATAATCTCCAACCAGTATCCGGTTTCCCGCCTCCAGAAGTTCCTGCTGTCCCGGCGTGAGCAGCGTTTTTCCAAAAATACCGCGGCGCAGAACCGTCCCGTTCGCAGAACCCATGTCCTGAATGAGCAGCGTATCGTTCACACATCCAATCTTGCAGTGCATGCGGGACACGGAATCGTCACGGATACAAAGCCGGTTTTCCCGGCTGCGCCCCACCGTCACACACTCGTCCAGGCTGAACAGACACATGACAAGCGGCTTCGTATCCGGAAACTCCACATACAGGAAAGGCTTACGGCACTCCATCTCCAGTGCCTCGTCGCTTGTGACACGCTCCTTCAGCGTCCGGTTCAGCACCTGCTTCTCCACAAGCCGATAGAGACTCCTCCGGATCGACTTCTCCTTGGAATTCCTTGTTTTCACCCTGACTAATGCAAAAATGAACTCGATCAGGGCACATATGAGCAGAATGATAATCCAAATCATCGTCCTCACCTCTGATAACTACATTCAAACAGATAGACACCGGAGCCGATCCCGATCCAATCCCCATGGCTCAGAGGCATTGCACCCGAGAGCTGGCACCCGTTCAGATAAGTATGGTTCGTAGAGCCCAGATCCTGCAGCATAAGCTGATCGCCCCTGCGGTAGATCATACAGTGCCGCTTCGACACCTTCGGGTCATCCAGATGGATGCCGACCGCTTCCCGTTCATCCGGCCAACGGCCGATCTCCAGCTGATTTTCCAGACAGGCTTCATAACCTTCACCTGTATCTTCCCTGGTCAGGCGAAGATAAACGTAAGTAAACGAGCTCGTAACACGCTCAGGCGGCTCGCCGCGCAGCGTTGTCACCTTGTCTGCCCCCAGCATAAAGCCTTCCTGCCTGTTCGGCTCATCACCGACACGCTGCCCGTCATGAATCCAGATATTCTGGTTGTAATGGCTGTCTCTGCGCAGGCCACGGAAAATCTTTGTCAATATATGAATCACAACACAGACCGCGCAGATCGCCGCCGCTATCATCAGCGCCATAACACTCTCCTCCCTGCACGCATCACTCCATTGTACCGATCACATTCAGTGTGCCATTGCTGTAAGAGAACACATGCCAGGTATTTCCCTGCTGAGACGGTACCGTATAGGTAACCGCCTGCGCGTTTCCCGGCAGATAGACCTTTACCGTCGCACCGGACGTGTTCATTGTCCCCTCTCTGCGATAATCAACTACGTAATATTCGAAGCTCGCCCCTGCATCCGTGATCGTGATCGTTTCCGGACCGTATGCGCTCGTGTCGTCCACATCCAGAGAGCCGACATTGCTCACAGTCTTATTGTTATAAGAAATATGGAAACTGGAACCACTCGACGAAGTGCCCTGCGCATGGCTGTCCAGATCCGTGGGATAACTGCCCCAGGACAATACAATGCGGATCTCGCCCTCCGCCACCTCAGGAGAAAGTACGATATTCTGTCCAACCTTTGTCTGCCCCTTTATGATCTCGACATCCGCATATTCAGTCACGTAACCGCTGCAGCTGACTTCCAGCGTATACTTTCCGGCTTCCCCGCTGAAGGTATAGCTTCCATTGTTCGCACTTGTCAGCTCCTCGATCACCGTTCCACTCTGACTGCCGCGGCTGCGCACCTTGATCGTCGCACGCATCCCATTTCCGGTCGTTGCATCCTGCACGTATCCATTGATCTCTCCGTCAGCCTCTCCCTCATCGTCCGCCGTTCCCGTGCGGCTGAGCGGCGCAAGTTCATTCCATGCGCTCTCAGAGACAATATTTCCCTCACTGTCCGTCTCAACCGTCAGGCTGCAGCCTCCATACTCCGCCGTCATATACCAGCTCCCATTTTCTTCATAAAAAGATGCCGAATTACCAAGCAGAGACTCCAGACGCTCGCGGCTTACAGCAAAAGTCTCCCCGACTCCGGAGAACAGGCGTCCCACATTTGTGAACCGTACCTCTGTAGGCTTCGCATCTGCTACCGGCATGTTGCCCGAGGTGTCGAGAACTTTCTCATCGGAAAGATCATAGTAGGTCGTGTACATGCCCATATCACTGTAATAGAGCACGACCTCTCCGCCGCTCACATCCGTGCTGTCCGCAGAACCAAAATCACGGTAGTAATCCGTATAAGTGTAAGCCGCCACCATATCAAAGGCCCCGCTGTCCAGCTGCGCCTCCGCAGAAGTCGACGCTATCAGTTCATCCGTGAGTTCCGACGCTGCAGCGCTCTGCGAGCTGATCAGAGACTGTACAAGATTCATCCTGTCCGTAAGATCAGCCGATGTAAAATATTGCATGGCCTGCTGAATGATATTCAGCGCCGCCGTATAATTTCCTGTCTGGATATACGCGCTCGACAGATTCATATATGCAGTCTGCTTTTCCGGATTGATCTCAATCGCTTCCAGATAAAGCTGAATCGCGTTTTCATAATCCGCATCATTGTAATACTCGTTCGCGATACGGATTGCATTCGCATAGCGCTGCGCTTTCGCGCCGCGGTACAACAATACGCCCGCCACAACTGCCAGCACCAAGACCAGTACAACCGCCGATCCGATCAAAAATCGTTTCCGGAACTTTCCTTCCTTCGGCTCCTGATAATTGTCATTCTCCCAGTATTCCATGCTTTCTCCCTTCTACTATCTCATTGCCTGCTCCAGCAGTTCGAGAAGCTCCGTCAGCTGCTCGTCGCCATCTCCCGCAACATATTGTTCATAACGCGTAAGCGCCTCATCGGCGTATTGTTTCGCCTCCGTAAAATCTCTGTCCTCCGCCGCCTTTTCCATCTGCGCATTGTATTTTAATACGGCAAGCTTCAGGGAAACCTGATATTCCTGCGGATACTCAGAGCGCATATCAGAAAGCTGCTCCATCGCCTCCGCATCCTGCCCGTTCAGACTGTAGGCGGCCACAAGGCTCATCCTGTCCTCATAAGTCGCATACCCTGATTCCAGCAGCGCTTCATAGTAGGCGACTGCCTCCGGCGCGCGGGTCGGATCTTCTGACGCTGCTTCAAGCGCATAGGCTCCCAGCTGCCGTGTGACCACAGCGTCCTCCATGGCAATTTCCGCATTGTCTTCCTTTACGGAAGAAGCGTTGCGGTACAGGGCAATCCCGGCGGCTGTCACCGCAGCGATAACGGCAGCCAGCATGACCCCGAAGACGATCCTCAGCGTCCATTTTTCCGCCTTTGTGCGCTGCGCCCTGCGAATCTCGCGCAGCACCTGCTCCGTACTGCGATAGCGCCTGCGGCGGCTCGGTTCCATCATCCGGTCGATCATCCTGACCAGCTCCGCCGAGTAGGGCGGCTCGTACAGGGAAAGTGGAATCCGTTCCTCCGGGTTACGGGCGGGCGGCATGCCGGTCATCAGATGGAAAAATGTCGCTCCCAGACTGTAAATGTCCGTCCCCTCATCCAGTGGCTCATCCCGATCCGGAAGGGAATAGAGCTCCGCCAGCCATTTTCGATGCTGTTCCGGCGAAGCATAGGCCTCGCTGATCCCGTTCAGACCACCACCTTCCCCGTCCAGAGAAATATTGAAGTCAATCAGGCAGATATCCCAGTCTCCGGTTACCATGATGTTTGCCGGTTTGATATCCATATGGAGGATTCCGTGCCCGTGCAGATAACCCAGCACATCCAGCAACTGCCACAGCCATCTTCGAAGCATGTCCTCATCGAAGTGCCAGCCCTGTTCGAGATAATATTTCAGATCATAGCCGGAGATATAGTCCATGACGGTGTACACGTCCGTTCCAATCTGCAGGAAATCGTAAACCTGAGGAAGACAGGTGTGATGCAAAGACTTCAGAATATCTGCCTCGCCGCGGGCGTTCAGCACTCCCACGAAATGATCTTTGACCTTTTTCACCACTACATGCTTCTGCAGGTTCCGGTGCCACGCGCGGTAGATGATTCCCGCGCCGCCGTGCCCGATCTCTTCCTCGATCTCATAGGTCCCCGCAAGAACCTCTCCCTGATACGGCATACAAGCGCTCCTTTGCAGAGGAAAGGAGCTACCGCAATGCTCTTTCGACGACTGCAGCGGCTCCCAGCCTTTATTTATCTGATTTGTTTATTGCTCTTCTTCCTTCTTCTTTCTCCTCTTTGCGATGAAGAAGAACCATCTCGCCGCAATCAGCAGCAGGAGCAGAATCAGGATAACGCTCCAGAACAGCACCTTGTTCATGTAGAACTGAACGAAGATATTCGGCGTGATCAGGAAACGCTCTACCGATGCAGACCTCACGTTGCCCGCCACATCGAGTGCCGTCACCCGGATACTCTGCCAGTGGTTCGCGCTGCCGACCGTCATTACGATCTTGCCATCCGCCTCCAGCACTTCTGATGCGCTGTAAGTCGTCTCCACGCCGTCCACTTCGACCACGACCTCTGCCATCCTGATATTATCCTCAACGTCCAGCGTCACCTCACGGGTGGCCTCACGGTACTGGCCATCCTCCTCAACACCGGAAATCAGGATGCTCGGATCGGTCTTATCGACAACAAACTCAATCTTCTTACCCTTCGTATTGTTGTCCGAAGTATTTGTCGCACGGTCCTCCGAGTAAATCGTCACAATGTAGGTTCCCTCGTCTGCGAAGTTTTCCTCGTCGATCGTGTAGGTATACTGCTTCCAGCTCACATCTGTGCCGCTCTCGCTGACGGAATAGTCCTCGCCCTCAGTCAGCGTCGTCAGAGAGCCGTCCAGGTTCAGTGTGATCTCCTTGAATTCCAGCGTATCGACGTTTGTTTCCGTCACGACAATATCCTGTTCCTCATTGGTATAATAGCTTCCATCCTCGCCCACAAGCGCCGCGGTTGCCTCGTCATATGTATAGATGGAACCAAAGCGGTTCACGGAGAAGATCACGCTGTCCTCGCTGGAGTTCCCGGCCAGATCATAGACGACTGCTTCCATTGTGTACATATCGTCCATCTCCTGCACATACTCGAAGTCATCCAGCTTGATCTCCATGCCGGTCGATGTATAGGTCGAAGTCCCCTCCATCTCCACGATTCCGTTATAGTATCCGGTCATCACGATCGAGGTCGCACTCGCGTCATAGTTCGTATCGGAATAGCGCACGCCCGGCATCACTACGCCGTTATTGGCAGACATATTCTCGATATCGAAAATCTCAAGTTCCGGCGCAGTCTGGTCGATGACGAACTCATCGCAGCTCACCGGCAGGGATACATTTCCGGCCAGATCGGTTACCGTACCGCTGAAGCTGTAGATACCGTCCACACTGAAGGTCGCAGAAGCTGTGTAACCTCCCGCAAAATTGAAGGAAGGAGCTGCCCCGCCGCCGGACGCCAGAACTGCGATATCCGAAGTTCCTGCAAAGTTCACATCCGTTACGGTCAGCGTTGCCGTACGGCTCGCGTTGTAATACTTGCCGTTCGCCACATTATTATTGTCAAAGGTCAGCTCGATAGTCGGAGCCGTCATATCAATCGTGAACTCCTGCGGCGCAACGCCATTATAGGTCACATCCGCCTCATGACCGAGCAGATCCTCACCAGAGACCGTCAGTGTATAGTCGCCATCCACATTGTAGGCGATCGTCGCCGTCCAGGTATCGTCGTCTCCATTCGCGCTGCTGCCGGCCTCATAATCCCATCCGCTGAAGACCCTCGACTCAGTCGAGATATTGATCAGATCGGAATCGAAGTTTCTCTCCGTGACAACGATCGTCGCGATACGCGCTTCCTTGAAATACTTCTCATTCTCAGCGTCGTTATTGTCATAGGTGACCTCAATCGTCGGAGCCGTGGTATCAATACCAAAACTGTAATTTCTGGTATTTGCATTGCCGGCATTATCGATTGCCTTCACGACGACCTCAATATCGTTGTAGTTGTGGCTGTCCGCGCCCACCGTGATCGTCTTGTCGATCGTGAAAGTAAGCGTCGGATCATCATAGTTTTCTGACCACGAAGTCGTGGACGTTGGATTCAGCGTCTCGGCGTCCTCTGTCACCTCAGAACCATTGATATACAGCTGATAGGTAACTGTGCTGAGGCCTGAGCTCCTTGTCCCACCGTAGGGATCGGTCACAACGATGTGCAGCGGCACATCCTTCGAGAACAGAGGCGTACCCTCCGCGATGTGATGGCTGTCATTCGCCTCAGCTTCGACCGAAATCGTCGGCGCGAGCGTATCCATCGTCGGTGGCGTCACGTCAAGGTAAATACTGTTCGTCGTATCAAGCGTAATATAGTTGCCTGCGCGGTCCGTCACCTTGATACCCGTCACTGTAAAGACCTGCTCACCGGAAACCGGCGTCGAAGCGGTCTGCTGATAGCCGTAGCCAGCACTCTTTGCGGACGTGCCGTCCACAGTGGAGTCGATCGTGTAACCGATCAGGACCGGGCTCAGATCCGCAGTTGTGATGTTGACAGTTGCGGAAGTCTCATCGCGGTAAGGCTCAGACTTTGACAGAGATCCGCTTGCGATATCGATCTCATAGTAATCATTTACCGTCAGTGTACCGGTCGGGTCTGTCTTATCCACCTCGATATAGTAGCTCAGGAGATTTGCCGTATCCTGCAGCTCTGTTGTGTCTGAGTAGGTCAGCGCGTTGCCTGCCTTGTCAACGCCAGACATCTGGTAGCGATAAACGCCCTCAGCAGAGACCGTCTCCGTCCAGGTGTAAGGATTGCTGCCAGACCAATCATAACTTGCTACATAATTGTTAAGAGTCACCGCGCTCGTGCCGGTTGCAGTGCCGCTTGCGCAGTTTACGGTGATTCTCTCGCTGTCGAAGTTCGCCTCTGTTACAGTCACTGTCGCCGTGTAATCGCTGTTAAAATAGTAACGGCCAGCCTGCAGACTCTTATTTGTTGCGCCGGAGCGGTCGATCTCGAGGACGAAGGTCGGCTGGACGGTGTCCAAAACGATCGCGTATCGGGAAGTGTAAGCATCTTCACATTCCTCTGTGGTAATTGGGTCTCCTGCTGCTCCTTGATTGGATTTTGTACCGGAAATCTCTTCGATCACGGTGAGCGGGTTGCCCGCCCGGTCAGTTCCATATGCTGAATAGCTATATGTCCCGTCGGTACTAATGGTAATGGAGTCGCTCAGCTCTGTACCAGAACCAGAAAGATCCACCACAGTATTCGTCAGCTTCTCAGAATCAAGCTTATTATTGTCCGTGATAGCTATGTTCACTTTCACATTCTGGTTATAATATACTGCCCCTGTTGCTTTTGCGTTATCATCATCCTTACCGTAAACATAGGCCGTCGCATCGGAGCTGTATGTGATGGTCGCCGTCGGCGCAGTCAGGTCAACAATCATGTTTTCGCTGGTGAAGGAACCGTTGTTTACTGTAAGCTCCGTATTCCCGGATACCATTGCATTCGTCGCCAAATCCTGATAGTTGAAGGTCAACACATAAGTCCCTTCCGTCTCCGGAAGCGTCACGGTGGCAACGTGGGAATCGTCACTGCTACCATCCTCCCAGGATATATCCTCGGGTTCTGCAGAAGCTCCGTCGCAGGTTAACGAAATTGACTCTGTTGCCGCATCTTCACTGAAGTTTTTCTCTGTCAGCGTCAAAGTAATAGTCTTCGTCGCGGCATCACCAAAGTAATAGCCGCCACCCTTATAATAGAAACTACTATCATCATACTCAACGCTGTCCAGAATCGGAGCTGTAGTGTCCATCACCTTCGCACGAGCGTTGCTGAAGCTGCCGGTACTACCCGCCTCCATCTCCTTATCTTCAATATTTACATCATCATTGCTTTTAAGAACATTTCCAGCCTGATCTGCTCCGGAAATAGTGAAAGTGTACTCTCCATCTGTAGTGTGGCTTGTACTATCCGCAGTTACTGTCGCTTCCACAACATAGGAATATCCATTAGTCTTATCCCCGGATGTCTGGGCATTGTCAGTATCAAATTCAACACTTCCATCTCCACCAGATACGCTTAACGTAAACAAACTAACAGCAGTGAGCGGATAATTATCCGTCACCGTAAACGTTACTGTAAACGTTTCATTATAATAATCTTTATCATCATCAGAACCAGAACAGTTTCCAAAGTCCACTGTCAGAACCGGTTCTTCCGTATCGAAATCAAGTGTGACAGTTGTCCACTCTCCTTCATTTCCGCACCAGTCAATTGCCCATATGTACAGAACATATTCACCATTTAGTGATTCACTGTAATCACTGGCTTTGATTTCAAGTAAATCCGGTGTGAATTCTTGTTTTATGGCATCCAAAGTAGTCGGAACATTTCCGTTCTGAATGGTACCCTCTGCCGCCGCGCCTGCCTTATCCTTGCTTGCAGTATCACCTGATTTGTACAAGGCCCACTCTATTTGCTGGATACCTGAAAACTTATCATCCGGCGAGTCTTTCGCTGTGATTTCGATCTTTTTACTCGTCGACGGACTGGTTGCATCTGTACAGCTAGCCTCTACAGTTTGCTTTTCGTCTTCCAAGACAAGGAGAGTGTATTCATTTACTTCACTGGAATTACCTACCTTGTCAACCGCCTTCACATAGAGATACCCCTTCTCTCCTACCGAAAACGTCGCAGTTAATGTACCACTCTCATCAGCCAGATCTTTTGAATCCCACTGAATTGAACTAATATCTGCAACCTCTCCGGATTCCGAAATATAATAATAAATGGGACTTTCCACGCCGCTGTAATTGTCACTGATTGTCACGGTAAATTTAACAGCTCCATCATTGTACACATATCCGGTTCCAGACTGCGACGGACTTCCACTACCAGACGCAACACTTACATCAGACAATGTAATGGTGGGCAATTCTGTGTCAAAAGTAATATCCTTCACCACAATCGGTCCATAATAAATCACATCATAATCAATGTCAGCATCCTTCGCGATATAAAGTTCCTGTGAAGTTGTAAGCACATTACTCAAATTCAAAGAATCGCCGTCTTCATCCACAATGCTGTATCCGGATTCGGCAGTTATAACACACGGCTTTGTAGTTCCATCGGTTCCATAATAATATTCGTTATTGCTATCTGGAACACCGGAAGACACGGTCGCAACAATTGTTCCATTAATCTTAATTTCACATCCCGCACTTTTTTCTACACTGTACTCATTATCGTCCACTTCTTGCGGAGTGATGGAACCTTTCCAACTGCCACTGGCTAAATTAGTAGTATCTAATGTATAGTTTGTCGTGTCTGTAAGCGTCAGATAACCGCTCAGGCTATCCAAACCTGTCACCGACGATGCAGCCAGTCCGGAAGTGTTGTATTTCACGTCGTCCAAAGCTAAACCTGTTTTCCACGCAAGAACCACAGAACTTGAATCCACTTTACTCCCGGTAGCATCCGTAAGAGTAAAATAACCACTTGTACTTGGATCAGCAGATATTGCAGTTTTGTTTATGTCGGTTAGTGCAGTCGTTCCATCGCTTTCCTTAGTAAGTTCAGCATCCGAGTCTGCATATACATACACGGTCTTCGGCTCTACGGTGATCGGGTAAACTGCCTCCACCGTGGTCCCACCAGTATAGTAGGTGCTGTCAGGAGTATAAGTCACTTTCAGATAAGCGCTCCCAGCTCCCGTAGTTTCCAGTGTGTATATCCCCGCATCAGCAGTGGCTTTAATTACAGTCTCACTCGACGTGTAACAAGTCGCATCAGAAAACGTTTCTACAGTAAAGCTCCCCGCACTCGGTGTGGAATAAGTGGTAGCAATGGTAAGATTATTACTATCCCCATAGGTCATCGTATTGCTACTATCATTTAACTCAGTTCCTCCAAGGGAAACCGAAGTTATTTCATTTGCTACTGTTTCAATATTAACAGTCACACTATATTTTGGCTCATCACTTGTCTCATAGTCATCGCTCTCAAACGTCACGCTAATCGTTGCAGTACCTGCAGTCGACCCCGCCGTCACCAGACCGTTAGAAGGATCGACATTCGCCACAGAAGAGTCACTGCTTGACCATGTCCATGTAACATCATTACTGACATTGGTAGAGTCAACGACCGTTGTAGCCGTTGCAGTCAGTTGAACGGTACCCTGCGAAGCCGCCGAATATATTATTGTACTACTTGTATTCTGAGCATCATCTGCAATGCTCACAGTAACGCTTTCTTTGGCAGCCGTTAGGAGCGGAATACTCCCAAGTAATTTAGTCACACCCAACGAAAAGCTCTCGACGATCGTGAGACTTTCGGTTTCTTCCGCCGTCTCTTCCGTTGTCTCAGAAGTCTCCTCCGTTCCTGTAGTTTCCTCCACAGGCTGTGTTTCCTGAGTTTCTGTGGACTCTTCCGTCCCTGTAGTGACTTCCTCCTCGGCTGTCTGCTCCTCTTCAGAGGTGCTTTCGACCGCTTCCTCCTCGTTTGCCTCTGCTTTCACAGACAGGTCATAATTTGACCAGCCGTTGAACAGCAACGCAAGAGCGAGCGCCACAGCCAGGATGCGCTTTAATTTTTTAAGGCAGCTTCCATACTTCATGTTTCCATTTCCTCCTTTTGATTCTGTAAGTTAGGTCAGATGACCTCTTCCGTATGTATCAATATCAATTCCCGTTCCAGGATAAATTTTCCGGATACTGTTTCACTGTTTTTCAGCACTTCGGTAGCCGCGTCGGGATTCTGTTCCTCCTGCAGGAGGGAAGTTTCCTGCTCTCCTGTACCTTGCAGCAGGGAAGTCTCCTGCTCCTCCTGCACACTGTACAGAAGATCTGTCTGCGGCTCAGGTTCCGGCGCCGTCTGGGGCGGCGGCACATATCCCTGCCGCTGCGGCTGCGCCTGCTCTACTGCATTTTCTACCTTCCGCGCCCCCGGCGAGGCCGGCTGCCGGACTCCCATGTCCGTCTTCATGTCCTGAGCTACGTATTGCATCGAAGTTCGCTCTCTCGCAGAGAGACGCCCGCTCTTTGCATTGTCAGCCTCAAGCTCCCGGATCTTCTTCTTCGCGCTGCGTCCGGTGAGATAGCCCAGTACCGTGCGGATATCCAGCACAAAGAAGAGTACAATCGCCAGCACGAGACACAGGATCGCGAGTCCCAGACAGACGAGGAACAGTCTGTGATACAGTTCAATCTTTGCCGTCACATCTGCCATCGCTTATCCCTCCTGTCCTGTCGTCTGGCTGAACGTGGAACTGAGGATTCGCTCGGCCTGGCTGATGATTTCACGCAGTTCCTCAATCTCCTCTGAGACAGAGGCCTGGCTGCTTTCGCTGACATTCTGGAAATCGGTTGTGAGATGCGCTTCGATATTGTCGATCTGCTCCTGCATCTCCTCCTTCGTCACGCCGTCATTCTTGAAATCCACGGCGTGCGAGACGATCTGCGTCGCGAGCTCCTCATACATGATCAGAGCCGTCCGCTCATTGTCCACCTCGACGAGATTTCCCTCGGAGAGCTCGACCAGATCATTCCAATAATCCCGGTAAGTGATCGAGGCGTCTCCGGTTTCGTCAACGATACCAATCTTCGAGTAATAATCAGAGATCGCATAGAGCCGTTTCGCCCGCTCCACCTTCTGGTCATCGAGTGAAGTAGACGCCGACGCCACCTCGAAATAACCCTTGGCGTTCTTTTTATTGCTCTTCTCTTCGAATTTATAGTAATAGGCGATGCCTGCCTCATAGGCAAACTCGTCGTAACCCTCGGTATTCTTTTTGAACTCGACCTCATTCGTGTTCTTTCCATTGCCATAGGCAATCAGGATCGAGCGCAGCTCCTCACTCTCCTCAGAAGTCAGCACATTGTCATCGAGGAAACCTTCCTTGAGCAAATCAAGGTAGGCGTCGCTCCGGCTCGGATCGAGGTTGATCGCCTTCTCATAGTTCTCGATCTCGTCTGACTTAATAGTAGAATTTTTCGCTGCTGTCAGATAGGCGTCATAATTATTCGACTTCGTCGAGACTTCTGCCAGGTGGAAACCCAGCGCTCCCACACCAAAGACGACTGCCAGCGAAGCGGGAATCACAAACTTCCGGAAGCGGGAAACCTGCTTTTTCCGGAACTTTACATCCATCTCCTCATAATTTTCGAGCGCGTAGTAGAGTTCCGCGCAGGACTGGTAACGGTCAATCGGATTGTTCTGTGTACATTTCAGAATGATCGCTTCAAGTCCCGCCGACAGACCCGGATTCCACTGGCGGATCGGATACATCTCGTAGGGCGGCTCACTCGGATTGTGACCGGTCAGAAGATGATACATCGTCGCACCAAGACAATAGATATCCGTGCGCCCATCTGTCTGCCCGTGTCCGCCGTATTGCTCCGGAGCGGCGTAGCCACGCGTACCGAGACAGGTCGTATCCTCAAGGCTGGCCGTCTTGTACTCTCTGGCCGTACCAAAGTCGAAGAGCACTACATTGCCGTCCGGCTTCAGCATCACGTTCGAGGGCTTCATATCGCGATAAATAATCGCCGGTTGGCGTGAATGCAGATATCCGAGCACGTCGCAGAGCTGCTTCGCCCAGTCAATCACACTCTCCTGCGGCTGTGCTCCGTACTCCTTCAGCACGTCGCTGAGCGTCTTTCCCTCAATAAAGTCCATGACGATCAGGAAGGAACCCTCCCCGTCGATCACGTCGATGATACTCGGCAGGTGCGGATGATTCAGTCTCTTGAGCATGTCGGTCTCGACGATCAGCCCCTGCTTGACAACTTCAAAATTCTGCGTGCCGTCCTTGCGGACTTCCTTGATCGCCCAGGTCTTATTCGCGCGCTCGTTTCGCGCCATATAGACGACGCTCATGCCGCCCTGGCCGACTTTATCTATGATTCGGTATTTTCCATCTACTAAAGAACCTATTTCCAGCATGTTCCGTCCTCCCTAATCCACGCGAACCAGCGCCGCGGAGATATTGTCCGTCTCCTGGCGGTATTTGTTCAGCTCCACGAGGTACTGGAGATTTTCCAGCATGCTCTGCTCATTCAGCAGACGATACGGATTCAGATATTGATATAATTCATCCACGGATATCGTGTGACGGAAACCGTCGCTGCAAAGAAGAAACATCGAACCGGAATCTACGGTTCCGCTGTAGTAATCGGGCACAATCACAGGGGAGGCTCCCACGCACTGCAGGAGCACATTGCGGCGCGGATCTCTCCTAGCCTCCTGATATGTCATACGCCCTTCGTCCATCTCACGCTGGATAAAGGTCTGATCCTTCGTGATCTGGGTCAGCTCATCCTTCAGGATATAGATCCTGGAGTCGCCGACATTGATAATATAATAAACGCGGTCGATAATCAGAAGCACGACCATCGTAGTACCCATCTCCGCACGGATCGCGCGCCCGTATTTGCTGATACGCTCGTTGGCGCGGTATACCAGATCCTCCCAGCTTTTCTTTAATACGTCGATGCTGAGTCCCTGATAGAGAAGCGCCGGGAACTCCTGCTCAAACCAGCGGGACAACATCCTCACCAATGTGGCACTGGCGAGCTCGCCTCTGGCAAGCCCGCCCATACCGTCACAGACGGCGGCAAGGAGAACCTTGCCGTAATCCGTCTGCGCAATCTTCATCAATACAGAATCCTGATTGGTACTTTTCTTTATGCCGATATCTGTATGTGCTGTGATCTTAAAATTCATCGTATCTCATTCACCCTCGCTGCACTACATGCGGAACTCGAATTCCTCATCCGCAAGCTTGATCTTGTCGCCGGAATTCAGCTTCACTTCCTGATTCGGACCGATCTTGTTACCATTCACAAAGGTGAAGTTCGTCGAGTTGTTGTCGACGATGTAGTACACGCCGCCCTTGCAGATGATGTTTGCATGCGTACGTCCGACGGAATTGTTATCCGGAACACAGAAGTCAACCTTCTGGCGCTCTCTGCCGATCGCGAAGGATGCTTTGCTGATCCTTGCAGTCTCGCCGTTCTTCCTGCGAATCAGGGTAGCGGCCGGCTGCATATTGCCGCTGAGCACGCTGGTCTCTCCCGCACCGCTGCCAAGCACACTCGTCTCTCCTGCGCCGGCATCCATCGTCATGCCATGCGGCGGCTGCGGCGGTACCGGAGCCGACTGCGGACGCTGCTGTGGGGCAGGCTGTACCGGCGGGCGGTTCGGCATCTGGCCCTGCATCTGCGCCTGGCGCGCTGCGGCCTCGCGCTTCTTTTTCTTGCCGGATAAGATAACGACAATGATAACCACCACGATAATGATCACCACGACTGCGATGATGCCACCGATCAGGAGCATATTCGAGCCCGTTTCCTCCTCTACTGGGTCTGGTGTTGGCTCAGGTTCTGGCTCAGGCTCTGGATCGGGTTCTGGTTCAGGTTCAGGATCGGGTTCTGGTTCGGGCTCTGGATCGGGTCCGGGATCTACACCGTCCGCCGTCCCATAGACGATGCCGAGCGCGTCCAGCACCTCGCGGATCTCATTGATCGAAATCGAGTAGTAGTAGCTGCTGGCGGAATCTGCATCAGAATACAGCGTATTCACGCCGATGACATTTCCGTTTGAGTCAACAAGCGGGCCGCCGGAATTTCCATGACCGAGCGCCGCATTGTGCAGGATATAGTTAATATTGCTGATCGTCTGGAACTTGCCGACGATGCCGTTCGTGATCGTCACGTCGTCACTGGTATAGACCTGATCATCCTGCACCTCTGAAGTCACCCAGGGGAAGCCAAGCGCATAAACATTCTGCGTCTCCACGACCTCATCGCTGTCCGCCAGGTCAAGAGGCGTCCTGTCATAGATCGCCTGCGACAGCTCCAGAATTGCGAAGTCAGTCTGCTCACTTCCGTTTACATAGGAAGCCTCGATCATAACGTCCCTCTTTACGACAACATAAATGCGCATCGTAATATTGTTCGTATTCCAGAAATCGACTCCGAAATACTCGCTCCAGGCATCTCTGTCCTCATCTGCGAGCGATACTACGTGATAGTTCGTGATCACTGTCTTCGCTCCATCTGCAGCCCCGACCAGGAAACCGCTGCCGTTCTGCAGTACATACTGCGCACCGCTTTGGTCCTCATAGACCAGATTGATCTGCAGAACGCCCTCCCTCGCTGTAGCGACATCCGGCGTAGCGTCCGACGTAGCGAACGCTGTCATGGACATCGACAGCTCAAGGCAAAGCACTGCCAACCATGTGACAAGCCTTTTCATCCGTTTCATCATGATTCCTCCGTTATCATTTTTTAATGCAGAATTCCCACTTTTTGACACCCTTCTACATTTATTTCCATTTTATACGCCTCTTTACAATATGTCAATTTTATTTTCACTATTTGTAATTTTTTTGTTGATAAATCATACTGTGCGCAGTAGAATAAAACACATAAATCTGAAGTCGAGTGCCGAGGCACATCGGGGCGTATCGCCATATTTTCAGAGAAAATAATTTTATATGGCGGAACATGCCGGATGACGCAGGATGGTCCCATTTCCGCCGGGAAGGAGGATTATGGGAAAGATCGACCATGAACTGAATCACTATTTTCAGGACAACCGCACCTTCGCTGACATCATAAACCTGTGTGTCTATGATGGAAAACAGGTTGTACTGCCGCAGGATCTGGAAAATGACAGCACTGTTTTTTATCCAAAGGACAGGAAAGGTATGTCAAAAGAACGGAGAGCCGACGTAAGCAAGCGTTGTTCAAACGGTTATTCCTTTTGCATTTACTGTCTGGAGAATGAATCTAAGATCAGCTATATCATGCCGGTGAGGAACATGGAGTTTGAGGCGGCACGCTATCGGGAGCAGCTAAGAGAAATTGCCGCCGGCCACAAAAAGTCTGATTACAAAAACTGGAATGAGTACAGCAGCAAATTTACAAAAGATGACCGCCTGCAGCCAGTGATTATGTTGATTCTCTACTGGTCAAGGAAGCCCTGGGACGGGGCGCAAAACCTTACGGAAATGCTTGATATCTCAGAAGCGGACAAGAAGCAGCTGGCACCGTTTCTTCAGAATTACAGGCTGAATCTGATCAATATGTATGATCTTAAGAATGTGGATGCATGCACAAGTTCGCTTAAATACATTCTCAGACTTCTGCAGAAAGATCAGAACAGAGCTGCACTCTATCAGGAAGTGCAGGAAGAACCTGCATATAAGAGACTTGATCAGGAAACAGGCAGAATGATAGCAGTACTGCTGCGGGACGATGCACTGCAGCAATACATAG
>MSHD01000055.1 GCA_001941045.1 Lachnospiraceae bacterium Zagget2
ATTGCAACAGGTGGTAAACAGTATAAGGTATCCGAGGGCGACGTGATCAAGGTCGAAAAGCTCGGCGTAGAAGCGGGTGCAAGCTATGTATTTGACCAGGTTCTGGCCGTGTGCGACGAGACGCTCAGCGTGGGTACTCCGGTAGTCGAGGGCGCTACCGTAGAAGCATCTGTGATCGGTGACGGCAAGGCAAAGAAAGTCATCGTTTACAAGTACAAGAGAAAATCTGGATATCACAAGAAAAATGGTCACAGGCAGCAGTACACCGCTGTCAAGATTGAAAAGATCAATAAGTAGACAGAAGATTTTAGAGGAGGTGCAGACCTATGTTGAATATGAATCTTCAGATGTATGCGCATAAGAAGGGCGTTGGCTCCACCAAGAACGGCAGAGATTCCAAGTCCAAGAGACTCGGCGCGAAGAGAGCTGACGGCCAGTTCGTGAAGGCCGGAAACATCCTTTACAGACAGCGCGGCACCAGGATTCACCCGGGCGTGAACGTAGGACGTGGCGGAGACGACACCCTGTTCGCACTGGTGGATGGCGTGGTTCGCTTCGAGAGAAAAGGCAGAGACAAAAAGCAGGTCTCTATCGTTCCGGCAGTGACAGAATAATCCGCGTGATTCACTTTAGGGCTTCAAATCGCTTAAGATTTGGAGCCCTCTTGCGTAGAAGGGGTTCATAACTATGTTTAGTGACAAAGCCAGAATCATCATCCGTTCCGGAAAGGGCGGCGACGGCCATGTGAGCTTTCGCCGGGAAAAATACGTGCCGGACGGCGGTCCGGACGGCGGCGACGGCGGCGACGGCGGCAGCGTGATCTTTGAGGTGGACAAGGGCCTGAATACACTGACCGATTACCGTCACCGGAGGAAATTTGCGGCGGAACCGGGACAGGAGGGCGGCAAGCACAACTGCCACGGCAAAAAAGGACAGGACATGATATTGAAGGTTCCGGAGGGCACGGTCATCCGGGAGGCCATAAGCGGCAAGGTGATCGCGGATATGTCCGGCGAGACTCAGCGCTTTTTAGTCCTGCGCGGCGGAAAGGGCGGTGCGGGCAACCAGCATTTCGCCACCTCGACGATGCAGGCGCCGCAGTATGCCCGGCCAGGCAAGCCGGCACAGGAGCTCGAGGTGATCCTTGAGCTGAAAGTGATCGCAGACGTCGGGCTCGTCGGCTTTCCCAATGTAGGGAAATCCACACTGCTCGCACGTGTCACGAACGCGCAGCCGAAGATTGCCAACTATCATTTCACGACGCTCAGCCCCAATCTCGGTGTGGTTGATTTAGGAGACGACGGCTTCGTCATCGCCGACATTCCGGGTCTGATCGAGGGTGCATCGGAGGGTGTAGGGCTCGGCCTTGATTTCCTGCGCCATATCGAGCGGACGAAGGTGATCATCCATATGGTTGACGCGGCGTCCGTGGAGGGACGCGACCCGGTCGAGGACATTCATGCGATCAATAAGGAGCTGGTCGCTTACAATCCGGAGCTGGCAGGACGGCCGCAGGTCATCGCAGCGAACAAGATTGACGCGATCTGGGATAAGGAAAGCGATCCGGTCGGGCGTATCCGGCAGGAGTTTGCGCCGGAGGGCGTAAAGGTCTTCGCGATCTCCGCAGTCAGCGGCGAGGGCGTACAGGAACTCTTATACCATGTCAAAGAGCTGCTGGACGCGACAGACCGCGAGCCCGTCGTATTCGAACCGGAGTTTTTCCCGGAATACATGACGTCCGGAGATGAGGAGCTCGCATACACGGTGTCAAAATCTATAAAGGAAGCGAACACCTATATTGTCGAGGGACCGCGCGTCGAGAAGATGCTCGGCTACACGAATCTCGAGTCCGAGAAGGGCTTTGCCTTCTTCCAGAAATTCCTGAAGGATACGGGTATTTTAAAGGAGCTGGAGGACGCCGGGATAGAGGAAGGCGACACTGTACAGGTGTGCAGCTTAAGCTTCACATATTATAAATAAGAGGGAGACAGGCATATGAACAGCAGACAGCGCGCTTATCTGATGAGCCTGGCACAGACGATGCAGCCGATCATCCAGATCGGTAAGGGAGGACTTACGCCGGAGCTGGCATCCGCGGTATCGGAGGCGCTCGCGGCGCGGGAGCTGATCAAGATCAGCGTTCTTCAGAATTGCATGGAGAGTCCGAAAGAACTCGCCGTCACACTCGGTGAGCGGACGCGCTCCCAGGTCGTGCAGGTCATCGGTAAGAAAATCGTATTATATAAAGAAGGCAAGGACGATAAAAAGAAGATCGTACTGCCGAAATAGAGGTGCCTTCGATGAATGAGGAGGGACGGCGGATCGGGCTCTTTGGCGGAACCTTCGATCCGGTGCACAACGCGCATCTGGCGCTTGCCAGGCAGGCTTACCGGCAGTATGCTCTTGATACGGTCTGGTTTATTCCGAACGGGCAGCCGCCGCACAAGCGGGGTCAGACTCACACAGACATCCGGCACCGCATGGAGATGATCCGGCTCGCAATACGAGATATCCCCGGCATGGAGCTCTGCAGTCTTGAGGAGGACGCGGAAGCGTATCATTACACGTACCGGACAGTGCAGATTTTGCGGGAGCGATGTCCGCATGATCAGTTTTATTTCATCATGGGAGCGGATTCGCTTTTTAACTTTGAAAACTGGCGGGAACCGGGTGCGATCTGCTCGGAGTGCATTCTTCTCGCCGCAATCCGCGATGCGCATAACATGGAGGACATCCAAACGCAGATGGAACGGCTGCATGCACTGTACCAGGCGGATATCCGGCTTCTTAATACGCCCAATATGAACATCGCTGCAGAAGATATCCGTGCACGCATCCGGAAAGGCGCGGATATTTCAGGGATGCTTCCGGCATCGGTAGAGCAATACCTGCGAAAGAACAGGCTTTATGAAGGAGAGGTAGGAACATGGACACAGTCAGTATCCGGGACCTGAAAAAGGAAATGAAAAAATCCATGGATGACAGCCGTTATGAGCACACGCTCGGCGTGATGTATACGAGCGCATCTCTGGCTATGCGCTACGGCTATGATATTGATAAGGCGCTTCTGGCCGGGCTCATGCATGACTGTGCGAAATGCATGCCAAACGCGAAAAAGCTGAAGACCGCGGAGAAGAACGGGCTCGAAATCAGCGAGCTGGAGCGGAAGAATCCCTTCATGCTGCATGCCAAAGTCGGAGAGCTGCTGGCGCGGAAGAAGTACGACATCGACGACAAGGATGTGCTCGGCGCAATCCGCTGGCATACGACAGGAAAGCCGGACATGACGCTGCTGGAAAAGATCGTCTACGTGGCGGACTATATTGAGCCAAAGCGCAAAAAGGCGCCGAATCTGAAAGAGATCAGGCAGCTCGCCTTTGTGGACCTTGATCAGGCTTTGCTGAAAATACTGGAGGACACGCTTGGGTATCTTGGAGATTCCGCAGATGTGGATTCGATGACCAGGGCTACCTATGAGTTTTATAAGCAGAATAAACAGTAACGAAAGGAGATCTATGGCAGACAAACGTTCGAAAGAAATGGCAAAAATTGCGGTTGCGGCACTTGAGGAGAAGAAGGCGAAGGATGTCAAGATCCTCGACATCTCCGATATTTCCGTACTGGCAGATTATTTCATCATTGCGAGCGGCACGAATCAGAATCAGGTGCACTCGATGGCGGATGAGGTGGCGGAACGCCTTGGCAGAGCCGGTTATCCATCCGGCCATGTGGAGGGCTATCGCACGGCAAACTGGATTCTGATGGATTATCACGAGCTGATCATCCATATTTTTGATGAGGAGAACCGGCTGTTTTATGATCTGGAGCGCATCTGGAGAGACGGCACGCTCGTGGAAAAGGCAGATCTGGAGGCATAAGAAAAATGCAGAATCGGATTCTTTCGGTCGAGAAGACGACGGACAACCGTTTTCTTAATATGTATGATCTGAAATTTGAAAACAAGGTCGGGGGGCAGGGCCTCTATCACGTGGCCTCGCGCGCGCCTTCGATCGCGGAGCTGAAGCTGAATACCCGCGTCAACAGGCCGGACGGCGTCATCATCTACAGCCTTTACGGCGAACATCATGACCGCGTCGTGCTTGTGCGGCAGTATCGTTTTTCGATAGACGATTACCTCTATGAGTTTCCGGCCGGACTCGTGGACGCGGGAGAGTCTTATTCGCAGGCAGGAGCGCGGGAGCTGAAGGAGGAGACCGGCCTTACTTTCCAGGCAATCGAGGCCGATCCGATGTATCATAAACCTTTCTTCACGACGATCGGCCTGACGGACGAATCCTGTGCGACCGTTTATGGTTATGCATCAGGCAGGGTCTCTGCGGATGGTCTGGAGGACAACGAACAGCTCAGCGTCGTGCTTGCGGATCGGACAGAGGTCCGCCGGATCTTAAAGGAGGAAAACGTTTCGATCAACTGTGCCTATCTCCTGATGCATTTTCTGCACCATGAGAATGAGGATCCTTTTTATTTTCTGACTTAGGAGGCGTGCCATGCTGGCAAATTTCATGATCGCCATAAACGCGGTGGTTCCCCTGTTTCTGCTGATTCTTCTGGGCATGGCTGCGCGCAATCTTCATCTTCTGACGGATACAGAGCTGAATCACGTCAACAAGGCGATCTTTACCGTCATGTTTCCGCTGATGATGTTCTACAATGTCTACTCGTCGGAACTGTCATCTTCGTTTGAAGCGTCCTATATTGGTTTTGGCGTGGCGATGACGCTGCTGGTCTATTTCCTTGGACTGGCTGTCTCTCTTCTCGTAGAAAAGGACAACCGCAGCAGGGGAGCGCTGATTCAGGGCATCTACAGGGGAAATGCTGTGCTGCTCGGCCTGCCCATCATGATCAATCTGATGGGGGAAGAGGCGAGAGGTCTGACAGCCGTTATGGTTGCAGTCATTATTCCCTGTTATAATGTTCTCGCAGTGATCACGCTGGAACTGTTCCGCGGAGGGAAACCCGATATCAGGGATATAGTGAAACGAATTGTGACCAATCCGCTCATTATCGGCGCCGTTCTGGGAATTCTTGTGAATGCCGCGGGGATTCGGCTGCCGTCTCTGATTGAAGAGCCTCTCAGCGATATTTCTTCCGCAGCGACAGTTGTCGCATTACTTGTGATGGGAGCTTCCTTTCATGTCAGCAGCGTGCGAACCAATCTGCGAGATCTGATCATCGGTGTGTGCGGGAAGCTTCTGTTTAGTCCTGCGATTGTAACGGCAGTCGGATATCTGGTCGGATACCGCGGAATGCATCTGGCGCTGCTGCTTATCATCTCCGGCGCACCCTGCGCGGTATCGGGCTACACGATGGCGCAGCAGATGGACAGCAACAGTGAGCTTGCTGCAGCCTGTCTGATCTTCACCTCGCTGTTTTCCTGCGTCACGATCTGCGGGTGGATTTTTTTGTTCAGGCAGATCGGAGCGATTTAGAAAGGATTGTTGTAAACCATGTTGAAAATACTTGTTGTGGAAGATGAGGAGCCGATCTCCAATCTGATCCGGGTGAATCTGAAAAAAGCCGGTTATGACTGCGACTGTGCTTTCGATGGGCAGGATGCGGCAGATCGCATGGAGAAGGGGCACTATGATCTGGTACTTCTGGATATCATGCTTCCGAAAATCAATGGGTATGAATTAATGGAATATGCGAAGACCTTAAATCTTCCGGTCATCTTTATCACGGCAATGGACTCGACGGAAAACAAGGTGAAAGGCCTGAAAATGGGCGCGGAGGACTATATTGCAAAGCCCTTTGAGATTGTTGAGCTGCTTGCGCGTGTCGAGACGGTACTGCGTCGTTACAATAAACTCGGCAAGACGATCCAGATTCTGGATGTAGAGATTGATCTGGACTCCCGCATTGTCATGCAGAACGGACAGCAGGTGCTTTTAACGCTGAAAGAATATGAGCTGCTGCTGTTTTTTGCCCGGAATCCCAATATAGCTCTGTACCGCGAGTCAATCTACGAACAGGTCTGGGAGAAGGAGTATACCGGAGACAGCCGCACGGTGGATCTGCATGTGCAGCGCCTCAAGAAGAAACTAGGCTGGGACGGGCATATTTGCGCTGTCTATAAGATCGGATATCGGCTGGAGACCTGATTTATGAAATTTTTCTGGAAAATCTATTTTTCATTCATTGCAGTATTTCTGGTAGCGTTTGGCCTGTTTGGTACCTGGATGATCCAGATGGCCTTCGAGAGCTCTTATCAGAAGGCCCTCGAAGACGGCGAATGGGACAACCGGATGTATCAGCTTGCATTTGAGATGAATCTGAGCAGCATGGATGAGGAGAACCGGACAGAGGAAATGATCCCGGTCATGGCGGCCGCTGTTGTGCAGAACTTCTCCTCAACCGGAAATATTTACCGTATTTATAATGAAGAACAGAAGCTTCTGTATGAAAGCCAGAGCAGCAGCGTGCGCGGAACGGATGTGCTTCCGGTTCTCTCGGAGGAACAGCCCTGCAGTTATTCGCTGTATCGCCTTGGCGATCAGACCTGGCTGGTCTATGCCTGCTGGTCCAGCATGGGCGGACAGGTATACCTTCTGGAAAGTCTGACCGATATTTCCAGTATCTATGCGGAGAGTGTCTCCTATTACAACATGTATCGCATGATGATGCTGGTACTGATTCTTGTTATGACGGTCATCGTGTTTGCTGTTGCAGGGATGCTGACCCGCTCTGTCAACCGGCTTTCCCACATAACCAGACGTTTCACCAACGGGGATCTTGATGCACGCGCCTCGGAGAGCGGCGGTGACGAGATCGCAGAGCTCTCAAAGGATTTCAACCGGATGGCAGCCACATTATCCGATAAGATGGAAGAGCTGACTCTTCAGGCGCAGCGACAGGAGGATTTCACTGCTTCTTTTTCGCATGAGCTGAAAACGCCGTTGACTTCGATCATCGGATATGCAGATATGCTGCGCACCATGGACTGCACAAAGGAAGAAGTTGTCGATGCAGCCGGATATATCTATCAGCAGGGAAAACGTCTGGAAAATCTGTCGCGAAAGATGCTCGATATGATTGTGGCCGGCAAACAGGAACTCAGTCTTCGCGCTTTGGATGTAGAGAATCTGGTAGAGGAAGCCGTCCGCATTACGGAGGAGAGCAGGCAGGCGCAGAATGTGACGCTGGCCGTCGATCTGGAAGAAGGCTGTATCGAGGGGGATCGGACGCTGTTGATCTCCGCGGTTACAAACATTCTGGAAAATGCGCGCAGAGCCATGCCATCCGGTGGACAGATTCAAATTCGGGGGAAAAATTACCCGAACAGCTATCTTCTCTGTATCAGCGATAACGGATGCGGCATCGAAGCGGAGGAAATCTCCAGGATTACCGAGGCCTTTTATATGATTGACAAATCGCGTGCGCGGAAGGAAGGCGGCGCAGGTCTTGGACTGGCGCTCTGCAGCCGGATTCTGGCACTGCACGCTGCACGCTGGAAGATTTTCAGCCGTCCGGGTAAGGGAACAGATATTGCGATAAGCTTCCGTTGCGGGGAGGTGCAGGATGAAGACCTTTAAGGGAAGATTGTTATTCTGGCTGAGTCTGCTCATGATTGTTCTGCTGGCCGTGGGGGTACTGTTCATGCCGCGCATGGTAAGCCGCTGGCTTGATGATGGAAGACTGAACACCGTGGAACAGGCAGACAGGGATCAGTTCCAGTATCTGGAGCAGAGTTCGGATAATGTGATTGATATTATACAGGCTTTTTCCTATCTGGATAATGGGGGCGAACTGCTTTTGCTCTCGACACTGGAGGAAGAGAATGCATATGGGAACAGCGATCTGATCAAGTCCGTCTATGATCAGGCAATTCAGGCGGCAAACGATGGGATGCTCGTCTGGATCAGTGAGAGAGGATATGATGCGGCCTACGCAGCCTCTGATGAGTTTGAACCGACCGAAGCACTCTACGAGGACTGGTCCGAGCATATTCGTTCCGCCAAATATTACAGTCTGACCTATGATACCGAAGAAGATGACAATACAAAGGAAATGCTGAACTTCTGGTATCTGAATTTTACAGATGGAACAAACTATGACTATAGCTTTCTGGTAAATGCTTCCAGTTATCAGATCTACTATGCGGAGATCTATAACTCCTGTACGAATTATGGGATGATGCTTGCGCAGGATTATCTCGCTGACGAAGACCGTGAGGCAATCTCCGTGCAGCGAGTCCTTTATGATGAGAAAAATGATGCAACGCAGGGAAAAGAATACTATGGTTCTCTTTCCTTTTATGAAAATTGCTTTTTTAACGGCTGTATCGACTATTATGGAGCTGTAGATGGGCGTTATGTGCAGGGAAGCTCCGGAAATGATTATAACTCCATGACCGTTCTACACATGCGGGATGGCACGCTGTACGTCGAGCAGCAGATGCTGCAGGGAAACGGCTGGTATGGGATTGGCGTCGGCTTCCGCGGCCTTGGCGACAGCGTGAGAAAACTCCTGCAATAAGCCTGTCTTCAGAGAAACATCCGGAAGACTCCGAACACTTTTCCAAGGATCTGTACTTCGTCCACGATGATCGGATCCATGTAGTCATTCTCCGGCTGCAGCCGGAAATGGCCGTCTTCCTTATAGAAGGTCTTGACCGTGGCGGAATCCTCGACCATCGCCACGACCGTATCCCCGTTCCGCGCGGTATCCTGCTGACGGACCATAATATAATCGCCGTCAAAAATGCCGATATTGATCATGCTGTCCCCTTTGACCTTCAGCATGAAGCAGTCGGTGTTCGGCATATACTCTGCCGGAATCGGAAAGTAATTCTCAATATGCTCCTGCGCGAGAATCGGCTGTCCTGCGGCCACCGTGCCGAGCATCGGCACATTCACGACCTCGCGCCGCGTCAGATTGAACGTATCGTCGATGATCTCGATTGCCCGCGGCTTTGTCGGATCCCGGCGGATGTAGCCATTCTTTTCAAGCGTCTCCAGATGAGAGTGCACCGAAGAGGTGGACTTCAGATGCACCGCTTCGCAGATATCGCGCACCGCCGGCGGATAGCCCCGGTTCAGAATCTCAGACTTGATAAATTCCAGAATTTCCTGCTGTTTTGGCGTGATCTTACCATATCCCATATCACATTTCCTCCGAATCGAACATTTGTTTCCTTGATTATAGCATGGGGAAGGAAAAAAAGCAAACAGATGTTTTCCTGTTTTGTGTATTAATTCACAAAAAATACTGAAATTTCTGTTAAAAATTCTTTCAAAAATGAGTTGGATTTTTTGATTATATCTTATTATAATAAGGAACGAACTCGGAAGCAGGGCTTCCGGAAAGACTTTAGAAAGGAAGTGCGGTTATGGGAAATTTGGGCGAATCGCTGATGGAAGAGCTCACCTGTGAGACGGTGTTCACGGTCGGCGGGATCGGAATCTCTGAGTCGGTCGTCGTCACCTGGATCATCATGGCGGTATTTCTGATCGCGGCGCTTCTGCTGACCCGGAATCTGAAGGTGGAAAATCCCGGGCACGGCCAGCTGATGCTGGAGTACGCGATCACCTGGCTGCAGGGAGTCGTTGAGGGCATTATCGGCGAAGAAGGAAGAGAATACGTACCGTATCTGGCCTCTATCCTGATCTATATCGGAACAGCCAATCTGATCGGTATCTTCGGATTTAAGCCACCGACCAAGGATCTGAACGTGACAGTTGGTCTGGCGCTCATGAGTATTGTGCTCATACAGGTTGCCGGAATCCGGAAAAGGGGCGTAAAAGGCTGGTTGAAGAGCTTTACCGAGCCGGTCGCGATCGTGACGCCGATCAACATTCTGGAGCTCGTGATCAAGCCGTTGTCGCTGTGCATGCGTCTTTTCGGTAATGTACTCGGAGCCTTTGTCATCATGAAGCTGATTGAGTATGTTCTGCCGGTAGGCCTGCCTGTCGTGTGCAGCATGTACTTTGATCTCTTTGACGGTCTGATTCAGGCTTATGTATTTGTGTTTCTGACAGGATTGTTTATCAAGGAAAATATTGAGTAGAAAAGGAGAATGAACATTATGATGATTGCAATTGGAGCGGCTCTCGCCGTATTGACAGGTATTGGAGCAGGAATTGGCATCGGTCTGGCGACCTCGAAGGCCGTGGACGCCGTTGCAAGACAGCCGGAGGCCAGCGGAAAGATCACGAGTCTTCTGCTGCTTGGTTCCGCACTGGCTGAGGCGACCGCCATCTATGGTTTCGTCATCGGACTTCTGATCATCATCCTTCTGGGTTAAGAGAAAGGCGGAAGGCTGACATGTTAAGATTAGATATTAATCTGGTATTTACCATCATCAATCTGCTGATCTGGTATGTCCTGATCCGGAAATTTCTCTTTAAGCCGGTGAACAAGATCATCAGTCAGCGGGAGGCCGCGATCGGCGCGCGCTATGAGGAGGCACAGAAGCTCTCCGACGAGGCGCAGGCTGCAAAGCAGGAGTATGCGGATTTCCAAACCCGTATGGACGAGGAGAAGAGCCGTGTGATCGCAGAGGCGCAGGAGGAAGCCCGCGCCCAGTATAAGCAGATCGTAGCGGACGCGCACACAAGGGCAGACGAGATCGTGGAAGAATCGCAGAAAGAGGCGAAGCTTCAGAAGGAGCGCATTATCGGAAAGGCGCAGCAGGAGATCCGCGGCCTGATCCTTGACGCGGCGGAGCAGTCGCTTGGCTCTGCGCAGAACGACGGAGCCCTCTACGATCAATTTTTAGCAAAAGCAGGTGAGGCGTCTCATGCAGAATCGTAATACATATCTACCGTGCGTCCTCGAATATGTGACGGAGCCGACGGACGCGCAGTTTCAGGGGATCGTCGATTTCCTGAAGCAGAAATATCCGGACCGCGAGCCCGAGATTACAAAGAAGCAGAATCCGGAGCTCGGCAGCGGTTTTATCCTGCGCGTGGGAAGCGAAGCCTACGACCTGAGCGCCGCCGGACGGCGGAAGCTTCTGCGGGAAAAGATCGATGCACTTGATCTGACAGACCCGGAGACGGCCTTCTCCCATAAAGAGGTTATCAGCATCCTGAAGGGTTCTCTTGACGATATTGAGATTGAGAGCCAGGAGATCGGCACGGTCAGCCGTGTGGGCGACGGAATCGCCTACATCGAGGGCGTCGACCACGCGATGTACGGAGAGGTGCTGGTCTTCGAGAGTGGCCTTCGAGGCATGGTGCAGGATATCCGCGAAAATGAGATCGGCTGCATCCTCTTTGGAAAGGATTCGGAGATCTCGGAGGGCAGCAGTGTTTCCCGTACTGGCCGCATGGCCGGAGTCCCGGTCGGCGATGCCTATATCGGGCGGGTAGTGAACGCGCTTGGTGCGCCGATCGACGGAAAAGGAGAGATCGAAGCCTCTGATTACCGTCCGGTGGAGCAGCCGGCTCCCGGCATTGTGGACCGGCAGTCCGTGGATACGCCGCTGGAGACCGGTATCCTCTCGATCGATTCGATGTTTCCGATCGGACGCGGACAGCGTGAGCTCATCATCGGCGACCGCCAGACCGGCAAGACCTCGATCGCGACCGATACCATCCTGAACCAGAAGGGCAAGAAGGTCATCTGCATCTATGTGGCGATCGGCCAGAAGGCCTCGACCGTCTCCAAACTCGTGCATACCTTTGAAAACGCCGGAGCCATGGATTACACGATCGTCGTCTCCTCGACGGCCAGTGATCCGGCCCCTTACAGTATATCGCGCCCTACGCCGGCACCGCGCTGGCGGAATACTTCATGCACCGCGGACAGGACGTGCTGATCGTCTATGACGACCTGTCAAAGCATGCGGTCGCCTACCGTTCCCTGTCGCTTTTGCTGGAACGCTCACCGGGACGGGAAGCCTATCCGGGCGATGTCTTTTACCTGCATTCACGCCTTCTGGAGCGCGCGAGCCGCTTGAGCGACCGGCTTGGCGGCGGTTCGATCACGGCGCTGCCGATCATCGAGACGCAGGAGGGCGACGTTTCCGCCTACATTCCGACCAACGTGATTTCGATCACGGACGGACAGATTTTCCTGGAGAGCGACCTCTTCTTCGCCGGTATGCGTCCCGCGGTCAACGTCGGCCTGTCGGTGTCACGTGTCGGCGGAGCGGCGCAGACGAAGGCCATGAAGAAGGCTGCCGGCAGTATCCGTATCGATCTCGCGCAGTATCGTGAGACGGAAGTCTTTACGCAGTTCAGCTCCGATCTTGACGCGGTCACGAAGGAGCAGCTCGAATACGGCAAAAGGCTGATGGAGCTCTTAAAGCAGCCGCTCGGCGCGCCGATGTCGATGGCGGATCAGGTGATTACGCTGGTTGCGGCGACGAAAAAACTTTTCCTGGACGTGCCGGTGAAGGAAATCAAATCCTTCCAGTCTGGCCTGCTGCAGTTTGTGAATCAGAAGCATCCACAGATCACGCAGGAACTTGAGCAGACAAAGACGCTGGATGACGCGCTCGCGGTAAAGATTGTGGACGCGGTAAAGGAATATAAGAGTCAGGCGGTGAAGTGATATGGCTGGTTTACGGGAAATCCAGAGCCGGATCAAGAGCATTCAGGACACCAGAAAAATCACGAACGCCATGTACATGATTTCCTCCACCAAGCTGCGCAAAGCACGGCAGGAGCTGGAGAAGACGGAGCCCTATTTTTATACGCTGCAGTCCGCGATCGACCGGATCTGGCGGCATGTGCCGGACATGGAGCATATCTATTTCGAACAGCCGGACGCGGCGCACACAAAGCTTGGTCTTTTGGTGGTCACGGGCGATAAAGGACTCGCCGGCGCCTACAATCACAACGTTCTGAAGCTCGCGCAGCAATTTCTCGACGAGGCGGAGAATGAGGTGCAGCTCTTTGTGGTCGGCGAGCTTGGACGGCAGTATTTTACGCGGCAGCATGTACCGATTATCGAAAATTTTCAGCACACCGTGCAGAATCCGACCTTCAGCCGCGCACGCTGGATCACGCATACTATGCTGGAGAAATTCTATGCAGATGAAATTGATGAACTGCATGTGATCTATACCCGTATGGAGAACGGTATGTCGAGCGTCGCGGAGGATAAGCAGCTCCTGCCGCTGAAAAAGCCGGAAGCGCTGCCTGTGCCGATGGAAGTCTATCAAGAGGAATTTCTGCTGGAGCCCTCCGCGGAGGAGCTGGTGGACACCATCGTGCCGAATTACATCGCCGGTTTCGTCTACGGCGCACTCGTCGAGTCCTTCTGCAGCGAGCAGAACGCCCGCATGAGCGCGATGCGCGCGGCTACGGACAACGCGGATGAACTGCTGCATGACCTGGGCATCATGTACAACCGGGCCAGACAGGCCGCGATCACGCAGGAGATCACGGAGGTGAGCAGCGGTGCGCGCGCACTGAAAAATTTGTAACTATTGCAGAACAGCAGGCCACAGACCGCCTTCTTTGAAGGCTATATGCCGCTTACGCGTCATATGTCTGAGGCTTGATGGACGTCCCGCCCATCCCGAAATGAAAACACAGCCTTTTGCAGGTAAACCTGCACAGCCTGTCTTTCCATTTCAATGCTGTTCTGAACTGTTAAACAAAATTCTAAGGTAAAGGAGAGGAATGTCTGATGAATACAGGAAAAATCATACAGGTATCAGGCCCTGTCGTTGACGTCATGTTCGAGACAGGCAGTCTCCCGCATATAAAGGAAGCGCTGCGTGTCCAGGCAAATGGACAGGAGCGCGTGATGGAAGTCGCGAAGCATATGGGAGGGCGCGTGGTCCGCTGTATCATGCTCTCGGCCAGCGAGGGCCTCTGCCGCGACATGGAAGTGAGCGCCGACGGCAGCGGTATCCAGGTTCCGGTCGGCGAGCGGACGCTGGGGCGGCTGTTCAACGTGCTGGGACAGACCGTGGACGACGGTGAGACGCTGCCGGACGGAGAGTCCTGGAGCATCCACCGCGATCCGCCATCCTTCAAAAATCAGAGCCCGGTTGTCGAGATCCTCGAGACCGGCATCAAGGTGATCGATCTTCTGGCTCCCTATGCCAAGGGCGGCAAGATCGGCCTCTTCGGCGGCGCCGGCGTCGGCAAGACCGTGCTGATCCAGGAGCTGATTCAGAATATCGCGACGGAGCACGGAGGCTACTCGATCTTCACCGGCGTGGGAGAGCGCTCCCGCGAGGGCAATGATCTCTGGAGCGAGATGAAGGCCTCTGGCGTGCTGGAGAAGACCGCGCTGGTCTTCGGGCAGATGAACGAGCCGCCCGGGGCGCGTATGCGCGTGGCGGAGACCGGCCTTACGATGGCCGAGTATTTCCGTGACGAGATGAATCAGAACGTGCTGCTCTTTATCGATAATATTTTCCGTTTCGTGCAGGCCGGTTCCGAGGTCTCCGCGCTGCTCGGGCGCATGCCGTCTGCAGTGGGTTATCAGCCGACGCTGGCCACCGAGATGGGAGAGCTGCAGGAGCGCATCACCTCCACGAAGAACGGTTCCGTCACCTCTGTGCAGGCGGTCTACGTGCCGGCCGACGACCTGACCGATCCGGCCCCGGCGACGACTTTCGCGCATCTGGACGCGACGACCGTGCTCTCGCGTAAGATTGTTGAGCAGGGCATTTACCCGGCCGTCGACCCGTTGGAGTCTACCTCCCGCATCCTCGAGCCGGACGTCGTGGGAGAGGAACACTACGAGACTGCCAGGAAAGTACAGGAAATGCTCCAGAAATATAAGGAGCTGCAGGATATTATCGCGATCCTCGGCATGGAAGAATTGTCAGAAGAGGATAAGCTGACCGTCAATCGCGCCAGAAAGATACAGCGCTTCCTTTCGCAGCCCTTCCATGTGGCGGAGAATTTCACCGGCGTGAAGGGAACCTATGTCCCGCTGAAGGACACGATCAAAGGCTTCCGCGCGATCATCGACGGCGAGATGGACGACTATCCGGAGGCGGCCTTCTTCAATGTGGGCACGATCGAGGAAGTCAGGGCAAAGGCGGAGCTTCTCACGAAAAATACGGCTGTCCAGGCGGGGTGATGAATGATGGCAACTTTTCATCTGAAAATTGTGAGCATCAACGGCGTCTTCTACAACGCACAGTGCAACTGTCTCGTTATCCCCGCCATTGACGGGGAGCGCGCGGTCATGGCGCACCATGAGGAGATGGTCATCGCCGTCAAATCCGGCACCATGCGCCTGCAGAGCGAGAAGGGCGGAGAGTGGCACGAAGCGGTCGTCGGGCAGGGCTTCTGCCAGATCGCCAACAACCGTGTGACTCTGCTCGTGGATACGGTTGAACGTCCGGAGGACGTGGACGCGAATCGCGCCCGCGAAGCGCTTGAACGTGCGCAGGAGCGCCTGCGGCAGCAACAGAGCATCAAGGAATACTATATGACTCAGTCGGCCATGGCCAGGGCGCTGGTAAGGCTGAAGGAGACAGAGAAGTTTACACACTGATAAGAAGATACGGTTTTATTCAAGATTCAGAGCGTACGCGTTTCGATATTTCCTGATTTTCCGTTCGCTCCCTGCCTGGTACGAAATATACATCGACCAGGCAGTTTTCTTTTCTATCCGGGGATTCGTCAGGCGCACGATTTCGATCACGCCTCCGGGAAGCTCATGGGTATGCAGGTAATTCTCGAGGGCAGAGCAGTAAGCCTCCGCATATTTTCTCCGTTCTCGCACTTCCTTCTCCGCACTCTGCACCTGCGCCGCGACGGCGGCGTTATGCGCGTCCGTCGCTCCCATGAGTACAATGTCGCGGATGCTGCCCATGGTCTGGTAATTGATTTCTCTTGCGTAACCCAGTTTTATGGAAAATAATACGCCGTCCCGCTCGACAAAGGCGGTCGACTTTGACAGATTGCACATCTCATTCCGGTAAACCGCGAGCGCAATACAGACGACCCAGATACCGATCAGGTAGATTGCCAGAATCGGCGCCGGACAGTCCGCGTAAATGAGTCCAAACATTCCGCCAAAGAAGAGCAACAGCGTCACCGCCGTATAAATGGCAAAAGCCAGATGCGGACTGCGCTCCCATAACTGGTCGCTTTTTTTGTATTCTTTTAAATATACGCGATATGGTACTTCGTTCATGGTGACACCTTCCTCTCCTCAGCAGCTATCGTAAGAAAATCAGAATCCCAAACAAAATGAAAACTATGCCCAGAATCCGATATCGGATCGCCGCATTTTTTTCTTTCCGGTCACGCAGCTCATAAAAGCTCTCATCGCAGAAGTGAAAATAATATTCTACCGGTTTCCCATTGATTCCATAGTGTCCGGAGCGAAGATCCTGTTCGGTGCGCTTCCAGTAATAGATGCTTTCCTGCATTCCACATTTCGGCAGATGGTATTTCTCCGGTTTCCATGTGGAGGCGGCCAAGCGGTCATCCATTCCCAGCACCTCTTCCCCGCCGATGCAGAAGGACGCCGTCCACCGCTCTGCGACAAAATTTTCCGTATGCAGCACCGTTCCCTCTGTGACGGGATAGACTGCGTAATCCGTGTTTTTTCTGTAGATTCTCGAAGCCATAAAAAACCATATAATCCCTATGCCTGCAAACAATATCACACCAAAGATATTCATATCGCCACCTCAGTCTGTATTCTCCCATAGTATACGATGATTAAAACAAAAGATCAAATTTAAAATTTCGTAAATTCGTGAAAAATCAGACAAATAGAATTGTAAATTTCGTCGAAGCAGTTTATAATGATAATAGTTCCGGAGAACTGAAGTAACGATAAGGTTTTCAAAAGGAATGTATGACTAACTAAAAAACAGCAGACATGTGAAAGGAGGAAACAAGATGGCAGTTATGGACGGTTGCGAGAGCAAGTACAAGACACCGGTGCTGGAGGAGCGGGCATGCCCGACCTGTGGAAAAGAGGTTGAGGTGTTCACCGTCGCGGGCAGGATCGTGGAGGATGCCACCTGCACCTGCGGTTACGTGTTTAAGGTGGAAGAGCAGCAGCCACTGAAAGTCGACAGGCCGGAGGATTAACCTCCGGCTTTCTGTTAATTTTCCGTTAAAGTTCCTTACATTCATGGACAATCCCAAATGATTAAACTATAATAGAAAAGACAGGCTTTGACAGGAAAGGACTGTCCTTTTTATGGGCAGTTTAACAGAGGTACATAGAATTGACGGAAGATAAATACATAAAACAGACATTGCTCGCGGGAGTCGACGTGGGTTCCACCACGACGAAGATCGTCGCGGTAAATCCGGAGAGTGGGAAAATCGTATATTCGGAGTATCGGCGGCACAATGCGGCGCAGGTACAGAGCGTGGCGGACGCGCTGCGAAGACTCTCGAAGGAGTTCCCGGATGTGAAGCTCCGGCTCTGCCTGACCGGCTCCGGCTCGAAGCTGATCGCGGAGCAGCTGGACGTTCCCTTTATTCAGGAGGTTGTCGCAAATTCGCTGGCATTGCGCGAGCAGTACCATCACGTGCGCACCGCGATCGAGCTCGGCGGACAGGACGCGAAGATGATTTTCTTCAAGGAAGATGAAAACAGCGGCATTCTGAATGTGGCTGACATGCGCATGAACGGGAGCTGCGCGGGCGGCACCGGCGCTTTCATCGACGAAGTCGCCTCGATTCTGAAGGTCTCCGCGGAGGAGTTTGACAATCTTGCCGCGCGGGGAACTTGTGTTTACGATATTTCCGGGCGCTGCGGCGTCTACGCGAAGACTGATATTCAGCCGCTGCTGAATCAGGGCATCGCCAAGGAGGATCTGGCGCTGTCAGCCTTCCACGCGATCGCGAAGCAGACGATCGGCGGACTGGCCCAAGGACTTGACATTGAGAAGCCGGTGATCTCCGAGGGCGGCCCCCTGACCTTCAACCCGACCCTGATTCGGGTTTTCTCTGAGCGTCTTGAACTCTCGGAGGAGGATGCAATTGTGCCGGAGCATCCGGAGCTGATGGTCGCCTACGGCGCGGCGCTGTCCCTGGAACAGATGTATGCGGAGGACACGCGTAGCTTTGACGCCACGAATCTGATCAAAAAACTGTCCGAGGAGCAGCTTTCGCTCTCCGGAAGCTCCATCGGCGGCGCGAAGCCTTTCTTCGCCACGGAGGAGGAGCGGCACGCCTTTGAAAAGCGCCATGCGCACAGTTCCTGTGCCTGGAAGAAGCCGGAGAGGGGAGAAGTGATCAACGCCTATCTTGGTATTGATTCCGGCAGCACAACGACGAAATTTGTGCTGATGGACGAAGAAGAAAATATCCTTGACTCCTTCTATTCCCTCAATGAGGGCGATCCGCTGACCGTCGCAAAGCAGGCGCTGATCGCCATGCGGGACCGCTATCGCGAGGCCGGAGCGACTTTGAATATCATTGCGGCCGGAAGCACCGGCTACGGCGAGATGCTGTTTGCCAGGGCCTTCGACACGGAGTGCCATGCCGTGGAGACGGTCGCGCACGCGCGCGCCGCGGGCAAATATGTGGAGGACGCGACCTTCCTGCTCGATATCGGCGGCCAGGACATGAAGGCAATCTGGCTCGACCACGGCATTATCACGAATATACTGGTCAACGAGGCCTGCTCTTCGGGCTGCGGCTCCTTCCTGAGCAACTTTGCCTCGTCATTGCATATTCCGATGGAGGGGATCGCAGAGGCCGCCTTCTCCTCAAAGAATCCCGCTGCGCTCGGCAGCCGCTGCACCGTCTTTATGAACAGCAGTATCATTACCGAGCAGCGCAATGGACGGCTCCCCGAAGATATCATGGCGGGGCTCTGCCGCTCCATCATTGAAAATGTCTTTACCAAGGTCATCCGCATTTCCAATGTAGATTCCCTCGGCGACCGCATTGTCGTGCAGGGCGGCACCTTTGAGAACGACGCGGTGCTCTGCGCGCTGGAACAGTATCTCGGCAAGGAAGTGATCCGCGCACCGTATCCCGGTATCATGGGCGCGATCGGCGTGGCGCTGCTCACGAAGGAGCAGCATCTGCGGCAGGGAGGTAAAAGCAGCTTTATCGGTCTCGACGCGATGGATGATTTCTCCTACACGCGGGAAGCGAATCTGCCCTGTCCCTTCTGCACGAATCACTGCAAGCGCGCGATTGTCCGTTTTTCCAACGGCAACTCCTGGGTCACGAATAACCGCTGCGAGCGCGGTGAGATTCTTGGCGACCCGAAGGATGAGGCTGTCCGTAAAAAGCTGAAGGAGACGAATCAGGGCATGGAATCCGTCCCGAATCTCTTCGACACGAGGGAAAAACTGCTGTTCCAGGATTATCCGTACCCGCAGCTTGCGCCGCAAAGGGATATCACGATCGGTATTCCGCGCGTGCTTTCCTTCTGGGAGACGATGCCCTTCTGGACGACTTTTTTCCGCGCGCTGGGCTTTTCGGTGCGCATCTCCGACAAGAGCATACGGAAGATCTATGAGAGCGGGCTTTCCGCTGTGACCTCCGATACGGTGTGTTTCCCGGCAAAGCTTGTGCACGGCCACATCCGCAATCTGGTAAAGCACGGCGTCGACCGCATTTTCATGCCGACGATCACGACCGTGACCTCGGAAAACACGGCGGACACAAGCGAGTCGATGTGCGCAATCGTCAAGGGCTATCCAATCGTCGTGCGCAATTCCGACAATCCGGAGCGGCGCTGGAACATTCCCTACGACGCGCCGCTGTTCCACTGGTATAAGAAGAAGGACCGCAACCGCCAGCTCACCGCCTATATGGAGGAGACCTTCGGCATTTCACAGGAACTGACCAGGCAGGCCATGGAGGCCGCTGACGCGGCGCAGGAGCGCTTTGAGAGCAGCCTGAAAGCGGAAGGGCAGAAGATCTTCGATGAAGTGACGGCGAAAGGGAGCTATGCCGTCGTGCTGGCCTCGCGCCCTTATCAGAACGACGAGCTCGTCAATCACGATCTGCCGAAGATGTTCACCAGCATGGGCATCCCGGTGCTGACCGCGGATTCGCTGCCCGAGGTGACGAAGGTGGATCTGAGCATGAGTCGGCTCGATATCGTCAATAACTATCACGCCAGAATGCTGTCCTCGGCTATATTGGCGGCCAGAAGCGAACATCTCGAATATGTCCAGATCGTGAGCTTTGGCTGCGGCCATGATGCCTATCTTTCCGATGAGATCATCCGCCTGATGAAGGAAATCTCCGGCAAGACGCCGCTTGTCCTCAAGCTCGACGAAAGCGATATCCAGGGACCGCTGCGCATCCGTGTGCGCTCCTTCATTGAGACGGTGGAGATGAGCAGGCGGCAGCATCCGGATCTGGCCGTGCAGGAGCTTTACGATCCCTATCCGACCAAGTTTACAAAGGCGGATAAGAAGGAGAAGATTATCCTTGTGCCGAATACTTCTCATGCATTCTGCCGGGTGATGTCGGCGGCCTTCGCGAGCCAGGGGCTGCGCACTGTGCCGCTCGACGTTGGACGCGAGGAGGCAATCCGGCTTGGTAAGAAATATGTACATAACGATATCTGTTTCCCGGCGCAGATCGTTATCGGTGAAATTCTGGCCGCATTGCGCAGCGGAAAATACGACGGACAGGATGTCGCGGTTGCGATGGCGAAGTACATCGGCGACTGCCGCCTGACACACTACAGCGCGCTGCTTCGCAAGGCGCTCGACGACGCAGGCTACGCCGATGTCCCGATTGTCACGAACGACGACGCGGATTCCCATCACCTGCATCCGGGCTATAAGATGAGCATCGGCGCGTCGGTGCTGCTCGCCGAATCCATGCCGATGATCGACGCGCTGGAGGAGCTGCTGCGCAAGATTCGTCCTTATGAGACGGTGCCGGGCATCGCGAACCAGGCTTTTGAAGATGCGATGGACGCGTTGGTAGACGGCATGTATCACGGCGTCCACGGCACGAGAAAAGGATTTAAAAAGGCGATCGAGATCATGAAGAGCGTGGAATACGACCGCAGCAATCCAAAGCCGCGCGTGCTGATCGTGGGAGAGTACCTGCTCAATTTCCACCCGGGCGCGAACCATGACATCGAGGATTACCTTGAGAAAAACGGCTTTGAGATCATCGAGGCAAAGATGACCGACGTAATTCGCAAGACATACTTTTATCAGGGCGCGCAGATCCGGGAATATCATCTCGACCGGCCGCTCGACAAAAAGGTCTGGTTTAAGACGGTCGATGTTGTGTTCAACTGGGCGCACAACATAACCGATTCCATCGCGAAGGAGCATCCGCTCTACGAGCCTGCCTGCCGGATGCAGGATCTGGTGAAGGAAAGTGATCCGATCATCCATCACACCTTCGACGCCGGCGAGGGCGTGCTGATTCCGGGCGAGATCCTGCACCACGCAAAGCATGGCTGCAAGGCCTTCATCATTCTGCAGCCCTTCGGCTGCCTGCCGAACCACGTCGTCGGGCGCGGTATCGCGAAGAGACTGAAGGAGCTCTACCCGAACGTACAGATCCTGCCGCTTGACTACGATCCGGACGTGAGTTTCGCGAATATTGAGAACCGTCTGCAGATGCTGATCATGAACGCGCGGGCCGCGGAGGAGGAGAGCAGGCGGGAGAACGAGATGGAGCAGGAGAGTCAGCAGCGCGGCGCATGAGTGCCCCTGCATTTTCTCCTCTGACATTGTAATAACTGGATATAGAAATCATGAGTGTATTATGTATTGGCTCCGCGGTGATCGACATCACTGCCTGTCCCGTGGAAGCCAGCGTGACATGGAAAGAAAAACAAAGAATTTCCGATATTCGTATCCTTCCGGGCGGCGACGCAGTAAACCAGAGTGTTCATCTGGCTGCACTCGGTGTCGACGTAGCTCTCTGCGGCTGTGTCGGGGATGATCAGAACGGACAGCTGCTCGCAGACGCTCTGCGTAACCGCGGCGTCGACACTCGTTTTCTGCGCCGGAAAACGGATTTTCAGACCACTGCTTCTCTTATCCTTGTAAATGGGGTGGGAGAGCGCCATACCTTTTCCGTAAAGGGCGCGCACAGTACGCTTGGCAAAGCGGATCTGCCGGACGAATTTCCGGCAGACTGTCAGGCGATTTCCCTGGCAAGTCTGTTTTCCATGACGAGCCTGGAACAGGACGGTCTGGAGGGATATCTGAAGCAGGCAAAGAAAAACGAAATTCTGGTTTTCGCGGATCTTGCCTCCGATAAGCTCGGCCAGGGGCTGCCCGGAATCCGTCCATTTCTTCCCTATATCGACTATTTCCTTCCCAGTCTCTACGACGCTCTGCCTATGACCGGCACGAACAGCGCAGAGTCCGCGGCAAGGGTTTATCATGATCTTGGCGTCCGTCATGTCATTATCAAATGCGGCGGGAAGGGTTGCTTTTGTCTGGATGATACCTTTTCCGGCTGGATACCGGCGGTTCCCGTGAAGCCTGTCGATACGACAGGTGCGGGAGACTGCATGGTCGCAGTCTTCCTGACGAGGATTCTGGCAGGCGACCGCTTTGAAGATGCCTGTCATTATGCCTGTGCAGCGGCTTCCTGCAGCACATTATTCATGGGGGCTTCACAGGTTACGCTCAGCGAGCGAAAAATAAACGAATTTATATTGGATCATTTCAAAAGCTTCACATAATATATTTATGTATATTCATTGCTGTTCATCCGGCTTTTTCTCACGCAACTGCACAATATTCGCAGCCCTGCGTTTGTTCTCCTCCTTCATCGCCGCATAATGCTTCCGCGTCGTATTGACGTTCTTATGACCAAGCACATCAGCGACCAGATAAATATCGCCTGTCTCCTGATAAAGCGCCGTGCCGTAAGTACTGCGCAGTTTGTGCGGTGTGATTCGCTTTGCAGTTGCAGTGGAAGCATATTTTTTGACAAGACGCTCAACAGAACGAACCGTGATCCGTGTATTGTTCTGTGAAATAAACAACGCATTTTCGTGTCCCTTTTCCGGCTCCATGGTAAGCCGCTCATCAAGATAATTTCGCAGTACTTCCTCGGTTTCCTCCCCAAAATAGACGATATCCTCGTTGCCGCCTTTGCGGATCACACGCATAGCGCCATTATCAAAATCCAGATCCGTAAGATCCAGTCCTACCAGTTCTGTCACTCGAACGCCTGTTCCCAGCAGTGTAACAACGATTGCAAGATCGCGGATTTTGTTCTTCTGGTGCCAGACTTTTTGCTGTTTGGAAAGCTTTTCCCCGGATTCAATATTATCGATCAGCTGGGAAACCTCATTTGCGTCCAGACGAATGATATTTTTATCCTTAACCCTCGGAACATCCACGACAGACGGCGCGTTTTTCTCAATGATTCCTTTCTTGTGATAATAACCAAAGAATGTGTTTAGCGTAGCCAGCTTACGTGCCTTGCCTTCCTCATGATTTCGATAGATCTGGCCATCCTTCTCATAAGACGTCAGAAATGACAGATATTCCTCAATATCGATCGGCTGGATATCATCAAGAACCGAAACCGGAAGAGTCCGGATATCTTTATCACGAAAATAAGGATTTTCTGTCTTCAGAAAGTAAAAAAAGGTACTCAGGTCATACGCGTAATTGCGCCGTGTGTTCGTCGCCTTTTTGATTTCCATTGCAATAAAAAATTCTCTGGAGAAAGTCGGCAGTTCTTTCATCAGTTCACGCAGCTTCCGCAAATTCTTTTCGTCCATCTGTTCATGATAACTAAGCGGCATGGTTAAAACCTCCTTTTGGTACTATATTTGGCATTCTCGTGTCGTAAAACTGCCATTTTGCGAC
>MSHD01000056.1 GCA_001941045.1 Lachnospiraceae bacterium Zagget2
TTGTGAAAAGTTAATGCTGCAGTCCATTCAGATCATGATAGAAATCCGGATAGCTGATCTGCACGCAGTCCGCGTCCCGGATCTCGGTCTCTCCGTCCGCTGCCAGCGCGGCCACGGCGAAGGTCATCGCGATGCGGTGGTCGAGGTGGCTGTCGATGGTTGCGCCGTGCAGAGGCCGTCCCCCTTCAATGATCATGCCGTCGTCAGTGGCGGTCACGCGTGCCCCCATCGCAGTGAGATTTTCCACCATCACGTCGATGCGGTTGGACTCCTTGACCTTCAGCTCCTGCGCATCGCGGATAATCGTCGTCCCCTCGGCGAAGCAGGCCAGCAGGGCCGCGACCGGGAGCTCGTCGATCAGCGTCGGTATCAGGGCGCCGCCGATGGTGACGCCGTGCAGACTGCTGTGCCGCACGAGCAGATCAGCCGTCGGCTCCCCGTTCTCATCATTTTCATTTAAGAGCGTGATGTCCGCGCCCATTTCACGGCATACTTTGAGGATCCCGTCCCGCGTAGGGTTGACGCCCACGTTTCGGATCAGAATCTCGGATCCCGGCACGATCAGTCCGGCGGCGATAAAGTAGGCGGCGGAAGAGATATCCCCCGGCACCTTGATATCCTGCGCAACAAGCTCCGGCTCCGGCCGGATGGTGGCGGTCGTCCCCGCGCTCGTGAGCTTCGCACCGAAATGGCGCAGCATAATCTCCGTGTGATTGCGGGAGAGATACGGTTCCGTCACGCTCGTCTCAGAGTCCGCGTAGAGCCCGGCCAGCAGAATGCAGGATTTTACCTGCGCCGAAGCCACCTTTGAAGTATAGTGAATACCGTGCAGAGGGGCGCTCCTGATGCGCAGCGGCGCACAGCCGTTGCCGCGGATGCTCTCAATATCCGCGCCCATCAAAGAGAGCGGATCGATAATTCGCTTCATCGGGCGGCTCTGGATGGACTTGTCTCCGTTAAGCTCCGTCGTGAAGGGCTGTCCGGCCAGAATGCCGGAGATCAGGCGCGTTGTCGTGCCGCTGTTGCCGACGTCCAGTATGGAGTCCGGCGCGGTAAGGCCGTGCAGCCCTTTTCCGTGAATCAGGATTTCCGCTGGATTTTCCTCTATCGCAATGCCCAGTTTGCGAAAACAGGAGATGGTCGAGAGGCAGTCCGCCCCGCGAAGGAAATTCGTGACGCGGGTCGTACCCTCCGCGAGTGCTCCGAACATGATGGAGCGGTGGGAGATGCTCTTGTCGCCGGGAATGGTCACGTTTCCCCGAAGCGGTCTGTCGGCTTTGCTAAGTTTCATAAAAATCTCCATTCAGCGTTCATAAACCGTGTAACGGTGTTTCCTCAAAGTATCAACTGCACTCAGCCGCGCTTCCTCATCATAAAATTCGATGCGAAGTACCGCCTCGACGAATTCGCGGCTGTGGACGATGCCGATATTTTTCAGGCTGATCTGGTTGCTCGCCAGAATCGTCGCCAGCGTGGCAATGCTGCCCGGTTCGTCCGCCATATCGCAGTAAATCTCATAAATACGCTGAATCGCTCCGCTGCCTTTCTTCGGCAGGCTGTTCCGGTAGTCGCGTGAGGTCTCGAAGAGGTGATAAATAGCCCCGGACTGCGCCTCATCGAGCTGATCCTTGATGGTATTCAGCGATGCGATATAGTCCGCGAGGATCGCGGAAATATTTTCGCGGTTCGTCATGCAGATCTGCTCCCACATCTCCGGGGAGGAGGAAGCGATGCGCGTGATATCCTTGAACCCGCCGGCCGCGATCATCCGCATGACGCCGTCCTCGGTATCGGAGTCCCGCACGAGATTTACGAGCGAGGATGCGATGATATGCGGCAGGTGGCTGACGCCGGCTGTCACATAATCGTGCGTCCGGTAGTCAAGTATGAGCGGCAGCGCCCGCAGGCTGCGCACAAAATCACGGTAGCGTTCGACTGCGTCCTGCGCCACCTGGAAAGTCGGCGTGATGACATAGTAGACATTCTCGATCAGAATGCGCTTCGAATGCGCGTAGCCCGTTTTCTCGGATCCTGCCATCGGATGTCCGCCGATGAAATTTTTCTCCATGCCGAGCTCCGTCACCTTCGCGTGAATGTCGGACTTGGTACTGCCGACGTCCGTGATGATGACGGATGGGCGGATAATGGGCTTAAGTCTCGCAAGGTAGTCCGCGTTGCTCGCGACCGGCGCGCAGAGGAAGATGTAGTCGCAATCGGAATACGCTTCCCCGACTCCATCAAGAACCCGGCTTACGACGCCGTCCGCCGCGGCCTGTTCGACCGAAGCCCGCGTGCGGGAATATGCGACAATCTCCGCCTCCGGATAAAAGTGACGGATCGCCCGTGCAATGGAGCCGCCGATCAGGCCGAGCCCGATAAAACCGATTTTCATAGAACCTCTCCTCTAGCGATTTCCCGCGATCTTGTTGACCAGCCAGATCACAATGCAGGAGCCGATCACGCTCACAATGATGCTGCCAATGAAGCCGCTCCCGTGGATGCCAATGAAGCCGAGCACGATATTTCCGACAACACCGCCGATGATTCCGAGAATAATATTTCTGAGGAGGCCGCCCTCGTTGTCCATAATTTTTCCGGCGATCCAACCGGCGATGCCGCCGATAATCAGTCCGATAATGATACCCATATCTGATTTCTCCTTTCGTAGATACCGTTCGTGGTATGTGTCCGGCGCGAACTATTTCCTATAATAGCACGGATGTTGACAAACCGCAAACGGTATATTAAACTAGATTGGAAAATCAATCGACTTTTATATCATAAGCGATACAGATACAGGAGGATGGATGAAATGAAACACAATTTCCGCAAGATCGAGGGGAAATGGCAGCAGAGATGGGAGGAGGCCGGCATCTTCAAGGCAGTCGACGGCAGTCCGAAGCCGAAGTTCTACGGACTGGTCGAATTTCCATATCCCAGCGGCGCGGGCATGCACGTCGGACATATCAAGGCGTATTCCAGCATTGAGGTTATCGCCAGAAAGAGAAGGATGCAGGGCTATAATGTACTGAATCCGATCGGTTTCGACGCCTTCGGCCTGCCGACCGAGAACTACGCGATCAAGACCGGCATTCATCCCCGCAAGATCACGGATCAGAACATCGCGAAGTTCACGAATCAGCTCAAGCGCGTGGGCTTTTCCTTTGACTGGGACCGTGTGATCGATACGACAGACGAAGATTATTATAAGTGGAGCCAGTGGATTTTCCTCAAAATGTTTGAAAAGGGGCTGGCTTTCCGCGATACGGCGCTTGTCAACTACTGCCCGAACTGCAAGGTCGTCCTGTCCAATGAGGACTGCCAGGGCGGACACTGCGACATGTGCCACGGCGAGGTCGTGCAGCGCTCGAAGGACGTCTGGTATCTGCGCATCACGGCCTATGCGGATCGCCTGCTGGAAGGTCTCGAGCATGTGGACTATCCCGAGAACGTGAAGCAGCAGCAGATCAACTGGATCGGCAAGTCAAAGGGCGCATTCGTCGACTTCGCGGTCGACGGCATCGATGAGAAGCTCGAGATCTACACGACAAGACCGGATACGCTCTTCGGTGTGACCTTTATGGTCATCGCGCCGGAGCATCCGCTGATCGACAAGTATGCGGACCGCGTGCAGAATATGGACGCAGTGAAGGCCTACCGTGCAGAGTGTGCGAAGAAGAGTGAATTTGAGCGCACGCAGCTCGTGAAGGACAAGACCGGCGTGAAGATCGAAGGACTGGTCGCGGTCAACCCGGTCAACGGCAAGAAGATTCCGATCTTCATCGCGGACTATGTCATGATGGGCTATGGCACCGGCGCAATTATGGCGGTGCCGGCGCACGACCAGAGAGACTATGATTTTGCGAAAGCATTCGGCATTGACATCATCGAGGTCATCAAGGGCGGTGATATGTCGAAGGAAGCTTACACCGGCGACGGCGAGATGGTGAACTCTGAATATCTGAATGGTTATACGAATAAAAAGGAATCGATTGAGCGCATGCTTGAGGAGCTGGAGAAGCGCGGCATCGGCCGTGCCGGCGTCCAGTACAAGATGAAGGACTGGGCTTTCAACCGCCAGAGATACTGGGGCGAGCCGATTCCGATCGTGCACTGCGACTACTGCGGACCGGTGGCGGTGCCCTATGAGGAACTGCCGCTGCGCCTGCCGCCTGTAGAGCATTTCCAGCCGGGTGAAGATGGAGAGTCCCCGCTCGCGAAGGTGGAGTCCTTTGTGAAGTGCAAGTGCCCGAAGTGCGGGCGCGACGCGCGGCGCGAGACCGACACGATGCCGCAGTGGGCGGGCTCTTCGTGGTATTTCCTGCGCTACACGGATCCGCACAATAAGGAGGCGCTGGCCGATCCGGAGAAGCTGAAATACTGGATGCCGGTCGACTGGTACAACGGCGGGATGGAGCATGTGACGCGTCACGTCCTTTACTCCCGTTTCTGGCACCAGTTCCTGTACGATATCGGCGTTGTGCCCTGCCCGGAACCCTATGCGAAGCGCTCAATCCAGGGACTGATCCTCGGACCGGACGGCGACAAGATGAGTAAATCCAAGGGAAATGTCGTCGATCCGCTCGACATCGTGGAGGATTACGGCGCGGACACCCTGCGCACCTATGTGCTGTTCATGGGCGATTACAGTGCGGCAACGCCCTGGAATGACAATTCTGTGAAGGGCTGCAAGCGCTTCCTCGAGCGCGTGGCGGCGTTCACCGATATGATTTCCGAGGATCCGGATACGCAGAAGCTTGAGACTTCCCTTCACCGCACGATTAAGAAGGTGAGCTCCGACATCGAGGAGATGAAGTTCAATACGGCGATTGCGGCGCTGATGACGCTGACGAACGATATCTATGCACTGGGCAAGGTGAGCAGAGAACAGGTACAGACCTTTGTAAAACTGCTCAATCCATTTGCGCCGCATCTCTCGGAGGAGATCTGGGAGGCGACAGGAGGAGAGGGTTTCCTCGCGCTCGCCGAGTGGCCGTCCTACGACGAGGCGAAGACAGTGGAAGCGCAGACCGAGATCGGCGTGCAGATCAACGGCAAGCTCCGCGCGACCGTCGTGATCCCGACCGGTGCGGAAAAGGAGGAAGTCTTTGCAATCGCGAAGGCGAATGCAAGGATTGCTTCGCTGACAGAGGGCAAGACCTTTGTGAAAGAGATCTACGTGCCGAACCGCGTGGTGAACTTTGTGGTAAAATAAAATAGAAACAAGATTCCTCCAAAAAGTAGTTTGACATAAAAATGACGCAGATTTATAATAGCGAATGTATGATTTTTGTGGAGGAGAAGGATTTTATGGAAGAACGGCGGATTTCCAAAGCTGTCATAAAGAGACTTCCGCGGTATTATCGTTACCTGGGAGAGATGCTGAACAATGGTGTGGAACGTATTTCCTCCGGGGAACTCAGCAGCAAGATGCAGGTGACGGCGTCCCAGATCCGGCAGGATCTGAACAATTTCGGGGGCTTTGGACAGCAGGGATATGGATACAATGTAAAGTATCTGCACGATGAGATTGGAAAGATCCTTGGTGTGGATAAGATGCATCCGATGATTATTATTGGTGGCGGTAATTTCGGTCATGCGCTGGCCAATTATGACTTTGCAAAGAGAGGCTTTGAGACGAAGGCAGTATTTGATGTAAAGCCTGAACTTGTCGGAACGAAAATCAGTGGCATCCCGGTGATGCTGATGGACGATCTGGAGGATTTCATCGAGAGGGAAAAGGTCGAGATCGCGATTCTGACGTTACCGAAGAGCAGAGTGCAGGAGGTGGCCACACGCCTGGTGAACTGCGGCGTGAAGGCACTCTGGAATTTTGCACATCTGGATCTGGATGTGCCGGACGATGTGGTGGTGGAGAATGTGCATCTGGTCGACAGCCTGATGCAGCTTTCCTATCGGATCGTCAACGATGACTCGAACGGAATGGGATAAAAGCCCAGAGCGGATGAGAGCGCGGGGATGACGCAGAGCATTGCGGCGTCCCCTTTTCCATGTGGAAGGGAGCAGGACTTCGATGGGAGAGAAAGAGAGAAAAATTGACAGTACCGTGCTGAAACGTCTGCCGCCTCGGGTCGCGCGTTCGCACAAGGGCACATATGGGAAGGTGCTCTGTGTGGCGGGCTCCGTCGGTATGGCAGGCGCTGCATATCTGTGCGCCCATGCGGCCTGCCGGGCGGGAGCGGGACTTGTCCGCATCGTGACGCCGGAGGAAAACCGCATTGTCCTGCAGGAACTGCTTCCCGAGGCGATTCTGACGACTTTTGACCGCGCGCACCCGGACTGGGGGAAGATAGAAGCGTGCTTCGACTGGGCGGATGCGGCTGCAGTCGGTCCGGGACTCGGCCCGGAGGCGATGGCGAAGGATATGACAGAACGGGCGCTGCGGAACTTTTCGGGGCCTCTGGTGCTGGATGCAGATGGACTGAATGCCCTGGCTGGTATGGGCGTCCGGGAGCTGCTGTCCAGGCGGAGTTCTCCTCTTATTGTCACGCCGCATGTGGGTGAATTTTCGCGTCTGAGCGGTATTTCCATAAAGGCGATCGCGGCAGATGTGCCGGGATGCGCGGCGCGGTTTGCAGCGGAGCATCATTGTATCTGTGTACTCAAGGACGCTCCGACGGCGGTCGGCATGCCGGACGGCACGGTTTTCATCAATACGAGCGGCAATAACGGGATGGCGACTGCGGGCAGCGGCGACGTGCTGACCGGCATCATCGCCGGGCTGCTGGGACAGCGGACAGAGCCGGCTGATGCGGCGCTGCTCGGCGTGTGGCTGCACGGAAGGGCAGGAGACCTTGCTGCAGAAAAAGAAGGATATTATGGGCTGATGGCGCGGCATCTGATCGAGTATCTGCCTGGAGCCATGGCCGGAAAGGCATAGAGATATGAACAATTATCTGAGAGTCTGCGCGGAAATCAATCTTGACGCGGCTGCATATAATTTTAAGAGCATGAAAAAAAATCTGAAGCCGGATACGCAGATTATCGCAGTGATCAAGACGGACGGCTATGGGCACGGCGCGACGCCGATCGCGCGCATGATGCAGGAATATGATTACATCTGGGGCTTCGCGGTTGCCACGATTGAGGAGGCGCTGACGCTGCGCCGCGCGGGTATCACAAAGCCGCTGCTGATTCTTGGTTTCGTATTTCCGGACGCCTACGAGGATGTGGTGAAATACGATATCCGGCCGGCAGTCTTCAAGCTTTCGATGGCCAGGCAGCTCTCGGAGGAGGCGGTCCGCCAGGGGAAGACGGTGCATGTCCATATCAAAGTTGACACCGGCATGTCCAGGATCGGATTCGCGGATACGGAAGGCAGCGCCGATATCGTGAAGGAGATCAGCGAACTTCCCTGTCTGGAGACGGAGGGACTCTTCACACATTTTGCAAGGGCAGACGAGCGGGATAAGACTTCAGCGAGGGGGCAGCTTGCGCGTTATCTTGCGTTCTCGGAGCTTCTGGAGCAGCGGGGCGTTGGCATCCGCTATCATCACTGTTCGAACAGCGCGGGTATCTTCGACCTGCCGGAGGCCAATCTCGATCTGGTGCGTGCGGGCATCTCGATCTACGGCCTCTATCCTTCCGATGAGGTCGATAAGTTTGCAGTGCCGATCGTACCGGTCATGTCGCTGAAGAGCCACATTGTCTATATCAAGGATCTGCAGCCGGGCGCGGCGGTCAGCTACGGCGGCACCTTTGTCGCGGAGCGGCCGATGCGAGTCGCCACGATTCCGGTCGGCTACGGGGACGGCTACCCGCGGCTTCTCTCCGGAAAGGGACATGTGCTGATCCGGGGGAGGAGAGCTCCGATTCTGGGACGCGTCTGCATGGATCAGTTCATGGTGGATGTGACGGAAATCCCGGAAGCTTCCGAGGGCGATATGGTCACGCTGATCGGTTCGGAGGGCGGGCAGGAGATCACGATGGAGCAGCTCGGCGAGCTGTGCGGGCGCTTCAACTACGAGCTGGCCTGCGATATCGGAAAACGCGTCCCGCGGCGTTTCTGGAAGGACGGACAGATCATTGCCGTTCAGGATTATTTTTCCGGCACAGGCATAAATGAGGAATAAGATGGAAATACTTCGATTAAATCAAAAAGATCGGAGTGAAACATTTGCTTATCAGACGTGGAGATATCTATTATGCGGATTTGAGGCCGGTTATCGGCTCAGAGCAGGGCGGCGTACGGCCCGTCCTGATTGTCCAGAATGACGTGGGAAACCGGCACAGCCCGACGGTCATCTGCGCCGCGATCACTTCGAGGATGAACAAGGCAAAGCTGCCGACACACGTGGAGCTGCGGGCTTCGTCCACACAGATGGTGAAGGATTCTGTCATATTGCTGGAGCAACTGCGCACCATCGACAAAAAAAGGCTCCGGGACAAGGTCTGCCATCTCGACGGCGCAGCCCTCTGGGAGATTGACAGAGCACTGAAAATCAGCTTGGAACTGGATACATAGGATTGCAAAGGCTGGTTTTCCATGTTACACTAATAAATCAGAGACAAGATCACAAAGGAGGAATGTATTATGTCAGGACATTCCAAGTTCGCCAACATCAAACACAAAAAAGAGAAGAACGATGCGGCGAAGGGAAAAGTATTTACTATTATCGGCCGTGAGCTCGCGGTCGCGGTCAAGGAGGGCGGCCCGGATCCGAATAACAACAGCCGCCTGCGCGACGTGATTGCGAAGGCGAAGGCCAACAATATGCCGAACGACACGATCGAGCGCGGGATCAAGCGCGCGGCGGGCGACGCGGGCAGCGTCAACTACGAACACATTACATATGAAGGCTATGGCCCGAGCGGCATCGCGATCATCGTTGAGGCGCTGACGGACAATAAGAACCGCACGGCGTCCAATGTACGGAATGCTTTCACGAAGGGCAAGGGCAGTCTCGGAACGAACGGCTGTGTATCCTACATGTTTGACCAGAAGGGACAGATCATCGTCGACCGCGAAGAGTGCTCGCTGGAGGCGGACGATCTGATGATGATGGCACTGGACGCGGGCGCGGAGGACTTTTCCGAGGAGGAGGACAGCTTTGAGATTCTGACCTCTCCGGATGATTTTTCGGCAGTGCGTGAGGCTCTTGAGAAGGAGAATGTTCCGATGGCGAGTGCGGAGGTCACGATGATCCCGCAGAACTATGTGGAGCTGAGCGATGAGAACGATATCAAATCCCTGAACCGTATTCTCGATCTTCTGGATGACGACGATGATGTTCAGGCTGTCTATCACAACTGGGATGAGTAAGAGCGATGTTCAGAGAAGGTACATGTCCGAAATGTAAAGAGAAAATCCAGGTTCCCGACGATCATGAGACAGTCCGCTGCATGTTCTGCGGAGAGGAGATCGATGTCGCTGAGGCGCTTGGAGAGAGAAAAGAGATACAGATTCAGGATGTCCAGAATCTGCCGATGTACAAGTCCGTGATCGAGGCGCGGACGGCGGAGCTGTTTGCGTCCTGCGACAATCCGCTCAAGCAGTTTAAGAAAAGCACTTTCGAGGATGATTTCTCGAACTTTTACAACGCAAACAGGGATCTCTTCGAGGCGATGGAGATGGTCTATGTCGGCGGCGGCCAGTCGGAGGAAGCAGCCATGCAGCTGACAGACTATATACTGGAAGCCGCCCGCAATGAAGTCGCAAAAGAGACAAAGAAATCGGCGAAGAGCCAGAAGCAGATGGATTTCAATTTTCTGGTCAGTATTCAGTTCATTCCTGCCGTCCGGAAGTATCCGGCGAGTTTTGTGGAGCCGTTATCTGAGCTGCTGGTAAAGCGCTGGAACGAGGCCTTTGACGCAAACATCGGCCTTGCCTCCTATGATATGATCGCCGGAGGCTTCCGCAAAAAGCTGTGTTATGTCACAACGGCGGTATGCGAGGGGCTTGGAAAGGGACCTGACTGTCCGGAGCTGCAGATTCTGAAGGATTACAGAGATAACTATCTCGAGGCGACGCCGGAAGGGCATGCTCTTGTTGAGGAGTACTATGACATCGCCCCGACGATTGTAAAGCGGATTCAGAAGAGCCCCGACAGCGCGGCGCTCTACCGCGCGCTCTATCAGGACTATCTGACGCCCTGCCTCGAGGATATTTCGGCAGGACGCTATGAAGAGTGCAGTGCACACTATCAGGATATGGTACTGAGTTTGAAGTCCCGTTACATGTGAGAAGAAGAGGAGAATGTTATGAGTAAACCGTTCAGACCGGACACGATCTGCGTGCAGGCGGGCTGGAAGCCGAAGAAGGGCGAGCCGCGCGTGCTGCCGATCTATCAGAGCACCACATTCAAATATGACACGACCGACGAGATGGGCGCGCTCTTTGCGCTCGAGGAGGAGGGTTATTTCTACACGCGCCTGCAGAACCCGACCAACGATGCGGTGGCGGAAAAGATCGCCGAGCTGGAGGGCGGCGTCGCGGCGATGCTGACGTCCTCGGGGCAGGCGGCGAATTTCTATACGATCGCGAACCTCTGCCAGGCGGGCGACCACATCGTCTGCTCCGCGAAGGTCTACGGCGGTACCTTTAATCTGTACTCCGCTACGATCAAAAAACTGGGCATTGAGTGCAGCTTTGTCGATCCGGATGCCTCCGAGGAGGAGATCGATCAGGCTTTCCGCGCGAATACGAAGGCAGTTATCGGGGAGACGATCGCGAATCCGGCGCTGACCGTGCTGGACATCGAGAAGTTTGCAAAGCTGGCGCATGCGCACGGCGTACCGCTGATCGTGGACAATACTTTTGCGACGCCGATCAACTGCAGACCCTTTGAGTTCGGCGCCGATATTGTGACGCACTCGACGACAAAGTACATGGATGGCCATGCGATGGCCGTGGGCGGCTGCATCGTCGACAGCGGCAATTTTGACTGGGAAGCCCATGCGGATAAGTTCCCGGGATTGACGACGCCGGACGAGACCTACCATGGCGTTGTATATTCGAAGCAGTTTGGAAAGAAGGCCTTCATCACAAAGGCGACCGCACAGCTGATGCGCGATCTCGGGAGCATTCCCTCGCCGATGAATTCCTTCCTGCTGAATGTAGGACTGGAGACGCTGCCGCTGCGTATGGAGAAGCACTGCAGCAATGCGCGGAAGGTCGGAACATTCCTGAAGAATCATCCGAAGGTGGATTTTGTAAACTGCGCGATGCTGGAGGGCGATTCCTACTATGAAGTAGCGCAGAAATATATGCCGAACGGCACCTGCGGCGTACTTTCCTTCAGTCTGAAGGGGACAAAGGAAGATGCGGTGCGATTCATGGACAGTCTGAAGCTCTGTGCGATCGTCACGCATGTGGCCGATGCGCGTACCTGCGTGCTGCATCCCGCGAGCCACACCCACCGGCAGATGAACGAGGAGCAGCTCCGCGAAGCCGGCGTGACGCCGGGTCTTATCCGACTGTCGGTCGGCATCGAGAGCCCGGACGATATCATCGAGGATCTCGCACAGGCGCTGGAACAGGTATAAACATGCATAAATGACCGGCCTTTCCGACATACTTTGAGTGACGAAGTTATGTCGGAAAGGCGGTTTTTTTATGTCTGAAAATGAAGATAAGATGGAGAAATACGGGCAGCCGGAGGGCCTTATGGGAAATCTGAAGACGCATATCCGGATTCTGACAATTATCGGTGAGGTTGAGGGACACGAGTGCCTTGCTGCGAACAGCAAGACGACCAAGTATGAGCATGTAATTCCGATGCTCGCCGCCGTGGAGGAGGATCCGGAGGTGCACGGCCTGCTCGTGCTGATTAATACGGTCGGCGGGGATGTCGAGAGCGGGCTCGCAATCGCGGAGATGATCGCCTCGGTCAGCAAGCCGACGGTCTCGCTTGTGCTCGGTGGCAGTCACTCGATCGGCGTGCCGCTCGCGGTTTCCGCGGATTATTCCTTTATCGTGCCGACCGGTACGATGATGATCCATCCGGTGCGGATGACCGGACTGATCATCGGCGTCGCACAGACCTTCGATTATTTCCAGAAGATCCAGGACCGGATCAGCGGCTTTGTGGTGGAGCACAGTCATATCGCGCCTGCACGTCTGGAAGAGCTCATGCTGGAGACCGGAGAGCTGACGAAGGATGTCGGCAGCGTCCTGGTGGGCGCGCAGGCCGTGGAGGAGGGCATCATCGATGCTGTCGGCGGCACGGGCGACGCGTTTCGTAAACTGCATGAAATGATGGGAGAACGGGCCCGGGAACTGTAGGAAAACATTGACATCGTCAGTCCACTGGTATATACTTTGATAGTCAAAGTTTTGGCAGGAAGGATAAGAGGAGTATATTGATATGTGGAAGGACAGCATAGACGAACTCGACCGCAGAAGAAACCGCACACTGCAGGCGGGCGGCCGTGATCGGATTGAGAAGCAGCATAAGAGCGGTAAACTGACAGCGAGAGAGCGCATCGACCTGCTCTTTGATGAGGGGACTTTCGTAGAAGTAGACAATTTTATCGAATCACGTATTGACGACTTCGGCCTGGACAAGAAGCGCGTGCCGGGAGACGGCGTTGTGACCGGCTACGGAGAGATCGGAGGACGCACGGTTTTCGTTTCCTCGGAGGATTTTACGGTTATCGGCGGTTCGCTCGGCGAATACCACTCGATGAAGATCACACGCATCCAGGATATGGCTTATGAGATGAAGGCGCCGCTTATCATGATCAACGACAGCGGCGGAGCCAGGATTGAGGAGGGTATCGACTCCTTGAGCGGCTATGCCGGCATTTTCCTGCGCAATACGAAGGCTTCGGGCGTGATCCCGCAGATTGCGGTGATTGTAGGCCCCTGCTCCGGTGGCGCATGTTATTCTCCAGCTATCTGCGACTACATTTTCATGGTTGAAGATATCGGCAAGATGTTCATCACCGGTCCGCAGGTCGTGAAGACCGTGGTCAACGAAGAGTGCACTGTCGAGGAGCTCGGCGGCGCAAAGGTGCATGCCACGCAGAGCGGTGTGACGCATTTCACCTATGCGGATGAGAAGAGCTGCTTTGAAGGCGTGCGGCAGCTTCTTTCCTATCTGCCTTCCAGTTACCTTGAGAAACCGCCGGTCATGGAGACAAAGGAAAAGGAAAGCCCCACCGGAAAGAAATCCCTGCTGTTCTCGCTGAACAGCCTGATTCGCGGAAACGCAAAGCAGGCCGAGGCCGTGGATCGCTGCGCGGATATGACGGAAGTCGTCCCGGACAATTCGAGAAAGGCTTATGATGTGCTGGATGTCATCAGCCGCGTCTGCGATAAGGATTCTTTTATGGAAGTCCAGAAGGATTTCGCAAAAAATATCGTGGTCGGTTTTGGACGGATGGGCGGCGAGAGCGTCGGTATTGTGGCGAACCAGCCCAATGTGCTGGCGGGCAGCCTGGATTACGATTCCTCTGACAAGGCGGCGCGTTTTGTGCGCACCTGCGACTGCTTCAATGTCCCGCTTGTCGTTCTCGTGGACGTGCCGGCCTTCATGCCGGGCACCGCGCAGGAGCACAAGGGCATCATCCGCCACGGGGCAAAGATGCTTTACGCTTTCTCCGAGGCGACGGTGCCGAAGATCTCCGTGATCATGCGGAAGGCTTACGGCGGCGCTTACATCGCGATGAACAGCAAGAATATGGGCGCGGACATCGTCTATGCATGGCCGGAGGCGGAGATCGCGGTCATGGGTGCGGACGGCGCGGTGAACATCGCCTTCAAGCCGGCAATCAATGCGGCTACGGACAAGGAAGAGGCTCGCGAGCACTATGTTGAAGAATATAAAGAGAAGTTTATGAACCCCTATGTCGCAGCGTCCCGCGGCTTCGTGACCGAGGTCATCAAGCCTTCCGAGACGAGACAGCGGCTTCTGAGTTCCCTGAAGATGCTGAAAAATAAAAAGGTGGAGCAGGTGCCGAAGAAGCACGGAAACATTCCGTTATAATTTTTAAAAATTTTCTTCCCATATTCGGGAAACAGGCGTATAATACAGTAAAGTTGCTTGATAGCTGATGATCCCAATGGCGGGCACCGTCAGCTATCCTTGTTTTACAGCCTGGGAGGATGAGAAAACATGGATTTTTGGAAGATGAACGGCGCGGGCAATGACTTTATCGTGCTGAATAATATGGACGGGCAGATTCCGGAAGAAGCGTTTCCGCAGATGGCGCGCGTGCTCTGCGAACGGCATCTCTCGATCGGAGCCGACGGCTTCATGGCGGTGGGAAAGCCCCGCGAAGGCGGCGATTACCGGATGATATTCCTCAACGCGGACGGCAGCTACGGTGAGATGTGCGGCAACGGAGCCCGCTGCATCTGCCGTTATGGTTATGAGCATGGCCTGGCGGGGGAGACGCAGCGCGTGGAGACGATGGCCGGCCTCGTGACAGGGCAGCGGGTGAATGAGAGATTGTATAAAGTGCGTCTCAATGACCCTTCTGTGATCCGGCTGGATTACCTGGTGGAGGAGAGCGGGAAGACTTATGCCTGCTCCTATGTAGAGCTTGGAAATCCGGGGTTGCCGCACGCAGTCGTGTCTTTTACAGGCCTGGCGGATACGGATATGGATGAGCTGCGAAAGCTGGGGCGCGCGCTCCGCTGGAACAGCGCTTTCCCGAAGGGGGCGAACGTGAACTTCTGCGAGATCACAGGAGAGAATGAGGTCTGCGTGCGGACCTTTGAGCGCGGTGTGGAGGATTTTACCTATGCCTGCGGCACCGGCAGCGGCTCGACGGCGGTGAGTCTCTTCCTGCAGGGAAAGGTGAGCAGCCATGGCGTGAAGATCAACATGCCGGGCGGACAGCTCATCATCGATATCGAGCATGAGGGCGAGCAGATTCGAGATCTCTACCTGACCGGCCCCACGAACATTGTCTGTAAGGGCGAGATCACAGATGAGGATCTCAACCTTTAGAAATAACTATTAATTTTAAAATTTTTGGAGGGAGCAGTTATGCAAAAAAAGGATGTCACAAGAAATTATGTGTTCCTGGGTATCATGCTCGGCAGCATGATTCTCGGCTGTATCGTGGGCTGGATCTTCCCGGCTACCGATACGAGCGCGGGCGCTACGGTGCTGGAGCCGTTGGGCACGGTCTTCATCAATATGATGTTCTGTATCGTGGTGCCGCTGGTTTTCGCATCCATCGCAGGTTCCGTGGCGAATATGAAGAGTCTGAAGCGCGCCGGCAAGATCATGGGCGTCACGATCGGCACTTTTGTCGTCACCGGAGCGATCGCGGCTGTGATCATGTACATACTGATGCAGATCTTTCCGCCTGTGCTGACGCCGTGGACAGAGATCGCGGCGGAGGAGATGGGAGAGTATGCAACGATTCCGGAGCTGATCGTGAACTTCTTTACTGCGGAGGATTTCAGTGGACTTCTGACACGTAAGGCCATGCTGCCGCTGATCGTGTTCTCTCTTCTCTTCGGTGTGGCCGTGAACCTGAACGGCGGCGCGGAGACGCCGGTCGGAAAGCTGCTGGCAGACCTTACGAACGTAATGCTGAAGTTTGTCAAGATCATCACCTACTACGCGCCGGTCGCTTTCTTCGGCTTCTTCGCAAATCTGGTCGCGACCTACGGCTCGCAGATCACGCAGTCCTACGGACGCGCAATGCTGGTGTATTATCCGCTCTGCTTTATTTACATCTTTACAGCCTGGCCGCTGTTCGCCCGCTTCGGCGGCGGGAAGGGCGCAGTGAAGACGATGTTCAAACACATCACGAGACCGGCGATCGTTTCGCTCGGTACCTGCTCCTCAGTCGCGACGATTCCGACGAACATGCAGGTGGCGGAGGAGACCGGTATCTCGAAGGATGTCAGCGAGATGGTGCTCCCGCTCGGCGCGACGATGCACATGGACGGTTCCTGCTTCTCCTGCGTATTGAAGATCGCCTTCCTCTACGGCGTGTTTGGCATGGATTTCGGCGGCATCGGCATGCTGGTGATGGTTGTACTCGTGGCGGTGCTCTCCTCGGTGGGCATGTCCGGCGTGCCGGGCGGCGGCTACATCGGTGAGTATATCATCTGCTCGATCTTTTTCCCGAACCAGATGGAGCTGGCCTTCCCGATCCTGGTCACGATCGGCAACCTGGTCGATCCGCCCGCGACGATGATCAACTCGGCGGGAGACTATGTCGTGTCCTATATCGTGTCGCGTTTTGTGGACGGTAAGGACTGGCTGACGAAACAGTTGAAAGGAGAAGCATAATCTGTGAAAAGGATTGACGATTTGCCAAGGCTGCGGCTTGGTGTTTACCCGACTCCGCTCTATAAGCTGGAGGCGATCAGTGAGAAGTATGGCAAGAATATCTGGATCAAGCGCGACGACCTCTGCGGTGTGGCGCTCGGCGGCAACAAGGTCCGCAAACTGGAGTTCCTGCTCGCGGACGCGAAGCAGCAGGGCTGCGATACGGTCTTCACGACCGGCGGCGCGCAGTCAAATCATGCCATGCTGACCGGCGCCTGCGCTGCGCGGCTGGGGATGAAGTGCTATCTGCTTCTGAAAAAGCGTGGGGTCACGGAGCATCTGGGTAATCAGGTGCTGAACAGCATCTACGGCGCGGAAGTCCGCTTTATCGATACGGACAGCTATGATGATATTTACGCGGAGATGCATCGCATGGGCGCGGAGCTCGCGAAGGAAGGACACAAGTCCTACTACATCCCCTGCGGCGGCTCGAACGCGCTGGGAGCGATCGGCTACGCGGCGGGTGTGCGCGAACTGGCGCAGCAGGCGGAAGAAATCGGTCTGAAGATTGACCATATTACCTCCGCGACCGGTTCCGGCGGTACGACTGCAGGCCTGCTGCTCGGCGCAAAGATGTTCCTGCCGGGCGTGAAGGCGCTGGGACTTGGCGTCGACGACGATCCCTTCGACGAGATCGTGTCGGAGCTCGCGCAGGAGGCTGCGGGTATGCTGGATTTCCCGCTTACGCGTACGCCGGATGATTTCCGCATGGTCTACAATCTGGGCGCTGGTTACGCGATCCCGAATGCGGAGGATACGCCGTACATCGAGGAGATGGCCAGGATGGAGGGCATCCTGCTTGATCCGGTCTACACCGGCAAGGCCTGGAGCGGTCTTCTGAAGCTCGTGCAGGACGGCTATTTCGATGGCGAGGAGAACATCGTGTTCTTCCACACGGGCGGCGCGGCGGCGCTGTTCGCGATGGATCTGGGGTGACACGCTTCCGGAACTGATTTTAAAAGATGGAAAGGGTAGTGATAGTTTTTGTCGCTGCCCTTTCTGTGATGAAGAGGAAGGAAATATAAGTGAATCAGGTTACGTTTACGCTGAATGGCAGGGAGCATACGGCTTCGTATGAGGAGCGACTGACCCTTCTGAAATATCTGCGCGACGTGGAGTGTATGAAGGGCAGCAAGGAAAGCTGCGGGACCGGACACTGCGGCGCCTGCAGCGTGCTCGTCGACGGGAAGCTGGCGAGATCCTGCGTGGTTATGCTGCATACGCTCGAAGGAAAGACTGTGGAGACGATCGAGAATCTGCCCCGGGATGCAATGCTACAGGAGATTCAGCGGGCCTTTCTCGATGCGGGTGCGGTGCAGTGCGGCTTCTGTACGCCCGGTATGATCATGGCGACGAAGGCGCTGCTGCTGAAAAATCCTTCGCCCTCCCTGGAGGAAATTCAGGAGGGGCTGAAGCACAACTACTGCCGCTGTACGGGTTATGTAAAGATTATGGAAGGCGTCCGGCTCGCCGCCGCCAGGCTGCGCGGTGAGGATGTTTCCCTTCCGGATGTGCAGTGGAACGACGCTACTGTGATCGTGACAGGAGAAGGACAGACGGTGCCGGAGCTTAAGGGGCGCTGGGTGGGAAGATCCGTCTGGGACGTGGACGGCCTGAAGAAAACCGGCGGTACCCTGAAATACTGCGATGATTACGAGGCAGCAGATTTTGGCGAGGACGTAATGCTGCACGGCGCATTTGTCTTTTCGCCGGTTCCGCATGCCAGAATCCACAGTGTCGATTACAGCCGGGCGGAGCAGGCGGAGGGCGTGGTGCGGATCCTCACATATAAGGATGTACCCGGCCTTAATAAATTCGGGACCTGGACGCCGGAGCAGCCGGTTTTCTGCGAGGATGAGACGCGATTTCTCGGGGATTACATTGCGCTGGTGGTAGCTGACACCGAGGCACACGCCCGCGCGGCAGTAAAGCTGGTGCGGACAGACTATGAGGAGCTGCCCGGCATCTACAGTATCGAAGAGGGCGTCCGCTCTGACAGCTACATCGTGCGCACCGGCAGAAATGCGGGGGACGTGGAAGCAGCAAAGGCGGATCCGGATATCGTCAGGGTGCAGGTATCCAAAGACATCCAGCCGCAGGACCATGTCTGTATGGAGCCGGTCTCGGCAATTGGCTATGGAAAAGATGGCAGGGTCACGGTGTATTCCTGCACGCAGGCACCCTTTGAGATTCGCCGCATGCTGGCCGGTAATCTGGACATGCCGGAGAAACGGATTCGGGTTGTCGCGACGCCCCTTGGCGGAGGATTTGGCAAGAAATGCGACTCCTTCCTGGAAGCGCCCGCCGCGGTGGCGGGACTCGTCCTGCAGAAGCCGGTCAAAATCACGCTCACACGCTATGAGGATATCCTGGTGACGACCAAACGCCATGGCTATCACACAGATTATGAGGTTTGCTTTTCCAGGGACGGCAGGTTTCAGTATCTCGACAGTCATATGTACTCAGATGGCGGCCCTTACGAGGCGGAGAGCTACGGCACGCTGATGACCGGATGTCTCATGTCCGGCGGACCCTACATCATTCCCAATGTGCGGGTGGACGCCCGCTGTATCCGGGATAACAATCTGCAGGGCGGCGCTTTCCGCGGCTACGGTATCAATCAGGCGGCGATCTCCATTGAGACAGCGCTGGACGAGATGGCAGAAAAGCTGGATATCGACCCCTTTGAGCTGCGCAGAAGAAATGCTCTGTATCCCGGTGCATACTCTGTGGGCGGCGAACTGCTGGAGAGCAGCATGGGACTGCGCGATACGATCGACCAGTGCGAGACGGCATTGAAAGAAGCGCTGAAGGACTATGAAGGAAAATATCCGCAGGGGACGAAGGCCCTCGGCTGGGGTATGGCCTCCGGTTTCAAAAATTCCGGCGTCGGCAAGGGCATTTTCATCGACGACGGTGCCTGCATCCTGACGCTGCAGCCGGATGGCCACTTGCGGATGGCCGTCTCCGGCACGGACATGGGACAGGGCTTTCGCACGGCCATGGTACAGATTGCGGCGGAAGTTCTGGGTATGGATATGGCTGATATCGACATCGTGATCGGGGACACGGACGAGACGATCCCTACCGGAGAGTCGGTAGCGGAGAGGCAGACGCTCTGCGACGGCCGCGCGGTCTACGAGGCTGCCCGGCTCTTGAAAGAGGAGCTTGAGAAAAATCCGTGGAAACCTGGAGAGAGCCGCCGCGCGGAGTATTACTTTCAGGCTCCGGAATGCTTCGCCATCGGAAATTTCGAGGAGGCGGAGCGGAAAGGCGTTCGATACCGGAATTTTCCGGCCTACGCCTATGCGACGCAGGCGCGATCGTCGAGGTGGACACCGCAACCGGCGAAGTGAAGCTTCTGAAGGTCATCGCTGCGCACGACGTGGGCCGCGCGATCAACCCGCGGATCATCGAGGGGCAGATGCAGGGATCCGTCTCTATGAGACAGGGCTACGCGCTCACTGAGGGGCATCCGACGAGGCAGGGTTATCCGGTCAAAAAGCTCTATAAGGATCTGGGACTGCCGAAGGCCTCCGATACGCCGCTCTACAAGATCATTCTCATCGAGGATCCGGAGCCTATCGGTCCCTATGGGGCGAAGGGAATCTCCGAGGTGGCCACGGTACCGATTACGCCGGCGATCCTGAATGCAGTCAGCAGGGCGATCGGCGTGCGGATCAATAAAGTGCCCGCCACGCCGGAGGTGATTCTCGAGGCGATCCGGACGGGGCGCTGCGAGGCAAAACCGATAATGCCCTGACGCGGACGAATGATGAGAGGACAGGGGCTGTACAAAGTCCCCGCCCCTGTGTTATAAAAGGGAAGAGAACAGATCAGGGAGTGACGAGTAATATGCAGGAAATAGAGATCGAGGAATTGCTGCGGGTGTCTCCGGAAAATTGTATGATAATTGATATCCGTCCGGCGGAATCTTTCGCGTATGGTTCCATAGAGGGTGCGGTAAATATCCCGGCTGAGGAACTCGCGGAGCGGTTGGGAGAGATTACCGGAAAAGGCAGAGTATACGTTCTTTGTCATACGGGAGATCAGAGCCGGGAAGCTGCGCAGGAGCTGCGCAGTGCGGGGGTTAATGCGGTGAGTGTGAATGGCGGTTATCGAGCCTTTCTGAGACTGCAGCTTGCCCGGATGATGACCGAACAGGGAGAGCAGGAAGAAGAGCGCCATCAGATCGAGCGAAGCATTATTAAGAAATTCCGTAAGACAATCTGGCGTCCTTTTACCAGAGGAATCAATGACTATGAGCTTATACGCGATGGGGATAAGATTGCGGTCTGCATTTCCGGCGGGAAGGATTCCATGCTGATGGCGAAGCTTTTGCAGGAGCTTCACAGGCATGGAAAAGCAAATTTTAAACTGGTCTTCCTCACGATGAATCCAGGTTATAACGAGGAAAACTGGAAGTTGATTCAGGACAACGCGCGACTGCTCGGCATCCCGCTGACCGTATTTGAAACCGATATTTTTGATACGGTTGCAGCAATTGACAGGAATCCCTGTTATCTCTGTGCCAGGATGCGCAGGGGCTACCTTTATTCCCACGCGAAGGAGCTCGGCTGTAATAAGATTGCGCTCGGCCACCATTTTGACGATGTGATTGAGACGATTCTGCTGGGCATGTTCTACGGCGGTAAGGTGGAAACGATGATGCCGAAGCTGCACAGTCAGAATTTCGAGGGCATGGAGCTGATCCGTCCGATGTATCTGGTGCACGAGGAGGCGGTAAAAGCCTGGCGGGATTACAATCATCTTCATTTTATCCAGTGCGCCTGTCGTTTTACAGAAAACTGTGCAAGCTGCGGAGGCGCGCAAAACTCCAAGCGTGAGGAGATGAAAGAGCTGGTCGCCGAGCTGCGGCAGAAGAGCGATGTGATTGAGCAGAACATCTTCCGCAGCGTGCACAATGTGAACCTGAAGACGATCATTGGCTATCATAAAGGAGATGAGGCTTACAATTTTCTGGATGACTATTACGATGAAGTGTAAAGGAAAAAGGTTCTGGTAAAATCATTATGTTTCGTATATAATCAGGGAAGACAGCGATTGCGGATGCAATCGACTTTTGATAGATGGCCGTGCCGGAGACGCGGCAGGCCGGAGGAGAGAAATATGGGAAAAGTACGTACCAGGTTTGCGCCGAGTCCGACCGGGCGCATGCATGTAGGAAACTTACGGACGGCGCTCTACGCCTATCTGATTGCGAAGCATGAGGGAGGGGATTTCCTCCTGCGCATCGAGGACACTGATCAGGAGCGGCTCGTGGAGGGCGCGGTCGATATCATTTACCGGACGCTCGCGGCGACCGGACTTGTCCACGATGAGGGACCGGACAAGGACGGCGGCGTCGGCCCTTATGTTCAGAGTGAGCGCCGGGACGCCGGGATCTATATGGAATATGCCAGACAGCTCGTGGAGAAGGGTGAAGCTTATTACTGTTTCTGCGACAAGGAGCGGCTGGAGAGCTTAAAACAGGTGGTCGCGGGCAAGGAGATCTCGGTCTATGACAAGCACTGCCTGCATTTGTCAAAGGAGGAGATCGAGGCGAATCTCAAGGCGGGTAAGCCTTATGTCATCCGTCAGAATAATCCCCGGACCGGGACGACGACCTTCCACGACGAGATTTACGGCGACATTACGGTTGACAATGCGGAGCTCGACGACATGATCCTGATCAAGTCGGACGGCTACCCGACCTACAATTTTGCGAATGTCGTGGATGATCATCTGATGGGTATCACTCATGTGGTGCGCGGTAATGAGTATCTCTCGTCCTCGCCGAAATATAACCGGCTCTACGAAGCCTTCGGCTGGGAGGTGCCGGTCTATGTGCACTGTCCGCTGATCACCGACGAGGAGCACAAGAAGCTGAGCAAGCGATGCGGACATTCCTCCTATGAGGATCTGATCGACCAGGGCTTCCTGACGGAGGCGGTTGTGAACTTTGTCGCCCTGCTTGGCTGGGCGCCGGAGGACAATCAGGAGATCATGTCTCTTGCGGAACTTGTGGAGAAATTCGACTACCGGCATATGAGCAAATCCCCCGCGGTCTTCGACTATGGAAAACTGAAGTGGATGAACGGCGAGTACATTAAGGCGATGGACTTCGAGCCCTTCTATGAGCGGGCGCTGCCGTATATCCGGGAAACGATCACGAAGGATTATGATTTCCGGAAGATCGCGCAGATGGTGAAGACGCGCATTGAGATTTTCCCGGATATTCCTGCGCTGATCGATTTCTTCGAGGCGGTGCCGGACTATGACGTGTCGATGTATCGTCATAAGAAGATGAAGACGACAGAAGAAAGCTCTCTCGCCGTGCTGAAGGAGACGCTGCCGCTGCTCGAAGCGCAGGAGGATTACAGCAACGACGCGCTCTATGCAATGCTGAGTTCTTATGTGGCTGAGAAGGGCTATAAGAACGGTCAGGTCATGTGGCCGGTTCGTATTGCGCTGTCCGGAAAGCAGATGACGCCCTGCGGAGCGACGGAGATTCTGGAAGTGCTTGGGAAAGAGGAGAGCGTCGCCCGTATCCGGCAGGCGATCGAAAAACTCGAGGCATAAGAGTTTGGGCCTGTACTGTTTGTACAGGCTCTCAGGAGGTACAAAATGGCAAAAGCGATCATGATACAGGGCACGATGTCAAATTCGGGCAAGAGTTTTCTCACGGCAGGTCTCTGCCGTGTGTTCAAACAGGACGGCTACCGGGTTGCGCCATTTAAATCTCAGAATATGGCGCTCAATTCCTACATTACAAAGGATGGCCTGGAGATTGGGCGGGCGCAGGCGATGCAGGCGGAGGCCTGTGATATTGACCCGACCGTGGATATGAATCCGATTCTGCTCAAGCCTACCAGCAATGTCGGCAGCCAGGTCATTGTGAACGGCGAAGTCCGCGGCAATATGAAGGCTATGGACTATTATCAGCGCAAAAAGGAGCTGATTCCGGATGTAATGGCTGCTTTTGAGCGGCTGAGCGCGGAATATGATATTATTGTGATCGAGGGTGCGGGCAGTCCGGCGGAGATCAACCTTCATGAAAATGATATTGTCAATATGGGCATGGCGCGTATGGCAAAGGCTCCGGTGCTTCTGGTGGGGGATATCGATCGCGGCGGCGTTTTCGCGGCGCTCTACGGCACGGTGAAGCTGCTGCCGGAGGAAGAACAGGCCATGATCAAAGGCCTGGTCGTCAATAAGTTTCGCGGCGATGTCAGGATTCTCGAGCCGGGACTGGATATGATCGAGGAGCGCACTTCGATTCCAGTGGTGGGCGTTGTGCCGATGGAGCCGCTCGACATTGATGATGAGGACAGCCTGTCCGATCGCCTGAATCAGACGGTCCGGGGCGCCGGACTTGACTTGGCGGTCATTCACCTGCCACATATCTCAAATTTCACGGACTTCTCCGCGTTTGAACGCATGGACGGCGTATCGTTGCGCTATGTGAGGCAGCCGGGCATGCTCGCTGACCCGGATCTGATTCTGATTCCCGGTACGAAAAATACGATGGACGACATGCAGTGGCTGCGCGAATCCGGCATGGAGGCGCTGATTCTGCGGCAGGCGGAGAAGCACACGCCGATCATCGGCATCTGCGGCGGATTCCAGCTTCTGGGAAAAAAGATGGAGGATCCGCATGTCGTTGAGCACGGCGGAAGCATGCGCGGCATGGGGCTTCTGGATACGTGGACGGTCTTCGAGGAAGCAAAGACACGGACACAGATCAGCGGCGTCATGGAGCAGGGCGCGGGACTCTGGACGGACTGGCAGGGAAAGAGCGTGACCGGCTATGAGATCCACATGGGCGTATCCGAGAATCTGGGCGGCTGCAGAGAGCTGATCCGGCTCGCAGATGGACGGATCGATGCTCTGTCAAATGAGGATGGCAGCGTGATGGGCAGTTATCTGCATGGCATCTTCGATACGGACGGTTTTGCGGAGAATATGATTCGCAGTCTGATGAAGGAAAAAGGAATGGATTACGGCAGCTGGCACTTTGATCTGGCGGCGCATAAGAAGCAGGAATATGACAAGCTGGCCGACCTTGTGAGAAAATCCTTTGATATGGATAAAATCTACGAGATACTGAAGGAGGGCATCTGATGCTGGACAAGATAGAGATTGTGAAACCGATGGAGATCGAGAAGCGGAGCATGGAGATCATCACCTCCGAACTCGGCGGGCGCAGCTGGCCGGAACCGGAGTTTTCCATTGTGAAGCGCTGCATCCACACCTCGGCGGATTTTGACTATGCGGACAATCTGTGTTTTTCCAAAAATGCGGCGATGCTCGGCGTCGAAGCCCTGCGTCGGGGCGCCTGTATCGTGACCGACACGAAGATGGCCTGGTCCGGCATCAATAAGAAAATCCTCGCGGACTACGGCGGAGAAGCCTTCTGTTTCATGAGCGATGAGGATGTCGCGAGGGAGGCGAAGGAGCGCGAGTGCACGCGCGCAGCGATCTGCATGGAGCGCGGGGCAGCGCTCGGGCGGGAAGTGATCTTTGCGGTTGGAAACGCACCGACTGCGCTCATCCGGCTCTATGAACTGATTCAGGAACAGAAAGTGAGTCCGGCGCTGATCATCGGCGCACCGGTCGGCTTCGTCAATGTTGTCGAGGCCAAGGAGCTGATCATGACCGCAGGAGTCCCCTATATCGTGCCGAAAGGACGGAAAGGCGGCAGCAATATCGCGGCGACGATCTGCAACGCGATGCTGTACGGTAGTGTCAAGTAATCTATGAAAA
>MSHD01000057.1 GCA_001941045.1 Lachnospiraceae bacterium Zagget2
ATTTTTTTCTTGCTTCCTGCGATTTTTTCTCTATAATGAATGCAGGAGGAATTTTACATGGCCAATATACAATTACCGCATAAACACGAGGGAAATCCCTTCTGTGATATTTCACATATACCCGACGCGGAGCAGTTCCGGACAGCCGCGGACATTCTGAAGCTGCTGGGCGATGCGAGCCGCATCCGTATCTTCTGGATCCTGTGCCACTGCGAGACCTGCGTGATCAATCTGTCCGCCATGGTTGAGATGAGCAGCCCCGCCGTGTCCCATCATCTGCGGCAGCTGAAGGCGGCCGGCCTTGTCACCTCGCGCAGGGAAGGGAAAGAGATGTATTACACGTCAGCAAAAAATCCGGAGGCCGACCTGCTCCATCATACGATTGAACAGATGCTCCGGATTTCCTGCCCGACTACAGAACATTGATTTAAATAAATGTATTCTTATACTCCTCGCGTATCTCCTCCGGCACCAGACTGCCGCCCGTCGCCCAGGCGATGTGCGCGGTATTTTTCATCTTATCTTCCAGATGATGTTCCGCGATATACCTCTTTGTCTCCCCGCTCTTCTGCAGCCTGACCGGTCCCTGGAACGCGGCGCAGGCGCTGGGCTCCAGAAAAATATCCTCTGTCTCCAGCAAATCACGCATATAATCGTACAGCTTCCCATCACGGATCGTAAATTCTCCGCTGAGCACCGGCTTCATGACACCGCCCACGAAACCCGAAGGCCGGCCCACCGCCAGTCCATCCGCGTGGGTCATCCCTGTCAGGCCGATGTCCTGCACACAGATGTTATTATTCAGGCCGCTGGCCATGCCGACCAGCATGCACGGCGCCTGCACCGGTTCCACGAAAAAGCAGTGTACCGCGTCGCCGAACACCTGCTTTAAGCCAAAGGTGATGCCGCCCGGCGCGCCGCCGACCCCGCAGGGAATGTAGATGAACAGCGGATGCTCCTCATCCACCCGCACCTTTTTCTCTTCCAGCTGTCCCACCAGGCGCTTCGCTGCCACCGCATAACCGAGGAACAGGTTCCTCGAATTCTCATCGTCCACAAAATAGCTTTTCGGATCCTGATCGGACTGTCTGCGGCCGTTTTTTACCGCCTCGCTGTAATCCGCCTCATACTCGACCACCGTTACGCCGTGGCTGCGGAGCAGATCTTTTTTCCACTGTCTCGCATCCGCGGACATATGCACGATCACACGATAACCGATCGCAGCGCTCATGATGCCGATGCTCATCCCCAGATTGCCGGTGGAACCCACCTGGATTGTATACTGTCCGAATAAACTCCGGCACTCCGGCGCATCCAGCTTCGCATAATCGTCCGTTTCCTTCAGAATCCCACTGGCAAAAGCCAGCTCCTCCGTGTGCTTCAGCACCTCATAGATGCCGCCGCGTGCCTTCACGGAGCCGGCGATCGCCAGATGACTGTCCTGCTTCAGGAGCAGCCTTCCCTCCAGACGGCTTCCGTATTTTTCATTGATCAGATCCCGCATCCGGGGAATCTCTGTCAGCGCAGATTCGATCAGTCCGCCCTGCTCTTCAGTCTCCGGAAAGCGCTTCCTGATAAAAGAGGCAAAGCGTGCAAGGCGCGCTTCCGCGTCGTCGATGTCCGCCATCGTAAGTTCACAGTCTCCGGCCTCCGCCACAGGACGCAGATCCGGATTGAGCCATATCACTTCCTTCGCCTGCCGAATCTCCTCCTTCATGATCTGTATCTCCTTTTTGATTTTTATTTTTCTTTGTCCCCAAAATATCACATTTTCCATGACGCGTAAACTCCGACTTTGACCCGTTGCCGGACGCTGTTCGCGTCATCCTGAAGAAATTTGACTTTGTTATAAATAAGTTCTATCATGAAAAATATTGGAAAAGGAGGAAACAAAAATGCAGAAAGTATACGAGTTTTTGAAAAACGCCGGCACCTACTATCTGGCCACAGACGACAAGGGACAGCCGCGGGTACGCCCCTTCGGCACGATCCACATCTTCGATGGCAAGCTGTACATCCAGACCGGAAAGGGAAAGGATGTCGCGAAGCAGATCAACGCAAATCCAAAGGCTGAGATCTGCGCCATGTATAAAGGCGAGTGGATCCGCGTGTGCGGGGAGCTGATTGCAGATGAGCGCGTGGAATCGCAGGAGTCCATGCTGGACGCCTATCCGAATCTGCGCGACCGCTACACAACCGGCCCGGACGGGAATACCGCGGTCTACTATTTTAAAAACGCTACGGCGACGATCTCGGCGTTTACGCATGAGCCGGAGGTTATTACATTCTGAGCGAGGTCAGCAAGAAGCCTGCATGTTTTCCGACATACAGGCTTCTTTCCATTCTGCAGGGTATAGTCCACTGTCACATGGACTGGTATCATATCAGCTCGTCCCGGGACGGGATTGATACTGCGGCTCCAGGGCGGGATACTGCTATAGCCGAAGCCTTCGTCGCATTTTTCATCGCTTCCGAAGGCGTCTCGCCCCTCATAATACCTCCGATAAAAAATCCCGTAAAGGTATCGCCCGCAGCCGTGGTATCTACCACCTTTACCGGGCAGGACGGCTGTCGAATGATCTGATTCTCATCTTTATAGAGGGAACCCCTGTCTCCCAGCGTCAGAACGATCCTGCTGCGGGGAAATTTCTGTGCCACAGCTGAAAGGAGCTCCTGATCACTCCCGGAGCGTCCGCCAAGATCGCCTGCCTCCACTTCATTGAGCAGGAAATAGTCTACATACTCCAGCGGACACCGGAAAATTTTCTCATCCATGGGAGACGGGTTCAGAACAATCCGCATTCCCTTTCCGTGTGCTTTTTTCATAATATAGGGCAGCTCATTGATTTCATTCTGCAATACCAGAAAATCGTCCTTTTCAAAGCAGTCCAGTACCTCGTCCACCCTTGCTTTCGTATTCTGCCGGTTTGTACCGCTGAACAAAAGAATACAGTTCTGGCCTGACGGCTCTCTCTGGATAATCGCGTGCCCGGTTCGCCCGGGCAGTCTGGAAACCAGATCCACCCGGACACCCGCCCCACGCATCAATTCGAGGAGAAACTCTCCGTCCTCTCCCACTGCTCCCGCATGCCAGGTCTCCACGCCGCTCTTTGCCAGCGCAACAGACTGGTTGAGTCCCTTCCCTCCCGGAAAAATCTCCATATTCCCGGAAGAAATCGTCTCCCCGCTCCGCACGAAATGATCTACGCTGTACACGAAATCAATATTTAATGAGCCGAAATTCAAAACCTTCATTTTGTTTCCTTTCTGCTACAGAAACAGTATCATGGAAAGTACAAACATTATGATCACACCGGCAATCATAGGCACGGAAGTTCGCTTTACAATCTCAAGTGGTTCCTTCTTCACACTCCCGGCCACGATCATAACGACCGCAGACACAGGCGATACGGCCCGAAGCAGATTGCCGGCAAGTCCCATCGGGACGGACACTGCGAATACGGAGATGCCCGCTGCCTCCGCGAGCGGAATCATCAGCGGCACCATGGCAAAGAACAGAGCCGTTCCGCTTCCACTCAGGAGCACAATCAGAGCCGTAAGGATAACCAGAATCAACGGCAGCACAAATCCCATTCCGCTTCCCTGTACACCGATCATAGCACTCTGAAGAGTGGAAATCAACCCGATGGACCGCAGCCCTTCCACAAACACACTGGCCGCGACCAGAAGCGCCACGATCGGCATGGCTCCACCCATACCTTTGAAAAAGCTCTCCGTCTGATCAAGAACCTCCTTCGGTCTTCTCCTCCGGATCAGTTCACACAGAACCGCAACTACGAAAGAAAAGAGAGTCGCCACTTCCACACTCAGAGTTATCTGAAATCCCACGGTTTTCTGCAGGGCGAACACCACAATGAGAAGAAGGATCGGCAGCAGGGGCAGTATCGCATAGACGGTGCGGAACAACGCTCCGCCGGAAATTTCCTCGATCTCCTGTGTCTTTTCCAGTTCACCGGACACGGCACCGCTTTTCTTATCACAATGTTTCTGCCAGAAAAAATGAATCAGTGCAATCAGAAGCAGCGTCGGAATGGAAACTCTTGCATGATAACCAAACACATACTCCGTGGCAGTCATGCCGGCATATTCCGTAGTTGCAGCCAGCTCGGCGGCAATCGCCACGTTGTCACTACCGAGCGGAGTCGGGATGATCGTCGCCGTCGTCGCGATGATGCCGGCAGCAGTCAACGTGCTCATCCCGGCCTGAATCATGATCGGATAGAGAGTCGCCAGAAGAATGATCGCCAGGTTGGATGCACTCGGAACGACCAGAGAGAGCAGGTTGCCAAGGAGAAATATAACCGGAACCAGTATGTACACCGATTTGATTCTGGAAATCGGCTTCGTCAGCACGCTCACCGTCACATTGTTCGCCTTGATAGCGCTCATATAGGAGGAGTACCCTCCCAGAATCAGAATGATAAATCCCGCGGCAGAAATCGTACTTTTAAACTGATCCACAATCACAAGCAGAGGATCCAGCCACATCACGCCGCTTCCCGCATAGTCCTCTCCCCCGATGGGAGTCCCGAGGGCAGCCCCCACAAACATCAGAACGATTCCCATGGTAAACAGGGTAATCTTGATATCCATTTTCTTAATCAGCATAAACACTACAATCGCTACAGAAACGATCGCCGCCACATACATCAGACATGTATTCATAATTTAATTCATTCCCTCCTTCTCTCAGATACATTTTGCAAGCGCCTGCCGGAACCAGACACGGAATTTCTCACCGTCTATGTCCGTACAGACCTTCGCATTGGGTGTTTTGTGAAGATAATTTTTTAAATCCACCACCGTGCAGCCCGCGGTCAGACTTCCCCGAAGCTCCACCTCCACATAGGTTTCCTCCACTGTAAAAAGCTCCGGGCAGAGAAGATACGCAATCGCACAGCTGTCATACATTTTCAGTCCGGTCTGAAAGCTGCCGCCCCGATATCTCCTGAACAGATGCCAGGCCATATCGCCGGTCTTTCCCATATTCTTAATCTCTTCGCTGTCTTCCGGCAAAACCAACGCTTTCAGGCCAACGTCCAGTCCTGCCATTACGATGGGCACCCCGCTCTGAAACACCATCTGCGCTGCTTCCGGATCAGTTCCTACGTTAAATTCGGACATCACTCCCTTATTCCCCCTGGATGCCGAGCCTCCCATCATCACGATCTCCCGGATATTCCTTTTCACCTCCGGGTACATCGCAAAAAGCAAAGCGATGTTCGTAAGAGCCGCAATCGGAACCAGCGTAATCGGCTCCGGACTTTCCATAATCACCCGTCGCATGGCGTTTACCGCATGCTCTTCCAGCAGAAGCGACATATTCGGCTCCGGAAAATCATATCCTTCCATTCCCGTCTTTCCATGCACATTGGATGCATCCACAAATTCTGCGATCAGGGGCTGCGCCGCTCCCTTTGCCACCGGAACTTCTTTTTCGAAAAAGCGCAGAAGCCGAAGAGCGTTCCCTGTGACATTTTCAAGAGACACGTTCCCTGCCACCGTCGTGATCAGTCGCACGTCCAGCTCCTCCGAGAAGAGTGCAATCGCGATTGCCAGTGCATCGTCGATACCGGGATCGGTATCGATAATAACCGGTCTTTGATTCATAATGTTCCTCCTTTGAAATATTTATTTATGAGACAAAGAGGGAGACCCTCTGCCCTTTTTTTACATCGATCAGTCCCTGATCGGTCAGCTTCCATTCCGGTGAAACAGGAAGCCCCAGACAGGAGAACGACATGATGGGATTCACATGCTCATATCCCAGATTTTCCATGGACTGGCGAACCTGCGACAGATTTCCGCCGATCTCCTCTGCCGAACGTTCGCTTACAATTCCCCCTACCGGGAGAGCCAGTTCCGCCAGAATCTGTCCGTCTTGAACCGTCAGATAACCCCCCTGCAGTTTTAGCAGCCGCCGGACAGCAAGCTTCATGTCTTCCACACTGTCTCCCGCCACAAGGAGATTATGATGGTCATGACAATATGTGGTCGCCACCGTCCCCTTTTTGTGACAGGCGCCGGTGAGAAATCCGATCCCCACAGCTCCATTTTTTCCATGGCGTTCCATGACTGCCGCCAGCAGGCAGCCGCTTTCTTCCCACTGGAGCAGACCATTCTTTACCGGCATTCTGATATGGCATTCTCTCGTATGAGTGGAATGTGGAGAGACTTCGATAGCGCGAACCGTAACCTCTCCGCTTTGCATGGGTGCATGAATCCCGTCAAGCACCGCCAACTGAGCCTCACTGACCGCAACGCTTTTATAAAAATCCTTCGGAAATTTCCCTTTTTTCTGTTTCCGGAAATCCCCTTTTCTGTAAATTCGCCTGCCCCGTTTATACACCATTTCCGGCCTCAGGCTCACAGGCTCTGCGACAATCATGAAGTCTGCCAGCTTTCCCGGAGAAACACTTCCCCGGTCGAAAAGACGCATCCTTCTGGCTGGTGTAAAGGTGGCGCAATAAATGGCTTTTTCCGGCGGGAATCCTTTTTCCATAGCCTTTTCCACAATTCGGTTCAGGTGGCCTTCCCTCATCAGCGTATCTGCCATGGTATCGTCTGTGACAAATGCACAGTATTCATATAAGCCATTTCCCCTGATGTACTGGAGCAGTTTTTTATCCAGCATCTTATCCTGGATCTCCAGAAACATCCCATTCTCCAGTCGCTGACACGCCTCCTCAAACGTATGCTCTGTGTGATCCGAATCAATTCCCTGATACAGATACTTTGCCAGCTCCAGATCGACCAGCGACGGACAATGTCCCTCCACCGGAATATCAATACCATTTTCCCGCAGGTATCGAAGAAATTTTGTAATCTCCAGATCATTTTCCCGGATAATCTGTCGATAATTCATGACTTCGCCCACGCAAACCACCTCCGGCCTGGCCAAAAGCCTCCTCATATCCGCGAAGTCAATCCTTCCACCCGTGGTCTCCATCCCATCGCCAATCGTCGGCACACTGGCCGGAATTCCATAATAGATGTCAACAGGCGCATCCACTCCGGATCGGATCATCGCCTCCACTCCCCTGAGTCCTTTCACATTCGCCATCTCGTGCGGTTCCGTGACAACTGTGGTAACGCCGTTTTCCGCCAGACAGCCGGCGATAGCGGATGGCGTCATCATGGAGCTTTCAATATGCATATGAATGTCCGTCAGGCCCGGGAGCATATACCGCCCCATCACATCCACAATCTCTTCCGCCTCGAAGTCAATCTCCTGCCTTCTGTCTATGTAATAAAATCTCTCTCCCCGAATCGCCACATTCGCTCTTTCAAATTTTTTCAGAAAGCTGTTATATACTCTCGCATTTCTGATCCACAGAGAGACCCGTTCTCTTCCTTCCATGATAGAATGCCTGTCCCTTTATCTTACACCAGGGTACAGAAATACAGCAGACAGACCGCCACCAGGACATACATAACCGGCGATATTTCTTTCCTCTTTCCGGCCGCGATCTTCAGAATCAGATAGGTCGGAAGCGCTACACAGATACCATTCGCAATATTATTTGCAAAAAGCGTGAAGGTCACACAGAGAAAGGCCGGCAGATATTCCGTCATATCCCCATAGTCGATGGATTTCATTCCGCTCAGCATATTGACACCGATAAAAATCAACACCGGTGCGGTAGCCGCTGACGGAATAATCAGCGCCAGCGGCGCCAGAAAAAGCGTCAGCGCAAAACAGATACTTGTGAAAATCACGGTCAGTCCGGTCTTTCCACCCGCTTCCACCCCCGCGGACGATTCCAGATAGGTAGTCATACTGGGGATGCCAAATAGCGCACCAAAACTCGTAGCTATCGCGTCCACTTTAAAACATTTGTCAATTCCCGGGAGATTTCCGTCCTCATCCAGATACCCGGCCCTGGCACCCACACCGAGAACCGTTCCAAATGTCGAGAAAAAATCCGGCACAAAAAGAGCGATCAGGAAGGGAATATAAGCGAAACGCAGCGCGCCCGCCAGATCGATCCGCAAAAACTGCGTGCTCAGATCCGCCGGCAGTGAGATGAATTTATCCGGCAGAGCAGTCACGCCAAAAGGGATTCCCACAATCGTAGTCAGAATAATTGTAAGAATCATACCACCCGGAATATTTCTGATTTTAACCAGCAGCAGAATGAGAAAGCCAATCAGACAGACGATCACTTCCGGAGATGTCAGTTCTCCAAAAGCCAGCGTATTCTTATTCGCGTTTGCCACAATCAGACCGCAGCTCTTTGCTCCGAGCAGAGCGATAAACAGTCCGATACCAGCGCTGACCGCATGTTTCAGGCTCACTGGGATCACCCGTACTACTGCCTCTCGCAGTCCCAGAAAAGAAATCGCGATAAACAGAATTCCGCTCCAGAAAATCACACCTGCGGCGATTTCCGGACTGATCCCCTCATTGCTGATCATGGAAGCTACGATTCCCACGCTTCCCAACCCGGGAGCCAACGCAAAAGGACGGTTGGTATAAATGCCCATTGCGCAGCTTGTAAGAACGATGAGCAGCACCATCGCCGTCAGCATAACATGCCTGTCCAATCCTGCCTCTCCCAACATGTTCGGCCCCGTAGCCAATACGTATGCCATCGTTACAAACGTAGTGATACCCGCCAGCAATTCTCCCCGGACTGTCGCCTGATACTCAGAGAGGTGAAATGCCTTTTCCATCCAGTATTTCATTTTGCTCATTCTTCCTGCCCCTCTTTCCTGTACGATTTTTCTTCAATCCTATTGTTTTTTTACTGACTTTATAGTAATCTAAGAGCAAAAATATGTCTAATTCATATTTTTCATCAAAACTATTCTTTTCGTTTATAGTTGAGGGGGGTAACAAATGGACTTCGCGGAACTTCGCTATTTTCTGGCAATCGCTGAACACAAGAATCTTACAAAGGCGGCTCAGGAACTCTATATTTCCCAGCCAACTCTGACCAAATATCTGCAGAGACTGGAAAAGGAACTCGGCGGAAAAGTCTTTCGCAAAAACGGGCATCGATATGAGCTGACCTTTCTCGGCCAGCGCTATCTGGAATATGCGCAGAAAGTGATTCAGTTAAATCAGAACTGGGAAAAAGAACTGTCTGACATGCGCTCCTCCTACTCCGGGGAACTGAATATCGCCATCCCTCACATGCGAAGCGCAAGTCTGATTCCGCAGCTGCTTCCTGACTATCACAGGAAACAACCGGGTATCCACATTAATTTCTACGAGTATGGAGCTTTTATTCAGGACAAACTGGTGTCTGACGCCAATCTTGACTTTGCAATCCTGAGCGACTGGCAGGCTCATCCCAGCCTGGAATATGAACATCTGAAAACAGAAGAAATCCTCCTCGTTCTTCCGGAAAATCATCCCGCCGCCCGGCAGGCCGTCCGACGGGAGGGCTGCCACTATCCGTGGCTGGATCTGCGCTGTCTTTCGGACTGTCCGTTCATCCTGCATTTTCCGGATCAGAATACCGGCAGGACAGCCCGGCAGCTCTTCGACCAGTATCACATCCAGCCCCCCGTTCCTTTTCGTTCCCGGAACAGCCAGACCTGTATCCAGCTCTCCTTTCAGGGACTGGGAGCCAGCTTCGCCCCAGAGAGCTATGTAAAACATGCCTCCGCCATGTGGCCTGTCCAGGCATTTTCCGTTGGCGAGCCCCCAATCCAAAACCATCTGGTACTGGCCTATCGCAAGAATGCCTATCTGTCCACTTTCGCGCTGGATTTTATTGCGACTGCAAAAGAATGTCTGGAATAAAGGCTGGACAAAATGAAAAAAGCGTATCTGATTGCCTGACTTTATTCATTTGCGCAGCAGACTTCCCATAACGTCGATATCGCATACAACGGCAGATTAATCAGTTTCTCCTGCCTGCGAAAATCAGACATCGATGTCCGGACACCAAAAGGAAGATGGTTCGCGGCCACGAAATTCTTCAGACTTTTCGCATTCAGATTTTCTTCTGCTTTTACCTCCAGCGGAATAATATTCCCCTCATGCTGCAAGACAAAGTCCACTTCACCGGACGAGGAATCTGCCGACCAATAATACGGCACTGTATCCAGCTGCGCAAGAATCTGCTGACAGACATACTGCTCGGTCAAAGCTCCCTTAAATTCCGCAAAAATATCATTTCCTTTCAGCAAAGTCCGCGCATCCAGGTCAACCATCGCGCCCAGCAATCCAACATCTGCAAGATACAGCTTAAATGCCGGAATATCCTGATAAGCCTTCAGCGGAACGGCTCCTTTTTTTACCCGTCCCACCTTATGACAGAGACCGCAGTCAAGCAGCCATTGAATGGCCAGTTCAAAATCCTTTGCCCTGGCGCCTTCACGCAGAACACTATAGATAAACTTTTTATTTTCCTTTGCCAGCTGGGAAGGAATCCCATCCCAAACCATCTGAATCCTTGGCACAACCTCGCGGGGCGCGTGCTTGGAAAAATCCTGTTCATAAGCAGAAATCAGGCGCTGATGCACACGGCGGACATTTTTCAGACTCCTGTCTTTTACATAAGCATTGACCGCCGCCGGCATCCCTCCGACAAAATAATAATTTTTCAGGAGGTCGATAAATCGGTCTTTGAAATTCGTAATCATTTCAAAGTCCTGTCTTCCCAACAGGTCATACAATGCTTCATTGCCTGTCGCACACAGGAATTCCGGAAAAGACAGTGGATACAACTCCAGGCTATCCACTTTCCCTACCGGAAATGATGTGCCTTCATGCATGGCGATGCCCAAAAGCGAACCGGCCGCCAGAATATAATAGGAATAGCGTTCATCTTCCACAAAATACTTCAGAGATTGTAATGCGGCAGGAACCTCCTGAATCTCATCCAGAATAATCAGGGTGTTTTCCGGTTCAATTTCAACATCACTTTCAATGGCAAGCCCCTGCATGATCCGGTCTACATTGAAATCACCGGAAAAGAGCTGCTGCATCCTCTGATTTCGGTCAAAATTGATATATGCACACTTCTCAAAGGACGTTTTCCCAAACTCTTTCATAAGCCAGGTCTTCCCCACCTGGCGGGCGCCTCGTATGATCAGGGGCAGCCGCTCTGGATCGTTCTTCCACTCTTCCAGCTTTTTCATCGCAAAACGTTCCATATCGACTTCGCCTCCCTCTTCTTCCTGTTTCCTATATTATATAAGCGCAGAATCACAAAGTCAACGCAGAAAATGTGCTTGTAAAGCAGAATCTCCGACTTGTTTATGTGTTGCTGGAAAGAGCGATTGAACCAAAAAACGCTATGTGAACAAGAGGGATAAAACAGGCTTTTTTCTGTTCCCCAGTCTCGGAAAACCTGCACAGACACGTCCAGGCTGCGATCCTTACTTACATTCTTTATTTCCAGCACATGCTCCATACGGACATTTCCTGTATCAAACCTTTCCTTCCGTTGCCAGACACTGTTCGCGTCATCTTGAAGAAATTTCCAAACAGTGATATTCTTATTGCCGAAAATGACAAAGGGACAAAAAGATGAACATTACAAAGCGAGATGAGGCGGAGCAGTGTCTCGCTTGTGCCATGTCCATCGGGGAGCAGCTTCTCATAAGCGGCGCGGAGGTCAGCCGGGTGGAGGATACGATTCGGCGTGTCTGCATGGCATACGGAGCTTCCCGCGTGGACGTATTTTCCATTACCTCGAGCATCGTGACGACCATGTACTGCGATGGCTTCAGTCCATGTACACAGACGAGGCGGGTGACCGGAATATCGAATGATCTGAACCGGCTGGACGAGCTGAACCAGCTGGCCAGACGCATCTGCGCGAAAAGACCGGCGCCGGAAAGCATCCAAGAGGACCTTGCGAAAATCATGGAGGAATCACGCTATTCTTTTCCGATACAGGTACTGACCTATGCGCTGATCTCCGGCGCATTCTCCGTATTCTTCGGAGGCGACGTAAAGGATATGGTGTCCGCCGCTCTGATCGGTGTGCTGCTCAAATGCTTCGAGTCCTTCGTAAAGCGGGAGACAGAAAACACGATGTTCACGGCGCTGCTCTGCTCTGCCGCGGGCGGCTTTCTCGCAAATCTGGCTGTAAGAGCAGGACTGGGGAACCACGCGGATCTCATCAGCATCGGAAATGTCATGCTGCTGATCCCGGGAATCGCGTTCACGAATTCTCTGCGGGACTTTTTCTCCGGAGATACAATCACCGGACTGACAAGATTTGTGGAGTCTGTACTTCTGGCCATCATCATCGCGCTGGGCTTTGCCCTGCCCGGTTTTCTGTTTTAAGGAGGGAACGATATGAGTGAAATCATTCAGCTTGCAGCGGCTGTACTCGGCACACTCGGTTTCGCGGTGCTCTTCAATATCCGCGGCAAGAAACTTCTCTTCGCCGCCCTAGGCGGACTTCTGGTCTGGGGCGTCTATCTCATCGCTGCCCACATCACTGCAAACGAGTATCTGTGCGGCTTTCTCGCATCGGTCATGCTGACCGTCTATGCCGAGTGTATGGCGCGCGTCCATCGGACACCTGTCACTGTGTTTCTCGTATCGGCAGCAATCCCGCTGATTCCCGGCGGCGCGCTTTACCGCGCGATGGACTGCCTCCTGCGCCGCGACTGGGAGGGCGCCGCGGATAGCGGCTCTTATGCATTGCTTTTCGCTGCATCGATGTCGGCAGGAATCACCCTGACGACCGTCGTGATCCGCTCCGCGTGGAAACATTTCCGGAAGGAACGGAGGATGTGAATTTATACGAGTTTTTGAAAAAAGCCGACACATACTATCTGGCCACGGACGACAAGGGACAGCCATGGGTAGCCCCTTCGACACGATCCACATGTTCGATGGAAAGCTGTACATCCCGCTTCATGATGTCCGTTTTTCCATGTTGCATTTACTTCTATTTGTCCGTTTTTCCAACCCAATTCTCATTTTTGCAATTTAATGCGGGTTTTATTTTCACAAAACACAAAAATTTTTGATTTTGTGAAAGATATACTTGCACAATTTTGAAAGTTACACGGCATTGCACATCAGCAGGTCACGCAGTGCTTCATTGCCGGTTGCACACAGGAATTCAGGAAAAATCACCTTTCCCTGCAAGCAGCCGGTCTGCGGCTTCCCGTATCTGCGGACTGCCGACGCTCAGCTCCTGCCCCATGATTCCGGCTTTCTGAATTGCACCGTCCGCCGAGAGCACCGCCAGAATCTCTCCATTAGGGGAAACCGTCTCTTTCATGAGCTCCTCAAACTCCGGCGTCACCTTGTTCAGGACAAAGCAGGGCTTTTTACCGATGCTCCTGCTCATTTCGGCGACCCTGCCGCTCAGCTTCAGGGATTCCATGGAAGGGTCGACGACCATGGCGATGATGTCTGCCGCATTGTCCGTTCCCCGCTGCAGATGCAGCCCATAGTTGCTCTCGTCGCTGTCGATCACCAGGACCTTTTTGCCTCTGACCGCAAACTCTTTCGCGAGAAGCGCTGTAAACGTGCTCTTTCCGCTTCCGCCTTTTCCGCAAACCGCTATTTTCATAATCAGATACCCATCCTTTCTATAATCTTATAAAGTGCTTCCCGCACCGGCGAATCTTCCGGCAGCTCGACCGTCGGTCTCCCCGCACAGTCATAGGCATACACATCCCCGTCCTGTGGGGCGACGCCGAGCAGCCCCAGATTCTGTTTCTGCACTTCTTCCAGCGTCCCCTCGTCCAGCTCTCCATCCGGCGCGCGATTTATAATGAGCCCGACGACATCCGGCCTCAGCTTCAGCTCCTGCATGAGAACGGCGATCCGGCCCGCGGCCTGCACGCCGCGCCGGGAGCAGTAGCAACCCTGCCCCTGAGAGCGTCCCATGATCATGAGAGCAAAATCTTCTGTCTCCGTTATGGCATCGTCCAATCGAAGTTCAAGCCAGGATAGGCGTTTTTCCCTCCCTCGCCAGATACTTGATGAAAAGACCGCAGGGCGTGGTCTTTCCCACGCCACCTTTTCCCGCAAAGGCAATTACCTTTCCCATATTGCGCCTCTTTCTTCAACAGGCAGGCAAATAATGAACAGTCTGTTGATTTATTGGATACATCTGATTATAATGAGAAATGTGGAAAATACAATCGTCAGCTTTTTGAATCTGTACGTTTCCTGGACAGATTTCGGAAATTGATGAGAAACGAGGCATTCTATGAAAAAATCTCGGTGACCGAACTTTGCAGGATGGCGGACATCAACCGCGGCACCTTCTACCTCCACTATCTGGATCTGGAGGATGTTCTCGATCAGCTTTTAAAGGAAATACTGGAAAATACCACCGGAACAATCGAGCACGTGATGTGCGGAGGGCAGGAATGCAAGACCTACCCGTTCTGCCAGAGAATGCACAGTGACGACCGTTACCGGGTTCTGTTCATGGACGATGGCATTACCGAAAAGCTCCTCCACATACTGGGAAATTATGGGAAGGAAGATTTTATTTCTTATCTAATGTCGCACAGCCATCTGAATTTTCAGGAGGCAGAGGCCATCTATACCTTCCAGATCAACGGCTGTCTGGCCATCAACCGGCTGATGCTCTACAACAAATGCAGCGACTGGCAGACCGTCCAGAAAATGGTGGACGCTTTTCTGAAAGCAGGACTGGAACATTTCCTGCTGCCGGACAGGGAACCGCGGCGGCAGGGCTGAGGAGACTGGAGAAAACTTAAGGAAACTCACAACTCCAGCCGCGGCAGATTCCAATGATAATGCGCGGCCAGTACACGGATGACCACCACGACCAGCGCGGACACGATGAGCGCAGTCATCTCCCCCACGCAGCGATACAGGATGACGCAGCTCAGCGCCCCGACAATGGAGGCGCAGGCATACACATGGCGCACCAGGATATAGGGCTCCTGCTGTGCCATGATGTCGCGCAGCAGGCCGCCCCCAACGCCGGTCAGCGTTCCCAGAAATACCAATAGAAAAGTTTTATCCGCATATCCGCACTCGATCCCGGTCGTGACGCCCACCGCCGTGAACGCGCCCAGCCCGATCGAATCCATGACAAACATGGCCCGGTCATACCAGATATGCCGCCGTTCCAGCCAGTGCTCCCTCCGGATGTAAATAAGCACAAAAAGCGCAATGGAGACCAGAGCAGCCAGCGCGGTGTAGAGCGGGTTGGTCAGCGCCTTGGGAACCGTACACAGGATCACATCGCGCGTCATTCCGCCGCCGACGGCGGTCATCACACCGAGGACGCAGATGCCGAACAGGTCCATTTCTCTGTGGATCGCCACCATCGCACCGGAGGCTGCGAACGCAATCGTTCCCATGATCTCCATCATAAGGATGGCAGTGCCTACGTATTCCATAAATAAAATTCTCCCTCTCTTCTAAACCAGTGCCGAAAAATCCGGATCATAGATCAGCTCTTCCGGCAGCTTTTTTTTCTCCAGGAACATCAGCATATAAACCGGATAATAAACCACCCTGTCAGACACGCTCACATTTCCATTGTGAAATACATATGCGACAGGAATATGGTAGCGTTCATTTTTCATGACATTGCAAAGCGCCGCATGTCGCTCATAGTCTTTGCCTGATTTCACTTCAATCGGAAGGACTTCCCCGCCTTGTTCCAGAACGAAATCAAGCTCTCCCTGCTTCTTGCTGTTGAAATAGTAAAGATCAAATCCATGCGCTTTCAACTCCTGTGCAACCACATTTTCGTAGACAGACCCAAAATTGATCTCCGTCTCCCTGTTCAGTATTCTGACCTGAATGCCGTCCATATACATGGAGGCCAGAAGGCCCACATCTGCCAGAAAAAGTTTAAAAAGGTTCGTAGAACGCGAAAGCAAAAGTGGAACCGTCGGCTCCTCCACACAAAAGACGGGCAGCGCCACTCCGGCATCCGCAAGCCACAGAAAGCTGTGATGATAACGGGAAAATTTAAAATTCTCATTCAGTCTTTTTAAGATGAATCGTTTGTTTTTCGCATTCAGTTCACTTGGAATCAAATCGAATATTTCTTCCAGATAGAGTTTATTCTCCGGGTCATATTTTGCGATATCTTTTTTGTAAAGCGTGACAATCGACTGTTGTACACGCACGACCTCCTGTAAATTTTTTGTCTCCCGATAGGCCTCCACTGCCGCCGGCATCCCGCCAACGATCAGGTAAAGCCGGAAAAGCTCCATCATCTTTTCATGGATCAACGAATCAACCGGCGTCCGTTCATCAAAAGAAGTGCGAAGCGCCCTCAACACTCGATCAGACACCCCATTCGCCAGAGCGAACTCTTCCAGATCCAGCGGATACATTTCCAGAATATCCATGTAGCCGACCGGCACTGAACGTATATCCTTCAGATCTACGCCCAGCAGAGAACCGCTGAGGATATAGCGATAGCTTCCTTCTTCTACCAGAAATTTGATGGCAGTGACAATCTCCCGACACTCCTGCACCTCATCCAGGAAAATCAGCGTCTTTCCAGGTATCAGCGGCGCGTTCGCAACTGCCGAAATGCGCAACAACAATGTCTCCGTATCTGCAGCATTCTCAAAAAGCTCGCATGCCTGCGCATTTTCAATAAAATTGATCTCCACAAAGGATTCAAAAGCCGCTCTTCCTGCTTTCTTAATGATATAGGTTTTTCCCACCTGCCTTGCGCCAGTCACAAGAAGCGCCTTCCTTTTTTCTGAAGAAAAAAAATGCTGAAGCTCTCTCTCTATTTTCCTGGAAATCATAAAGCACCTCCTGAGAATTATATTTCTGATTACAGTATATCCTCAGGTGTCCGTTTTTACAACATATTTTTATTTGAATTTGTCCGTTTTTCCATGCCTTATATGGCCGGATTTGTCCGTTTATTCCAGCGGCACCTGGTCGAGCATGATATTCAGAATCTCCGTATCGGTCTCCTTCATTCCCACTCGCCCGATATAGCCGAGGCTGCGGATCGTCTTCTCCAGGTCCTCCTGCACGAAGCCCTCCCCGGAGTGGAAATACTGTCCCGCCATGCTCATATTGTACGCCAGAATCGCGGCGTCCACCGCGGAAGCGATCTTGGCAGCGCAGGAGGCCTTCGCGCCGTCGCAGACAATGCCGCCCACGTCAGCCATCGTATTGATGATCGTCCAGGCGATCTGCTCATAGCTGCCGTGCGCGAGCCAGGTGATCGCCGCGCCGGTCCCACAGGCCGCGGAAATCGCGCCGCAGAAGGCGGACAGGCTGCCGATATGATGCTTGATATGTACAGAGACCAGGTTGCTGATCGCGAGCGCGCGGTACAGCGTCTCGTCGGAAGCATTCCACTCCTTCGCGTATTCAATCACCGGCAGAGAGCAGCCGCCCATGCGGGCGTCCGAACCGGCTGCAGCCCGCGCCCGCGCGCGTACCGCTACACTGTACCCGCGGCTGTCGAGCAGGACACGTCCCACCTGGGAACCATATCTGCCCGTCAGGCCCTCGTCCGCGATCCTCGTATTCAACTCGATCTGTGAGTCCAGAACGTCCTTGATCTTCGCGGTATCAACGGTCTCTGCAAAGTGCAGAATGTCCTTAACGCTGAGATTCCAGCCGTCAGATGCCTTCTCGGAGGACTGCTCCGTCCCAAGCTTCGCCTCATAGATCACCTGACCATTTTTACGGATCTCCGTGATCAGTGTGTGGCGATTGACGATCGTAACGCTCGCGCTCTCCTCCCTGCGGAAGACATTCGCTACGATATAGAGATTCGCCACGTGCTCCTGCAGCTTGCATGTAAAATAACCCTGACTGATCAGCTCTTTCGCCTTCTCAATATGTTCCGGCGTGATCTCCTCCAGAACCTCCAGCTCGCGGTCCGCATTTCCGCCGACGACGCCCAGCACCGCCGCGACGTCCACGCCTTTAAGCCCGCCCGAATTCGGTACGACGACACCCTTTACATTCTTAATGATGTTGCCGCTGCAGCGGATCTCAATGCGATCCGGGAAAGAGCCGAGCACCTGCCGCGCCTTCGCCGCCGCGTAAGCCAGTGCAATCGGCTCCGTACATCCCAGCGCGGGGACGAGCTCGCTCTTCAGGATGTCGATGTAGACCTGTTCGTCGAGATACACTTCTACCATTATAGTATCCTCCCTGATTCTTTGCAAATATCTTAATAATATATCATTGATATTATCAGAGTGCCACAGCATCTACTCTTTGTCAAGATGAACTTCGGTTATAACCAGAGCTCTTGACATCCCTCTGCTTTGAAGTATACAATCTGGCTGGAGGTAGATTTCGAATGAACAAAAGTGCTCCGAAAACCGGGAAAGAAAAGACAGCGATAAACGACAGCCGTCTGCAGAATATATGGATTGTAACGCTCCTTGCCAACATCTGCTGTGCCTTATGGGGCAGCGCGATTCCCTGCATCAAAACAGGCTACGCCTGGCTGGACATCAGCCGCACCAGCGACCAGATCGTTTTCGCGGGGCTTCGCTTCACGCTCGCCGGGATACAGCTGTTTGCCCTGTACCCGCTGCTCTACCACAGGGTCTGCCGCCTGAAAAAAGGAATGTACTCCAAAGCCTTTGGTCTGGGCATGGCGCAGACCTTTCTCCAGTATTTCTTCTTTTATATCGGCATGGCCAATGTCACGGGGGTAAAAGGCTCTATCATCACCGCGGCAAATTCCTTTTTCGTGATTGTCCTGGCTCATTTCTTTATCCGGGGTGAGCAGCTGAATCTAAAAAAAGCCGTCGGCTGTCTTCTGGGACTGGCCGGCGTCATTGCCGTAAACTGGGGCGGAGATTTCTCCGGCGGAATGTCCCTGACCGGGGAAGGTTTTCTGCTGATCGCAGGCTTCTCCTACGGCGTCGCTCAGCTTCTCTCCAAGAAACTGGTGCGCGACGAAAACCCCGTCGCCATCATCTGCTATAATTTTCTGTTCGGCGGCGTTTCGCTGCTGGCGGTCGGCTTTCTGATGGGCGGAACGATCCCGCACTTTACAGCCGGCAGTCTGCTGCTCCTCTTCTATATGGGCGTCATTTCCGCCGGAGCATTTACGATCTGGACGCTGCTCCTGAAATATAATCAGGTGAGCCGGATATCCATGTTCAATTTTATGACCCCGGTCTATGGGTGCCTGTTCTCCGCGCTGATACTGGGCGAGAGCTTCTGGCGTCCGGAGGTGCTGGCCGCGCTGGCGCTGGTATGCGCCGGAATCCTGGTGGTCAATCATAAAGCCCCGCGTTCATAGTTCAAAGCGCAGGCCGGTTGTCAGCCTGTGTATCCGGTCTCCAAGTCGGCTGCGAAGTTTCTCAAAGCCCGGCGTTCCGGTGCAGTGTCCGGTATAAATCTGCGCAATCCCCTCCTGCTGGAAAACTTCACAGAGCGAATCGATCTCCGCATCCGAAAAAGTGCAGATTTCCAGGCCATCCTTTTTGCCTTTCATGTGCAGACCGCCGACATAGGCATAAACCCGCTTTTGCCCGCAGGCGTCTCTGACTTCACGGATGATGTTGGCCGCACCCGCATGGGAGCAGCTATTGAAAATGACCAGTCCATCGGAAGTGTCAATCGCCAGACTCTGTTCATGGGAAAAATCATCAGGAACGATCTGATCGCCCTGCTTCTTGTACAATCCGCTCTTTTCTCCGATCTGCGCAAGTCCTTTGGTGCTGTGTGGCACGAGAATGACCCCGGGGAGAATTTCTCTGCAGCCATCCACCAGAAGAAATCTGTCGCGCTGAGAGGCTGCATTCTGCGGCACGCTGATCTCGTGCATTCCTCCGGCAGCAGACAGATAGACGTCCAGCGCCTCTTTCCGCGCATATACCTTTGCCGCCGGAGCGCGGCGAAACAATTCCTCAAACCCGCCGGAATGATCATAATGTCCATGGGAGAGGATATATGCGTCCAGGTCCGTCAGGAAAATCCCCATGGCATCTGCGTTTTTGCAGAAGGCATCGCTGCTTCCCGCATCCAGCAATATCCGCTTCCCGGCAAACTGGATGAAAAGACTCAGCCCATGTTCACAGGCAAGGACGCCATCTGATGTATTTTCAATCAATACGGTAATAGTGATTTCGTGCCTCATAAGCCTTCACCATCTATCCTTAAATCAATATCGCTTTGACCAGTGGCATCTCCACGGACATATGAGTCAGACGGATAAAACGATCTACTCTATCGTTTGCAGGAACTCTTCCGCAAGCCGTATCGCCTTGTTGATAGAGTCTTTTCTGGCTACGAAATGCAAATCATATCTTCCAGAAGCTTCCCATTCTGAATACATGCTGGCGTTTAACTGTATTTCCCTCGGTACTTCCACTCCCAGACTGGCTGCCAGCGTACATAGATTATCGATATCATGTGTATATATCTGCCGATTATCCACATACTTTCCTGTATCATATATCAGATATTTGATCGGCTTTTATCATTCCCAAGGTAATAGGATTATCCATTCGAGTCCTCCCTCCTGTATATGGTTTTCCCATATTCTTGTATATCACGAAACAAAGCTGACGATGCGCTTTTCTCTTCTATCTTTTCTTTATCATTCATGCAGATAAAGTCATAATTCTGCTCAAAATTTCCATCTGTAAATATCTTATTTTTAAATTGGGTATATCTTCTGTCCCGAAACAGTCGCGACTTCTGCTTATCACTTATAATCAGCATATCTATATCCGAACGGTCTGTACAGCGCTCTTCTAAAACTGAACCGAACACCACGATCTCTACAATGGCCGGACACATCGGGGCGGTTCTGATAATATT
>MSHD01000058.1:0-36600 GCA_001941045.1 Lachnospiraceae bacterium Zagget2
TCTCTTAGTGGCTTACTTAGAGAGCTGCAATGCAAAAAAGCCGGATGCACCTCTGCATCCGGCTTAAATGTTTACTATATAATTATATCAGCCCCTCACGGAAATCAGCAGATCCTCCGCCGCCGTCAGGTATGCATTCTCCGCCCCGGCAAAGTTTCCGTTTGCGCACTCGGCGAATTTCGGCTCGATCGGCACCTGTCCGAGCACCGGCAGTCCAACCTCTTCCGCCAGCTTTTCAATGCCGCTCTCCCCGAAAATATGCATTTCTTTCCCGCAGTCCGGGCAGACCACATAGCTGTAATTCTCCACCAGGCCGAGCACCGGAATATGCATGCTCTTCGCCATGTTCAGCGCTTTCTTCACGATCAGGCTGACCAGATCCTGCGGAGAAGTCACAACGATGATGCCGTCAACCGGCAGGGACTGGAACACTGTCAGCGGTACGTCGCCGGTTCCCGGCGGCATATCGACAAAGAGATAATCGAGATCGCCCCAGATCACATTGCTCCAGAACTGCTTGACCATATTTGCGAGAATCGGTCCGCGCCAGATGACCGGCGACTCCTCGTCCGGCAGCAGAAGATTGATCGACATGACCGGGATACCGTTCTCCGTCACAACGGGCAGAATGTCTTCCCCGACTGCCTCCGCCGGGCCATGAATCCCGTACATCTTCGGAATCGAAGGACCAGTGATATCCGCATCGAGAATGCCCACCGTATAACCCTGCTTTTTCATAAGATTGGCAAGCGAAGCGGTGATCAATGATTTTCCGACGCCGCCTTTCCCGCTCACGACGGCGATCACTTTCTTTACATGAGATGCCTGGTTCGGCTCCGCGAGCATGCTCTGCGGCTTCGCGGCGCCCGGACATCCCTCGCAGCTCTCTTTGGTACAGCCCTTGCTGCTGCATGATTTCTCAGCCATATCGTCTCTCCTCTTTCTTTTTCCTTTTCAACGAAGCCGCGTCGTCTCGAAGCGCTTCATCATCGACAGACAGTTCAGGATCTCGTCGTATTTCTCCTGAATGCCCTTCTTCTCCACCACAACGTCCAGCGCGATCGCGATACTGTTCAGCAGGCTCTCATCCATCTGATTCCGATAACGAATCAGAATATGTGTCTTCTCCTCCAGCGTCTCCGCATCGAGGAATTCCAGCAGAATCGGATTGACCCCGTCCTGCCGCTCTGCCTGCTTTTTCTCACACGCCGTGGACGCCTGCTCCTCCTTCCGCTCCGGCACATCACTCTGTGGCTCGATCTCTTCAAAGCGATAGATCTGTCCGGCCTGCGGATATTTCCGGCGATCCACCTCGCCTGTAAACATGTCGTAAGGCCTTGCATACACCCGATAGTCACCGTACAGCGCCTGATAAATCACCAGCCGCTCTCCGGTCTCCGTGTGCTCCGCCACAGCCAGCGTCTGGTATGTACCACCCTTGAAATGCCTGTAAAACTGTCCGGCCCTGACCTCCCTCATGGCCTTCACTTCCTTTCTCAGTCTTCGATCTACTATAGCACTTTTTTAATCAAATGTAAAACTGTCGTTTACGCATTTTCTGACATAAAAATGGCTCCGGAACATTTCCGGAGCCTGAAGCAGGGACAGAAGGACTCGAACCCTCGACATTTGGTTTTGGAGACCAACGTTCTACCGACTGAACTATATCCCTACGCGTCATTGACACCTGCATAATATAGCACAATTTGCGGAACGTGTCAATGAAAAAATCTTCCCCTTATGTCCGCGCGCCGACTGCATATTTTCCGCTCCCGCGGGGAATACTGCAGACGAGGAGTGATAATTCTATGGACTATATCAATGCTTTCTGGATCGGCGGGCTGATCTGCACGCTCGTCCAGATCCTTATGGAAAAGACAAAGCTCATGCCCGGGCGCATCATGGTCCTGCTGGTCTGCACAGGAGCGGTCCTCGGAGCGGTCGGCGTCTACAAACCCTTTCTGGATTATGCGGGAGCCGGCGGCAGTGTCCCGCTCACCGGCTTTGGAAATGTACTCTGGGAGGGCGTAAAGACCGCCGTGGATGAGGAAGGCCTGATCGGCGTCTTCAAGGGCGGTTTCACCGCCGGTTCCGCCGGCACCTGCGCGGCGCTCGTCTTCGGCTATCTCGCGAGTCTGATCTTTGACTCTAAAATGAAAAAATAGATCATTCGCGGAAGATCGCACCCTTATAGCGGAGCAGCACGCTCAGAAGAATGCTTCCCAGCACCCCGATCGCCAGGATCTCTCCGATACCGACCGTCAGCATCATAAAGGGAATCGGGAGATTCGTCCCGTAGCCGTAACGCAGGACGAACGGTACGATCAGCGTATTCGCAATGATCGGCGGCAGCAGCGCCAGGAAACGGTGTCCGCGCAGCTTCCAGGTCCCGACCACCCCGATGAGCGTCGCGATGCTGCCGAAAATCACATCCGGCAGAATGCTTCCGCCGATGACGTTCGACAGCAGGCAGCCGATAAACAGCCCCGGTATCGCCGCCGGTGTGAAATACGGCAGAACCGTCAGTGCCTCAGCAATCCTCGCCTGGATCTCTCCGTAGCTGATCGGCGCGAATACCACGCAGAGCACCACGTAGACGGCCGCGATCAGCGCAGCCTGGGTCAGAAACAGTGTCTTTTTTTCCTTCATATTCAGTTGTCTCCTTTAGTTTTGTTTTAGGTCAGGAAGGTCTCGAACTGACCAATAAGCTTGTGATTTTCCTTGATAAATCAGGATTTTCACGACCTTATTATTTTTGCCTGCGCTGGTGTTTCAAAGCTGCTACACAGTTTTTACACAGTTTTGCATTTCACTCGTTTCTGCATCGCTTCGTCTGCCACACAAGCCTGTTCAGTTTAACATGTTTCTACGGATTTAGCAATCATTATCGAAGATTTCCTCCAGCTTTTGCATTTCTTTTGCCTGTGTCTCCGGCAGTACATGTGAATACAGATCCGATGTCATGGCAAGTGTAGCATGCCCTAAAAGAGTTTGCATCACCTTCATCGGGATCCCTTTTTCGAGGCCACGCGTCGCAAACGTGTGACGCAATGTGTGAAAAGTAAATTCCGGTATCTCATAACCCTCTGATCGAATACCAGTCAACATATGTCCCATATCCCTCGATATAGCCTCCTTGCCTATTGGCTTTCCGTTATCCTGTGTAAATACCAGCGTCTCTAATCCATCATAAGGCACCCAATACGATCCTGCCAGATCTTTCTTCTGCGTTTGCTCAGACAGTTGTTTTTTCAGCACTTCACAGCAAACACCGATCATCGGGATATCCCGCTTTGAGGTTCTGGTTTTGGGTGTGTCATCAAAATACCCGTTCTCCTTCGTGTATTTCAAAGTGGCAGATACATGAATTAAGTTATTTTCAAAATCTACGTCTTCCCATCTTAGACCCCTGATCTCGCCGATCCTCATTCCCGTGCTTAAAGCCGTCTGATACATTCTTGCAAAACGGCTGTGTTGCTCCGTATATTTCATAAAGATTCGCTGCTCTTCCTCACTCAGCGCAATAATGTCTTTCTTCTCTTTTGCTTTTGGCAAAGTAGTGAGCGTCACCACATTTTTCGATACAATTCCTGATTTCAGCGCCTGGTCAAGCATCCCATGAAGGACAACCGATACCAATCTGATAGAACCCTGGGAATACCCTTTCTCTGCCATCTGATTATACAGCCGCTGTACATGATCTATCTGAATTGCTGTAACACGCATTTTCCCCAACGTAGGTCTAATACGAGCGTTATATGTGTCTCGATAATTTTCTTTTGTTCCTGCCTTCACACGGATGCCACGATAGTCTTTCAACCAGATTTCAAACCATTCATCCATAGTCACTTTGCTGTCGGCAGCATATAACTGATGGGTGACTTCATACCGCAGATCGTTCAGCTTCTGTTCAACTACTTTGAGTTTACGATCATAAATAGGAGGGTATACTGTCCCCTGATACTGAAAGCGCCCCATGTAAAGACCATCAGCCCGCTGCGTAATTCCTTTCGGAAGTTTTTTCTTCTCTTTTTTCTCCATAAACAGAAAAAGACCGCCAGTTTCCTGACGGTCAACTCTCCTTTCTTCTATTCTATTATTTTAGCCAGTGGTGTTTTCAGAAACCCACTCATCAAATTTCACGCGATCTATCAAAACGCGCCTTCCTATCTGTACTCGCACCTTTGCATCACGCGAAAGATTCAGTGCCGTATTGCGTCCAATACCTCCTGCGTACTCTTGAAATTCCGGAATACTCATCAGTCGATTTTTGTTTTCCATAATGCGCACCTCGCTTTCTAAAATTTTTATCGAGTTGTTACATCTCATATAATTTCTTATTTTTTATAGAAATGCCCAGACCATACGAACTACTGTTGCAGTACTTGTCCGGCAAGGTTTGATAACATATTGTAAAAAACCTTATAATTTTCTATCGCTCGTAAATTTATTGGGTTTAGAAATTTATCCCCATAATAATTCTTTTGGATAATGAACTGTTTATATCCATATAATTTTCTATTGTCTATGCAATCCTTGCGGAAATAAAGCCCCCGATAGAGCCTCTGAAAATATCAGATCAGATTGTTCTTCCCAAAATTATTTTTTATATGGTGGCACATTTGGTTGTTATAGTATTCAGCAACAAAAGCTTGATTTTCATTATTCTTAATATATGCACAATAGTACAACTGCACAATGTATTAAAAAATGGCGTCTCCGGCTCACTGCTCGAATACGCCATTTTTTTCATCCTGATTCTTGAAAAATGTCACCTCACTGAACGCTCGATTCAGAAATCGTGTGGGACGCACCTAATCCACACAGTTCATCAAAAGGTTCTTTTTTAATGACCAATACTGTTCTTTTCCCATTACCAAAGCCTCGCTCCACACCGTACTGTCGTCCGTCTGGCCTCATTACTAACAGATCTTTGTCCTTCAGAAGAACCTTTAATCGTTCCTCTGAAATATGTGTTTTCTTTTGATCATATGCCTGAAAATCCTGAAAGAACTCTCTGTAGCCGAGATAATAACACTCTTCTCCTTTATATATCTTTCCAGTATCACGCTTCATATAATGGAAATACGGTTCCTCACCATTTCCGTCGGAAAAGAGCGCTTCAATATACTCACCGAATCGCAGCAAAGCCTCTTCCTCTGTCTCGGACTTTGACTCGTAATCCGAAAGTTCTACCTCAGCTGATGAGAAGAATGCTTTTGCACGCTCTTTCAACCGACATGCCTGTTCCTTCAGCGATAGTTCAACCGAAAGGAAGTAACAAAACGTCTTAATCGACGCATTCAGCCATTGATAATATGACAATTCAAGCCGTGCAGGCTCACCGGATCCTTTTATAGCTTCCCCCACATCACAGAAGATTTGTTCAACTTCACGAAGTGCTGTAAAGTCATTGCCGCCATCTCCTCCTGGCCCTCGTAAATTAGCATCCGATATCCTTGACAGGAAATGTATAAAACTCAGCAGGAGATAGGATATCTCGTTTTTCATCTCTGTCAGGTTCTCTTCTCCTATTTCCCTGATCACATATTTATCTACCTTAAAATCCAATATTTCGTCCGCATTCATGGCTGTTTCTGTAATAAATACCGGAAAGCAGTAGATCTTTCCGCCTTCCCGATATCCTTGCAGTCTCTTTACAATCCTGCTGTTTCTGTTCAAACTGGTTTTGCTGCTAAACACGATCGGAATACTTGCATAGCCGGCATAGTCCGCATACTTTGATTTTACAGAGCTTACGGACACTTCATGCACACCCCTTCCCCGCGGATTTTTCTTCATATCCATATAAAACATATTGGAGAACAGGTTCGCAACTGCGCGTTTGTCCCTGCTTCCATAAATATTGATTGCAAATATTGTATCTGGATACGGCTTCGGTGCATTACCAAACACATAATTCAGCAGGAGTGCATACAATGTATAACTAAAAATACCAATCACGGACGGATTCATTTCCAGACAGTCAAAAAACAGCGAAAACCCCTTCGTTTTTTCGATCAGTTCATTTTGATTGCACTTGTGATAACCTCCCCCGAATCGGCTAAAACATTTGCCGTTTTCAAGTGTAAGACCATTTAATATATCATCATTACGTTCTCTCCAGAACTCATCTTGTGTTACTGGCACAAATTCTCTCTTCGATCCATCTTTCTGCCATCCTGTCCTGGGAATCTTTAACCCTTCTCTAATCGACTGAACAGCATATTCAAAGTAACGTCTACATAAGGCTAAGAATACCGTTATCTTGCCGGTCCTTACCATACAATATTCATCCAGATTGTCCTTAAAATCTTCATCATTGATTTTGAGATTACCAGATTTCAAATCATATTCCGCTTCACACAAAAACGGCTCCTCATCCTCATAGTCATCATAAGACATGTCCTGGCGGCTAATGATAACGTATTCTATATTCAGAACGAGCTTTTTTTCTGTACACTCCAATAAATCTACGTCCATTATTTGAGGGCATGCATTGGCGATCGGAGTCTTATCATTTCCCCATTCTTTCGGCAAATATAAAATCGTTATTTTCTTTTTCCCCTTTATATCAAAACGTTCCTCTTCTCCCGTGACATAGTCGCAGAAGTCAAAGTCCTCTATAAAACGGTGCTTTCTTCTTACCTGATCTATCACATTCCCCATACTGTTTTCTCCACATCCCATGATATTTTTCTAACATTGTATCACAAAACAGACAGTGACAACATATAAATATGCCACTGTCTGCGCCCATATTTATTTTTCTAATTTTATATTCCCTGTTAAACGTGAATATCGATACACATTATCCGACAGAAACTCCTCTCTCTTAACAGCATTCCAGTTCACGTGTCTTACAACCTGCCGCAAACCTTCCACATTTGACGGAACCCTGCGGGTCGGCAATAGCAGCAGCTCGTGTACGGACGACGGCAAAATATAGAAATCTTCATCCACACCCTCCGTGAGTCTGCCTAATAACTCTGGATCAGTAATCGCTGCAGCTCCAAGCTCGTTCTCTTTGTTGCTCAAAACATAAAGGGGGACAGTCCCACCGAGTTCTGGAAGCTTCTGTTCCGCCATAACTGCGTCCATGGTTTTCAGGTAGTACCCCTGTGCATCCATATTTTCCCTGGCAATCTGCTCCAGTTCTTCCGGCGTGGTACCCCAGTAGTTCATGAGGGCAAGCGGTATTTCTGCTGCTGCCATTCCTCCTCCTGCCAACGGAAAATACAGATAATAGAGCTCGGCAAGATCAAGGTAACGCCTGTGAGGAAAGTCTTCAAGGCGCTTCTGATTCCTCTTATAATTCACAACTTTCTTACAGATCCAGCTGCGAGCCCAATCCCAGTTCAGGATATCATTATCTTCCAGGAAAAATTCTTTACGCTCTTTCACCTGCTCGAGAATATACTTCACAGCCTGTTCTTCGGTATAATTTTTTCCGCAACTTCGTTCTATATCAACCCAGTACATGATCATGGTCTCTCTGGAATCGGGTCTGTCGATTCCAAGTCCCCGCAGAATCTGACCATTATTTTTTTTAGTTTCCACTTCTTTTACAAGAACCCCGCTCATCTCTTCCATGCAGCGCTTTGCAATGCGTTCTTCCTTTGCGTTCATTTCATCTCCTTCAATTATTTACTCTTTTTGATCAGCAGCAGTAATAATACAGCGATCAGTACCACTAAAATCTTTCTTACAACAAGGCTCATAAAATATATCCTCCTTCCAAAAAGTGCCGGAGACTGGCTCTTCTCCAGTACCCGGCACTTCCCTTCTTCCAGCGTCTGCCAATTACGCCGCCCTCGATTTTGTCCGGCGCAGGCTGTTCATGGCCTTCCGATATGTTACCTCGTCCATGTCGCCTACACTTGACACGCCATAGCGCTGCAAGACGGTATCAAGGGCAATGCCCGTCCGCGCCAGCTCCTTGTTGATCGCTTCCGTATATGCAGCTGCCTGTTTTCCTGCGTCTACAGCTTCCTGATGCCTGACGTCCTCTCCCGATGTCCCCGGCTGCGCAATGTTCTGCTTTCGAGTCGCCGCTTTATCGACCAGATTATAGACTACCTTCCCGTCCTGATTGATCACCGTCAGCCCTGCGATCTCCCGGCTCTCATTATAGGAAATACTGGAAACCGTGAATTTATCCAAAGTCACATACCGATTCTCCCGCATCTGGATATTGGCCTTTCCTGCACTCACCCAGATAAACGGCGCAGTATAAAGTTCCCGACCTATGCCATGTGAAAAGCAGGCACGCTTGAAGGAATCTGAGGCTTCGCCCTTCTCCTTCTCAGTGTTGCTCTTCGTGCCAACGTCCATCTTGGATATCCACTGCTTCTTTTCATCATCCCAGATGCTGACCTTGCAGTACAGATTCCCGCCGATCACTTCATGGCTCCGCTGCCAGTTGTTCGCGCCGTAGACTTCATCCAGAATCTTCATGTCTACACGGGCGTCCTTATAGAGCAATAACGACAGCCCTTTCTCGCTGATAAAGCCGACCCTGCACTCGATCTCATTTGCGCGCAGAATCCTGATCTCTTTCTGTCCCATCTATCTTATCATCCTTTCTACCTGTCATTTCTCGCTCTGTGATCTCAGTTAAACGGCAGGTCGTCATCACAATCTGTAAGAGCCATAAAGCCGTTCCTGTCCACCACATATCCATCGTTTCGCCTGTCCATATCATGCCTGGCGTGAAGCGCCAGTGACTGAGAGGACTGCTGCGCAGCAGGGGTAGTCTCTTCGCTTGCTTTCTTGCTTTCTGCAAACTCCTGCTCCTCGACGAACACCTCAAAGAATGGCATTTTCACACCATCTCTGTTCAGATAGCTGCCTGTCTGGACATGCCCTACAACCGCAATCTTCATCCCCTTGCGCAGATATTTTTCCGCAAACTCTCCAGTACGCCCGAGAGCCACGAGCCGGAAGTAGTCCACCTTGATGCCATCGTCCCGCTTCTGCCGCTTGTCCACGGCGATCGAGTACCGGGCAATCGTGACCGGAGGCTCTTTTTGGCTGTAGCTTATCTCAGGGTCAGCCGTAAGCCTGCCGATCAGAATAATCTTATTCACCGACTCACCGCCTTCCTACGCCACGGAAAGCCGCCGGTAGCTGCTCTGCGTCAGATAATCCGCATAGATGTCCGGCTGCTCCGATTTCAGGCGCTTCGTGTCCACCGAGGTCTTACTGATAGACTTCCAGACCACCTTTCGGTCGCCAACTGTGCCGATCTCCGCCTCTTTCAGATAGCTCTTGAGCTGGTTTGCCGCGGCGTTCTTCGCCGTCTCCAGCTCCTTCATCTGCCTTGATATGCGCTCGTACTCCTCGCAGACAGTCAGTGCCTCCTCCGGCAACACGATCGTTTCTCCATTAGATATCCGAAACCGGGAGTTGAAGTAGTCGGTCGTCGCCGCTGAGCCGTCCGGCACAGGTTCCACGCCGCCCAGTACATAGGTCTCCCAGAAATGTTTCTCCATCGCGACAATCTTTCCGATCATCTCCTCATCTCGTTCTACCACGTGATAGAAGAAATGGTTTCCGCCTACCAGTGCTGCAATATAGGTTCGCTTTGCGCCTGTAACGGCCATATAATGCTGTACCTGCAAGATATACGGGGCAGGGACACCTTCTTCCCACACTTCCTGCTTATAGGCCGATGCCGTCTTTGCCTCAAAGATACATGGCTCTCCATTATCATTGATTACACCGTCCAAATCTGCGAGCATGAACGGATAATCCTCACTTTGCAAAAGCATATGCTTCTGGCGCACCTTTAAACCCGTGCGCTCCATGAACTCTTTCCGCACTACAGGCTCCAACAGCGTCCCGAAGTGGGTGTACTCATTCTCCCCTTCGTCCGGCTCAGCCTGCCTGGTCTTTTCAAGCCAGAGCTGATGCACTGATTTGAACGGGTTAATGCCTGCGATCACAGATACATCCGAGCCACCGATGCCTGTTGTACGATACCTCAGCCACTCCTGCCTGCTTAAATGGGCAGTCTTTACTACTACTCTCATAGATTCTTCACCTCTATAAAATTTTTTGAAAATCTTCTATCTCGCCTTTTTCCGCGTCTTTCTTCTCATCATCAAAAGCCGAAAAAGGGGACGCTCTTTTTGAAAGCGTCCCCTTCCATTCTTCCAGCTTAACATTAAATCAATCTAAGAACGGAACAAACGTCGCCAAGATAATTAGATACCTCTTGCAACATTTCCATATAATCCAGCATCTCGTCACCACGCGCTCCGTCACGAAAGGATTCAGGGAGATTATCATATGAACTCTCTTCTTCACGTCGGACCGCATCCACAGTATTCATACCCTCCGAAATCTGGTCCAATACCTTGCCAAGCCTGTCCCTTCTCTGCTTATTCATCGAAATATCCTCCTTATGCTGCCCGAACCATCTGATAGGCTTTATCGAGCATGGGATTGCCGTCCACGGTTTTCGCAAAGAGGCTCTCACGGTAATTTGAGCGCTCCCGCAGCGGCCTCGCGTGGGTCGTGAAATCAGACACTGCATTGATGAAACGGTAAGCATTCTTCCCGACATGCTTGAGATCGGGCGCAGCGTAATACCGCTCTTTCAAATCCTCACGCATCCGCTCCACGTTTCTCTTCTGTACGTCGGTCGCCTTGGCGGGCGTCGGAATCAGTGTGTCGATGTACTCGTATACCTGACGGTCGGATAATTTCTGCCGGTTAAGCGCATCAATCCCCTTCCCCAGCTCCGACATATACTTTTCCGCATAGAGGAGCGTGTCCTTCGCATCTTCAAGCTTACCCTGAATGTCCCCGACATGGTTGGTAGACCAGGTGCGCTTCGCCGTGCTGAGCGCCAGATTCAAAGTGTTCTGGCACACCACGCGCACAGGCGTCATCGCCGCCTTGATCGCCCCCGTTCCATCGTGGCTGTTCATGAATACCAGATATGGCGTGATCTCATCGCCGCTGATGATATAGCGCTGTGGAAGCCTCGCCAATATCCACGTTCTTCTACCGCCCTGTAAGGAGCCCGCCGTCTCATAAGTAACGCCCCCGCCCAACAGTTCATCTGTAAAGGCGAAGGCGTCTTCATTCTGGACGACCTTGTAACGGTCTGTGACGATTCCAAGCACCTGATCGTCTGTCTCTCTTACATTGGCTTTAAAGCCCGGTACAGGCATTCCATCCGCTGTCTGGACCTCTTTCTGAATAACCCGCCAGTCAAGCCCTGCAAGCACCAACGCGCTCAGAGAATCCGGCGCCTCCTGCACCCGTGTGCCAAGCCCGTGCCAAGGCTTCGTCCTCGTGTAAAACATGCTTTCAACATTTGCTGCCATTTCTTATTTCCTCCATTCCGTAATTTTAGTTTGTTTTCCCGTCTTTTAAGATAACCTTCAGTGCGTCCACCACGACCTTGATAATTCCAACAGCGATCGTGCCCCCTGTCCGGAAAATCTTCCAGATCGTTTCCTTGTTCATAAGATATAGCCTCCTTCCTTCCATTTTTTCAATAAGCGGATTATCGTCTCTCTCCGCTGCGCGGCGGTATAATCCTCCGGAAAATATTTTCGGAAGTCGTCCCCACTCATCCTGTCGGCCTGCTCTTTTTGCTGCTTCTTTGGCTTTTGAGTCTCTCTGCCAAATACCTCGCGCAGCTGTTCATCGGACAGTGGAACATCCCACGGCATTTTCCGCAGCCTTTTCGCAAATCCCGCGGAGATTCTGGTCGGATGCGCCTCTTGGTACTGTAAAAGCAGCTTTTGCTGTCCCTGCTTCAGATATGAAAGCTCTACGCCAACCGAAAAGGAGAGCGTCCCATCATCCACTCGTTCCAACAATTCCGGTATTAGATGGTTGAGCCGAAGGAAGCGCTGTACTTGTCGTCCGCTATACCCGGCTTCTTCCCCGATTTTTTCCGCAGTCTCACGTTTCCACTTCCCGTCCTTTTGTCGGGAGGATTCCTGTGCGGTCAGGTCTGTCCGCTTGCCCTGCTTTGCCAGCGCCGCCATCTTCATCTGATAAGCCTTTGCCTTCTCGCTGGGTAGAATATTGGTTCGCTGAATGTTGCTGTTGACCATCCAGATCACGGCGTCCTCATCCGACATTTCCCTGACAACCGCGGGAATGGTTTCCATGTGCAGATAACGGCAGGCAAAACAGCGGCGGTGTCCTGAGATCGCCTCATAGTTTCCATCCGCTTTCTTCCGCAGGATCACAGGAGTCAGCACACCCGATTCCCGAATGCTCCCGATCAGCTGCTCCATATCCGCATCCATCGTGACATGGAACGGATGGTTCGGGAAATCGTCAATCAGACGCAGCTCTACTTCCTTTGCATCCCCGCTGCCCCTGACCAGCTCCTCAAACGGCGTCAGCTTCATCACGCAGCCTCCCCTCCGTTTTTTCCAGAACGATCTTTGTCAGCTCCCTGTACGCCTCGGCCGCTTTCCCGCGCTTGTCTAACTGGTAAATGCTCTTCCTGGTCACACTCACTTCCTTCAGGCGTACCGAGTACGGAATCGCACAGGGCAGGACTCCGATTTCTCCGTAAGTCTCCTGTAAGAGCTTTAGCACGTTCCGTGCGTTTTTCGTCCGCAGGTTTGCCATGACAGGTAAAATACCAAGGATTTCGAGGTCTGGATTCCCCATTTTCCGCACCTGGATAACGGACTGCAACAGCTGCTCCACGCCCTTTGCCGACAGGTATTCTGTCTGAACGGGTATCAGCACCTGGTTCGCCGCCGTCAGCGCATTCAGGGTCAGCATACCGAGCGCAGGCGGACAATCGAGCAAAATGTAATCGTAGCGCCCCATAAAGGCTTTAAGCAGACGTTTCAGCATCCGTTCGCCGCCAACCATCTCCCCGAGCTGTTTCTCCGTCAGCGCGAGCCTCCGGTTTGCCGGAATATAATTCAGATTTACGCCATAACCAGAAATACCTCCAGCAGTATTTACACCGCCGGAGGTATCCTCCATTACCATCTGAAATAATTCCGCCATTGTGACCGAACAGCGATCTGGGAACTCACATCCAAGGCTGACTCCAAGACTCCCCTGCGCGTCCAGATCCACCAACAGGACCTTTCTCCCGCTTTCCGCGAGTCCCACGCCAAGGCACAGGGTAGTCGTCGTCTTTGCGCAACCGCCCTTTTGCGTCGCCACTGCAATAATTTGTGGCATATACATCATCTCCTTTCCGCGGAAATAATGTATCTATCAATTCTGTCGAAATGCGTTGCGAATGCTCTCACTGAAAACGGAATTTTATTGCGTTCACAATAGGATTCCGATAGAATAACGATAAGAAAAAGAACATGAGGTGATACTACGATAGGCTTAAATTCAGAGCAATATTCTGTTCCCGCCGATAATATTGAAGAAAAACTCGATGAGGCAGACAGACAGGCCGCATCCACCGCTGAACGGCTGTCTCATCAGACAGCATTTGCAAACATAAGGAAAAGAGCCAAGGAAACCATCCGTCCAATTAAAAATACCACAACGTCAGCTTGATTCTTTTTTATTATTCTTAATTGTCTGACTTAATGCGTTTTATCTCAATTTCTAATGATATGATAAGAGCCAAATCTTCAATCACTTCTGCATTAAACGATTCAGAACACAAGATGGCTTCTCTTTGTCTTCTTTTTTCACATAATTCAGAAACTTTCTCAGTTATCATATTTCTTTGAATCTCCGATAATGGCGTTTCAAGCTCTTCTTTGAGAATTTCTTGAACACGGGTATCGAAATAATCCTTGACCATAATTTAATCCCCCTTTGATTTTATCTTGCTAATGGTATATCAATCAAAATTTTCTTCTTACCTTCCTGCACCAGTCGCGCACACTGCGGAGCTGACAGACCGCGCAGGTCCTGTTCTTTTTGTAATCCTCATCCCAGTAGTGGAAATAATACTCGTCCCGCGACACGTATCGGAAAAAGTATTTACCGCACTTCTTACAGCGAGACATGACGCCGATCCGGTCATTGCTCAGTATATTGCCAGTGATATCGCTCATCGCTATTCCTCCTTGAAGCTGTCTGTTTTTCGTCCTGAATCCATTATAGCCAGCAGCATGGACAGACTCTGTCCTTTTTCCAATTTTCTTTTAAAAAAATCCGGCAGAATTTCTCCGCCGGATACTTTACATTTTATGATTCATCGGAAAACCGCCCTGGCAACGCAGCCGATGAGAAAAACGACCAGGATAATCCCAAGGCATTTTAAAAGCATGAATATGCCCAGCCCCAGGGTCACAACCATCACGCAGGCGGCAAGAAACAGGCCGATCGCAAGTACGGCCAGACCGCCGATGATTCCAAATGCAGTAAGGATATTTCGCCCCAATCGCCCCGCATGCATCCAAATGCCGAGCGCAACGAGCGCCAGGCCAAGCCAGATCAACATATTTTTTCCTCTTTCGTTTTCCTGTTTACAGTCATGAATTGATTGCCACGGTCATCTCGCCTACTAAATCCATATATCTTCTAAGCATATTATTCTGCGTCTCAACATCGGCTTCTTCCAGATCAATATCCACAGCCAGAGCTTTCACAAAATCCTGTTCGGATATATCATAACAGCCATCCGCATACATCATCCCCAATAACTCAAGCAATACAATTTTCTTGACGGGTTTTTCCGACTGCTTAAATATGTCTTTAATAGTTTCCATCGACATTGTATCATCATCGAAGAAATAAGAAGAAATCCCCATTTCTCGGCAATATTCGACGAGCAGTTCTTTTTCACCTTCAGTGATCGCGTCATCCTTAACCGCGTAATAACAGAGATTGATGAAAGCCTCTTTTTCCTTTTGATTCAATTCATTAAGAAACATATGCTCCTCCTATGCAACTTCTCGTAATTCATTTTCCAAAACGTTCTCCGCAGCAGATATAATCTTACTAGCCTCCTCAGAATTTACCTCATTCTTTGTATCATCAACCTTGTTGACCAGTTCCAGTTGACACATTTTGAACAGTAAACCGACCAACAACACGAGGTCACATCCCACCGCTTTTTCCTTCTCAGTAAATTCTTCCCAGTCACATTTTCCCATAAAACCAACCAGACATTCCAATATCTTTAATCTGCTTTCATATTCTGCCTTAACAGTTTTCAGTGTATTTATGTATTCTCTGGCAACACTTTGCAGCTCATTTAGATATGAGCAGATCTGTTCGACCTTCTCTTCTATTTCCATTGCCTGTTGCATTGCTTCATCCGCCTGGGTGGATAATTTTTTGCCAGTCATTTTAAAAATAATCCCTCCAAACATCAGGCCAACACCTAAGGTCGCGCCGCCAAGAACCGCTGTTCCCAACGCCATTCCACCTCCACCAGCTGCAAGAGCGCCTCCTCCCAAGGCCGCCAGCGTAGCATTTGTCGCCGCGGCTCCACTGAGACTTGCAATCGCAGTTCCCGTTGAAGCCGTTCCAAGAGCCATTACCGCGGATGTCGTTGCCCCAGCGGCCGCAAATCCTCCGGCTGTACCAACAGCCGCTCCACCTAGGCCCCCAAGAAGCACTCCCGCACCCAAAGACACCTGTTTCAGTTCCTCAGCCCTGTATTCCGGCAGAATCACATCAGAAATATCAATTTCTTTAAAACGCGGACGGTTTTGAATTTTTTCTATCAGATCAGAAAACTTCTCAAAAGAAGTCAGCGTCTCTAATTCTATTTTCCCCAATTTATCCATAACCACTGTGGTTATTTCTGAATTCGTTTTAAATCTGTTTATCGCACTGTCATATTTCGCCTGTGCCAGCTTCGCAGTATTCCTTGCTTTTCCCATTTTCATTCCACCGCTAATACCTTCGCCTAATCCTGTTGCTCCGGCGACAACTGCAAGGCCTCCAATTATAAATGGTAATGGCATAATACTATCCTCCATTCCGATGCCTGATTCTACTCGAACACCATTGTGCTGTTCCGATCACTCATGAAAGTATCAAAATCGCCCTTCCACGGCAATGAAAAATCGTTATTTTTATAATACTCCACGAGCGTGGTATGCAAATCTTCCTCTTTGGTAATACAAAGGATTTCTTTTGACAACTCGTTATACCGCGCTGTTTCCTTTTTATAACGTTCAATATCAAGCGATTTTAACCTTTCCAGCTCTGTCCCCAAAGCCGCATTGATTCTTTTCAGTGCCTCTAAATCCTCTGCTAGAGCGTCTTTTAATCCAACCCTGATACAAATCTCCTTCAGGACCAGCGTCACCAGCCGGAACCATGCTATCAGATTCAAATGCATGAAAAATCCGATTGGCTCCATTCCCGAACGCAATCCAGCGTCAATCGCATCCATAACACACAATGTCCCATTCCCCATCAACAGCATCACCCGCAGCGTCTCATGCTTTGAAGTTGGGATACACTCTTTCACCGGATACCCATACTGGAAATGCCGACGCAAGGCCCAGATGAGGCTTATAGACAAATTTGTAACTGCAACGGGAATCGCCATCGCAACCCCAAATCGAAAATCATACCCTTCCGTAAACGCCTGCATGGCAATTTCGGATAAATCCTTCATCCCACCATCCCCGGTTTTAAATGCTCCGAGCTTACAGACTCCAAAAAATTCGTAGAATGGTATGACAATCCCCATTCCCCTGCCGTGCGCTCCAGAGCTTCCGGCAACGTCTGACATGAGATGCCCTATCCAGTTGGCGATCCCGCAGAACAGCTTTGCTATGAAGTTTCCGCCCTGCAACTCATATGTATGCGACTGAACTGTGATAAGTTGTCCCTTCGCCACAAACGAAGAGGTGGACGTAAACTGATTGAGAACGGAGAAGAATAATCCAACGACATCCGGCGAGTGCGCCGGAGACATCATATGATGTGTTTTCGGAGCAATATTAAACAGATCACCTACGTCGCTGGGCTTTCTCTGGTCATAATTCACCCTGTATTTGCCTTCCAGAAAGCCTATCGCGCTATTGACGTTTCCCTTGTTTTTTGCCCTGGGATTCCAGCCCATCTTTTTGGCAAAAGACATTACGGCATTATCCACCTGCTCATCTGTCCAGTTGCCAAGCGCAGAATCTCCAGGCGTTCCCACCAGAAAGATATCAATGATACCGCCTATCGCTCCGCAGGCTACCGCGGCAAGATAGTCGTACTTATCACAGGTATCTTTCTTTGTTAATAAATCTGCATTATCCTTTGTATCGAAAACATATTCAGGTTGTGCATACATATTTCAGGTCACCCCGGCAGACGACTTACAACGCGCTAACAATTCTCCTTCAAATAATTTTTCAGAATCTTGAAGTTTTTCCGAATAACTTTGAGACCTCCGATAATTGTTTCTGCGATTTCTGTTAAGTCTTCTGCCATCGAATCAATATCATCCTCATCAAGAGCGTCATCCGCCAGCATATCCTCGCACTCTTCAAATTTCTCGTTCACAGCTTCAAGGAAATCTTCACCCAGATCCTCTTCAAGGGATAACTCTAACAATTCCATACTATCACGCCAGGCTTCAAATATACAATCCCATACTTTCAGGCTTTCAAAGAATATATTATTGGTAGCAAGGATATCCTTAGGCAAATCCATTTTTTCTATATATTTATGTTTACCGACCCACTTCCCATTACCCAAATAGGTTGTTATCAGTGCCACAGACATCAGACACATTTCCAACTCTTTCTCGTCTGTACACGGAGTAACTGTCTCCATCAAAGCTTCACATGCTACTATGTTATCTTTTAAATTTTTCCTCGTGGTTTTAATAAATTCATAAGTATCAAGCCCAGAATCTTCTAACATGTCATTGAGATAATCCATGATCTCCCAATCTCTCAAGGCGCGACACTCGTTATATAATGCCTGATATTCGTTTTTCATCTTGCTAAATACTCCCCATTTATATTTTTTGACTCATCTTTTTACCCATCCAGTTCATGCCTGAGCCTATTTCTCTCAGCCTTTTGCTCTTCGCTCAGGAACCATTTTGCCTCCAGATCATTTAAACGGCTTCGCTTTTGAGCTATCACCCTCTCTTCTTCCGCTTTCTTTTTGTCTTCTTCTGCTTTCATTTTGTCCTTTCCATACTTGAAGGCTGCACCAATTAGAGCTGCCCCTAATGCTACTGCCGTCGTTTTTGCTGTACTTTCCTGTTTTTTAGCATCTTCCCATTCGTAACTCATGTTTGTCCTCCACCTTAATTAAAATATTATCGTTGAAATCTTCAATTTGTGTTTTCAGTTTTCCTATAAAGCCGATATACTCTGGTATTTTTTCTTCCCAGAAAAGGTCTTTATTGTGATTCCAGCCCTCCATCCTGTCAAATTGCTCTATTGCAAAACTCTCGAAGAAAGATTCTGCACCATTCAGACAGGCCGCAGCCATCTTCTTTTCCCCAAGCCGTAGACAAATCTCGGTGTTAATTGCCAGTCCTCGTATATATAACTCCACCGACTTTCGTGCTTCATCTTCCCATGCCAACGCTGTATCGGTTTTTATTTTAAATAGCCTTACCTTCGGATCTTTTGGAATATTACAAATATCATTCACTCTTTTACTGATTTGGCTTTTAAGCGCCTCCGTTGCAGCGTTTAAATCAGTTCTGTAATTGATAAGACTAAGCATACGCACAGAGGTTGCTTCCCGCTCTCCACTTTTCAGGTAGTTTTCTGCTGCTGTAATTTTAGCGGCTCTGTCACTCCAAAACTGATAATTCAGATCAACAACCGCCGATTGTATCTTGTCAAACTCGCTCAATATATATTCTATTGAAAACGCAATCTCTTCTTTTAAATCCTTCGGCACATACATGATTAGTGTATCTTTGTCAAAAGCAAATTCTGGTTCTGTGCCTTCGCCTGACTCTTTTTCTTCAATCTGAACATCTTCTACTATTTGAGGTATATGCGTTCCAATAATTGGCAACCGTTTCAATAGAGGAAGTGTCTTTTTTATTTCTTTCAGATTCACCTTCCCATCATCATTCAATATTTCATAACCATATTTTTCTTTTATAAGACTATTGACTGTTTTCATCGCCTCTTGCGAGTTTAGTGCTTCCATATCCACCTTCCCTTTCTCTCATGTTTTGTAATTACCTTTTATCGCATCCAGTTCCTTCTTCATATCTTCCACCAGCTGCTTCGGCGCCAGCACCTTCACCCAACTTCCCTGTCCCAACAGTTCCATGAGCGTCCCCCGGCTGTACTCCACCTGTGCCGTGATCTCCGCCCCGTTTTCGTCCTGCTTCACGACCTCCGCCGCCGCAAACTTGTCCAGAATGGCTTCCACCGATGGTCCTGTGTAGAGAAACCGGATTCTCGTGTGCTTGCCCATGAACATGTTCTGGTTATACTGCTTCACCAGTTCAAGCTTGCGACGGTCCTCCAGGCCGATCGGAATCCGCTCCTCAAGCGGCTCTGCCTCACAGATGCGGTCTATGCGGTAATAGATCACCTTCCTGTCTTCCTTGTCGGCTCTGCAAGCCAGCAGATAGAAATAGAAGCGGTCGAACTGGGTCGCAATCGGATATAATATCCGCTCCACGCGTTCTCCGTCCAGGCGCTCATATACAATGCGAACTGTATGTCCACTCCGGATGGTCTCCTCCAGCAGCCACATCCGCTCGGCAACGACGCTATAGGTGTCTTTCCCAACCGGATAGTAGCCGTCCAGCTCACGCTTGCAGCTCTCCCGCAGGAACTCCTGCTGCTCCTTCGTATTATAAGCTGCCAGCCTTCCCAGCAGACTGTTCAGGCTTAGCTTATCTAATGCCCGGCTGCCGAGAAGGACTTTCAGGATCAGAAGCAGATCACGCGCCTGTACCATATCCTGGCTCGACAGACGATAAGAGTGTTCCTGCTTGTTACACCGTAGTTCCAGATCCCCCGTCAGCTCACGATATTCCGACAGGAAGGAACGGATCGCACTGATATCCCGCTGAATACTTTTGGTCGAGACTTCATACTCTTCCGCGCAGTCCTGAATGGCGATCTTTTCCCCACGCATGAGCCGGTACAGGATAGACAGAACGCGTCCGGTTTTGCTCAGCTTTTTCACGGATACCCCCTTTTTTCATGATTATTAAAAATATTTTACCCTTTTCTATAGCATTTTGCAATGCTTTCTATAGCATATATTTCCTTATTTTCCAAGGATTATTGGCCTATTTTAAATATGGAGGGCAGACTATGGATAAGGCAACGATCAATTCTGTTTCGCAAAATATCAAAAAATATCGGATTCTCAACAAAATGACCCAGGAACAGCTTGCCGAGCGCATGAACCTGGATACGCAATACTATGCCCAGTTGGAGCGCGGCGAACGTAATTTCACGTTGGAAAAGATCATCCTGGCCTGTTCTATTTTCCATGTAGGTATCGAAGATATCGTGGTGCTTCCACAAGTCGAACGTCCGGATAACGCGCAGGCGATACAGCAACTTATTCCCCGGTTGGAAACACTCTCCACTTCCCAGCTGCTCCTTGTCGAAAAGTTCATCACGGAAGTGCTGCCTTACGTCAAGTAGATGCCTGATCTGACCCTATTCGACTGATCAGCGTATGGCTCCCTGACGCAAAATATCCAAACCCTACAGCAATACAGATTTTCCCACACAGCGACGGTGACCAAAAAAGGCCCTGGATATAAAACAGAATACCGCATAAGAATTCTGCCTTCGCGAGCATCCTCCCTGATTCATTCAGAAGTCCCAGAAAGCCGGCCAAAATCGTAATCACTCCCACTAACAGGCCAAGTGTTCTGAGTTCTGAACCCTGCATACTGACATAGCCAATCAGACAGATCGGTATGCCAAGTACAATCCGTACAATATGAATTGTCTTGCATCTTGTCCAGTCCGTCTTGCCCAGCAGTTCCCTCACGATCTGTATAATTCCGGTACTTCCGAATATAATTCCCTCAAGCAGAGCAGTTTTCCCCACCAGAGACAGAAAATCCGTCCTTGCATAGAAAAGGAGCATCACGCCTATCACTCCATTGTCAATTCCTATCTCCCTTCGGATTCTCGTTCGCATTTCTTCCGGTGTGTATTCTTCTAAAAACATCATTTTCCCTCTCATTTCACTTATATTTATTTGCAGTCCAAAAACTGTTTTAAGGGGTTCTATATCTGCATTGTAGCATTTGGGGTGGACACATCCTGTCCTTTTGATTTTTCACTTTAAAAACATTTTCCGACTACAAGCTTCCAATAATTTGCCTTATGAGAAAGTCGGCAATCGGGAGCCGGTATGTATTGCGGACGAGGTGCCATTTGAGATACCGGAGGGTTGGGAATGGGTACGGCTAGGCCAGATTGTATTTAATCACGGTCAGAAAAAACCGGAAACAGATTTTTGTTACATTGACATTGGTTCAATAGATAATAAGAATCAACGGCTTAATGCAGATGAAACCATTCTACTAGCCGCTAATGCTCCATCACGAGCAAGGAAAATTGTTGAGTATAATGACATAATCTACTCGACGGTCCGACCGTATTTACACAATATGTGTATTATTGATCGTGAATTTAGCTTAATGCCTATAGCAAGCACAGGATTTGCGGTTCTTGCCTGTCATGCTGAACTTTTTAATGAGTTCCTTTTTTACTATATGATGGCTCCAGATTTTGATTCTTATGCCAATGATACTGACAATGCGAAGGGAGTCGCATATCCAGCAATAAACGATGAGCGTCTTTATAGAGCATTGATACCACTTCCCCCCGTTGCAGAACAATATCGGATAGTGGAAAAAATCAGGGCGCTTATCCCCTATATTAAAAAATATGACCAGGTTGAAATTTTCCTAACAAAGATGAACGAGTTGTTTCCCGACCAACTCAAGAAATCCATCTTGCAGCTTGCTGTTCAGGGAAAACTTGTCCCGCAAGAACCCGACGATGAACCTGCTTCTGTTTTGCTGGAGCGCATCCGTGCAGAGAAGGAGCAGCTTATCAACGAGGGCAAGATCAAGCGGGACAAGCATGAATCTGTCATCTACAGACGGGATAATTCTCATTATGAGAAGTTGGACGGAATCGAGCGCTGTATTGATGATGAGATACCGTTTGAGATACCGGAGGGTTGGGAGTGGGTGCGACTCCATTCACTTGTTTCTAAAGAAATCAAGCGTGGAAAATCGCCAAAATATTCAACGCAAAAAGGAATTCAAGTTTTTGCTCAAAAATGCAATGTAAAAACTGGTGGAATTGATATGACACTTGCGAAATATCTTGACCCATCCACATTTGCGAAGTATCCGCAGGAGGAGTATTTACAAGATTATGATATTATCATCAACTCTACGGGAAACGGCACGTTGGGGAGAATAGGTATTTTCCAGGATGCAGATCGAATAGATGATTCTATAATTGTTCCCGATTCTCATGTCACGACAGTAAGAATGCTCCCTGGATTAAACAAAGGATACCTATTGTATGTACTAAAATATTATCAACCGTACCTTGAAAAACAAGGAACAGGTTCAACTAATCAGACAGAATTGAGACCATCAATTATCGGAGAATTGTTAATTCCAGTTTCATCTGAGGCAGAGCAATATCGTATTGTTAGAAAGATTGATACTGCGCTGTCCATTCTTAAAGGATTGTAACGCCCATCTTGTATAATCATAGCGGAAGGAGGTCTTTCGCTATGATAGATAAAGAACACTTTGAAAGACACTTGAGAGCTACAAACCTCTCAGAAAACACGATCTCCTCGTACCTATTCGCTGTGAGGCAATTCGATGAGCAGTACGGGGAGGCCACCAAGAAGAACCTGCGGGAGTACAAGGTCTGGCTGATTGAAAGCTACAAACCGAAGACGGTCAATCTGAGATTGCGGGCGATCAACTGTTACCTTGAGAGCGTGGGCAAGGAGGCATGGAAGCTGCCGTTTGTTCGTGTTCAGCAGAAAGCTTTTCTTGAGAATGTAATCAGCGAAGCTGATTATACTTATTTCAAGAACTGTTTGAAGCGGGATGATGAATTATTCTGGTACTTCGTTATCCGATTCCTTGCCGCCACCGGTGCCAGAGTAAGCGAACTGATTCAAATCAAGGTCGAACACATCAAGTTGGGGTATCTGGACTTGTACTCCAAAGGAGGAAAGCTGCGGAGGATTTATATCCCCAAGGCCCTCCAAGAAGAGGCCCTTTCCTGGCTGGAAGACAAACACCAGGGAAGCGGCTTCATTTTTTTTGAACAAGTATGGCAACCGTATCACGACCAGAGGTATTTCCGGTCAGTTGAAGAAGCTGGCTGTTCGCTATGACATTGACCCAGCAGTAGTCTATCCCCATTCATTCCGGCATCGCTTCGCAAAGAGCTTTCTTGAGCGTTGCAACGACATTGCATTCCTCGCTGATCTGATGGGTCACGAGAGTATTGAAACCACCAGAATTTATTTGCGGAAGACCGCCACGGAGCAGCGGGAAATCGTTGATAAAATCGTAGACTGGTAAAGAAATGCGTATACATCCACGAGTGGGTGTATACGCATTCAGAATTACATCTTGGAGCATATATTCATAAGCTCTGAGATTTTTGATATAATTCTGCACTGTTCAGAGATAGGCGGCACGGGAATAAAAAGATTTCGTATTGCCTCTTGAAACAGGTTAGCTTGAGCAGTCTGCTTTGTTTTATTGCGAATCTGTAGTTGTACAGCATCCGATTGAATTGCATACATCAGATAAGCACTAACCATTTGGATAGGTGATACCATTGCAGCACTGCGAACCATGACATAATTATTGGCATCATGAATCATTGTACATCTGCCAACACTACCGGAACATGAGATCACAATATCACCCTTTTGTGGATGACAACGCTGAGATATTCTAACAAATTCCTTTTCATCAACATAGTCTACATCATCAAGTTGTAAGTATCCATCTCTAACATTTCTTGCAGACAATAAGTAATATCCGCAAAAGTCCTGTACTCGTGTGGGTGTTTTATGCTCACCGTCCGTAATTTTGGTAGACAGAGATGAAAGCATTGCCCAACACCATGTTTGCGGTAGCTCAAACGGGATTTCGTCATCAATACAGCGCTCGATTCCGTCCAACTTCTCATAATGAGAACTCAATCAGCTAACTGACCTATTTTATCCAGCAGCTTACTGGCAAAACGGCAAATTCGTTCCTGCTCGACAAATGGTGGCAATGGCACAAGAAATGTTTTCATTTTTTCTTGAGAGATATTTACTTGCGAGGCAGCCATTCCAGTCATGGCTGCAATTACAAATACCTGAATAGCTGGGCTTGACAATGCTATTCGTAGGTAGTGAGGATTCACAAGATTAGGCACATATGATAAGCGGACGGTCTTATCCGACAAGATCAGATTTGTCGGATAAGAATCAACCACACACATTATACCAGTACGGTTTCGTGGGCCAGCTCGTGTTATTAAGAGGTCATTTTGATGGACAATCTGTGATTCCATAATTTCAAATCCATCAGGAAGAACTTTGTTTTCATCTGGTAGGAAGAAACCATCTTGAACCGCCGTGGTTTTTATAACGCCCCATTCGTTATTTTTTCGGGGCCTATTCTCACATTGAGGACTTTTTCCAGCTTCCGTATTCGTAAGTAGAGTTCCCAGACGTACCCAGCTCCATGATTCAGGTAATTCAAAAGGAATTTCTGCGTCGATACAGGTTTCCGCCGTTCCACGCTTTTCATAATGAGAATTATCCCATCTATAGATAACAGATTCATGCTTGTCCCGTTTGATTTTGCCCGCCTTGATAAGCTGTTCTTTTTCTGCACGGATACGCTCCAACAGAACAGAAGCGGGTTCATCGTTCGGGTCTTGTGGTACAAGTTTTCCCTGGACTGCAAGCTGCAAGATAGACTTCTTGAGTTGGTCTGGAAACGATGAATTTAGCGATGATAATTGAGTCTCAACCTGGTCGTAGTTTTCAAGGTATGGAATTATCCTGCTTACTGCTTCCACAATGCGTTTTTGCTCCGCAAGAGGGGGAAGAGGAAAGTAAATTGCGTTCAGTGCACCTTGTACTAAGTGTTTTATGGTCATACCTTTGCTATGCTCATCCAGGATTTTATTTCCCTTGTAGCATTCCAACAATAGTTTGAAAAATTCAGGAACAATATTTCCATAAAACCTAATTCGATGCAGGGCGTTTTGATAAAACATTTCCATATCATCGAAATACCAAATTGCGGCGCGACCAACATCACCACCTTCACATACAAGGAGATCGCCTCTTTGCAATCTGTATTTGTCAAACTCTGCTTCCTCAAATCGAGCCTGCTTTACTGTCGATAAGTCAACTCCTGTCCAGTAAATATTTATGCTACATAGATACGGATGAAGACTGCCAGTATTCTTTGCTTTATCAAGCGTTTTCCCAAGTTCAGTAACAGCGATTTGTTTTAGTGTTACCCACTCCCAACCCTCCGGTATCTCAAATGGCACCTCGTCCGCGATACAAACCGGCTCCCGATTCCCGACTTTCTCATAAGGCAAATTATCAGCACCGCGGAAGATCACAGACGGATTCTTTTCCTTCTTGATTTTCCCCTCTTTGACCATGGCTTCCTTCTCTGCCCTAATACGCTCCAGCAACACCGATGCCGGCTCATCATTCGGGTCTTGCGGTATGAGCTTACCCTGGACAGCCATCCGTAAGATTGAATTTTTTAACTGCTGTGCTGTCACAGAATGTCTCTCCTTTCCTCGTATCGGCGGCGTTCGTTTTCGAGATAGTGTTCCAATTCCTCCGCAGTAGGAAGTGTGAACTGATATTTCGATGCGAATAACTGCTTGCCATCGTTCAACACAGAGTATTTGGCAATTGCCTCATTCTTCTCAGAACAGAGGACGATACCAATGGTCGGGTTATCATCTTCACCTTTTTGAAATTCATCAAAAATGCGAATGTAACTGTCCATCTGGCCAATATCCTGATGAGTCAATTTTCCTGCCTTCAGGTCAATTAGGACAAAGCACTTCAAAATATAATTATAGAAAACGAGGTCGATATAAAAATGCTCCCCGCCCAGGTTAATGTGCTTCTGTCTCGCCACAAAAGAGAAGCCGCGTCCAAGCTCCAGCAGAAAATTTTGCAGTTCACCAATCAGTGCCTGCTCTAAATCGCTCTCATAAAAGTCACCAGACTGCTTTAGTCCAAGGAACTCCAGCACATAGGGGTCGTGGATAACATCTTCCGGCTTTTTCCCCGGTTCCAATTTTGAAATTTCTGCGCTCACATCATCTTTGTTCTGACTTGAAAGCAATCTCTGATAGTAAAAACTGTTGATCTGCCGCTCAAGTTGCCGGGTGCTCCAATTTGATTTTGCACACTCCTCTACATAGAAGTTCCGGGCGTTTTCGTCCTCTACCTTCATGATCATTCGGTAATGTGTCCAACTCAATTCATCACGCAGTGCGTGACAATTTGGGAAAGTCAGATAAAACTGGCGCATATATCTCAGATTTGTTGGCGTGAATCCCTTTCCAAAATCACGGGTAAGTTGCGCCGACAACTCGGGAATCAAATTCTTCCCGTACTCCGCACGGTCATCATCACCTTGTTGCTCTACAATACTTTTCCCTATGCTCCAATAAGCGCGAACCATAGCGGAATTTGCCACGGAATAAACCTGATTTCTGGCTGTTTCAAGGATTTCCTTTATGTGATTGTAGAATCCAGCATCCATCAACTCATTCATTGACTTCCTCCATATCAATGCCCAGGATTTCAGTAATTTGCGCCAGAATCCGGTCAATGTCGGCATTCAGGCTGGCTCTCTTCTCCTGATACTGCTGAATCAGCTCCTTCGGCGGCAATATTTCCTCTTCCTCATGTGGATATCCGCAGAGATCAATATTATAAGTCCTGTCCGCGATTTCTTCTGCGGAATATTTCTTTGCTTTATCAAAACCGTCAACGGTGATTTCGCGTCGGTCGTCCCACCACTCCATAGCAGGGGCGAAATGCTCCAGCTTCATGGGCCTTGTCTTGGAAAAGTTCTTATATCCCTCCGGCATGTCCAGGCGATAGAACCAGGTCTCCTCCGTCGGTCCGGTGTGCTCAAAGAACAGAATGTTGGTCGTGATCGAGGTATAGGGAGCAAACACGCTGTGCGGCATCCGGATAATGGTATGCACGTTAAACTCCGAAAACAGCTTCTTCTTAATCGCAACTTTCGCGTTATCTGTGCCGAACAGGAATCCATCCGGTAAAATGACCGCGGCGCGCCCGTCAACTTTTAGGCGATACATAATGACCGACATGAAAAGATCCGCAGTCTCGCTGCTCGCCAGGTCAGCCGGAAAATGATTTTTGACCTCCGCCTTTTCGCTGCCGCCATAGGGTGGATTCATCAGAATAACGCTGAACTGGTCTTCCTCTGTATAATCCAGGACATCCTTCAACAGAGAATTGTCATGATAAATACGCGGAACGTCTATACCGTGCAGCAGCATATTGGTGACGCAAAGCATGTAAGGGAACTGCTTCTTCTCAATACCATAAATGGAATCGTCAAAAGCTTTTCGATCATCCGTGCCTTTGATCTTCGTCTCCAACTCTTTCAGCCAACTCGTCAAAAATCCGCCTGTCCCACACGCAAAATCCGCGACCCGTTCTCCGATCTGCGGCCGAATCATCTTCGCCATAAAATCGGTAACAGCGCGGGGCGTATAAAACTCGCCGGAAGAACCAGCACTCTGCAATTCTCGCAGGATGGATTCATAGATTTCGCCAAAAGCGTGGCTTTCCTCGTAATCCCCCAGATCAAGGTCGTCAATCACATTCAGAACCTGCCGGAGCAATACGCCGTCCTTCATATAGTTATTGGCATCCTCGAAGGCTGTTTTCACAATCGACTTCCCGATGGGCGTCTCCGGTGTCACCTCCAGCCTTTTCAGCGTCGGGAACAGAGTATTATTCACAAAATCCAAAAGCCTGTCTCCGGTCATTGCGCTGCCAGAGCGGTCGTCATGCGCCCAGTTCTGCCAGCGGCAGTTCTCTGGAATAATTGAATTGTAATCGTCGTCCTCGAAAGCCCAGTCCTCCTCCTTGGAATCATAGACCTTCAGAAACAGCATCCATGCGATCTGCTCAATGCGCTGAGCGTCACCATTGATACCGGCATCATTCCGCATAATATCGCGGAGACGTTTCACAAAGTTCGATAAACTGCTCATATTTTAACCCACCTTATACAATTCTTCTTCGAGTTCATGTACCGCCTTCAGATAGCCATCCTTGCCGCCAAACTGTTTTACGATGCGGGATGGCTTCCCCAATCGGGCGAATGGGTCGAGCTTCAAAATATCTGTTTTCTCGATCTCGTATACGCCAATATTCATATATTTATCCAGCAAAGCCTCCAGAACCTCTCTGGCAACTCCGTTGTATTTACTCAGGAAATCGCGCTTTTTCACATTGTTGGCCCGTTCCCTGCGTGTCAACGGCTTCGCATCATAGGCGACATGGCACAGGAAATCAAAATCGTCGACATCCGTCATTCCCTGATCTGCTTTCATCATTTCCAGATCAATTCCTTTTGCCTTCAGCTCATCCGAAATAACTTCCTTCTTCTCAGCAGCGGACCATTTACGAATGAAACTGTCCAGAGACGCATACTCCCCGCGTATATTGGTGCGGGTATAGTCAACGATGCTCTCCTGACGGAGCAATTTCCCATCGGTATCATAGACAGAAACCGTCTTGTTAATGATTCTCACTTCACAACCGTCAGCATCAATGATCGGCTTCTCTGAGGTCGGTGGATCTGCGATATAAACAGGATGTATTGGAGGATCAGTATAATCAACCGTTTCCTTTGGTTCAAAGCCATCATCCATCTCGATCGGGCCGTCCCACTCCGGATCAGCAAAAAGATGGGAAACGCCGCGGAAGTCCATGACTACAAAACTCGTCTTTCCCTTATCTTCCAGAAGACGGGGCCCTCGACCGATAATCTGCTTAAACTCTGTCATAGAGCCAATCATCTCATCCAGAACGATCAGTTTCGTCATCTTACAGTCCGCGCCCGTAGAGAGCAGCTTGGAAGTCGTTGCAATCACGGGATATTTGGAGCCAACGGAAATAAAATAGCCAAGCTTTCCCTTTCCATAAGTATCGCTTCCAGTGATACGGACAACATAATCCGGATTCTTTTGCACCATATCGCTGTTGAGATTCGTCAACGCTATCCGCATGCGTTCCGCTGCATCTTCTGTCGCGCAGAAGACGATCGTCTTTGCCATCCGGTCTGTGCTTTTCAGATAAGCCGTGATTTCGCGAGCCACGGCGTTAATCCGGTCCTCTATAATAATATGATAATCGTAGTCGCTGTTCGTATAAATCCGATCTTCTATTATATTTCCATGAAAATCGCGTTGCCCCTTAAAGGGCCTCCAGCCATCCCCTATGTCCGTCGTAATGTTTATCACCTTAAACGGAGCCAGGAAGCCATCTTCTATCCCTTCTTTGAGGCTGTAACTATAGACCGGTTCGCCAAAATAATTGATATTGGAGACATACTTCGTCTCCTTCGGGGTCGCTGTCATGCCAATCTGCGTTGCGCCCGAAAAATACTCCAGAATCCGGCGCCATCTGCTCTCTCCCTTTGCGCTTCCGCGATGGCACTCATCCACAATAACGAGATCAAAGAAATCCGGTGTGAAAAGCTCGCTGAAATGCTCCTGATCATCATCGCCTACCAACTGCTGATACAGGGAGAAATAAACCTCATGGGACGTGATCGTGCTCCTGTCATCCTTCGCAACATTGATCTTATGAATCGTCTTTTCCAACGGGGCAAAATCCTGCTGAATGGACTGATCGACCAGAATATTCCGGTCTGCAAGGTAAAGTATTTTGCGTTTCATGCCGCTCTGCAACATACGCCAGACAATCTGAAATGCCGTATAAGTTTTCCCTGTTCCCGTCGCCATAACCAGAAGAATCCGGTTCTGGCCTCTCGCAATCGCGTCCACAGTCCGGTTGATCGCATTCCGCTGGTAGTAACGCGGCGGCCAGGTACTCAGGCTGGTGTAATAGGGCTGCTGTATTATCGTCTTTTCCGCTTCGTTCAGCCCAGCCCCCTCATTCGCGCCGCGCTGATAACGGTCAAACAGTTCATCCGGCGAAGGAAAATCTTCCATACCAAATTCACGTTCTTTTCCCGTCAGAAAATCGTGTTCACAGAAACCGTCGCCATTGGAGCTGTAAGCAAACGGTACGTCCAGCATCCTCGCATAAGTCATTGCCTGCTGCAAGCCATGAGAAATACTGTGTTTGTTATCCTTTGCCTCGACGATCGCGATTGGATTATTAGCATTGATATATAGTACATAATCCGCCTTCTTTGGCGTATCGCGCACGGTAATATTGCCCCGAAGATTGATTTTTCCATCGGTGATTTTAGTCTCCATCGTGATGCGACTTAGACCCCATTTAGCCTGAATGACAGGTGTGATGAATTGAAGCTTTATGTCTTCTTCTGTCATCTCTTTTTTCGACAGTACACTCATTCCCATCGCCTCCTCCCTTGTCCCCATGCTTCTGATAATGCCTGATTATCGGAAGTTCAATTATTTTGATTATAGCATCATTCAAAAAGCAAGACAATAATTCGACATCCAGCATCTGGAAAAAAGTATGCACTTTTATTTCCATTAACACTTAGATAATATCTAATACACCTTATGAGTCCATCAAACGGAGGAATTTCTATGTACGAATCTTTACCCGACCTTCTCACAAGAGCCGAGGCCCAGGAAGTCTTAAAGATTGGTAAAAGCACTATGCTGAATCTGATTCATACGCGCCAGATTCCGGCCAGAGTCATCGGCAGAAGTTACCGGATTGAAAAAAACGATCTGATCGAGTTTATCACTCATTCAAAGTATTACTGACAGAGAATCCATGAGACAAGCTATTGACAAGTCTCATGGGTTTTCATGCCGCCGCTGAAACTATCCTAACATCTCATGATTCTTACTTTGATGCGCGATATAATAGCTGGGATTTTCCATACTCTCTATCGGAGCTCGTCTCTCAATCGTAATCGGTGATATGCCCAGTTCGTTAAACTTTCTCATATATTTACTGAATTCTTTTCCATAGCTCTGTTTAGCCACTTCCAGATCAGTCTTTGCCGCAATACGCAAAATGTTTTCCATTTCCTTTTTCGTCTTTTTCTTATAAGGCGATTCATCTATTATTTGCAGGGCTTCCCACATTTTAACAAATTTGCCTGTTCCATATATCTTTTTTAGATATCTGAGGATATACTTCTCACTCATTTCCGGTGTTATGTTCAGTATGTCATTCATTGTTTCGCAGCCATTTTGTTTTTCGATATTCCGAACATTCTGCCTTTTAGCCCTGTATTCTATCCTTATCATTCCGGATGCCTCGCGAATCTCATCCTGGCTGTATTTATTCTCTTCATTACTAAGTTGGTATTGTTTGTCATAGACTGAGAACTCTGCATAAGTGGAAATCACAGTATAGCAATTCGCCATAGGTACATAACGCTTTCCCGATTTACTGTACTCATACAGGCGCTTCATTGAGTGGGGCGGAGCTCCCTTTTGCATTAAACGCATATACTCCTTTACACGATCTGCATTACCCAGATCTATGTTCACACAGTAGTCTACTCTCTGCACGTGAAACGCACTGGCTGGAATCTCTGTGATTTCCGCTTCATCTAAAAACAGCTGGATTTGGTCAATACTTTTCTGAATATCCTCCGGACTTGCTATATAAACATAGGGGTGATCTTGAGCATGATTCATCCTCCGTGGATTTATCTTGATATAAAGCCAATATCTTCGCAGGCCGTTTTTCTTAAAGCTCTTTAAGATAATTTCATTAAAGCCAAATTCTGGCGCTATCGTAAATTTCACGCATTTCGTTTTAGAACCACAGGTTTCTTCATAATAACCCTTACGCTTGCTTTCACAGGTAAGAATCAGTTTCTCTTTTATCTCCTGCACAACATCCGGTGGTATGGACGCCATCAGACTCAATGTATGTAAAGAACAATTTGAATTTTTTAATGCCGCAATTTTGGATTGTGGCTCTTGGACGCATTTCATTTCTTCCATTTCGGTAAACCTCCTGGTTATAAAATTCAGATTTGAATTTTCCTTTTCTCTCATTTTGATATGTTTTTTGGATATATAGGCATTTCTAAAATTATTTTTCTTATGTTTATTGTTACGATACTGTTATCTGCAAATTATTTTTCATCCTGCACTAACAATTACATAAAAAATAAGAACCGGAGGTAAGCGAAAATGGAAAATTATATCACGATCCGCCAGGCGGCGGCCATACTCGGCGTCAGCGACTCCACCATACGCAACTTTTTGACGAAATATCACTATTTTGATGGAAAACGATTCGGACGGCAGCTCCGGATAGATAAGAAATCCTTTGATAAATTCATAAACCAGGCGGATATCCTGTAAAGTCTTTCTAAAAAAAGAACCCCGGCAGCTCTCTGTCGGGGTCTGACAAGCAGAAGTGTTTTTTAATCCTCTTGCTTCAATTTTTCCATATAAGCGGAAACCTTACGAACTATGTATTCCGCATTTTCAATCTGCTGCCGTGCCTCCTCCTTGTTGGCAATATAGAAATCATCATAATCCGAAAAATTGCGAATTTGTTCCGCCTTCACAATTTTCTGATAGTCCTCTGTTGTAAACGTGCCATCGCCTTTGTAAATATACAGATAATTGAACTGCTTTAATCCACCATTATGCGTTGTGACCTCTGTCTGTTTCATCGCCAGTAAAGCTTTAACGCTCTTCTCGATCGCATAATATGCCCGATTATTTGCCGACTTATAGGAATCCCTCTCCAGCAGCTCTCTTGCATCTTTCAGTAAATCCTCCGCGTTCTTTAATCGGACGTGAGCCAAGTCCCTGTAATACTCTTTATCCATAGATTACCTCGCCTTCAGTCGCAATATTTCGGAAATACGCATACCACGCCTTTTTCTGCTCGAACTCCGAAAATGGTAAACTCACAAAATTGACCACCGCGAAATATTTCATTGCCAAAGCCGTAGCTATACTGGCAAGACCATCGTCATATTTCTTTGCTTCTATACGATCGCACCTGGTAATGATCGCTATGTCAATATCGGAGTCTTCCGAATAGTCTCCTCTGGAGCAGGAGCCATATAATATGATTTCTATAACGTCATCTTTCATTAACTGACGTATCATCTTTGTGGCTTCGTCTTTTACCTTTTCAATAATGTCATCATTTAAAGCCAGATCCTCTATGCAGTTTCCCATAGCACCAGCCTCCTGCAAATCTTTCTTTAGAGTATACCATAAACAGCAGCTATCCACCACCAAAATTATTCTGCTACACAGTTTTTACACAGTCACCCATAATTCTTGATGATTCAGGATAAACCAAAGGAGCCGTTCCACCCTTTATAAATAAGCAAAAACAGCCCCTGATACATCCTGGTAAATCTTAATTTTCACAAGTTTTGTTTTAGGTCAGGAAGGTCTCGAACTGACCAATAATCTTATGATTTTACATCTGCCGCACAAGCGGCTCCTTATCTATAGCTATGCTCTCTTTCTTCCGCAGCACTGCTTGTATTTCTTTCCGCTGCCGCAGGGGCAGGGGTCATTCGGATAGACTTTTTCCGTCGCCCGCTGCACAGGTTTCTTTGCCAGCGACTCGTCCTTATTGGTACCGGTCACCTGCGCGACCTCCTCACGCTCGGCCTTCTCCTCGATCTTCACATGCATGAGCAATCGGACCGTATCCTCCTGGATGCCGGAAGTCATCTCGTCGAACATCTCATAGCCGCTCATCTTGTACTCCACGAGCGGGTCTCGCTGTCCGTAGGCCTGCAGGCCGATGCCCTGGCGCAGCTGCTCCATATCGTCGATGTGATTCATCCACTTGCGGTCGATCACCTTCAGCAGGAACACGCGCTCCAGTTCACGGATCATCTCCGGATTCGGGAATTCAGCTTCTTTTGCCTCGTAGAGCCTGGTTCCTTCCTGCTTCAGGGCGTGCTTCAGCTCCGCCTTATTCCCACAGTTCAGCCGCTCTGCTGTGATCGGCTCGAAGGGAATGATCGGGAGCAGCGTCTCATTCAGTCCGGACAGATCCCACTCCTCGGGCTCCTGATCCTCGCCGATGAAAGCGTCCACCGCGCGCTCCACCACATCGGAAATCATCTTGTAAATGGAATCCCGCATGCTCTCGCCGTCAAGCACCCGGCGGCGCTCGCCGTAGATGATCTCCCTCTGCTCGTTCATGACCTGGTCATACTCGAGCAGATTTTTACGGATTCCGAAGTTATTATTCTCGATCTTGGTCTGCGCCTTCTCGATCGCGCCGGACAGCATCTTGTGCTCGATCTGCTCGTTCTCCGGCACACCCAGCGCGTTGAACATGCTCATCAGGCGTTCAGAGCCGAACAACCGCATCAGATCGTCCTCAAGCGAAATATAGAAACGGGATTCACCCGGGTCTCCCTGTCTGCCGGAGCGTCCGCGCAGCTGATTGTCGATACGCCGCGCCTCGTGGCGCTCGGTGCCGATAATCTTCAGGCCTCCGGCGGCTTTCGCCTCCTCGTCAAGCTGAATATCGGTACCACGACCGGCCATATTCGTCGCGATCGTCACCGCACCATGCTGTCCGGCCAGTGCGACGATCTCCGCCTCGCGCTCATGGAACTTTGCGTTCAGCACCTCATGCTGGATGCCGCGCTTCGTGAGCAGCTTGCTCAGCTCCTCCGACGCCTCGATCGTGATCGTACCGACCAGGATCGGCTGTCCCTTGGCGTGCGCCTCCTCGATCGCGTTGCAGACCGCATAGAGCTTTTCCTTCTTCGTCTTGTAGACCGCGTCCTGCAGATCCTGGCGGATCACCGGCTTGTTCGTGGGAATCTCCACGACGTCCATGCCGTAGATCGCGCGGAACTCCTGCTCCTCGGTCAGCGCCGTACCGGTCATACCGCACTTTTTCTTATATTTATTGAAGAAATTCTGGAAAGTAATCGTGGCGAGCGTCTTGCTCTCGCGCTTCACCTTCACATGCTCCTTCGCCTCGATCGCCTGGTGCAGGCCGTCCGAATAGCGGCGGCCCGGCATGATACGTCCGGTGAACTCGTCGACGATGAAAATCTGGTCGTCCTTCACCACGTAGTCCTGGTCGCGGAACATCAGATTATTTGCGCGCAGCGCCAGATCCATGTTGTGCTGGATCTCGAGGTTCTCCGCGTCGGCAAGATTCTCGATCTTGAAGAACTGCTCGACCTTTTTGATGCCGTCCGCAGTCAGGTGAACGATCTTATCCTTCTCATTGACAATGAAATCTCCGGTCTCCTCAATCTCCTCGCCCATGATGGCGTCCATCTTCGAGAATTCCTTGCTGGCCTCGCCGCGCTTCAGCGTATGCGCCACATAATCGCAGAGCTCGTAGAGCTTCGTCGACTTGCCGCTCTGCCCGGAAATGATGAGCGGCGTGCGCGCCTCGTCGATCAGAATTGAGTCGATCTCGTCGATGATCGCGTAGTGCAGCTCGCGCTGTACAAGCTGCTCCTTGTAGATCACCATATTGTCGCGCAGGTAATCAAAGCCCAGCTCATTATTCGTAATATAAGTAATATCGCAGTTGTAGGCCGCACGGCGCTCCTCCTTCGTCGAGGAGTTCAGCACGACGCCCACGGTCAGCCCGAGGAACTCGTGCACCTTTCCCATCCAGTTCGCGTCACGATTTGCCAGGTAGTCGTTGACCGTTACGATGTGGACGCCCTTGCCCTCCAGCGCATTCAGGTAAGCGGGGAGCGTCGACACCAGCGTCTTTCCTTCACCGGTCTTCATCTCGGCGATGCGGCCCTGATGAAGAATCATGCCGCCGATCAGCTGCACACGATAATGCTCCATCCCGAGCACACGCTTCGCCGCCTCACGCACCGTCGCGAAGGCCTCCGGCAGCAGGTCATCCAGCGTCTCGCCATCCGCCAGACGCTGGCGATACTGGCGCGTCAGATCCCGCAGCTCCTCATCGCTTCGCGCCTGCATCTGCGGGCGCAGCTGCTCGATCCGGTCGATCGTCGGATTAATCAGCTTCAGCTCCCGCTCACTATGGGTTCCAAATAATTTACTGAAAACACTCATTTCCTATGTCCTTATACGTCCGGCTCCATGATGCCGTAGGTGCCGCCCTTTCTCTTATAAACCACATTGATCTCATCCGTTTCCGCGTTCACGAACGCGAAGAAGCTGTGTCCGAGCAGCTCCATCTGGATGCAGGCGTCCTCCGGATACATCGGCTTGATATCAAATTTCTTCGAGCGGATGATCTGAATATCCTGATCCTCCACTTCCTTTTCCAGAAATTCCTTCTGGAAATTTCCTCCGTCCTGCTGCCGCGCCACAAGCTTGTTCTTGTACTTGCGCAGCTGACGCTCGATCACTTCCTCGACCAGATCGATCGAGACATACATATCCGTACTCGACTGCTCCGAACGGATAATATTTCCCTTGACCGGAATCGTCACCTCGATTTTCTGACGTTCCTTTTCCACACTCAGAGTTACATGAATCTCTGTGTCAG
>MSHD01000058.1:36736-63345 GCA_001941045.1 Lachnospiraceae bacterium Zagget2
CCGAAGAGGTTCAGCGCGCTGCCGACCGTCACATTCAGGCGGCCCTGTCCCAGCTCTTTGAGTTCTCTTAAATCTTCAAAACTCCCGACGCCGCCCGCGTAAGTGACCGGAATCCCGTCCCACTCCCCGAGCAGGCGCACCAGCGGCCGCTCAATGCCGCGGGAAAGTCCCTCCACATCCGCCGCGTGGATCAGAAACTCCGCGCAGTATGCGGCCAGGTCATCAAACACGGTGGGGGACAGCTTAACGTCCGTGAAGCGCTGCCAGCGATCTGTCACGATATAGTAGGCGTCGCCCTTCCTGCGGCAGCTTAAGTCCAGCACAAGCCGCTCCCTGCCGACCACTCTGGTGAGCCCGCGCAGACGCTCCCAGTCAACGCGTCCATCCCGGAACACATAGGAAGTCACGATCGCATGACTGGCTCCGGCCTCCAGGTAATCTGCCGCATTGTCCGTGCGAATCCCGCCGCCGACCTGCAGCCCGCCCGGCCAGGTCCTGAGGGCAAGCAGCGCCTGCTCCTTCGTGGCCTCGTAATACTCGCTTCCCTCATGATTCAGCAGAATCACATGTCCGCCGCGCGCGCCGCTTTCCCGGTAAAAACGCGCATAGAAAGCCGCATCCTGCTCCGAGACGAAGTTTTCCCGCGCCTCATCCTGCTGATCCCGCAGACTGCCGCCCACGATCTGCTTTACTTTTCCATTGTGAATATCAATGCATGGCCGAAATTCCATGTTTATGTATCCTTTCGCAGCTTTCCGCGATCACTCCACAGAAAGTTCCTTATACTGACAGGGGACAGCCGACCGCTCGTTCACGAGCCTGCATGGCTGTCCCCGTCCTGTCTCCTACTCTGCCAGCGTGCCGTCGCCGCCCGCTGCGTCTGACGCTCCGTCCACCGTGCCGTCCATGGCATCGTCTGCGCCGTCCACAAGCGAATCTCCGGCCCCGGTAACGTCATTGACCAGATCATCCACGACATCATCGGCGTCTCTTCCGATCTCTTCCAGGAGCCCGTCGCCGTCCACGTCCGTGTGGTCGTAGACACCGTCTCCATCCGTGTCAAAGAGAATGTCGTCGGCAGAATTTCCACCGTCGTCGGCCGCCGAGTCGTCCGTGGCCGTCGTATTGTTATCGTCCGTGCCGTCCGTCGTCGCATTTCTGCCACAGGCGGTCAGCGCAAACACCGTCATCACCACCAGTACCACGGCCAGATACTTCTTCCACTGTTTCATAATGTCTCTCCTTTTCATGTAAAGATTTACACAGTCGTTGACCTGCTGGTACTAAGTATGGACAGTTTATTAAAAAATATTCGTCTTATTATGCAATCACGTCGCTCATACTGTAAAGCCCCGCCGGCTTTCCGGCCAGGAAACGCGCTGCCGACAGAGCGCCCTTTCCGAAAACAGCGCGGGAGTAGGCGCTGTGGCTGAGCGTGATGACCTCGTCCGTGCCCGCGAAAATCACGTCATGATCTCCGACAATCGTGCCGCCGCGCACAGAGGAAATACCGATCTCCTTCGGATCGCGCTTCCGGTGCAGCGCGCTGCGATCGTAAGTATAACTGTATTCCCCGTTCGAGGCCCCCTCCGTCGCGGCGTCCGCCAGAGCCAGAGCCGTACCGCTCGGCGCGTCCAGCTTACGGTTGTGATGCTTCTCGACGATCTCCATGTCAAAGCCTGCCTGCGCGAGCGCTCCGGCTGCCTCCTTCACAAGCTTCAGCAGAATATTGACACCGAGAGACATATTCGCGGAGCGCAGCACTGCGATCTTTTCACTTGTCTGCTTTACCTTCTCAAGCTGCTCCGGCGAAAGGCCGGTCGTGCAGAGTACGACCGGAAGCTTTCTGTCCTCGCAATACTCCAGCAGTGCATCTGCCGCCTTTGCGTTGGAAAAGTCGATCAGAACCTCCGCCTCTTCCCGGCAGTCTGTAAGGCACGTATAGACCGGATAGCCATTATCCCGGTTATCTACAACGTCAATGCCCGCAACGATCTCGAGGCCTTCCTCGTCCCGTGCCAGACCGGTGATCACCTGCCCCATATAACCGTTGCAGCCATGCATGATTATTCGTATCATCCCTGTTCTCCTTTGGCCTTGATACCGAAGGCTTCCATATCTGCCTTCAGCCGCTCCTGATGCGCCTCTTCCATCTCCGTGAGCGGCAGACGTAAGGGACCGACCTCCCAGCCGAGCAGGTTCATGGCGGCCTTCACCGGAATCGGATTCACCTCGCAGAACAGGCTGTCGATCAGCGGAAGCGCCTTCAGCTGCAGCTCCAGACTTCCCTTCACATCGCCTTCCAGATATTTCGCGACAATGTCATGCGTCTCACGCGGCGCGATGTTCGAAAGTACCGAGATCACGCCCTTGCCGCCGAGCGACAGAAGCGGTACGATCTGATCGTCATTTCCGGAATAAATATCGAAATCCAGTCCTTCCGTAAGCTTCGCAATCTTTGCTACCTGAGAAATATTGCCGCTGGCCTCTTTTACGCCCACAATATTTTTCACATTTTCCGCCAGATAAGCGATCGTCTCCGGCGCGATGTTCACACCGGTACGGCCCTGGATATTGTAGAGGATAACCGGAATATCCACAGACTCCGCAACCGTCGTAAAGTGCGCGATCAGACCCTTCTGCGTCGCCTTGTTGTAATACGGGCTCACCAGCAGAAGCGCGTCCGCACCAAACTTCTCCGCCTCCTGAGACAGATAAACCGCCGTTTCCGTGCAGTTGGAACCGGTACCCGCGATGACCGGAATCCGTCCCGCCACCTTCTCCACCGTATAACGAATCGCCTCGAGGTGCTCCTCGTGACTCAGCGTGGACGCCTCACCGGTCGTCCCGCAGATAATAATGGCATCCGTGCCATTTGCAATCTGATACTCCAGGATCTCCCCAAGCTTCGGATAATTCACCTCTCCTGTCACGGTCATCGGGGTGATGATCGCAACGCCGGCACCTGTAAATACTGACATATGCATTCTCCTCCTTTATGGTCTCTTAGTAAAACTTTGGTAAACTCAGAAAAGAGGCGCGTCATAGACAGCGCCTCTCTGAAATCCTGCATTCTTTCATCCGGATAGCGCTCCATCTGTAAACGATGACAGTCATAAAGTTCTTCACCCTATGCCCAAGCACCGAACCCACAGGCTGTCCGGCCTTTCGGCGCTCGCCCCTTCCGGCCGGCTTCTTCTGTGCCTGTACACATCCCCCGGCCTACTCCTGACTCGCGCAACCTCTATCTCTGTAACGCTTACAATATAGCACTTCCGCACTCCTTCTGTCAACCAGAAGATGGAAGTTCAGTTCTCCTTCAGAGCGGTAATCTGATACACACTGTCCGCCCAGTCCATCACCTCCGGGCACAGATGGATTCCGGTAAAAATCAGTTCTGTCCCGTCCGAGACATCCAGAAGCTCACGGATATCCTCATGGGAAGCGATCTCATACTCGATCAGACCGAGAATCTCATCCAGAATCAGCACGTCGCACTCTCCGGTCGCCAGCACTTTCCGGGCGAAGGCGAGCCCGTTTTTCATATTCGGGATCTCCTCCTGGCGCTCCTGCGGGCTCAAATCCTCAAATGCCGCCTCTCTGCGCTGGAAACGGAACAGCTTGATCTCCGGCTCCAGCCGCTGAATAAAACCGATCTCCTCCGGCTGCCTTCCCTTCAGAAACTGCACGACAAAGACAGACTTTCCGCGGCTCGCCTCCTTAATCGCCTGGCCGAGCGCAGCCGTGGTCTTTCCTTTTCCGGTTCCGCAGTAGATCTGCAGTTTTCCTTGCATCATGGGTACCTCACCTCTCTGAATACGAAACTAACACGAATTTGTCTTTCATCATACACCGGCCGGTGAAAAAAAGCAAGCATTTCACGCTCAGGCGTCCAGATACTCCAGCTTGCTCACAGAAATTTCATAGGCAATCCTGCGCTCAGACTCCTCCTCGTCAATCTTTTTCATATACTCCCTGCTCTGAATACGTCCCCATATCTGCGTGTGTCCTCCCACCTCGAAACCTGAGGCAAAACGGGCGTTTCTGCCCCAGCAGATACAGGGAATATAGTCTGATTTTCCATAGGGCCGGTTCACCGCCAGCAGAATATCCGCGATCTCGCGTCCAAGCGGCGTCCTGCGATAAACCGGCGGCTTGCAGATGTAGCCGTCCAGGAAAATCTGGTTGGTTTTTGCATTTTCCACCTCCTCGTCCGTAAACTCCAGCTCGCGGACAAACACCGACAGCACCAGCCGGTTCTTCTTCTCCTCATGGCGGTTGTAGGAACGAAACTGTCCCGCAGCGCGGATATAGGAACCGCGGTAGTCCTCGTTTACATCGATCAGCCTCTCGGAGATCATCAGTGGTATCACGTCGCAGGAGTCGCTTAAGCGTTTCACCGACACGCTCAGCATGTAGAAGCCCTCCCCAAAGACCTCGTGGCTGAAGGAAAAGTCCGACACGACCTCTCCTACAATGGATACCTGGTTGTTTTCGATCATCTTATCTGACATCATTTTGTTCTCCCTTCTGTTTGACGAAGTGTCTCTTTTCGTACTTTGTCTGTAAAGTATATGAAAAGCTGTTTCCAAATATTCCAAATTTTTGAAAAAATATGCATGGGGGCTTGTTTTTCCTTGAAAATATGGTAAAGTAGAGTCGTTTGTGGAAGTGAGGTTTGATAAATATGAAACGTGAAGATGTAAGAAATATTGCGATCATCGCCCATGTAGACCACGGCAAGACGACGCTGGTCGACGAGCTACTCAAGCAGAGCGGCGTATTCCGGGCCAATCAGGAGGTCGCGGAACGGGTCATGGACTCAAATGATATTGAGCGGGAGCGGGGAATCACGATTCTCTCCAAAAATACCGCTGTCTTTTATAAGGATGTGAAAATCAACATTGTCGACACACCGGGCCACGCCGATTTCGGCGGCGAAGTAGAGCGCGTGCTGAAGATGGTGAACGGCGTGATCCTCGTCGTGGACGCCTTCGAGGGGCCGATGCCGCAGACCCGCTTCGTGCTGCAGAAGGCACTCGACCTCGACCTGCCGGTCATCGTCTGCGTCAACAAGATCGACCGCCCGGAGGCGCGTCCGAAAGAGGTCATCGACGAGGTGCTGGAGCTTCTGATGGATCTGGACGCCTCCGACGAGCAGCTCGACTGCCCCTTTGTCTTCGCCTCCGCGAAGGGCGGCTACGCCTCCCTCGATGCGGACACGCCGGGCGAAAATATGGTGCCGCTCTTTGACACCATTCTCGACTACATTCCCGCGCCGGAGGGCGACCCGGAAGCGCCGACCCAGGTGCTGATCAGCACGATCGACTACAATGAATATGTCGGCCGCATCGGCATCGGCAAGGTGGACAATGGCAGCGTCAGCGTGAACCAGGAAGTAGCAATCGTCAACCACCACGACCCGGACAAGCTGCGCAAGGTCCGCATCAGCAAGCTCTACGAATTCGACGGCCTGAACAAGGTGGATGTACAGTCTGCAACCATAGGCTCCATCGTGGCGATCTCCGGCGTCTCGGATCTGCACATCGGCGACACGATCTGCTCTCCCGAGCATCCGCAGGCGATCCCCTTCCAGAAGATCTCCGAGCCGACCATTGCCATGCAGTTCAATGTCAACGACAGCCCGCTCGCCGGCACGGAGGGCAAGTACGTGACCTCCCGCCATCTGCGCGACCGCCTGTTCCGCGAGCTGAACACGGACGTGAGTCTGCGCGTTGAGGAGACCGACAGCACCGACAGCTTCAAGGTGTCCGGGCGCGGCGAGCTGCACCTGTCCGTCCTGATTGAAAATATGCGCCGCGAGGGTTATGAGTTTTCCGTCAGCAAGGCGGAGGTTCTCTACCGCTATGATGAAAAGGGAAAGAAGCTCGAGCCGATGGAGCTGGCCTACATCGACGTGGACGAGGAATTCTCCGGAAATGTCATCCAGAAGCTGGGACAGCGAAAAGGCGAGCTGCTGAACATGCAGACGAACGCGAGCGGCACGACCCGTCTCGAGTTCTCGATTCCGGCGCGCGGCCTGATCGGCTACCGCGGCGAGTTCATGACCGACACCAGAGGCACCGGCGTGCTGAACACGATCTTCAACGGCTACGAACCCTACAAGGGCGACATCCAGTACCGCAGACAGGGCTCGCTCATCGCCTATGAGACCGGTGAGTCCATCACCTACGGCCTCTTCAACGCGCAGGACCGCGGCACGCTGTTCATCGGGCCGGGCGTCAAGGTCTACGCCGGCATGGTCGTCGGCCAGACCGGCAAAGCGGAAGACATTGAGATCAATATCTGCAAGACGAAGAAGCTGACCAACACGCGCTCCTCCAGCGCGGACGAGGCCCTGAAGCTGACGCCGCCGCGCATCTTGAGCCTCGAGCAGTGCCTCGACTTCATCGACACGGATGAGCTCCTCGAGGTCACGCCGGAGAACCTGCGCATCCGCAAGCGGATTCTCGATCCGACGCTGCGGAAGCGGGCGATGATCAGTAAGAAATCATAACGGAAAGGGAAACAGGGCATTCCAAAAAAGCCGGAATGCCCTGTTTTTGTTTTTTGATGATGATTTCACTCATTGTGAAATTGTCCTTCCTCACCCTTCAATCACCAGCCTCGCCGACCCATAGATACCCGCGTCGTTCCCGAGCTTCGCAAGGACAAACCTCGCGCCCCGGCAGGCCTTGAAGGTGTACCGCACGTAATATTTCTGTATATAATCAAGGATAATCTCTCCTGCTCTGGACATACCGCCACCGATGATGAAAACCTCCGGGTCAACGGTGGTTGCGATATTGGCCAGCGCAAGCCCCAGATAGTACCCGAAGCGCTCCGCGACCTCGCAGGCAAAGGCATCCCCGGACTTCACGGCGTCCCAGAGGAGCTTGCTGTTCAGGCTGTCCATATCAAGAGAAGTGCTGAGTTCCCCGCGCTCCTGTGCCATCCATCTGGCAAGGCGTACAATACCGTTGGCGGATGCCACCTGCTCGAGGCAACCATGATTTCCACAGCCGCAGGCGCCCGGAATATGATCATCTACGTGGATGTGGCCGATCTCACCGCCTGCGCCGTTCGCTCCGGCCAGTATCTTTCCGTCGACGATGATACCGCCGCCCACGCCAGTGCCGAGCGTTACCATTACCCCGCTTTTGTGTCCGGCGGCCGCGCCCTTCCACATCTCGCCGAGCGCCGCCACATTGGCATCGTTTGCTCCTTTACTGGAGATACCGGTAAGCTCGCCAAGCTCCCGCGTCACTTCCTTATAACCCCAGCCCAGATTCGCCGTGTGCGGCACGACGCCCGCCGCATTAATGGGTCCCGGGATACCGATTCCCATGCCGGTAACCTCAGATTTATCTATACCGCGCGCATCAAGCTTCGCAAGCGCAGACGCCGCGATATCCGGCAGAATCGCGTCTCCCCCGTTCTCTGTCCTCGTCGGAATCTCCCACTTCTCCAGTAGCTCGCCGTCTGTCCGGAAAAATCCCATCTTCACGCTCGTGCCGCCGACGTCGATTCCAAAGCAATAATTTTTCATTCTGGCCAAACTCCCTCTTTCATGCTGACGCGATATTTCCTGTTTTATCCAAAATCAAAACTAGCGCTTGTTTCTCTCAATGCTCTCCTGCACTCTGCGGTACAGCTCCTGCGCCGCGTTGTAGCCCATCTTCTTCTGACGGTGATTCACAGCGGCGGACTCAACGATGACCGCGAGGTTCCTGCCCGGCCGGATCGGAATCGAGTGGCACATGACCTTATTCCCGAGAAATTCCACATACTCCTCATTGAGGCCGAGGCGGTCATACTCCTTATCCTTATCCCATTCCTCGAGCTTGATGACCAGGTCGATGCCCTGCGTCTCCTTCACACTCTCCACGCCGTACAGGGTCTTCACGTCAATGATCCCGATGCCGCGCAGCTCAAGGAAATGGCGCGTGATCTCCGGCGAAGTGCCGACGAGCGTATCGTCGCTGACCTTGTGAATCTCGACCACGTCGTCGGTGATCAGACGGTGTCCGCGCTTGATCAGCTCCAGAGCCGCCTCGCTCTTGCCGATGCCGCTCTCCCCCATGATCAGAATACCCTCGCCGTAAACGTCGACCAGCACGCCATGAATGGAGATCGTCGGCGCGAGCTCCACGCCGAGCCAGCGGATGACCTCCGCCATCAGCGAGGTCGTCATCCTGGCGCTGGCCAGGATCGGTTTCTTATACTTGCGGGCCATCTCGAGCATATCCTCGTCTGGCTCCGTCCGCGACGCGTAGATGACACAGGGGATCTCGCTGGACATGAAACGCTCATAATTTCGCACCTTCACATCCCAGTCGAGACTTTTCAGATAGGTATACTCCACATAGCCGATGATCTGGACGCGCTCGCTCGCGAAATGTTCGAAATAGCCCGCGAGCTGCAGGGACGGCCGGTTGATATCCGGGCTGCTGATTACGATCCCGTCCGTATCGACCTCCGGAACCAGATTTTTCAGCTCCAGTTTCTCAATCATTTTGTTCAGTGCTACGGTAGACATGGTAGTTCTCCTCCTGATTTCTACTTAGTTCCTTCTTCGTGAAAAAAATTGTACACCTGCTGCGCGGCGAGCCGATTCATGCCCTCGGCTGCCGCGAGCTCTTCCTGCGAAGCGGAGCGAATCGCTTCCAGTGTCGGAAAAGCGCGCATCAACGCTCTGCGCCGGGCCGGGCCGATGCCGGGAATATCGTCCAACACCGAGTGCACCTGCTCCTTGCTGCGCAGCGAGCGGTGGTACTCGATTGCGAAGCGATGCGCCTCATCCTGAATCCTCGTCACAAGCCGGAAAGCCTCGCTGTCCCGGCTGACCGGAAGCTCTACGTTGTTATAATAAATGCCTCTCGTTCTGTGACGGTCGTCCTTCACCATACCACAGACGGGCACCTGTACATCCAGGCGCTCCATGACCTTCAGCGCCACATTCACCTGGCCCTTTCCGCCATCCATCAGGATCAGATCGGGATAATTTTCATAGTGAGACAGGCGCCTTGTCAGGACTTCCTCCATACTCGCATAGTCGTCACAGCCCTGCACGCCGCGAATGCGGAATTTCCGGTAATCCGAACGCTTCGGACGCCCCCGCTCGAACACGACCATCGAGCCGACCGTCTGATAGCCGCTGATATTGGAAATATCGTAGGCCTCCACACGCCGCAGCTCCGGGAGTCCCAGCAGCTTCGCGAGCTCCTTCATCGCGCCGATCGTGCGTCCTTCCTCGCGGCGGATGCGCTCGCGATCCTGTGTCAGCACCATCTGCGCGTTTTTCTGCGCCAGCTCCACGAGCTTTTCCTTCTCGCCCTTCTTCGGCACACGCAGATAGACACGCTGCCCCTTGCGGGAACTCAGCCACTCTTCGATCAGCTCCGCGTCCTCAACTTCGTGCTGCAGCATCAGCTCACGCGGAATGTAGGGCGTCCCGGCATAAAACTGCTTCAGAAAGGCGGTCAGAATATCCTCCTCGCGGTCGTCCGCAGCAATATGCAGGCAGAAATGATCTCTTCCGATCAGCCGCCCTTCGCGAATGAAGAAGACCTGCACGACCGCATCCTCCTTGTCGACCGCCATCGCGATCACATCGCGGTCTTCCATCCCGCTGCTCGTAATCTTCTGTTTCTGCGCAATCTTGCTGACGCTTTCGAGCAGTTCCCGGTACTCGATGGCCTTCTCAAACTCCATCGCCTCCGCGGCCTGCTCCATTTTCCCGCGGAGTTCCTTTAAAATCGGTTCATAATCTCCGTTCAGAAAACCAAGCGCCTTCTTCACGGATACTGCGTATTCTTCCCTGGAAATATAGCCCTGACACGGTGCCGGGCACTGGTGGATGTGATAATTCAGGCAGGGGCGCTCCTTTCCCTGCTGCTTTGGCAGGGACTTATTGCAGGTGCGTATCCCATATAGTTTATGAATGAGGTCAATCGTATCCTTCACCGCGCCTGCACTCGTGTAGGGACCATAGTATTTTGCGCGGTCCCGCAGAAGCTTCCGGGTGAACAGCACGCGCGGAAAATCCTCCTGCACCGTCACCTTGATGTAGGGATAAGTCTTGTCATCCATCAGCATCGTGTTGTACTTCGGACGATGCTCTTTGATCAGATTGCACTCGAGCACGAGCGCCTCCAGCTCCGAGTCCGTGATAATGTACTCGAAACGGGCGATGTGCGTCACCATCTGGTCGATCTTCGCGCCCCGGTTCCGGCTCGGCTGAAAATACTGCTTCACACGGTTTTTCAGGGAGATCGCCTTCCCGATATAAATGATCGCGTCGCGCTCATCGTGCATCAGATAAACGCCCGGCTTGCCGGGCAGCTTTTTCAGTTCCTCTTCGATATGAAAGTCCATACGCGCTACTCAGCGAAAATGAGTTCTTCCTGGTGATAGTCGGACTGCGAATTCCTGACCTTGTGGAAGATTTCCATAAACTCCTTGCCGGTAATGGTCTCTTTCTCAATCAGGAAGTCGGAGATTTTGTCCAGGCACTCGCGGTTCTCGCTCAGCAGCCGCTTCGCCTCCTCGTAGGCCTCCCCGAGAATGCGCATGATCTCCGCATCCACCTGGGCTGCCGTCGCATCGCTGCAGTTCAGTACGCTGCCATTGTCGAGATACATACTCTCCCGCGATTCCAGATTCATCAGACCGAACTTCTTCGACATGCCGTACTGCGTCACCATCGCCCGTGCGAGACGCGTCGCCTGCTGAATGTCGTTGGACGCACCGCTCGTCACCGAGTCGAACACGATCTCCTCCGCAGCCCTGCCGCCCATATAGGTCACAAGCCGGGCCTCCATCTCCTTCTGGGTCATCATGTTCTTCTCCTCCTCCGGCGTCTGCAGCACATAGCCCAGCACACCTGAGGTACGCGGCACAATCGTGATCTTCTGTACCGGCTCCGCATCCTTCTGCAGCGCCGTCGTCAGAGCATGGCCGACCTCGTGGTAGGATGCGATTTTCCGTTCTTCTTCACTCAGGATCTTATTCTTCTTCTCCTTGCCCATCATGACGAGTTCCATCGCGTTGAACAGATCCTTCTGGCTGATCGCCTTGCGTCCGTTCTTCACCGCAAGGATCGCGGCCTCATTGATCATATTCGCGAGATCAGCGCCCACCGCGCCGCTCGTGGCGAGCGCAAGCGCCGCCAGATCCACCGTCTCATCGAGCTTTACATTCTTCGCATGGACCTTCAGAATATCCTCTCGTCCCTTCAGATCCGGACGCTCTACGATAATCCGCCGGTCAAAGCGGCCTGGGCGCAGCAGTGCCTGGTCGAGCACCTCCGGGCGGTTCGTCGCCGCGAGGATAATACAGGCCTGATTGCTCTCAAAACCATCCATCTCCGCGAGAAGCTGATTCAGCGTCTGCTCCCGCTCATCATTTCCACCGAGCCGGGAATCGCGGCTCTTGCCGATCGCATCAATCTCATCAATAAAGACGATGCAGGGCGCATTCTTCTTCGCTTCATCAAAAAGATCACGGACACGGGACGCGCCGACACCCACAAACATCTCCACAAAGTCAGAGCCGGCCAGCGAGAAGAAGGGAACATGCGCCTCCCCGGCCACAGCCTTTGCCAGCAGCGTCTTGCCGGTGCCCGGAGGGCCGACCAGCAGCGCGCCCTTCGGCAGCTTTGCGCCGATCTCCGTATACTTCGTCGGATTGTGGAGGAAGTCTACGACCTCGACGAGACTCTCCTTCGCCTCCTCCTCTCCGGCTACATCCTGGAACGTGACACCGGTCTCCTTTTCAATATAGACCTTGGCCTTACTCTTTCCGACGCCCATCATCCCGCCGGCGCCGCCCATGCGGCGCATCAGGACACCAAAAACAGCCCACAGCAGCAGAATCGGCAGCAGAATGGACAGAATATTCCACAGGATGCCGGACCAGGTGTCCTGCACATAGGGAATGATCTCCACATCCTTCTCTATCATAAGCGGAAGCAGGTCGTCGTCATCCATCTTTCCCGTATAATAGGTCACCGAGTAGGCACTGTCCTCATCCTCTTTCAGCGTGATCTCCCAGGTATAGCCGGTATCCTCGACCGACGAGACACGGTCTTCTTCCAGCATGGTCAGGAACTCATTGTAGGTAATCTCCTGCGTCGTCGCAGAGCTGTACTGCGTGCGCACCATGTTCCAGAGCATGAATCCGACCATAAGAAAAACCAGAAACATCATCATGTTCTGGGTGTTTTTCGGCATTCTGCCATTATTTTTATTATCTTCGCCTCTGTTCGGAGTTCTATTGTCACTCATCGCTTTCCTCCTTGCACGTAACACTTCTATTATAGTGAACCTTCCCCGATAAATCAATACACCCCACTTCAAAATTTGAAAGGAATTTCTAAAAATAGTGTGAAGAATGTCTCGCTTTTTCCTTTCGTATCGGCTATAATGGAAGCAGTTTTTTGAAAATGCAGGAGGACAGCTTATGCCAGTAAAATACGTATTTGTCACAGGTGGCGTCGTATCCGGCCTCGGCAAGGGAATCACGGCCGCCTCTCTCGGACGGCTTCTCAAAGCCCGCGGATACCGGGTCACCATGCAGAAATTCGACCCCTATATCAACATCGACCCCGGTACAATTAATCCCGTGCAGCACGGCGAGGTCTTTGTCACCGACGATGGGGCGGAGACCGATCTTGACCTCGGACACTACGAGCGCTTCATCGATGAAAGCCTGAACAAAAACTCCAATGTCACAACCGGAAAGGTCTACTGGACTGTTCTTCAGAAAGAGCGGCGCGGAGATTACGGCGGCGGCACCGTACAGGTCATCCCGCACATCACAAATGAGATCAAGAGCCGTTTTTACCGGAACTATACCTCTGAGGAAACGCATATTGCGATCATCGAGATCGGCGGCACGATCGGCGACATTGAGGGACAGCCCTTCATCGAGGCGATCCGTCAGTTCCAGCACGAGGTCGGCCACGAGAACGCAATCATTATCCACGTCACGCTGATTCCTTACCTGAAGGCCTCCCAGGAGATGAAGACCAAGCCCACGCAGGCCTCCGTCAAGGAGCTGCAGGGCATGGGAATTCAGCCGGACATCATCGTCTGCCGCACAGAGCATCCGCTCGAAAAAGGCATCAAGGAGAAGATCGCGCTGTTCTGTAATGTACCGCGGGACCACGTCCTGCAGAACCTCGATGTAGAGTATCTCTACGAGGCTCCGCTCGCGATGGAGGCCGAGCATCTGGCGCAGGCCGCCTGCGACTGCCTGAAGCTGCCCTGCCCGGAGCCGGATCTCACTGACTGGATCGAGATGGTCGAAAAGCTGCGCAATCCGCAGACGGAAGTAAATGTCGCAATCGTCGGCAAATACATCCAGCTCCACGACGCTTATATTTCGGTCGTCGAAGCGCTCAAACACGGCGGCATCGTGAACCACGCGGTCGTCAATATCAAATGGATCGACTCTGAGACTGTCACGGAAAAGACCGTGGACGAGCTGCTCGGCGATGTCAGCGGCATCCTCGTACCCGGTGGCTTCGGTCACCGCGGCGTTGAGGGAAAGATCCTCGCCGCGCAGTATGCACGCGAGCACAAGGTGCCTTATCTCGGGCTCTGCCTCGGCATGCAGGTGGCTATCATTGAATTTGCCCGCCACGTGGTCGGCCTGGAGGATGCACGCAGCATTGAGCTCGACCCGAACACGCGCTACCCGGTCATCGCGCTGATGCCGGACCAGAACGGCGTGGAGGACATCGGCGGTACGCTGCGGCTGGGCTCCTGCCCCTGCGTTCTCGACAAGTCCACGAAGGCCTATGAGCTGTACGGCGAGGAACTGATTCATGAGCGCCATCGCCACCGCTATGAGGTCAACAACGACTTCCGCTCGGTGCTGACCGAGCACGGCATGGTGCTCTCCGGCATTTCCCCGGACGGACGCATTGTAGAGATGATCGAGTTGAAAGATCATCCCTTCTTCCTCGCAACCCAGGCGCATCCGGAGCTGAAATCCAGGCCGAACCGCCCGCACCCGCTGTTCCGCGGCTTCATCGAGGCCGCGCTGAAGGCGAAAGAGAATTAGAAAGGACGATATATCCCTTATGCCAAAATTAAATGAGAACTATCTGAATCTGAAAGCCAGCTATCTCTTCTCCGAGATCGCCCACCGCACGGCGGCCTACAAGGAGAGCAATCCGGAGAAGGGCGCGCAGATCATCCGTCTGGGCATCGGCGACGTGACGCTGCCGCTCGGAAAAGTCGTCGTGGACGCGCTTCATCAGGGCGTCGAAGCGATGGCGAGCGCAGAGACCTTCAAAGGCTATGGTCCCGAGCAGGGCTATGAGGAGACCCGGAAGGCCGTCGCCGCCTACTATCACAGGAACGGTGTGGAGGTCGATCCGGATGCCATCTTTATCTCCGACGGCGCCAAGAGCGACACCGGCAATATCACGGACCTCTTCGGCCACGACAACGTCGTGCTCGTCCCCGACCCGGTTTACCCGGTCTATGTCGACACGAACATCATGTGCGGCAATCAGGTGACCTACCTCTCCGGGAACGCGGACAATGGTTTCCTGCCGATGCCGGATAAATCCCAGCACGCGGACGTAATCTATCTCTGCTCGCCGAATAATCCCACCGGGGCCTGCTACAACAAAGCACAGCTGAAGGAATGGGTCGACTACGCGCTTGCAAACGAGGCGGTCATCCTCTTCGACTCCGCCTATGAAGCCTTCATCAGCGATCCGGAGCTTCCGCGGAGCATCTTCGCGATCGAAGGCGCGAAGAAATGCGCGATCGAGTTCTGCTCCCTCTCAAAGACCGCCGGCTTCACGGGTACGCGCTGCGGCTACACGGTCGTCCCGAAAGAGCTCGTCTTTACCGCCTCGACCGGCGAGGAGATGTCGCTGAACGCGATGTGGAACCGCCGCCAGTCCACGAAATTCAACGGCGCCTCCTACATCGTGCAGAAGGGCGCGGAGCTCGTCTTCTCCGAGGAGGGCATCGCGGAATGCCAGGAGAACATCAATTATTACAAGAGAAACGCGCGCGTCATCGCCGACACGATGAGCCGTCTGGGCATCCGCTTTTACGGCGGCATCAATTCGCCTTACATCTGGTTCGAGTGCCCGAACGGTATGGAGTCCTGGGAATGCTTCGATTACCTGCTTCAGAATATCCAGGTCGTCGGCACGCCCGGCGCGGGCTTTGGGGAAAACGGAAAGAACTTCTTCCGTCTGACCTCGTTCGGAAATTATGAGAAGACGGTCGAGGCGATGCAACGCTTTGAAAAGCTGTTTGCGAAATAAACGGACATATGCGCAAAAATCACGCTCCGCCTCAGAAAATGAAACATCCTCTGAGGTGGAGCGTGATGATCTATAACGATTCAGGACAGCCGACTGCCTTCTCTCACTTACATGGAGACATCCGGGAAGCGCTCATAGAACTGCTCATAAAAATCGCCATCCCAGCGATAAGGCGTGACATAAAATCGTTGTAAAAGCTCCATACTGACCGGTTTCAGCCGCGAGGAATCCTCCCGGACTTCTGCCGTCAAATCCTTCAGATAATAGTGCCAGCAGGTAATATAGGCTTCATATTCTTTCAGATTCGGCGTGTCGAGCCATTTCTTCACCTTCACCTTGCCCTTGTCCGGCTTCGGACATTCGTGAACCTGCAGAAAATAGCGGAAGGAACCGTCTTCGTAGCAGCGGCCCAGCGGGAACATCCGGCAGAATCCGGGGCGAAAGGTGTGGACGCTGCAGCGGCCGGATGCATCAAGAAATACACAGGCTTCCTCAGGGCCGGACATACATAGATTCGGAAGAATCAGATCATCGACTATATGCAGCTCGACACGGTTCTGCAAAAGACCGTTAAAATCCGTGTGTAAACCACCGCACAGGCGGAAGATATCGAGCGGGTCGAGCACAATCGACTCGCCCATACCGCGGCAGCACTCCGAGCAGCCCTCGCAGCCGCCGCAGTCCACCCGCACCATATCGTTCGCACGGTAGAAGCGTCCGTCCGACACTTCCTTCCAGTCTATCTCACGTTCCATCCTTATCCTCCTGCCCTGCCAACCTGTCCCCCAGATCGCCAAACAGATAATTCTTATTTTTCGGGAAGCGCTCCACATAAGTCTCGCGAATCTCCCGATTGCTGCGCTCGATCTCTTCCTTCAGCTCGCGCGAGGACATTGTCACGCAGCCCTGCCCGCGGATGATGATCTGCTCCAGGCCGTCCGAGGTCGCGACCGTCACGCGGTATTTCCGCCCGATCTGGTGCGCGGTCCGCTCGATATAGCTGTCCGCAGTCTCCGCTTCCCTCGTATACACAACATCGATATTGTGATAATGAAAGACCTCCTCCGTATGTCCCTCCACGCGGTAAGCATCAAAGACCAGAATCACCTGACACTGCCGGTAGCCCTGATAGTTACAGAGAATATCCTGCAGCTTTTCGCGCGCCCCGGCAATGCTCGTCTTTGCAAGCTCGCTTAAGTCTTCCCAGGCAAAGATCACATTGTAGCCGTCCACCAGCAGATATTCCGGCAGCGCGGGCTTCGGCCTGTAGACATAGGGCTTCTCCGGTTTTCCCTTTCCGGACGCGCTTCGATCCTCGGTCTGTCCTGACTCGTTTCCGTAAAAGCGACGGGAGACAGAACCGTCGACACGCCCCTTCGGCGCACCGTAGGTGCGCGTAAAAATCTCCTCGAGCTCCTTCTCTTCCCGTGCGCTGTCCGCCGTCTTCTTTTCCCTGCGGGGCGGCGTGAAGAACAGTACGCTTCCCGCTTCGCCTCTCTCTCCTTTCCGTACGCTCTCCAGATGCATATGCTCCGGCACCTCATACCAGGGTATGACTGTCCCCGCGCCGTGATAGCAGAATACTGAGGCAGAGGGATTATCCATGTCAGCATCCGGATCATAGGCGCAGCGCTCTATCACTTCTTCCGCATTGTGACAAGGCGCGTAGCCCTTCAGTGTGCAGCTCAAATGCCCCTGACCACGGGTGTAAGCGTTCAGCTCCCGCTGATAATTGCGGATGGCGGCTACGGGAACGCTTCCTCTCAGCACCGCCATGCCGCCCGCCTGATCCGGCGGCTCCTGCACGGCGCCCATGTGCTCCAGGTCGGACATCGCGCGTCCCACACTGTCCGCAGGCAGCTCCAGGCGGAACGCGTACCAGGGCTCCAGCAGCACGCTTTCGGCCTGCATCAGTCCCTGGCGCAGGGCGCGGTAGGTCGCCTGACGGAAATCACCGCCCTCCGTGTGTTTAAGATGCGCCTTACCTGCCGCCAGCGTGACATGCAGATCGGTGATCTCCGAGCCGGTCAGCACACCACGATGCGTCTTCTCCTGGAGATGCGTCAGAATCAGTCTCTGCCAGTTCAGCGCAAGCTCGTCCTCGCTGCAGGAAGACGAAAAGCTCAGACCGCTGCCTGGCTCTCCCGGTTCCAGCAGAAGATGCACCTCTGCGTAATGCCGGAGCGGTTCAAAATGCCCGACGCCCTCCACGGTATCCCGGATCGTTTCCTTATATACGATGTTTCCCTCGTCAAAATCGACCGACAGATCGAAGCGCTCGAGAATCCTGGCCTTCAGGATCTCGATCTGTACCTCGCCCATGAGCTGCGTCTGAATCTCCCGCAGCTCCTCGTCCCAGCGGATGTGCAGCTCCGGTTCCTCCTCTTCGAGCTGCCGGAGCTTTCCATAGAGCTGCTGCGGGTCACAGCCGCGCGGTGGCAGAACCCGATAACTCAGCACCGGCTCAAGAATCGGCTGATTCGTCCCCTCGTTGACTCCCAGACCCTCGCCGGGACGCGTTCCGTCAAGGCCGGTCACCGCACACACAACGCCCGCCTCCGCCTCGCTCCTCGTCTCATATTTTTCCCCGGAGTAGACGCGGATCTGGTTGACCTTTCCAGCAGGCAGCACATCCTTCACATGCAGCGTCCCGCCGGTTACACGCAGCCAGCTTAAACGGCTGCCCTGCCCGTCCCGGCTGACCTTGAAAACACGAGCGCCAAAAGCGTCGCCCCAGACAGGGCAACGCATGTAATGCTCCATTCCTGCGAGAAAAGTCTCCACCCCGTCCAGTCTGAGCGCCGAGCCAAACCAGCACGGGAAGACCTTCCGCTCCCGGATAAGACGCGCAATTTCCTCCTCTGAGAGCGCTCCGCTCTCCAGGTAATGCTCGAGCGCCTGCTCCTCACAGACCGCGACATTTTCCAGGAATGCCGGGTCTCCACCGCCAAAATCTACGCAGCCCTCGTCCAGCTCTCTTTTCAGCTCCTCCATGAGCGCCGCGCGATCCGTTCCCGGCTGATCCATCTTGTTGACAAAGAGAAACACCGGAATTCCATAGCGCCGCAGCAGCTTCCAGAGCGTGCGGGTGTGACTCTGCACTCCGTCCGCACCGCTGACCACAAGCACCGCGTAGTCGAGCACCTGCAGCGTGCGCTCCATCTCCGCCGAGAAATCCACATGTCCCGGCGTATCCAGCAGCGTCATCTGGTAATCCCCGAGCGTAAATTCCGCCTGCTTGGAATAGATCGTGATGCCCCGCGCGCGCTCCATTTCATCCGTATCCAGGAACGCGTTTCGCGTGTCCACGCGGCCCAGCCGCCGGATCACGCCGCAGAGGTAGAGCATCGCCTCCGACAGCGTCGTCTTTCCTGCATCGACATGCGCCAGTACCGCAATGCAGATATGTCCCTTCATGATGCTTCATCCACCGCCTCCGGAAACTGCGCCGCAAAAAGACGCTTTCCCGCCTGCGTGCGGAAAATTTTCCGGTAAACGCTTCTCTGCGTCTGTTCGGAAGACTCATCCTCGAAAAGATTGACGAGGAAGTCCGCCTCCACCAGAATCTGATAGTCACAGCCCTCAATCTGCGAGTAAGTGTGATGATGTCCCACCAGGTATGACACCCGCTCCGTCACATCCTCCGGCCAACCCAGGCTTTTCAACAGTTTTTCCGCCTCCGGCGGACCTTCGCGCTCCTGATATTTCCCGGAGCAGTTGCCATATTTCTTCTCAGCCGGGTGAATACCGATATCGTGCACGACCGCCGCGCTCTCAAGCACAAACTGCGTGTGCTCGTCAAGTCTCTCCAGCCTTCCGATCGTCCGTGCAAACTCATACACTTTGATAAAGTGCTGAATGCGCTTTGGGTCTCCTTTGTCATATTCCATCATGGCAGCCAGCAGTCGTTCCATAATATCCTCCTCCATACCTGCAGATTCACAAAGCTATGCGGACATTGTAACATAAAAAGCGGTCACCGCAAAACAGATTTTGCGGTGACCGGACAATTACAGACAATTTTAGTAATTCTGTGCCCTGACCTGGAAGTAGCTCTGCGGATGCGCGCATACCGGACATACCTCGGGAGCCTTCTTGCCCACACAGATGTGACCGCAGTTCGAGCACTGCCAGACGGCATCTCCATCCTTCGTGAAGACCAGATCACCCTCGATATTGGAGATGAGCTTGCGATAGCGCTCCTCATGCTCCTTCTCGATCTTGCCGACCTCCTCGAAGAGGAAAGCAATGTGATCAAAACCCTCTTCCTTTGCAGTCTTCGCGAAGCCGTCATACATGTCGGTCCACTCGTAGTTCTCACCGGCAGCGGCGTCTGCAAGATTTTCCATCGTGGCCGGCACCTTACCGCCGTGCAGCAGCTTGAACCACATCTTTGCGTGCTCCTTCTCATTGAGCGCGGTCTCCGTGAAGATATCCCCCATCTGCACGTAGCCGTCCTTCTTCGCCTGGCTCGCGTAATAGAGATACTTCGTGTGCGCTTGGGACTCTCCCGCGAATGCGGTCATCAGGTTCTGCTCAGTCTTCGTTCCTTTTAATTCCTTCATTGGTTTTCCTCCTCTGATTTTCAATAACAATAATTATTACTGTTTTAATATACCAGTTTCTGCTATGGCTGTCAAGTGTTTTTCCCAAATTTATCCCAGCACCACGTCCAGCGCCATCATCACCGTAAAACCAAGCGCGAACAGCACCGTGCCGATATTGGAATGCGGTTCTTCCGACATCTCTGGAATCAGCTCCTCGATGACCACATACATCATCGCGCCCGCCGCGAAGCTCAGAAGAAACGGCAGCGCCGGAAGAAGCAACCCGGCGGCGAAGATCGTGAGCAGCGCGCCCAGCGGCTCCACAACGCCCGAGAGCACGCCATACAGAAAAGCCCGCCCCTTTCCGACGCCCTCCGCGCGCAGGGGCATGGAGATGATCGCGCCTTCCGGAAAATTCTGAATCGCAATACCGACAGACAGGGCAAGTGCGCCGAGCGCAGTGATATTGGAGTTTCCGCTCATATAGCCGGCATAGACCACGCCTACCGCCATGCCCTCGGGAAGATTGTGCAGCGTCACGGCCAGCACGAGCATCGTTGTCTTTTTCAGGCGCGCCTTCGCACTTTCGGGCCCCTCGGCCTCCTCGCTGTTCATATGCAGATGCGGAATCACATGATCCAGCAGCAGCAGAAACAGGATGCCGACCCAGAAACCCAGTACAGCAGGAAGTACCGCCGACGCGCCCTCTCCCTGCTCGATCGCCGGAATCAGCAGACTCCAGATGGAAGCCGCCACCATGACCCCGGAGGCGAAGCCGATCAGCGCCCGCTGCAGCAGCGGGTGAATCGATTTTCTCATAAAGAATACACAGCCTGCCCCCAGGGATGTTCCCAGAAAGGGGATCAGAATTCCTCTTAATACCTCTATTATCATACTATGACACTCTTTCCATCCTGTTTCATTATATAGCTGACGGTTCCTGATTGTCACAGGAGCCCATCAGTTCCTTCAGCCTGTCCAGCACGTGACCCACCACATAGTAAGTCGTCTCATACCGCAGAAAATCCAGTGTATTTTCATCCCACATGATCTTCAGGCTGGCCGGAAACTCCTCATCCGATTCCCAGAACTGCAGTATCAGCGGTAAAAAAGAAAACGGATGCAGCAAATACGACACGTCTCCAATCCGCTGCTTTTCTCCGCCCAAAGCTTCACAGGCCTTCCGAAGTGCCGGGGTTCTCGTATCGAAATACCTTGTATAATTTCCATAAAGATCGTCTCCCAGGCCGGAAGAGCGAACGGTTCCCCTCAGATTGTTCACCTTCACAAATCTGCCGGAGAGATGGCAGTTCTCCTTCGAGTCGCACAGCACGTCGCAAATAGAGAGCACCTCATTAAAACCCGCATGCTCCACATGGGAGAATGCATCTTCCGTCCACTCGATCCGCCCTGTCTCGCGATCAATCCGATAATCCCTTCCCACAAACTTCAGGTAAAGATAATGTGTGTCGTGTTCCAGATGAAATTTTTCAATCATCTTCTGCTGGTCATATTCCAGAAAACGAAGTTCTGCGCGGTCTCTCGTAATCTCGTAGTTTGATTTTACCATGTACTTTCCTGTCCTTTTATTTTTGCTTCCAGAGCATCCTGTTATTCTCAAAACTTATATCCAGTTTCTCCGTATCCTTCAGCCTCACAAGCCCGATCTTTGCCGGACTCTGGATATAATAACTGCGATCGGAGACCTGGATCAGTTCATACATTTTCTCAACCTCCACATTATTTTCTATTATAACGCAGCCACTATTATAAATCCATTGAAAAAATCAATTACCATGATCATGCACTCACATCCAATTGCTTCAGGTACCTGTATATCTTCGTACCATCTGTTCTCCCAAATCGTTTCAGCGAGCCAATGTATAAATCTTTTGGTTTTTGCTCCTCTTCCGCCAGTTCACAGATTTTTACAAGCTTCTCTTCATATTCTGTGCCGCGGAATATAGCCTCCAGCCTGTGCCTTATGCGTTGGCGTTCCTGATATTTCACATATTCATTTTCAATGCTGACCTGTGCGGATTCCGCAGCGATCCGCTTCTGGCGAAGGCTGTTTTTCATTGGAAGAAACGATACCGGCCCTCACAGAAGGGCTCCGCAGTATCCGAGCCGAAGGAATCCCCCGCTCCATCCAATAGTCCTTCACCGCCCCGTATCCCTTATCTCTGCTTACGATAATTAATTTACCAGAAAAGCCCGCTCCCAACAGCTCGCCAACACGGGTAGCGATATAAAAGTCCAGCGCATTTTTCCCGGTATTTTTCAATTTGTACGCATAGAATTCACAGCCTGATCGCCAGATAGAATCCATCATCCTTCTGGAGGCATTCTTACAGGCAGCACTGAAAAAGATCGTAAGGATATCCGTATCATGCAGGTACTCCACGCCATCCAGCCCCGCTTCCCTCACATTCTCATAATCAACCAGAAAATGCAGTCTGTTTCCATCTCCCATCACTCCCACACCCGTCCCTTGCATTCATGTCCTTTCGCTTTACCCCAATTGTCAAACATGTGTTCCTGTTTGTATATATTATATATTATTAGTATATTTATTTCAAGATATATTTATAGTATATTTTTTATAGACCATTTGACCAGGGCAATTACAGGAGGCCGCTCATGACGCAGAATGATTATGAAAACCTCGGAGGCAAAATGAAAGAACTCCGCATCCAGAAAAAGCTGACGCAGGCCGAGGTCGCCGCTTCTCTGGGCGTTACACCCGGCTATATCAGCAACGTGGAGAACAACCGGACCGCGATGTCTCTGCGAATCCTGGTCTATTACGCAAAGCTTCTGAATATCTCGCTGGATTCTCTGATCGGGAAAATCGATTCTGAATACCAGGCTTCTGCGCTCGACCGGGAAATCATGGATGAACTGGCAGAAATGAGTACAGAAGACAAGGAAAAGCTGCTGCAAACCATCCGTCTGTGGAAATGAGGAAATGATTATGAATAAACAGGAAGCAAAAGAAACCATTGTAAAGGTTACGAGGGAATTATATCACCGCAATATGATAAACCTGTTTGAGGGCAACGTATCCATGCGCTTTGAGGACCGGTATCTCATCACGCCGTCGCAGGCGGACAAGGAGACCATGACTCCGGAAATGATTGTCGAACTTGATGAGAACGGGACAGTCCTGAATCCCGAATGCGGCACGATACCTTCATCGGAATATAAAATGCACATACAGGCATATCGGGTACGCCCGGATGTAAATACATGCATTCATACTCACAGCGCCTGCGCTACCGCATTTGCTGTTGCGGGGAAGCCCATACGCAGCAGGGCTTTCGCGGAAATGCTCGAACTTTTCCAGGAAATACCCCTGGTGCCCTATGGAACCCCGGGGACAATCGAGATCAGCAGAGGCTTTGAAAAATATCTGCCTGATCACGATGCCGTATTGCTGGAAAATCATGGATTTCTGGCCGTGGCTCCGACCATGCAGAAGGCATTTGCCATCTGCGAGGCAGTGGAAAAGACAGCGCAGATTCTTATCATGGCGCATATCCTCGGAGGAGAAAAGGCCCTGCCGGACGAGGAGGTAGCGCTCCTTAAAATGCTTATCAAGAAGGACGGAAAATAAGGGAAATTTCTATGCCCCATCGCTACAATGCAGGGAAGATCGGCATCAGCCCTGCATTTTTTCTCGTATAAACTCTTCGAATCCTTTTGGCTCACGCCCCAACAAGGACTTTAATGTGTAAGGATTTCCAATAAATCCATCCGCATCATAATGACGGAACATTTTTAATGCTGAGGAAATGTAGTATTCACTCTTTCCACCTTTTGTAAGTAAGTCTACAAGATAATCTTCGGAAAAGCATTCTCCGTGGACAGGTTTACCTAAAACTTTTGAAAAGATAGCACAGACATCATCCAGCGTCACATTCTTTGAACCGCATAATTCATAGGTTGCTCCGATGTGGTTTTCATGTTCCATCAGGATTTTAGCAATTGCCTCCCCAATATCTTCCACATCTGCAAAACAAAGGCGCTTTCCACCGGAAGTGAGATAGTTTTGGCGAAATACCCCTTTTGATCTTACATCTTCAAAATACCCCTGTAAGCTTTGCATAAGGCAGCATGGCTGAATGATCGTATAAGGGATTCCAGAACTGATTAATTTTTCTTCCACAATATGCTTTTTATTGTGATGGGGCATATCGGAATTTATGGAGTGCAGGACAGAGTGGAACATCAAATGAGGCAGATTTGTATCAATAGCTGCCTGAATCGCGATCTCCCCCATTTCAATTTCATCTGGATTAAAACCAGAACAAATATGGTATACAACCTCCATATCTGCATACGCGTTTTTTACATCCTCATAGTTTCTCAAATCTCCAATAAAAACTTTTTCGACCCCCAAGTCCTGCAGATCCTTCCGGGAACTTTCCTGAAGTTCAAACGCAGCTACATGCGCTCCATTCGCAACCAGGTTTTTGATGATAGCTCTGCCAAATTTGCCATTCGCTCCTGTAACAAGAATCATTATAATCCTCCTTATAAATTTTTTACTCAATTGTCAAAATGTTGCCACGGCGTTGTCACATGAACACTCGTTATTTTCCTACATACACGATATCATTTTTCGAGAGCAGATATGCCTTTTTTGCATCCATAGCATTATCCACTGCTGATTCTATTGTCTCGCCACAAGTAAGGCATCCCGGCAGATCAGGAAAAGAAACCACATATCCGCCCTCATCCTTATCCTCTACGATTTCCATGCGATAAGACATCGCCATATATTCATTCAGCGTCTTCATCATTCCTATCACCATTGATCCTTTGAATAAAGGTTGCATACGCTCCATCTGCAATTTTAACACCGAACGCTCCGTTTTTGCTTTTTTGTTCGAATTCATTCTTACAATTAGGACAATAAAAATCTACAACCGCCCTGTTATTCGGAAATTTATTAATTGTCGGTCATCCACACACAGGGCAATACATGTGCTCTGCCGTCCAAGATTCAGTTAAAACTCGAGCAATCTGTGATTTACTTTTATATTCACTTGCCAGATTACAATCCAACGACGTATTCATATCTATATCTTTTCCACCCTACTATCATTTCATTATCACGAAAGTGTTATCAACCTCACTTATCTCTGTAATGGGAACCGCACTGGACGATTTTCATGACATCCCCTTCAATGCGATACACAATACGGTTTGCTTCGTCAATCCGGCGACTCCAGTATGCTGACAGATCACCGCTCAACCTTTCCGGTTTCCCGATCCCATCATATCCATTGCGCTCAATATCCTTGAGAAGCTGCAATATCCGCTTCATGGTCTTTTTATCCTGCTTCATCCAATACTCAAAATCTTCCCATGCTTCGTCGGACCATGCCTTAATCATCCAGATTTACCTCATGCACTGTGCCTCCGGTTGCCTCCATCTGTGCTACAGAGCTGCGAAGACGCTGCATATTAGCATCTGAATAAAAAGGATCAGCAGACACCTCAAACGGAATCCGTTTTTCTCTGCCAAGTTTCTTCAGGTATACATTGATTGCAGCAGACAAAGACAGACCAATATCAGCGCAGGCCTCCTCTGCCATTTTCTTTACATCGTCCTCTACACGAATACTAATCTGTGCCATAAAATCACTCCTTTCCTGCATGACCTCATTATATGGCCCCAGAAAGCATTTGTAAAGCATTTTTCTATACAATTCATAGTCTAAAAAAAGACTTGCAAATATAATCCCCCAAAAATGTATACGAATCAAAAATAAGCCTGTCAGCCATCTTAAACCAGACAGTCAACAGGCTTTTCTTGATATTTTTCAGTTACTCTCTTACTTGAACTCGGCGTGTCCATCGCTATTCTTAACTTTATTTGTTTAAGTTTTATGCGATTTACTCGTTATTTTCCCACATACACGACATCGTTTTTCGAGAGCAGATATACACAGTATTGATTCATGCTGATTCCCTCTCTTTTGGAATGCTCCGCCAATGATCTGTGCAGGCTGCGTGGAATCCGCAGCTTAAACTGTCCGGAATAATCCTCCAGGGAATCCGGCTCCTGAATTTCTATTCCATCTTCAATAGCCGCCTCCAACCATGCCTTTTTTGCATCCATAGCATTAGCCACTGCTGATTCCACGGTCTCGCCACAAGTAAGGCATCCCGGCAGGTCAGGAAAAGAAACCACATATCCGCCCTCATCCTTATCCTCTATGATTTCCATGCGATAAGACATCGCCATATATTCATTCAACGTCTTCATCATTCTTCGCCTCACTCTCTACAATCTGCTTTACCATTTCGACATATACCTTCTTGATTGGTTCGTGCTTCGGTATCGTAATTGGTTGACAGCCTTCTTTCCGAAAAGTATAGTGACTGCTGCCACCCTTCGGAGCTTTCATCTCATATCCATAGCTTTCCAGCACTTTACGCAGCTCATCAAATCGAAGATCCTTTGACAAGGAACATATTCGTGTCAATAGTTTATCCCATTTTGCCATAAGGAATCCCTCCTGTCTCCATTATATGTGGTATCGTATTTGGTGTCAACATCTTTTTTCGATAATACAGTTACATATTTGCCATAACTCACCGGCAAACTGGAATATATCAGTTCATAATTACAAAGAACAAGCCAATCAAACAAATACCAACTCCTATAATTTTGTTCCAAGTCAGTGCTTCATGATAGAGAAGGCATCCAACAAAAATAAGAGCAACTGCAAGAAACGCGCTCTGGACAATAG
>MSHD01000059.1:0-10253 GCA_001941045.1 Lachnospiraceae bacterium Zagget2
TGTTGCCTGTTGCCTGTTGCCTGTTCAATTATGGGCGCTAATCTCATTTTGTCAAGCCCTCCACTGTGAAAAAACTGTTAAATTTCTCTGTTATATTCCCAAACCGATATTATACAGGATGAATTTTGTCATGACGTGAGAACCCTTATATGGGGCACTTCCGGTTATCCATTCAGAACGAACGATTTGTAGATAATTATAAGCGAAATCCCCGGTTCTGGCAAGCACTGATGCAAATTTGATACCCTGTTCCTGGCAATTAGTCGGCATCACCGAAATGGCGAATTCTCGGGCTTTTTACACTCGGTATTTTACCCTGCTCCCCAGAGCGCCGGAACCCCTTTTTCACGGGCGCTGGCTTTCTGGTCTTTCTTTTTAGCAGTTTTTCCGGAGGCCCCTGTTTACCAGCAGTGGCAGACTTCCCTTTCGTTTTGGGGAGGTACAGGGCGCAATCGCAGCCCTTGCAAAAACAGTGGAAAATTTCTCTGTCAGTTCCGCGGCCTCGGCTGGTGTGCGCGGCCATGAAAGCGAACCATTTTCAAATCTTTTATATAAGAGAAGAAAACCGTCGCCCATCCACAGGAGCCCTTTGGCGCGATCCGAACGTCTCCCCGCAGAACAGGAAGAGCGTCCCCTGCTCAAAAGGGTTCTGGCCGTAGTTTGCGCCGATGATCTGGGCAAGCCCGTCAATCCCTTGCGGAGATCGACATAACCAGTAGCCAATACAACGCGACGGATTTTGGCCACATCCTCAAGCATGGCGGGTCACCTCCCGAATAATCCCGGTCAGCAATCTGTCAGATGCTGCATTGGAGAATGCAACGGAAGCATTTCCGACTTTAACGATGGCCGTTGGTTTGAATGCATTATCGCCAGATAGATCGGCGTTTACCTGGAAAGGAATCTCAGCAAATGCAATCTGAGGATGCTCCTGTGACAGTACAGCAGCGTCAATAGTTTCCTGTCCCGAAAGCTGCATTTCCCCGGCTGATTGCTCATACGCCTGTCGCCGAATCTTTCGTAACCAGTAATAATAGGACTTCCTGCTGACATGGTTCTCATCAAGCCATTGTTTTGCAGTTTGGCCTCCCGGGCGCGCCTGGCACTACTCAATGATCCGTCTCCAGTGGTTGAGGCGTACCTCGTGGGTTGTCTTATCCATAAGTGAGTCTCCTTGAAAAAACTAATAGTTTTGCGAGTTTTCTCAAGTTTGGCACAAAACTCACCCAAAGGCCAGGCGTGTAATTTTACGTTTACTTTTCATAAGAGTCAAGCTGTGTTGAAAAGCTGGCGCGCTCTCTCACACCGTCATAATATCCTCCGCCAGATCACTGCCGTCCGCAGCGCTGGTCGCCAGCTGGTCACAGCGCTCATTCCAGCGGTTGCCGTCGTGGCCCTTCACCCAGACGAAGCGCACCTGATGCGGCTGCTTTGCTTTCAGCAACCGCTTCCAGAGATCCGGATTTTTCACCGGCTTTTTCTGGCTGTTCACCCAGTTTTTCTTCAGCCAGGAATCGATCCAGTGCTGGTTGAAGGCGTCGACCAGATACTTGGAATCCGAGTGGAGTTCCACCTCGCAGGGACGGTTAAGCGCCTCCAGGCCGACGATCGCCGCCATCAGCTCCATGCGGTTGTTCGTTGTCTTCTTATATCCGCGGGAGTATTCCCGGATATGTTCTTCGCCTTTTGCGTCGACATAGAGAAGCACCGTCCCGTAGCCCCCCGGGCCGTCGGGATTGCCCCTCGCCGCGCCGTCCGTGTAAATCGTTACCTTTGTCATAATCTCTGTCCTCACTCGCCGATGATTATAGCATCGACGAACGGGGCGTGTCAAACCATCAGATAATAATACACACCAGTCCGCCGTTTGAGTCGTTCACGATCTTCTGCATCGTGTCCTGCAGCTTCACCTGGCTCTCCTCACTGATCTGATAGAGCTTGCTGCGGATGCCGTCCTCGACGAGCTCCTCGATCGTTTTTCCGAAAATATTGATCTGCCAGATACCGTCTTCCTGCTTCTGTCCATCCTGAATATACTGAATCAGGTCCTTCGCCTGCTCTTCGCTGCCGACGATCGGCGCGATCTCTGTCTCAATCCGGGCGCGGATCATCTGCACGGATGGCGAGAAGGCACGCAGCTTCACCCCATACTTTCCGCTCTGATGGATCAGCACCGGATCCTCCATCTCGATCTCTTCCTTTTCCGGCAGCACCATGCCGTAGCCCTTCTGTCGTACGGTATCCGTCGCCTGGATTACCTTGCCGTAATCCCTGCGCATCGCCGAGAGTTCTTTCAGCTGCTCCATCAGATCATACTCGTCCTTCAGTTCCATACCGGTCAGTTCACTGAGCACACCATAATAACAGCTCTCCACCATCTCAACCGCGTAAGAAGCCGTTCCCCGGTCGAGCGCCACATGGTCGAGCCTGACGCTGCTGACGCAGGGTCCGCCGCACTCCGCCTGTACCGTTCCGACGTCGCGCAGCACATGAAACTGGTCCATCATCGCGCGTGCGCAGCCGATCAGTTCCTGTTTAACCGGATGATCAAAATCCAGCATCTCTACCCAGCGAGGCATGTGGTATTCTACTTCAACGAGGGGAAATTCGAGCAGCACCTGCTCAAGGATCATTGTGATATCCTCCTTCTTCAGCTGCTCGCAGTTCACCGGCAGCACCGGCACCTGATATTTCCGGTACATCTCCTCCGCATCCTTACGCACCGGGTCGCTGTAGGGCTTTGTCGTATTGAGCAGAATGACGAAAGGCTTCCCAAGCTTTTTCAGCTCTTCTACCGTTCGCTCCTCCGGTTTTCCATAGCTTTCCGCCGGAATGTCGCCAAAGCTTCCGTCGCAGGTCACGACAACACCGATCGTCGAGTGATCGTGAATCACCTTGTAAGTGCCGAGCTCCGCGGCTTTCGTGAAGGGCACTTCCGCCTCGAACCATGGCGTTTTTACCATGCGTTCCATGTTATTTTCCATGTGACCGGAAGCGCCTTCCACCATATAGCCCACACAGTCAATCAGCCGGATCTTTACCGGAATATCCTCCGCAATATTGATCTTCACGGCTTCCTTCGGCACAAACTTGGGCTCGGTCGTCATGATCGTCTTGCCGGATGCCGACTGCGGCAGCTCATCAGTCGCGCGTTCCCGTTCGTGAATATCCTCCATATTCGGCAGCACCAGAAGATCCATGAAACGCTTGATAAAGGTCGACTTGCCGGTCCGCACCGGCCCAACCACCCCTATGTAGATCTCGCCGCCGGTCCGCTCCCGGATATCCCTGTATAACTGAAAATTGTCCATAAAAATACCCCTCCCATATATCTTTGCTAAATATATGAAAGGGGTTCGGCAATTATGCTGTTTACAGAAGCTTTTCCATCCCGGCCCGGATCTCACGGATAAAGTCCGCGGAGTTCAGCACGGTCACATCCGGGAGCTCCGTGATCAGCGCCAGATCTTTCGTCATCTTCCCGGACTCAATCGTCGCGATCGAGGCCTGTTCGAGCACGTCCGCAAAATGCCCAAGCTCCTGCAGACCGTCCAGCTCTCCGCGTTTCCGGAGCGCACCGCTCCAGGCGAAGATCGTCGCGATCGGGTTCGTCGACGTCTCCTTGCCCTCCAGGTGCTGGTAATAGTGGCGCTGCACCGTCCCGTGCGCCGCCTCATATTCATAATAGCCATGCGGAGAGACAAGCACCGAGGTCATCATCGCGAGCGAGCCGAAGGCCGTCGCCACCAGATCGCTCATCACATCGCCGTCATAGTTCTTACAGGCCCAGATGAAGCCTCCTTCCGACTTGATCACACGCGCCACCGCGTCGTCGATCAGCGTATAAAAATAGGTGAGTCCTGCCGCCTCAAAAGCCGCCTTATACTGCTCATCATAAATCTCCTGGAAAATATCCTTGAAATGATGATCATATTTTTTGGAGATCGTGTCTTTCGTCGCGAACCAGAGATCCTGCTTCGTGTCGAGGGCATACTGGAAGCAGCTCTTTGCGAAGCTCTCAATCGAAGAATCGAGATTGTGCATGCCCTGCACAACGCCCGGCCCCTGGAACTCGTGAACCGTCAGAGACGACTGCTCGCCATTCTCCGCCGTATATACAAGATCCACCCTGCCGGCGCCCGGGATCTGCATCTCCGAAGCCTTATAAACATCCCCGTAGGCATGTCTCGCAAGCGTAATGGGCTTCTTCCAGGTCTTCACATAGGGCTCGATGCCCTTTACAATAATCGGCGCGCGGAAGACCGTTCCGTCCAGGATCGCACGAATTGTCCCGTTCGGGCTTTTCCACATCTCCTTCAGACCATATTCCTTCACACGGGCCGCGTTCGGCGTGATCGTCGCGCACTTTACGGCGACTTTATATTTCTTTGTCGCCTCCGCAGCCTCGACCGTGATACGGTCTTCGGTCTCGTCACGTTTTTTCAGGCCAAGATCGTAGTACTCTGTCTTTAAATCTACAAAAGGGAGCAGCAGCTCCTCTTTGATCATCTGCCAGAGAATCCGGGTCATCTCATCCCCGTCCATCTCCACCAGCGGCGTTGTCATCCTGATTCTGTCCATGAAACCTGTCCTCCTACATAAGCTTCTCCAGCCCGTGGGCCTCAATATTCTCAATCGTATGCTTCACATGTTCCCTCGCCAGGGTCTCCGCCTGATCCGCATCTCTCTCCCGGATCGCCTCGAAGATCGCCCGATGCTCTTCCGTCGAGCGTACCGAGCGGTCCTCCGCGGAGATCGAGGCTTTCCTCGCCCTCTTCACATAATCGTGAAAGTCCGACAGCACATGATTCAGGATCCGGCTGCCTCCAGCCTCGTAGAGCTGCTCGTGGAACTGGCTATCCAGCTCATAGAGCTTTTCATAATTTTTCTTTCCGGTGTGATACTCGGAGAGACACAGGGTCTCCTCCATATTATCCAGCTGCTCCTGCGTGATGTGCTCCGTCGCCCATCTCGCACAGAGCCCTTCCAGCATCGAGCGAATCACATAGATATCTTCCACGTCCTTCGCAGTGATCCGGTTCACGTGCGCGCCGCGGTTCGGAATGATCGTGACCAGCCCCTCCAGTTCGAGCTGCCGCAGAGCCTCTCTCACCGGCGTCCGGCTCACGCCGAGCTCCGCGCCGATCGTCGCTTCTTTGAGTTCCGTGTTCTGCTCATATCTTCCATTCAGAATATCCTCCCGGATACTCTCAAACACTCTGCCGCGCAGAGAATACCTGTCACGGCTGTCTTTCTGCTCCCCGTTCATGCTGCTCTCTTTTTGAGTCCTCCTTGTTTTGTATCATCGTATACAATTCAAATCAGAAACATTTTAGCACGTCTGCGGAAGATGTCAACGGATATTTTCACTGTCATTTCCGCAGTAATGACAGCAGCAGAAATGTCCTCCGCCCAGATCCACACAGGGCGGAATCTCTTTTGCGCACTTTTCCGTGGCAACCGGACAGCGCGTGTGGAAGCGGCAGCCTTCCGGCGGGTCGATGGGACTGGGAATGTCCCCCTGAAGAATTGTGCGGGTTTTCCCCATATCAGACCCGATCTCCGGCACCGCAGACAGAAGCGCCTTCGTGTATGGATGCGCCGGCGTTCTGTAGATATCCTCTTTTTTTCCGGATTCCACGATCGTCCCCAGATACATAACCACAATCCGGTCGCAGAGATGCTTTATGACCCGCAGATCATGCGAGATAAACAGATACGTAAGGCCGTGTTCCTTCTGCAATTTCCGGATCAGATTGATGACCTGCGCCTGCACGGATACATCCAGCGCGGACACCGGTTCATCACAGACAATCAACCTGGGATTGATGGCAATGGCACGTGCAATTCCAATCCGCTGGCGCTGTCCGCCTGAAAATTCATGTGGATAGCGATCGATATAATCCGCGCGCAGACCGACCTCCTCCATAAGCTCCAGCACACGGCTTCGCAGTTCCTCCCGGTCCTTCAGACCATGCAGCTTCAGAGGCGCTGCGATCAGATCATAGACTGTTTTTCTGGGATCCAGGCAGCCATATGGGTCCTGGAAAATAATCTGCATCTGCGAACGAAGCGGACGCATCTGCTTTTCGGAATAGTTCGTAATATTCTGATCTTCAAACCAGATCTCTCCCTCTGTAACGGAGATCAGGCGGAGAATCGCGCGTCCAACCGTGGTTTTTCCACAGCCGCTCTCTCCTACAAGGCCGAGCGTCTCCCCCGCGTAAATATCAAAGCTCACGCCGTCCAGCGCCTTTGCGACCTTTTTCTTACCCATGCCGCCCACGGGATAATACTTTTTCAGGTTTTTTACCTGTACCAGCTTTTCCTGCTCCATCTGCCTCATCCCTCCTTCCACATATCCGAATATCTGTGGCAGCGGCTGCAATGCCCCGGCGAGACTTCCAGCAGCTCCGGTTCTTCTGTCTGGCACAGCTTCCTGGCGTAAGGACAGCGCGGATGGAAGCGGCAGCCTTTCGGGAGTTCATACAGGCTGGGCACGATTCCCTCAATGGTACTGAGTTCCTCTGCCTCATCGGACAGCCTTGGGATAGAATGCATCAAACCTTCGGTGTAAGGATGAAGCATGTGATGAAACACCTCCTGCATGGAGCCGGACTCTACAATCTGTCCGCAGTACATCACCAGTACCTCATCCGCCATCTCATAGATAATCCCCAGATCATGCGTAATCATGATCATCGAGGTTTTCAGTTTTTTCTGCAGATTCTTCATCAGCTCCAGAATCTGCGCCTGAATCGTCACATCCAGGGCCGTCGTCGGTTCATCGGCAATCAGAAGCTCCGGATTGCAGGCCAACGCAATCGCGATCACCACGCGCTGACGCATTCCCCCGGACAGCTGGTGCGGGTAATTGTCCACCCGCGTCTCCGGACTCGGGATCCCGACCAGGGCGAGCATCTCAATCGCTTTCTGGCGCGCCTGTTTTTTCTTCATCTTCTGACGGACCATGAACACTTTCGCGATCTGCTCTCCGACCGTGTACACCGGGTTCAGCGCCGTCATCGGTTCCTGGAATATCATGGAAATATGCGCGCCGCGGATATTCTGCATCTCCTTCTCGGAGAGCTTCACCAGATCCTCTCCTTTGAATAAAATCTGTCCTCCCGCAATCCTGCCCGCGGGTTCCTGCAGAAGACGCATTATCGAGAGCGAGGTCACGCTCTTTCCGGAGCCGGACTCTCCCACGATTCCCAGCGTTTTTCCTTTTTCCAGCTGAAAACTGATGCCATCCACAGCGGGCGCGATCCCGTGCTCTGTGGAAAACTGCGTTCGCAGATCTTTTACTTCTAATAAGACTTCGCCCATACAAGCTGCTCCTTCCGCATTATCCGAGCACAACAATCTCTTTCGTCACACTGTTCAGATATTCAAAGCCTGAGGGCGTCGTCAGCACCACATCCTCCACGCGCACCAGCCCCTTTCCCGCGAGGAACAGGCTTGGCTCATCGGTAAAGCACATACCTGGCCGGACGATCGTCTCCTCTCCCTCTGCCATAAACGGACGTTCATGAACATCTTTTCCGATTCCATGTCCCATACGGTGGATAAAATGCGCATCCATACCGGCCTCCTTCATGACACGGTGGCAGGCCTCGTTCAGCTCGCAGCAGCGGGAAACGCCGACTTTTGCCGCGTCAAGCGCCGCCTGCTGCGCCTCCATCACCAGCTCATGGCATCTTCTGAGCTCCGGCGTCGGTTCGCGAAGAAAGACCGTGCGCCCGAAATCCGAGCAATACCCCTGGTAGACCACACCATAGTCAAACGCGATCGTATGATCCTCCTCCAGTATCGCGTAAGGCTCGCCGATCCGATTTCCCGCCTTTGGTCCATAATTCAGGACTTCTGCACTGAAGGAACTGTAGGAACAGTCATAGGTCTCCAGCAGGCGCTCGATCTCATGCTCGATCTCGCGGATTCTGGTTCCCGGAACCAGCATGGGGAGAATGTCATAATAAATCCTGTCCGCAACGCCGCTTGCATGGCGCATCAGCGCGATCTCCTCCTCATCCTTCAGAGCACGCATCTCATCCAGCTCCGCCGAGATGTCCTTCACCTTCGCCCCGTGTTTATCAATCAGCCGCAGGGCAACCATCGAGGAAATATCGCGGGTGAGTCCTATATATTTTCCGTCAAGTCCCTGTGCTGTGATCTCCCGGTCGAAATTTTCTCCATATATATCGGCGTCCGGGTAAATCACCAGTTTATCGACCTGGGAGAACTGTTCCATCCGCCAGGAAAATCCCAGTGCGGAAAGACGCGGGCAGAATGCCGTCACCAGTTTCTGTGTCACCAGAAGGCAGGCGAACTCCAGGCTGTTCTGCCTCTGCTTTGTATTATCATGTCCGCCGCGCGGCAGACCGACCATATATTCCCACGACGCGTCGTTCGCAATCAGCGCAGCGTCCACGCCTGTCCGCTCCATCCGCTCCCGCAGATTTTTAATTCTCTTTGCATAATCCATTTTCTGCTTCCTCCTAAGCCTCTGTCTTCATCCTTGGATCCAGCACGTCCCGCACCGCGTCGCCGATAAAGTTCGCCCCGATTGATACAAGAAAAATCGCCGCTCCCGGGAAGAAGCTGATCCACCAGTATTGCAGGATCGTTACTCCGTCCGATACCATATAGCCCCACTCCGGGGTCGGCGGCGACACGCCCAGGCCGAGAAAGCTTAAGCCCGCAAAAGTCAGAATCGCCGTTCCCACATCCGTGGAAGCCAGCACGATCAGAGAGGACATACAGTTCGGAATGATCGTCCGGATCAGAATGACCCAGCTCTTCTGCCCGATCGCCCGCTCACTCGTCACATATTCCGCTTCGCGTACAGTCAGCACCAGACTCCGCATCATACGGGCATACTTGGGCCACGCCACCACAGCGATCGCCAGAATCGCGTTCATCACGCTGGTGCCCAGCGCGGCAGCAAGCGCCATCGCCAGGAGAATCGCCGGGAATGACATAATCATATCGGCAAAACGCATCAGGATCTCATCCACCACTTTGCCGAAATAGCCGGCGATCGCTCCATACAGGCTGCCAAATACACAGGCCAGAAGCACAACCAGCAGGCCGGACGGAATCGATATCCGCGCGCCATAGATCACACGGCTCAGCACATCCCTGCCAAACGAATCTGTTCCGAACAGATGCGCCGCACTGGGCGCCTGATACCGCACGCTCAGATCCTGTGCTACCGGATCATACGGCGCAAGAACGGGCGCAAAAACCGCACAGAGAATAAAGAAAATCCAGATCACAATTCCCACGACAGCGAGAGGATTCTTCCTGATAAACTTCCTGATCTGATGTCCCATCCTGAATCCCCCTCTCTTTAGTAGCGGATGCGCGGATCAATCAGCGCATAGATGATGTCCACAAAAAAGTTCATCAGGACATTTACAGCAGCAATAAAAAGGGTGGTACCCATAATTGCGGGGAAATCCAGCGTGGACGCCGCCTTGTACGCGTACAGTCCGATCCCCGGATAAGAAAAGATCGTCTCCACCAGAACCGTTCCTCCCAGCAGCGACCCGTAGCTCAGGCCGAACATCGTGACGGACGGGATCAGGCCGTTTTTCAGTACATGATGCCGCAGAACCCTGCCCTCTGAGAGGCCCTTTGCCCTGGCGGTGCGCACATAATCCTGCTGCATCGCCTCGAGCATGCTGGAGCGCACGGTACGCGTCAGAATTCCCATCGTGGATGCCGCCAGGACAAAGGATGGAAGTATCAAATGACTCAGCGCATCCCGCAGAAGGTCCGGCTCTCCATATGTGATCGCATCAAAGATCAGAAAGCCTGTGGGGAAACTCGCGCCCAGCCACTCCGCGCTCACCCGTCCGGAACCTGGTACAATTCCCAGCCTCAGATAGAAAAAGTAAAGACAAAGAATCGACAGCCAGAACGCCGGAATCGAGATGCCCATGAGGGAGATGACGCGCAGCACATGGTCGGGCAGCTTATTGTGGCGCGCCGCGCTCAGAAGCCCGAACAGAAGCCCCAGTATGATACTGATCAGCGTAGCGAACGTGGCCATCTCAAAAGTTGCCGGAATATACTGCGCCAGATCGGAGAGCACCGGCTGCTTTGTCCGGATCGACGTCCCCAGGTCTCCCTGGAACAGATTCTTCATGTAATTGATATACTGGACAGGCAGAGGCTGATCCAGGCCCCATTTCGCCTCATATGCCGCCACGATTTCCGGATCGCTCATCGCAGTCTGTCCCAGATTT
>MSHD01000059.1:10432-79563 GCA_001941045.1 Lachnospiraceae bacterium Zagget2
CCGAACTCAGGATAATATTCTGAACCCGTGTGCTGACCGCCAGCGTCCTGCCGGCCTGCAGGTATACAATGTACGGGGAGGCCTCCTCTTCCATCACTTCCTGAATCTGAAGCAGCAGTTCCTCACGCACGCTGTCGTCCGTCTCGGAAGCCGCCTGCTCTCCCAGCGCCACAAGCTCCTCATTCATATCCGCCGTCCAGCCTGCACGGAGTCCCACGGTATTGCCCGGAAGGAATGCCAGCTGATTGTTCGGATCGTAATAATCCGGCCCCCACTGGCTGATAACCGCCTGCTGGGTTCCGTCGCGATAAGCCTCCAGATATACAGAAGCCTCCTGCGAAATAATATTCATCGTGATACCCACCTCTGCCAGATCGGACTGAATCTTCTCCGCGCACATCATGAAGGAAACCCCATCGGGCGCCATATCCGGAATCACGCCGCAGTCGAAGCTGAAGCCATCCGCATATCCAGCCTCTGCCAGCAGCTCTTTTGCCTTCTCCACATCGCGGGTGACCGTGCTTTCTCCCTCATACCCTAAGAATCCCTGCGGAATGATCCCGCTCGGCACAAAGGCATCATTTCCGGCCAGTTCGAACAGACCTTCATAGTCAATCGCGTACTTGATTGCCTCACGCACTGTCGGGTCTGCAAGCTCCTCGCCGTACTCCTCGCTGACATTCATCATCAGGAAGAAAATGTCATAGGTGCTGCCGGTAACAATCTGAATGTTCTCTTCATCTTCAATCACAGCCACCTGATCCGCCGTCAGATCCAGCGCGAAATCAATATCGCCGGCCTCAAGCTCCATCTGCTGTGTGTTGGCGTCCGTGATCGTCCGGACGATGATCTTATCAACACTTCCGGTCTTGATCTGTGCATCCGCGAATTTTTCAAGGATTACTTCCGATCCGCTTGTGTAAGTGGTGATCTGATAAGCGCCGGAGCCGACAGAAGGATTTGAATCCGCATAGGCCTGGAACGTGTCGCTCTCATCGCAGGTACCGCCGTTCGCCTGCGCCACCTCAGAATCATAGATGCTGAAAGAGCTTCTTGTCAGAATACTCAGGATGGCCGGGTTGACCGTATTCAGAGTCAGCGTCACCTCATAATCGCCGGTCGCCTCTACCGTTTCCACCGTATCCATCAGGAACGAAGGATTTCCCTGGACTCCCTTTAAGCGGTTGAAGCAGTAGACCACGTCGTCCGCAGTCAGCTCCTTGCCCGTCGTAAACGTAATGCCCTCATTCAGCGTAAATACATAGGTAAGATTGTCATCGGAAATCGTCCAGTCCGATGCAATGCACGGAATGATCTCGGACTCATCCTCCGGGTTGGTCGTGACCAGCGTGTCGTAAACCGCATGCAGCACCATCTCCGAATCCCACTCATAGCAGTAAGCCGGATCGAGGGTCGTGTAGGTCGTGCTCTGGCCGATGACAATCTGCGACTGTCCGGTCGTCGTCTCCTCCGCTGTCCCGCCATCACTCTCCGTCGATGCCGTCTCATCGGACGATGTCTCGCCGGCCTTCTGAATGCCTTCTCCATTACCGCATGCAGCCAGGCTGCATGTCATGGCCAGCGCCAGAAGCACGGCCATTACCTTTTTCATACTCATCCCTGTTTCATTCTCCTCTCTTTTTCTGCCGCGGACAGCCTGTAAACAAAAAGCGCTGAATTCCCTCCAGAGGATCAGCGCCTTTGCCATTTTTCGTTCACCGTCTCTACAGCAATATTTGAATAAATATTACCATCATTTATATCTACTGTCAAGTTTCCGAAGGCCTCTTTCCATGCGGTCAAGGCCTTCCGTCAGGATCTCGCGGCTTGTCGCAAGGCAGATTCTGACATGTCCCTCGGAACCGGGGCCAAAGAACTGTTTTCCTCCCGGGACAATCGCCAGCTTTTCTTCTGTTTTCAGATATTCCACCAGCTCCTCCGCCCCGATCGACAGGCCCGAAATATCCGGAAACACGACGAAAGTCGCCTCCGGCTTCCTGCACGTCACCCCCGGCATGTGGGTCAGTCTCTCCAGTGCATAATCCCGGTTGGACTGCAGATGCGCCACGAACTCATCCAGCCATCCATAACACCTGGTCAGGCAGGAGATCGCTGCGACCTGTGACAGGGCGGAAACGCCTCCGATCGTGTCATCCACCAGCGAAGCTTTCACCAGTTTTTCAAAGATTTCTTCATCCTGACAGTAAACCGCCCCCACGCGCAGGCCGGCGATTCCGAAGCTTTTGGAAAATCCAAACACGGAGATGGTTCTCTTATTTTTCTCCCCGCCCAGAGAACAGATACTGTGGAATTCTGCATCTGAATACACGATATCGGACCAGATTTCGTCATTCATAATATAAAAACCGTATTTTTCGGACAGTTCCAGAAGATACGCAAGATCCTCCTCCGGATAGACCTTGCCAAGGGGATTGTGCGGATTGCAGAGCCCCAGCATCCGCGTCTTCGGTGTGATATATTTTTCGATATCGCTGAAATCGATGTCGCCGTTTTCCTTAAACCTCATCGGGAACAGGTTTACCTTCGCTCCCGCTTCCTCCATGTTCGTCTTGAAGAGGAAATCCACCGGGTCAAACACCAGCGCCTCATCGCCGGGGCGCAGTACTGCATGCGCAATAATGTTCATCCCCCGGGCCGCGCTGTCCACCGGCAGGATCAGCTTCGGATCGATGTCCTCATGTTTCCGTTCTTTCAGCACACGGGAGAGACTTTCCGCAAACTCCGGAAACCCTCTTTTCGGCGTATAGGAGAAATAGCCTCCCCTGATGTATTCGATCAGATCCTCCGCGATCGCCCCGGGAGCCGGAAAATCCGAATCCGCGGCGGTCAGGGGAATCACGCCCTCTTCCACTTCTGCCCAGCGCAGATTGTACGCACGCTGTTTCAACACTTCAAGGTTTACTTCTTTATTTGTAAATTCAGCCATGTCGGTCGCCCCTTGCAATTTTCTATGATAGATATTGTAATTGCAATCGCTGTTTTCGTCAATTTTTTTATGTCCCGGCTATGCGTTATCACCCGGCAGTTCCTTCGGTCGCGAGCACTCCCGCAGAAGCAGCATGAACTCGTCGCCCGTGATCGTCTCCTTCTCATAGAGATACTTTGCAATCGCGTGAAGCTTGTCCTTATTCTCCGTCAGGATATCCATTGCGCGGTCGCACTGCCGTTTCAGCAGCTCTTTCACCTTCTGATCGACGACCGCGGAAGTCTCCACCGCGCAGGCCAGGGAGGCGTCGCCGCCCAGATACTGGCCGTTCACCGTCTCGAGCGCCATCATGCCAAACTCCTCGCTCATGCCGTATCGCGTAACCATGGCCCGCGCAAGCTTCGTCATCTGCTCAATGTCATTGGACGCGCCGGTCGTAATCGAGCCGAAGATCAGGCGCTCTGCGGCCTGCCCGCCTGCGTAGGTCGCAAGCTTGTCCATCAGTTCTTCTTCGCTCAGCAGATACTGATCCTTCTCCTCGACCTGCATCGTGTAGCCGAGCGCGCCCGAGGTGCGCGGAATGATCGTGATCTTTGTGACAGGCGCGGAATGGATCTGCATCGCCGACACCAGCGCGTGACCGACCTCGTGGTAGGACACGATCAGCTTCTCCTTGTCGGATAATACCGCATTCTTCTTCTGGTAGCCTGCGATGACCACCTCGATGCTCTCCTCCAGATCTGCCTGCGTCACAAAAGTGCGGTTTTCGCGCACTGCGCGCAGCGCAGCCTCATTGACCATATTGGCGAGCTCTGCACCCGAAGCTCCGGCCGCCGCCCGCGCGATTGCGTGGAAATCGACATCGTCGCCCAGCTTGACCTTCTTCGCGTGCACCTTCAGGATCTCCTCGCGGCCCTTCAGATCCGGAAGCTCCACCGGAATCCGGCGGTCAAAGCGTCCCGGGCGAAGCAGCGCCGGATCGAGTGTCTCCGGACGGTTCGTGGCAGCGAGGATGACGACGCCCTTCGAACCGTCGAAGCCATCCATCTCCGTCAACAGCTGATTCAGCGTCTGCTCACGCTCATCATTGCCACCCACGCCCTGACTGTCACGCTTCTTTCCGATCGTGTCAATCTCATCGATGAACACGATACAGGGAGCCTTCTCATTCGCCTGCTTGAAGAGGTCGCGCACCTTGGAGGCTCCCATGCCGACGAACATCTCCACGAACTCCGAACCCGCGATGGAAAAGAAGGGAACTTCCGCCTCGCCGGCCACAGCCTTTGCAAGCAAGGTCTTGCCGGTACCCGGAGGGCCGACGAGCAGCGCGCCCTTGGGCATCGTCGCGCCGATCGCCTGATATTTCGCCGGATTGTGCAGGAAATCGACGATCTCCTGCAGCTGTTCCTTCGCCTCATCCTCACCTGCAACGTCGCTGAACTTGATGCCGGTCTCGCTCGCGACATAGACCTTCGCACTGCTCTTTCCGAACTGCATTGCATTGCCGATATTACCGCCCATCCGCTTCATAAGCCAGCGCGAGAGCGCCTGCCCGATGGCGATAAAGATCACGATCTGCAGCAAAAAGAGAATGATCTGGCTCAGCAACGAGGCCTCCTCCGTCTGCACCTTGCCAAACGAGCAGCCCGATTCATAGAGACGGTCTACCAGATCCGGATCATTGAAGACCACGGTGGAGTAATAGTTCGGCTCCTCCTCCGTATCTGTAAAATAAATGATGTCGTCCTCCACCTGCACCGTGTCGATCTGCTTTTCATCGAGCATTGTCAGAAAGGTGCCGTAGTCCACCTCCGTAATCGGTGTCTGCAGCATGGACGGCAGCACAAAGGTATTCAGAATGATCATCACCAGCAACACGATTAGATAATAAAATATCAGGGGCTTTTTGCTGGGTTTCTTTACGTCCTTCATATATTTGCATTCTCATCTTTCTTATGGTTTTTAAAGCTTCATTTGTTTTTAAAGGATGTTTATAAATTAAACGTAAACTTTTTACGCCGCACTTTCTTTTTTGAAATAGCTGCGTTATAATAAGAAAAATCACGGGAGGGAATTTTTCATGAAAAAATATGATGTTGTCGCCATTGGCGAGCTGCTGATCGATTTCACACAGAACGGTCTGAGCGCGCAGGGAAACGGACTTTTCGAAGCCAATCCGGGCGGAGCGCCCTGCAATGTTCTCGCTATGCTGAACCGCTTCGGAAAGAAGACATCCTTTATCGGGAAAGTCGGCAGCGACGAGTTCGGGCGCACCCTGAAGCGTTCGCTCACCGAGCTGCACATCGGCACAGAGAACCTCCTGATGGACGAGGAGATTCACACGACGCTTGCACTTGTGCACACCTTCGCAGACGGCGACCGTGATTTTTCCTTCTATCGCAATCCGGGCGCGGACATGATGCTGCGGGAGGATGAGCTCGACCTCGATCTGATCGCGGATACGCGCCTGTTCCACTTTGGCACGATCTCGATGACGCACGACGCTGTGCGCGCTGCCACGAAGAAGGCGATCGCCACCGCGAAAGCTGCCGGCGCGCTCGTCAGCTTCGACCCGAATATCCGTGAGCCGCTCTGGAAATCACTGGAAGACGCCAGGGAGCAGGTGAGCTATGGACTTGGCCTGTGCGACATTCTGAAGATCTCGGACAATGAGATCCAGTGGTACACCGGCGATAAGGACTTTACGGCGGGCGTCAAAAAGATCCGTTCGGAGTTTCCGATCCCGCTCATCCTCGTCTCAATGGGCAGGAACGGCAGCCGCGCCTATTACGGTGACGGCTTTGTCGAAGCCGCGCCCTTCCTGCAGGAGAATACGATCGAGACTACCGGCGCCGGGGACACCTTCTGCGCCTGCGTGCTGAACTATGTGCTCGACCATGGACTGGAAAATCTTGCGGAGGCGCAGCTGAAGGAAATGCTCGTCTTTGCGAACGCCGCCGCGTCTCTCATCACGACGCGCAAGGGCGCGCTGCGGGTGATGCCGACGGTGAAAGAGGTCGAAGACTTTCTTGCCACGCATTGATATCAGAAAAGGAGGAAACAAACATGGATTTTATGGACAAGGTAAACAAGTTCGCAAAGACCGCCGCGGAAAAGACTTCCGACTTCGCCGATGACACCCGCCTGAAGGCGCAGATCGCGAACGATGAGAAGTCGATCAAGGAGCTGGAGATCAAACTCGGCGCTTACTATTTTGAAAAATTCGCTGCCGGGGAAGCGGTCGACGAGGACGTGCGCGAAGTCTGCACCGCGATTCTCGTACACAAGGCAAATATCGAGGAGAAGAAGGCCGCACTGAATGTGAAAAAGACCGCCTCCGATGCCGGAGAAGCGGACGATCCCTTCGAGCTGTAAATCAGACTGTTATTCTTTCTCAAAAGGGGTTTGAACATCTGCGTTTTGCGGAGGCCAGTCCGGTTGATAAGAACCAGTACTATCCGAAATTTATAGACCGTGACTCCAGAGCCCGTGACACATGGCGCAGAGAAATGAAACGATCACGATCTTATCGGGATGATTTATTTGTCATGGACATTCTCAGAGAGGAGATGGAGGACGATGATCCGCGCATACAGCGAATCTTATCTGAATAATGCGAAAAGCTGTCTGGCGGTCTTCTTTGATTATGCGATCAACGACTGCGCGTTTTCTCCAGACTGGCTCAGTAAGCTTTTCGTAACTACCGGTATTGCCGAACAGTTTGAAAGAGGTAATCCGGCTTATATTGCGGGGATGTCCGGCGTGGAGCTGGCACGTGAGGTCATAAATCTGGCATATGGCAGAAAAGAACTGCCGGAACCATACCATTATGACGGTTGCTCGCCCGAATATTGGGCCGGATGGGCTCTCGCGGAATATCAATGGTATACAGGCAGACGGTTTCGGGATATTTTCGATCGCCTTCCCTTATCGGAGATTATCTCCATGTATACAGTTTACCATGAGATGGACATTACCTCCTTTATTGATTCCGTGGAAGAAAAATACAGAGCTGTCCGGAGAGAGCCAAAGCTGAAGCAAATCCGGGAAAGCAGAGGCCTGTCCCAGAATGAACTGGCGGAGCGTTCCGGCGTGAACGTCCGAAGCATCCGTTCCTACGAACAGCGAGGGAATGAAATCGATAAGGCCCAAGCGCAGACTCTGTACAGGCTTTCGAGAGTTCTCGGCTGCACGGTAGAAGATCTCCTGGAAAATCCTATGGACGACACAAATCCCTCAGAATGTGTGAAAGACAATTAGTACAAATCTCTGCACAGCAGTCCCGCAGGATTACTGCACAGAGATTTTTCTTCATTTGCTCCGCTTATCCCTCCCAGATAAGCGTAACCTTGAAGAGATCCCCGTCTGTCTCCACCTTGAACTCTCCGCCCTGCAGCTCGGTGAAGCTCTGCGCAATCGCGAGTCCCAGACCGCTGCCTTCGGTATTACGTGAGAGATCGCCGCGCGCGAAGCGCTCCGTGATCTCCTCCGGTGTGAAATTCATCTCCACCGCCGATATATTCTTAAAGCTGACCGTCACTTTCCCTTCCCGTTCCTGGAGCTCGATGTAGGCGCGGGACTGTGGCATCGCATATTTCAGAATATTCTGCAGCAGGTTGTCGATAATCCGGTAGCTCCTCTGCGGGTCAAGCCGCAGCACGCACTTCTCCTCCGGCAGATTCCAGCGGAAATCAACGGGGCTTTCCCTGATCTTATCCTCATTTTCCAGACGCACCTGCTTGATCAGGTTCACAAGATCGACCTCGTCGTAATTCATCACCACGTCCCCGGTCGCCGCGCGGCTCACCTCAAAGAGATCCTCGATCAGGACTTTGAGCCGCTGTGATTTCTGTTCGAGCGTCGCCACATAGCTTCTGCGCTCTTCCTCCGTCAGATCCTCCTTTTTCAGGAGATCCACATAGGTGATGATCGCGGTCAGCGGCGTCTTGAGGTCGTGCGAAACGTTCGTGATCAACTCCGCCTTGGTATTGCGGCTTCGCACCTCCTCGCGTACGGCCTTCTGGAAACCGTCCTGTATCCTGCCAAGCTCGGTGCGCACCGGCTCGAAGACGCCCATCTCCTCAGCGAGCGTCTCATCCGCCCGTCCCTCGGCAATCGACTTCGCAGCCCGGAGCAGTTTCTCATAGTCGGAGAGCACACCCGCCCATTTCCGCTTTGCCAATACATACAGTAGAGTCGAATAGAGCAGAATCCACAGAATCCCGGAGAAAAGCATAACCGCGGGTGACCGTCTCCAACCGAAAATCAGAATAACCAGCAGCCAGACGCCTCCAAACAACAACGCAAGCAGCGCATTTGCCAGAACCAGCCTTCCGAGCGCCTTATCCTTCTCCTCGTCCAGCTGTACTTCCATCGCCCAGCTCCAGAGCTTCAGCCATTTCTTTTTGATCCAGCGGCAGGCGCCGATGCAGAGCATCCGCTCCTTCAGTGTGCGCAGCGGATGCGTCAGATAAGGCAGCAGCGACGCGACCATCCAGTACCAGCCGAGCGCAAAGAGACTCCACAGAATCCAGAGCAGTCCCGTCGCGGCCTGCGGTGCGGCGTCCCCGAAGCCCATACGGCTCAGATCGTCCACGAATTCTCCCGACAGTGTGTACCAGACGAAAACATCTACCTTCGCCAGAACGTAAGTCACACTGATGCCGCAGAAGGCAAGGAAGAGACTCAGCTCCGACGGCAGCCGGAAGAACAGCACTTCCCGCAGCCGCAGCGACGGGATATTCTGCAGAAGCAGCGCGAACGCCAGCATCACAAGCAGGATTCCAATCATCGCAATCGTGTAACCGCTCTGCCGGTACGCGGAGAGTTGTGTGTAGTAGTCCGATACATAGGCGCTCTGCGACGCGCCGGTATAGACGCCGAACACAAAAGTCGCGTTCTGTATCTTCGGAAGCGGCACTTCCCGCAGCAGCTCCGCCGCTGAGATGTCCGTCTCTTCTACAGTTTCCTCCGTGGTCGTTTCCGTCCGGAAATACTCTGCATCCGTCTCTTCCCCCTCTTCAACGGTCACTTCTGAATACGATTCTGTAACGTCTGCCTCATCGGACTTCGCCATTCCATTATCCTCAAGAAGCACAGACATGGAAGCATTTGTAAGATAGTCAAGCCCTTCCGTGTCCTCGAAGATCATCCCCCGGCTGCTGATGATACTCGGCACGCCCCGGCTGTCATAGCTGATCACAACGACCGCGCCGTAATCCTCCGCCTCGGAGCCGGAGATTTCCGCGCTCAGTCCTCCACTACCGTAGCTCTTCTCCGTATTCACTGCATAGCCGCACCAGCCGTTCAGCCCCTGCATGTTCACATACTGGTTCCGCAGATTGGCCATCAGCTGATTCGCCTCATCCGTAAGCTGCTCCCGCTGCGCGACCATAAGTCCATCCACATCGTAGTTCTGCGTGAACCAGGCGAAAGCGTCCGTGTCCGGCGTGATCTCATAGTCCAGATAGCAGATCGATGAGAGCAGATAGCGCGCATACTCCTCATCTACCTCGATCACGACCTCCTCCGCGCTCGTCTCATCCACCGTCTCCTCTTCCAGTCCTTCCGCGATCTTCCTTGCCGCCTGCTCCCGAAAAAAAGGATAGAGATTGCACATGACGACGCCCGCGAGCATCGACAAGGCGAGCACAAGCAGGATTCCTGCAGTCTTACTGTTTTTCCATTTTGTAGCCAACTCCCCACACCACCTTCAGATATTTTGGATTTCTCGGATCGATCTCGATCTTCTCGCGGATATTTCTCACGTGCACCATGATCGTGTCGGAGTTCACCGCCCGCTCGTTCCAGACGCGCTCGTAGATCTCGTCCGCCGAGAAGACGCGCCCCGGGTGCTTCATCAGAAGCAGCAGGATCCGGTACTCCGTCGAGGTCACCTTCACCGGCACGCCGTCGACGCGCAGCTCGACCTTCTCCTCGTTGAGCTCGAGTCCGCCGATGCGGTAGACATGCTCCTCCTCCACACCGCCCTTTGCCGCCATCTCAAGGTAACGGCGATAGCGCCGCAGGTGCGAGTTCACGCGTGCGAGCAGCTCGAGCGGAGTGAAGGGTTTCGTCACATAGTCGTCCGCGCCCATGTTGAGCCCCAGGATCTTGTCGACCTTCTCGGATTTCGCCGAGAGCATGATGACCGGAAAATCGTAGTCTTTGCGCATCTCCATGACCATCTGGATGCCGTCCTTGCGCGGCATCATGACATCCACGATCGCCAGATGAATCTCCTCCCGATAAATGATCTCAAGTCCTTCGATGCCGTCCGCGGCCTTGTAGACCTCGTAGCCTTGGCTCTTCAGATAAATCGCGATCCCGTCGCGAATCTCCTGATCGTCTTCCACGACCAGCACATGATAAGTATCCATCATCGCTTCTCTCCTGTTCCGCTCTCACTATAAAATCCAAATCTAAAGATGAAACGCATATAATTCTGAAAATTTTCCAAAGAAATCCCTTTTTCCCTCTGCATAGCCTTCCCTATTCTAACACATACTGTGAAAAAGGAGTGAGAAAATATGAACTGTAAAGAACACACGGAAAAATATGACGATCTGAGCACCTGCTCTGCGCGTGACATGACCGGGCTGATACCGGCCGGAATTGAAAATGAGGAGGAATGGGAGCACTATGAAGAGCTGTTTCCCTTTCTGCCAAAGGTAGATAAGAAACATCCTGTTGACGACGGGGGATGGCCGGCTGACCGTTTCCAGCAGCATACGTGATAAAAAAATGGCCGACGCATGGTTTCGCGCCGGCCTTCCCATTTGTGCCATCACATATCAATAATATTCCTATTATTACTTTCCTATGCGCGTCTCTGTACCAGCTTCACCAGCTCCACAATAGGGATGACGAGCACGCCCAGCAGGATCGCGACAAGATATTCAGAGAGCTCCACGCTTGTGAACTCGAAGGCCGTCGCAATCACCGGAATTTCGCAGACCAGCGTAGTGGCGACGAACGAGCCGAAGGCAGCGCCGAGCAGCAGCCTGTTCTGCGAGCCGAGCTGGAAAATACTCTGGCGCTGAGAGCGCATGTTCAGGCTGTGGAAGATTTCCGCCATCGACATCGTGAGGAAAGCCATCGTGGTGCCGTCCGCACTGTCCGCGATTTCCCAGACCCCGCTCTCCATGAAATTCCCCACAAAATAGGAAACAAGAACCAGTGCGGTCACGACGATACCCTGATAAAGAATATCAAAACCCATGCCGTCCGCGAAAATACCCGCCTTCGCATCGCGCGGCTTACGTTCCATGATATGCGGCTCCGCCTTCTCCGCGCCGAGCGCCAGCGCCGGAAAGCAGTCAGTCACGAGGTTGATCCACAAAAGATGCACGGGTTTTAAGATGGTAAAGCCCATCAGCGTCGCGAAGAAGATACTCAGGACTTCGCTCATATTCGAACCCAGGAGAAACTGAATTGCCTTGCGGATATTGTCGTAGATACGACGTCCTTCTTCCACCGCGTTGACGATGGTGGCAAAATTATCATCTGCCAGTATCATGTCGGCCACATTCTTTGTCACATCCGTGCCCGTGATGCCCATGCCGACGCCGATATCCGCCGATTTGATGGACGGGGCATCGTTCACGCCGTCACCGGTCATCGCCGTCACATATCCTGCACCGCGCCAGGCATTCACAATACGCGTCTTCTGCTCCGGCTGCACACGCGCATATACACTGATATTCCGGAATTCTCTTTCGAAGGTCTCATCGTCCATGGCCGCAAGCTGCGTACCGGTAACGGCATAGGTTCCGTCCGTGATAATTTCCAGTTCTTTCGCGATCGCCGTCGCGGTATCGATGTGGTCGCCGGTGATCATGATCGGACGGATACCTGCCCTGCGGCATTCCTGAATGGCATCCTTCACCTCCGGGCGGACCGGATCGATCATGCCGCAGAGGCCGACAAAGCAGAGCTCCTGCTCAAGGGTCTCCGGTTCATAGTCTGCCGGCTTTTTATCCCACAGTCTCTCAGCCAGGGCAAGTACCCGCAGCGCCTTATCCGCCATGGCCTTGTTTGCGGTCAGGATGGCCTCGCGATCTTCCTCCGTCATCTGCACTGTCTTCCCGTCTTTCCGATAACAGGTACACCTCGGAATCACCATATCGACGGCACCCTTCGTGAACTGGACGATTCCGTCAGTAGTCTGATGAACGGTGGACATCATCTTGCGGCCGGAGTCAAAGGGCGCCTCCCCGCAGCGCAGGTACTGCTTCTTTAACATATTTTTGGGCAGACCGACTTTGTTCGCCCAGGCCACCAGGGCTGCCTCTGTCGGCTCCCCGGTCACTTCACCGCTCTCACTAAGCTCCGCGTCGTTGCAGAGCGCCATGCCGGAGGCCAGCCGCATCTGGTCGTCGCCGTACATATCCACAACGGTCATCTTATTCTGCGTCAGCGTACCGGTCTTATCGGAGCAGATGACCTGTGCACAGCCTAAAGTCTCCACTGCTGTCAGACGGCGGATGATCGCGTTTCGCTTCGACATATTGGTAACGCCGATGGAGAGGACGACCGTGACAACCGCCGCAAGTCCCTCCGGGATCGCCGCCACCGCGAGCGATACCGCGATCATAAAGGAGTCAAGGATCAGATCGACGGACAGGCTGCCGGCCCGGATAATCTGGACAGCGAACACGACCACACAGATAATCAGCACCAGCCAGGTCAGAATCTTCGAGAGCTGATTCAACTTAATCTGCAGCGGCGTAAGCCCTTCCTCCGCCTGGGAGAGCGCGTCGGCAATCCTGCCCATCTCGGTGTCCATACCGGTCGCGGTCACGATCGCTGTTCCTCTTCCATAGACAACCGTGCTGCCCATGTACAGCATATTTTTGCGGTCACCGAGGGAAACGTCCTTCTCGCCCTCTTTCAACTGAATGATATCGATAAACTTCGTGACCGGCACGGATTCGCCGGTCAGTGCGGATTCCTCCACCTTCAGGCTGGCACTCTCGAGAATGCGGGCGTCCGCGGGTACTGCATCTCCGGCCTCCAGCAGGATGACGTCGCCCACGACCAGACCCTCGCTCGGGACTACCTGCATTCTGCCGTCACGCAGTACCTTTGAGGTGGCGGCGGACATTTCCTGCAGCGCCTCGATGGCTTTCTCCGCCTTGCTTTCCTGGTAAACACCAAGCACCGCGTTTACCAGAACAACAGCAATTATAATAATGACGTCAGCGAAACTGTCGTTCTCCACCACAGCGAGTACGCCGCTGATGATGGCTGCCACAATCAGGATGATGATCATCGGATCCGAGAGCTGTTCCAGAAAACGCCGGATCAGCGACTTTCCCTTCGCTGCCTCCAGACGGTTCTTTCCATTCTGGGTAAGACGTTTCTTCGCCTCAGCCGCCGTAAGCCCTTCTTCACTGGCATCCAGCTCCCGGATGACATTTTCCTTTTCCTCACAATAAAATTGCATATGATCCGCTCCTCTTGTCGTTTATTCTGTCTCTAGTTTACGCGAAGAGCCCGCGATCAATCCGCCGACTCTTATGTTGTTTCATCATTATAATGGCAGAAATTCCGCTCTTCACTGGTCATTTGCCGGCGTTTGGTAAGAATTTCGGCACAAAACTGAAAATGTAACACTTTTGGACAAACAGGCAAAAATGTGACCTTGTCATGGACCATAAAATAGATTAACATGGCATTAAAAAGATTGCATTGCAGAGAGGAAGTGATGCGGATGGCTGACAGCATGTCCCGCATTTTGATCGAAACCATTGTCAGGAGAACCCTGAAAGATTTAAAGGACTCTCCGGAACGCAGCGTTCGGAATCTTGTCGATATGGCTCTGAACTCTTCGGAAGGACGCTTTCAGCGCTCTTTCTTTACGGTTGCGGAAACGATGCTGAAAAATGAGAAAAGCGCTTACTATGATGTCATAAAGGATGTCGTCGCCAATGTGGAAACGGAACGCATTCTGCAGTTCGGAATGAACCTCGGCTATAACAGCTGCACGGAGGGAGCGGGAAAAATCCGCAAAAAAGAAGCTGCCTGCGGCTTCAACATTCCCTGGACCATTTCGCTCAACATCGACATGGAGAAAGTTACAGAAAACCCGGAAAGCTATGATACCGTCCTCTCACAGGGGAAAAAGCTCGGCGTATACACCTGGATGCTGCACGCGCATGGATTGCTGCAGGAGGTTTTGCCTCTGATGCGAAGACATACGGACTGCGCGTTCGTCCTGTTCTGTGAACCTGCCGATCTCACCCCGGCCTTTCTGGACTGCATGTCAGATGTAAAACACCTGATGCTGGCTGTCCGTTATGATGAGAATGCCGGAGACGTGTACAGACAGCTGCGAAAAAGACAGTTTTTCTATTCTGTATTCCATGTATATGAGGAAAAAGATGCAGAAAGCATTATCGGCGGAGATCTGTTCTACAGCACGGAACAGCTGCATCCGGTTTTCACCGCGGTCATCCCCGACGCGGCCTGCTCCCGGGAGACGCGTGATCGAGTATACAGCGCAATCACGGGCTTTCACACCGAACAGGACTTTCAGACCCTGCCGCTTGATATGGTTCAGGATATTCGCTACATCGACAGTGTGATCTCAGGCGATGACTGCCTTGTCAGCTTTGATAAAGATGGCAGTCTGTATTCGCGACAGGGAAAAGAGGAGTCTCTGAATATATTTGACCAGCAGCTGGAGGATATCCTGCGTCAGGCATTTTCCAAGTAAACAGGCAATTTAAAATGTCAGCAAACAAGAAGACGCAAAGACGCGGCGGCTGCGTTCTCCCTCAGGACGCGTAGATAGTCGCCGTATTCTCTATCAGAGAGTGCAGGATATCGACAAACTCCTCCGCAGGAATGTCGTATTTCCCAAGAAGCCAGCGTTTGAGTGAGCAGAGAAGACCGTCCACGACGAAGTCTATGCATATGGGGTGAAGCTCTTTGCCCGCATAGACTGTCTGCAGTCGGTTCTGAATCATGGGGGACAGAAGCTCCTCAAAATGTGCAGAAAAGGAATTCTGTCCCTCTACCACCAGCACTTTTCGATAAAAATCACGGTTTTCGTAAAGATAGCTGCACAAAAGTTCCATAAAAGCCCAGGCGTCCTTCGGCTCCTTTTTCACGATGGCAATAAAATTTTCATCAAAAATCCAGGCAACCAGATCGTACTTGTCCTTGAAGTGATAATAGAAGCTCTTGCGACTCATCCCAAATTTTTCGCATATCTGAGCCACTGTGATTTTCTCGAAAGGCACCTCCTGCATCAGTTCCGTGAGCGCCCTGGCATATGCCTGCTTTGTGATGTTGGAATAAGACATGATACACTGCTCCCTTAATTAAGGCAAATCTTAGCAGAAATCCTGTTTTTTTCAAGAGCAAAATGACAGGCTCAGTTCCTGTGCAATCTGCCGCAGCCTTTCCTGCACATCCGACCTCTCATCAAGTCCCCTTTTATCTGTGCCGCCCATACAGGCCTCTCCCACACACTCTGCGCCAAGATCATCAAGCATGTACTGCAGGGTCTGGATCGCTCCCCGGAACTGCCGCGGGGACTCCGGTGCGCCGCCCGCGAGCAGGATCGCGCCTTTTTTTGTGAGCGGCTTTTTGTCGCCGCGCAGGACACCGGTCCAATAAACCTGCAGCCGGTCGAGCACTGCCTTCATGGAGCCGGGAATATTGTAAAAATAAACCGGGGCGGCAAATACAATCCGGTCTGCCGCCTCCAGCCCCGCATAAATTTCTTCCATCCCATCATGGATTGCACACTCCGGGTGCGTATAGCAGTACCGGCAGTCGCGGCAGGGCATGATATCCTTTCGATTGTCCAGCGACAGGTATTCCATTTCTCCCTCAAGATATTCCGCGAGGTATTCCGCCATGCGCATGCTGTGTCCGTTTTTCCGGGGTGAGCCGGTCAGTATCAGTGTTTTCATGTTCTGTTCCCATCATTTTTGTTTTTCTCTGCCCATTATACACAAAAAGAGGCTGCCGCACAATATCGCTCTTTGTGCAGCAGCCTCTGTCAGCCTGTTCTCAGACTCCGGATATTCCAGCCGGTCGCATTCTTTCCGGTCTTCCACTCACTGTAAACGATGGTATCTCCAAACAGCGCCGGCATACAGGCATAGGTGATGCCGTATCCGAACATCGCGACGCTCATCAGAACGATAACAAGCGTGACGTTGTTGTAGAAGAGGAAGGAAACGATGAGCAGGACCAGATGGAACCTCGTTCCTTTAAGCCTGATCCAGGATTTCAAAACAGATCCGGAATATATCCGGACACTGAATACGCACGGAGCCTGCCTCTACTCAAAAGGACAGCGTGGTTACCCCATCCTGTACGTCAACCTCTGGAAGGGAAGACACAGGAAGCCCCGCTGACTATACAGATTATAAGCTATCTGAACTGGAAGCCGGATGACCGGTACCTGTGTCAATGAACGCAATGCCACGCAGACCGCCCGCGACCTGTTTATTCACCGCAGTACACTGCTCTACCGCCTGGAACGCATCCAGAAGCTGACGGAAGTAAATCTGGATGATCCAAAGGAACGGCTGGTTCTGAGGGTTTCCTATTATATCCTGGAAGAACGCAGCAGTTCCTCTTAAGCAAGCCATATACCAGGCAGCAAATACGCTCCGATCAGATAATAAAGCAGCAGATGCGCCGGATAAAACCAGTAGAAAAACCACTTTGACTGCCGGCCGCGCCGGCCATCATAAAAATAAGTCAGTACAAAGGCAAAAATCGCCGGCCACTCCTCCCACAGGCAGACCAGCGCGCCGCCGACGCTCTGCACAAGGCGCTGCTCCCGCAGCAGGTAAAGGAGTGCAATCAGTGCGACTCCGAACACATCGTAGTCCGTGTGAAGCAAATACGCCGCGCCGCAGCCGATGAAAAATCCGGCCATCCGCAGCCACCACTGCTTCTTCTTTTCCTCCATGAACCAGATCGTCAGAAGCCCGATCAGCAAGGTAAAATATACATTCTGATAAGACCAGGCGAACGGTACTCCACGCACCGCAAGGTCGAAAGGAATCTCGCTGATTAGCGCAAACAGTCCAAGTCGCAGCGCGTAGCGCTTCACATCCCGTGTGTGGAAGAACCCCTCCACCAGCAGGAAACAGAACAGAGGGAAGGCCACGCGCCCCACGCAGCGCAGAATCCGGTCAAAGGAGTAGATCGCATCCCACTGTTCGGAAAAGACGCCGGCCAGCGGCGAATTCCCATGCACATTCAACACGAAATTTTCCAGAATACAGGCTCCAAAATGGTCTATTACCATTGTAATAACGGCAATCCATTTAAGCTCGCTCCCGCTGATCCCAAATCTGCTCTTCATACCTTCTGCGCAATCTCACCCTGTTTTTTATAAATCGAATGTGCGGGCACCACGCCGCGGACGCTCGAGAGCGGATAAATATTGCTCTCCCGCCCGATCACCGAGCCGGGGTTCAGGATCGAGCCGCAGCCGACCTCCACCAGATCGCCGATCATCGCGCCAAACTTTTTGATACCCGTCTCGATATCGCCCTCCGGTGTGTGCACCTTCACGAGCAGTTTATCCGACTTCACGTTCGAGGTGATGGAACCTGCTCCCATGTGCGCCCGGTAGCCGAGAATGGAATCACCCACGTAGTTATAATGCGGCACCTGCACCTTGTTAAACAGCACAACATTCTTGAGTTCGGTCGAATTGCCGACCACCGCGCCCTCGCCGACCACCGCATTTCCGCGGATAAAGGCGCAGTGGCGCACCTCGGCGTTCTTCCCGATAATCGCCGGCCCGTGAATGTAGGCGCTCGGGAAGACCGTCGCGCTGCGCGCGATCCAGACGTCCTCGCCGACTTTCTCATACTCCTCGCTCAGAGTTGCGCCGAGCTTTCGGATGAAGTCTCCGATCTTCGGCAGCGCTTCCCAGGGGTATGTAAGTCCTTCAAAGAGCTCCGCGCCAATCGTCTCGTTTAAGTCAAACAAATCCATTATCCTTATTTCGCTCATTTTTTCTTCTCCTTCTTATAATAGACCGCAGCCGCCTCAAAATAAGGCCGCATCGCAGTGTGCTGACGACTCTCCTTCACCTGCTGTGTGTGCCGTGACACAAAATTTTCGAGCTTGCCCATGTACTCCTCCGGCGTGATCTGCCCTTCGGCCACATAAGTCAGTCCCTTTTCCCAGCTCGCGGTCAGCTCCGGGTTCAGCAGGGAACGGATCGAGACATTCACCACGTCGAAAATATTTTCACCCAACAGCGTCGGCGTGATAATCTGTGTCTTTTTATTCAGCGCGATGTATTTATTTTTGACCAGCTTGTTCAGGATCTCGGCGCGGGTCGCGCTCGTGCCGATGCCGCTGCCCTTGATCTGCGCACGCAGCTCCTCGTCCTCAATGAGCTGTCCCGCGTTCTCCATCGCGAGAATCATCGAACCGGAATTGTAGCGCTTCGGCGGCGTCGTCTCGCCCTCCTTGATTTTTACATTTCTCACCGGAAGCTTCGCGCCCTTCCGCAGCTTCATGAGCGCCTCGAGCATCTGCGCGTCCCCGCCCGTCTCCTCAGACTCATCGTCCTTTTTCTTCTTTTCAAAAGTATTCGGGGCTACCGCAAGATATCCCTCCTCCATGAGAATCCGGAAATTTGCGAAAAACTGCTCGCCTCCCAGCTTCGTCACCAGCGCCGCCTTCTGATAGACCGCGGGCGGATAAAAAATGCTCAGGAAACGCCGGACAATCAAATCATAGACCTGCTGTCCCGTGGAAGCAACGCGCGCGAGCGCCGCAAGGCCCTGTCCGGTCGGTACGATCGCATAATGGTCCGTGATCTGCTTATCATTGACATAACGGCTCTTCGCGATGCCCTGCCAGCTCTTTTTCTCCAGGACTTCAGAGGCAAAGCCCGCCGCGGGCGCATAGTTTCGCAGACCGCCGATATTTTTATAAATCTCCTTCGCGACCGCGCTCGAGAGCACGCGCGCGTCCGTCCTCGGGTAGGTGACGAGCTTCTTCTCATAGAGCTCCTGCGTGATCTTCAGCGTCTCGTCAGGGCTGATATGAAAACGTCTGGAGCACTCATTCTGCAGCTCCGCCAGATTGAAAAGAAGCGGCGCGTATTTCTGCTCCTTCTTGCGCTCGATCTTCATGACCTCGGCGAGCTGCAGCTCTGCAGCCTTCAGCTTTGCACACAGTGCCTCGGCGTCCTCTCTCTTCTGAAAGCCGTTTTCCTTATAGAGCAACGGCGACTGATAGTAAGCGCTGCCCTCCACTGCACGCCACTCCGCGTCGAAGGGCTTTCCATCGAGCTCCTGCGTCAGAAGTACGCGGTAAAACGGCGTCTTCACAAAGCTGCGGATCTCGCGCTCCCGCCGCACGACCATGCCGAGCACGCAGGTCATGACGCGCCCGACCGAGACGACCGCACGCTTCTCCATATGCTGGAAGTCCGAGATCGCGCTGCCATAACGCAGAGTCAGCAGGCGGGAAAAGTTGATGCCCATCAGATAATCTTCCTTCGCGCGCAGGTAGGCGGCGTTCGACAGATTATCATATTCGGAAAGATCCTTTGCCTCACGGATGCCGCGCAGGATTTCCTCCTCCGTCTGCGAATCGATCCAGACGCGGCGACGCTCCTTGCCCTTCACACCGGCCATCTGCTCGACCAGACGGTAGATATACTCTCCCTCGCGCCCGGAGTCGGTACAGACATAGATGCGTGAAATGTCCTCACGCTTCATGAGGCCGCTCACGATCCGGTACTGCTTTTTGACGCTGTCGATCACCTCGTACTTCCATTCCTTCGGCAGGAAGGGCAGCGTGTCGAGCGACCAGCGCCGGTACTTCTCATCGTACGCCGCCGGATAGCTCATCGTGACCAGATGACCGACGCACCAGGTCACGACCGCGTCGTCTGACTCGATATAACCGTCCCTCCGGCTGCCGCTGATCTTCAGCGCCTTCGCGAACTCCTGCGCCACGCTCGGTTTCTCGGCGATATATAAAAATTTACTCATGCATTCTCTCTTTCTACGATTTCCCGGTGAAATTGTAGCACATTAATGATATAATGTCGATAGACATTATATCATCGCGCACACCGGTTTCTGCGTTTACCGCAGAAATCCGGGCGCACCTGTTCCCCCGGAGGGGGCATGTCCGCAGGACATGCTATACTGTCCAGAAAAGGAGGCTCCCATGAACGTCGTCGGCATCATCGCAGAATACAATCCCTTTCATCAGGGTCATGCACTGCACCTTCGCGAAGCACGCGCTCTGACCGGCGCGGACTATGTCGTCGTCGTCATGAGCGGAAATTATGTACAGCGCGGGACGCCCGCCATGTTTGACAAATACACACGTGCGGAGGCGGCGCTGCGCTGCGGCGTGGATCTCGTGCTGGAGCTGCCGATCCCATCGGCGAGCGCAAGCGCGGAATACTTCGCGCTCGGTGCAGTGACGCTGCTCACCAAAACCGGCCTCGTTACCGACCTCTGCTTCGGCAGTGAATGCGGCAGCCTTTCCGATCTGCAGCGCATCGCAGAGCTTCTGGCAGGCGAACCGGAAGAATATCGGACGCTGCTGCGTTCTTTTCTGAGCGAAGGAAACAGCTTTCCAAAAGCACGATCACTTGCGCTTGCCGGACTGGATTCATCCATTCATACAGAGCTTCTTAAAAGCCCCAACAATCTGCTCGGCATCGAATATCTGAAGGCTCTCATCAGCCTGCGCAGCCCCGTCCGCCCACATACGATCGCGCGTCTCGGGGAAGACTATCACGAACAGACGCTGAAGTCGGAACGAGTCGCCTCCGCAGGCGCTCTTCGCGCCGCACTCACAGTATCCAATGGACATTTTACGGACGCAATCCGCTCTCAGCTTCCCTGCCCGGAACCCTTTCTCTCTTACGAGGGGAAGACGCCGCTCACAGAAGATGCCTTCTCGCTCCTGCTGCTGCAAAAGCTGCGCAGTCTGCAGGACACGCCGCTTAACTGCTACTTTGACGTGAGTGCGGAACTGTCCAACCGTATCTGGGAGAAGCTGGATTCCTTTTCCTCCTTCTCACAGTTTACCGACCTTTTAAAGACCAAAAACCTGACCCGCAGCTCGATAAGCCGCGCGCTGCTGCACATCCTCCTCAATATCCGAAACTGGAGCGAGCCGGAGGTCTTCCGTGTACTCGGCTTCCGAAAGGAAGCAGAAAACCTTATCGGGCTTTTAAAAAGAAATGGCGCGCTTCCACTCATCCTGGCTCCCTCAGATACAGAGCCTGGCGCGGACGCACTGTACGCGGATCACCTGTATGAGTCCGTGCGTTCCCTGCTGCATGAGAAGCCGTTTCAAAATGAATATCGGCGAAGACTGCTGGTCATTTCATCTTCCGTGAAAAAGGAGGGGCTGCTTTGAAAAAATATATCTGGGATCAGTTCACGCGCATCACGGACAGACTCTCTCTCTCCCACACTTTCGATACGCATCACAGCCTGCTTTTTACCGTCTGCGTAATGCTGGCCGCTACGGTACTTTCAGCCCTCTACCGCCAGATAAACGTGCATGACTCCATCAATATCGCGCTGATTTATATCCTGGCGATCATTCTGATCTCCTATCACACGGATCTCTATCGCTACGGAGTGATCTCTGGTCTGATCAGTGTCTTCCTGATCAATGGCATCTTCACTTACCCATACTGGGAGATCAGCTTTGCGGTATCAGGCAGCACCATCACTTTTGCGATTATGTATATCATCTCCATTCTGTCCAGTGCAACGGTCTTCCGCATGAAAGAACAGGCCCGGAAGATCAAGGAGGGAGAGCTGCTGATCGCGGAAGCGGAAAACGAAAAGGAGAAGGAAAAGCTGCGCGCAAACCTGCTGCGCGCCGTCTCCCATGATCTGCGCACACCACTGACCTCAATGATCGGCGCCAGCTCATCCTGTCTGGAAAATGATGATTCCCTGACTTCAGAGGAAAAAAGGCAGTTCATTTCACAGATCTATGAGGACGCCAACTGGCTGCTTCACATGGTAGAGAACCTGCTGTCCGTCACACGCATCACAGAGGGCGGTGCAAGCACCCTGAAAAAAACATCCGAGCCTATGGAAGAGGTGCTGTTCGACGCCGTTTCTACGGTTCGCAAACGCTATCCGGACATGAAAATCGAAACCATGATTCCGGAAGATCTGGTGGTTGCGCCGATGGATCCACTGCTGATCAAACAGGTCATTATCAATCTGCTGGAAAACGCCTATTTTCACTCGCACAGCACACAGCCCGTGAAATGCTCGCTCGAAGGCGGTGGCACTTACGTAAGTGTCAGCATCCGGGATTTCGGCGATGGAATCGCGCCGGACCGACTGAACAGCATCTTCGACGCGGTTCCGACCGCTCCTACTTCAGCCTCTGATGTCCGCAAGGGCATGGGCATCGGCCTGTCGATCTGCAAGACCATCATCACCGCGCACGGCGGCAGCATCAGTGCCCACAACCGCGAGCCTGGCGCTGAATTCTGTTTCCGCATACCAAAGGAGGAAAACACACATGAGTCCGACTGCTAAGATTCTTATTATAGAAGATGAAAAGAACATCCGGAGTTTTATCATCTCCGTCCTCGAGACACAGGGCTATCAGGTTGTCCCCGCAGCCACAGGCCGGGAGGGTCTCTCACTTGCAGCTTCTCTGTGTCCGGACCTCATACTCCTCGACCTTGGCCTGCCCGATATGGACGGCAATGAAGTAATTCAAAAGATCCGGGAATGGTCCGTCGTCCCGCTGCTCGTCATCTCCGCACGCACGGAAGAGGATGACAAGGTGCAGGCACTGGACCTCGGAGCCGACGACTATATCACCAAGCCCTTTGGCAATTCTGAACTGCTGGCGCGCATCCGCACAGCGCTGCGGCATGGAAGCCAGCGGCAGGCGGACACGGCGGCGGGCCCCGGGCCCTACCGCTGCGGCGGACTTTGCATTGACTTTGAGAAGCGTCTGGTCACCCGGGACGGTCTGGAGATTCATCTGACACAGAATGAGTACAAAATCGTGGCACTGCTCGCCCGCAATGCCGGCCGGGTCCTGACCTATGACCGGCTGATTGAACACATCTGGGGACCCTACTCTGAGAACGATAATACCATTCTCCGTGTCAACATGGCAAACATCCGCCGCAAGCTGGAACCAAATCCGGCGGAGCCCGTCTATATTTTCACAGAAATCGGGATCGGCTACCGAATGGCAGAAGAGGAAGAGCACTGACAAAAGCAAATACCCCTCCGGGAGGCAGGATGTTCAGGAACCTGCGCCCGGAGGGGCTTTTGCTGATCTGGTCCGGCGTGCCATTCTCATGTGTTAAAAATGGAGGATTTTCACATGAACGCCTTTCCTTTATACCGTGCATATTGCCTGAGATTTCACATAAAAACGCCGCCTCAACCCACGAGCCGACATTTCAAAAGACGAAGTGCGCCATTCACCCCATCTGTTGGATGTTAAGCCTTGCTCGGAGACTCATCTCATATGTCAAGCAGGTTTCCTGGCTTACGGATACAAACGTCTGACCTCCCCTTCTCGCACGTCTTAGGGTTCTGCAATGGGATAACGAGGACAGGCTCTCCGAATACAGTGACCGGATCGTTCAGGATTCTCACCTGATTCCCTTTCTCACAATCGGCAACCGCCGATGTGCACTTGACACAGCATTCTTCTGCACAAAACTATTATAGCCGCTGGTTTCGATCATGTCAAGCCGTTTGCGGAATTTCACCCCTGCTGCCCTTCCTTCTGGACATAGCGCTCGTAACAGAAGCGGATGATATCCTTTCTGGTCACAATTCCGATGAAAATGTTCTTGTCGTCAATGACCGGCACAAAGTTCTGATTCAATGCCAGCTGTACCAGATCCTCCATCGACGCGTCGATCGACACCGGTCTGGTCTGAAGGCGCCGCTCAATACTGGTGACAGGAATATTTTCCGCCGCCTTCAGATTCATATCATAGCGTTTTTTCAGCGTCCAGAGGATATCTCCCTCCGTCACGGTACCGACATAATGGCCCTCCCGGTCAATCATCGGGACTCCCGTGTAGCCGCTTCTCTCAAGCTTCTCTATCGCCTGCCTGAGCGTCCAGTCATTACGCAGATAGGAGACCTCGCTCTTCGGCGTCAAAAAAAACAGTACATTCATATTCTTTCATCCTTTACATTAAGGGTGCCACCACTCGCAGAGCGGAATTTACAATGCCGCCAATCAGGCCCTCGCGACAGTCCGCGAGGGATACCTCGTGGCTCTTATTAAAACATTCTTCAAAATCATGCTTGATATCCATCACTGCACTGCAGCGATAGAGGAAAGTCCCGCACTCGAAGTGCAGATACAGGCTTCGATAATCCAGATTAATTGTGCCTACCGTGGCAATGCGGTCGTCACACACAAAGGATTTCGCATGCACAAAGCCCGGTGTATACTCATAAATCTTCACACCCGCATTCAGAAGGGCCGGATAGTATGTCCTGGCCATGGAGAATACCAGCTTCTTATCCGGAATACCGGGCATCTGGATCCGCACATCGACGCCGCGCTTCGCAGCCAGGCAGAGCGCGCTCTCCATCTCATCGCTGACCAGCAGGTAGGGCGTCGCAATATAGACATAATCCTTCGCCTGATTCAGAATGTTAATGTAAACATTCTCTCCGAGCGCTTCATTGTCGAGCGGTGTGTCGCTGTAGGGCACGACGTAGCCATCATCCTCGAAGGCTTCCGGATGCCACCTGTGCGGACGGAACTGCTCGAAATCGGTCTCCGGCGCGCGGAAACCGTTCCAGATCTCCAGAAACATCATCGTAAAATTGAAGACCGCCTCACCTTCAAGACGCACTGCTGTGTCCTTCCAGTGTCCGAATCGCATCTTCCGGTTGATATATTCATCCGCGAGGTTGATGCCTCCATTGTAGGCCGTATGGCCGTCGATCACGAGGATCTTACGATGATCCCGGTTGTTCATGACGATTGAAAAGAAGGGGATAAAGCGGTTAAAAGCCATGCACTTGATGCCCATCTCCTCGAGCTTCTGCGCATAATGAATCGGCAGCAGCGACACGCAGCCCACGTCGTCGTAGATCAGGCGGACATCGACGCCCTCCTTCACCTTGCGCAGCAAAAGCTCCAGAATCATATCCCACATCACGCCCTCTGCAATGATGTAGTATTCCAGGAAAATATAATGCTGTGCGCTGCGGATATCCTCAAGCATGTCGGAGAACATCTCCTCACCGACACGGTAATACTTCACAGACGTATTCTTCCATACCGGATAGCCGCCATATTTTCCGATGTAAGCAAGGCCTCCGGCTGTCTGTGGATCCGTCTCGCGGATCTTCTCCAGAATATCCTCGTTCTGCGCCATCGTCTCCTGCATTCCGTCCTTGACCTTCGCAAGGCGCTTCGCCAGCCGCCTGCTCGGTCTCTTATTTCCAATCATCAGGTACAGGACGCCGCCCAGCAGCGGCACCGCCATGATCAGAATAATCCAGACAATCTTGTAGGCGGAATTCTCATCCTTGCGGATCAGGTAGAGCAGGATCAGAATACTCAATACCCGGAAAAAAATATTGATGTAAATCGAATAGGTTCCCAGATAGGCAAAAAAGATTAAAAGCCAGAGCCCCTGGATAATAATCGCAAGGCCGACCAGTACCACGCGGCTTGTAAAAATTTTCAGTAATTTTCTCATGTATACCCGTACTCCATCCAACTACAGTATACCTCTCTCCGCGTAAACTTTCTGTTAAATATTTCTTAAGAATCTGCGTTTTCCAGGTGAACCGTCATCTGCGGGAACGGAATCTCGATCTGCTCCTCTTCAAAACGATTGTGCACCGTCTCTAGCACACTCCACTTGACATCCCAGTAGTCCCCCGACAGGACCCACGGACGGATCAGGATCGTGATTCCGCTGTCCGCAAGCTCGTCGACCGCCACCACACAGGCCGGTTCCTTCAGTATCCGCTCATCACTGTCCAGGATCTCATGGATCACACGCTGCGCCTTCTTAAGGTCACTGCCGTAAGCCACGCTGACGCTCATGTCGACACGCCGCGTCTCATTGGCGGAATAATTGATAATCGTACCGTTGGCCAGTGTGCCGTTCGGCAGAATCACATTGCGGTTGTCCACCGTATGTAAGGTTGTGGCAAAGAGCGAAATCTCCACCACCGTTCCCTCGCAGCTGCTCGCCGAGACGAAATCGCCGACCTTGAAGGGCTTCAGGATCAGAATCAGAATGCCTCCTGCAAAATTGGAAAGGCTGCCCTGCAGGGACAGACCAACCGCCACACCCGCGGTGCCGAGAATCGTAATGAAGGAAGTCGTCTGTACACCGAAATGCGCGAGGATGACAAGCGCCAGGATTACATAGGCCGCAATCTTTACGAATCCGTCCAGAAACTGGATGACGCCGGTATCGATCTGCGCGCGCTCCAGCATGCCACTCAGGAACTTTCTCAGATACTTGATCGCCTTGATGCCAATGAAGATACAAACCAGCGCCCATACGACCGACATGCCTGCCGAGAGAAGTTTTGGCCAAAGGGTTGCGATAACAGCTTCCAGATTCATGATGTTTTTTCCTCCTCATTCTGTGTATAACGGTCCAGAAAATCCTGTTCCGATATAATTTCAACGCCCAGCTCCTTCGCTTTTTTATTTTTAGAAGAAGACGACAGAACGTCATTGTTAATCAGAAAATCTGTCTTTGAGGTGACGCTGCCGGTAACTTTCCCGCCCTTCGACTCGATAAGATTTTTGAGGGCATTGCGATTCGGAAAATGCGTAAGGCTTCCGGTGATCACAAAGACCTTTCCGGTGAGCGTCTGCGCACTTTCGTCCGTTTCCTCGCGGTAAAGGGATAGCTCGTCCAGCAAATCATCGAGCCAGCGGTTATGCTCCGCGTCACGGAAATACTCCTCCACGGAAGCTCCGATTACGCCGCCGATACCAGGGATTTCGCTCAGTTCCTCTGCTGAAGCACAGCGCAGACGGGTAAGATCATCCTGATACTCACGGCAGAGCAGTTTCGCATTCGCAAGGCCGATATTGGGAATGCCAAGGCTGTAGATCACACGGGAAAGCGTCGTACGGCGTGCCTTTTCGGCGCTCCCGATCAGATTCTCGTAGGATTTTTCACCAAAGCCTTCCATCTCCACGATCTCATCGCGGTGCCGATCCAGATGGAACAGGTCCGCGTACTCGTGGATAAAACCCTTTCCGATCAGCTTTTCGAGCGTCATTTCGGAAAGGCCGTCGATGTTCATGGCATCGCGGCTCACAAAGAGCGTGAAGGCCTTGATCTTCTTCGCCTGACAGTCCGGATTCGTGCAGTACAGAGACTCCACACCTCCTGTGCTCTCGATCCGGGTCAGTCCGCCGCAGACCGGACAGCGCTCCGGGATCGGAGCATTTCCGCTGCCGGTCCGGTTCTCGGCAATCTGCGGGATGATCATATTCGCCTTGTAAACCGTGATCTCATCACCGATTCCAAGGCGCAGCGCCTTCAGGATGCTGACATTGTGCACCGATGCACGGCTGACCGTCGTTCCCTCCAGCTCCACCGGCTCGAAGACCGCGACCGGATTGATGAGGCCGGTGCGCGAAGGACTCCACTCGATCTCAACAAGATGTGTCTCGCGCTGCTCATCCTGCCACTTGAAGGCATAGGAATCCCGCGGAAATTTTGCTGTGCGGCCGAGCGACTGACCGTAGGCGATATCCTCATAGACGCTGACCAGCCCGTCCGACGGAAAATCATTCTGCGTGATTGCCTCCGAAAAGGCACGCACCGCCTCCGGCACCTGAGAGCCGGTCACCTTTTTGTATTCCACCACGTCGAAACCCTGCTCTCTCATCCAGAGGAACTGCTTTTCCCTGGAATTTTCAAAGTCAACGCCGTCCGCGCGCACAAGCGCGAATGCATAAAAATAGACACAACGCTGCGCGGTGATCTCGTTATTCAGCTGCCGGACGGAACCGCTGCAGAGATTCCGCGGATTCTTGTAGCGGGCAGCCTCATCGTCGATTTCGCGATTGATCCGTTTAAAGTCCGAATATCGGATGACCGCCTCGCCGCGGAGCACGGTCGTCCCCTTATGCGGAATCTTTAGCGGCACATTCTGAAAGACCCGCGCATTATTCGTGATGACCTCTCCGACTTCGCCGTTTCCGCGCGTCACGGCCTTGAAAAGCGCGCCGTTCTCGTAGGTAAGCACGACCGTCAACCCGTCCAGCTTCCAGGACAGAAGTACCTCATGCTCCCCTGCGAAATCCGCAAGCGCGCCGACATCCTTCGTCTTGTCGAGCGAGAGCATCGGCGTCTCATGCCGTTCCTTCGGCAGCTCATCGACTGCCTCATAACCTACCGTCACCGTCGGACTGCCCGACAGGATGGTGCCGGTATCCTGTTCCAATTGCACAAGCTCATCGTACAGTTTATCATATTCGAGATTGCTCATGATCTCGCGGTCTTCCTGGTAATAGGCTTTCGAAGCCGCCAGAAGCCTGGCGCCAAGCTCCCGCATCCGGGCAATCTTCGTCTCTGTCTCATCCATCCTGCATGTCCTCCTGCCTTTCATCCAGCATCGCCATCAACTCCAGGCGTTCCTTTTCCGTCACATTCCGCCAGGCGCCGGTCTTCAGATGACCCAGACGGATATTCAGAATCCGTACTCTTTTCAGCTCCTGTACATGATAGCCGAATTCTCCGCACATCCGGCGGATCTGCCGGTTCAGTCCCTGCGTCAGCACGATGCGGAACGAGCGTTTCCCGATCCGTTCGATCTGACAGGGTCTCGTCGTGACAGCGAGCTCACGAAGATAGACGCCGGCTGCCATATCTTTCAGAAACCGGTCATTGAAATCATGGTCGAGCGTGACTTCGTATTCTTTTTCATGGGAATTTGCGCCGCGCATCATACGATGAATGAGGTCTCCCTGATTTGTCATCAGGAGCAATCCCTCCGAATCCTTGTCCAGCCTTCCTGCATAGGTGACACGTTTCGGATAATGCAGAAAATCGATAATATTCACGTCGCCGCCCTGACTCTTCTCTGAGCAGACGACGCCTCGCGGCTTGTTAAGAGCAAGAAGGATGATCTCATCTTTCTTTTCGACCGGTTCCCCGTCGAGAAGCACAATCTGCCCCTCTTCGACCTGCGTTCCGGGCACAGCCACGTATCCGTCAACCTTCACGCGCCCCTCCTCGATCAGGCGATCCGCTGCACGCCGCGAGCAGACACCGGCCTCACTCAGATATTTATTAAGACGAATCATCTATGTACCGTTCCCTTCCGGGACTGCTTATCCTTTGCAGCCCCGCCTTCCCTATCATACCAGAGATTCCCGGAAAAGACCAGAACTTCTTATCATAGATAAGCCCTTAGCTTCTCCATATTTTTCTCCTCAAAATCCATGATCTCCCGCGCTATCTCACAGTATTCTCTCTGTGCACCGCGATTCGCCTTCACTGCCTTCATCAGATCCGTAATGCCCATCGCATTCCCGCGAATCAGCATATCCGCAAGGTGCGGCGTACTGGTATTGAGCAGCGTGTTCATCTGGATACCGCCCCAGAGTTTTGTACGATCCAGCGCACGCCTTCGCGGCATCTCCTCTTTTTCCCTGGCAAATTCCCGTTCCACCTGCTCTTCATAGCGCAAAAACCGGCAGGCCTGCCGGTTCAGATCAAGTGCCAGATCCTCATCCTCTACCTTGCTGATCATCATATTGATCGCGTCCCGTCCCACATGTGCGTTTTTATAACACTCTGTAAGCACCGCTCTGTCTGCTTCGGTAATCATAAAAAAAGCTCCTTTCCCCGGCTGTTATCATAGGGTATGGAGCTTTTTCACATTTTATTCAGATATCAGACTGCCTGACATACTACTCCAGGTATTCACTCATCACATAACCGGTCTGGCCATTATACTCAATCTTGCTCCAGCCATTTTCATAGGACTCAATCACAGTGACCGACTCGCCCTGATAGGCAAGCGCCACCCTGCTGGAATCTGACGACGCCTCGCTGCGCACGTTTACACTATCCGTCACGCGCGTTGTACGATTCTCTGCGGTCGCCTCGCCGGTATCCACAGCCTCGTCAGCTGTCTCTTCCGTCTCCTCAGACGCATCTGCGGTCTGCTCATCTTCCTCAGCAGTTTCCTCCGAACTCTCCTCCTCCGATTCGTTCTCTGCCAGCTCAAGCGCACTCTGCATGAACTGTGCCAGGGTGGAATCACTCTCCAGCGCCTCCTCATAGCGCGTCTGCACATCAGCATAAAGCGCCTGCACATCAGCATCCTGCTCCAGCTCCTCAACGTAAGCCTGCAGATCTGCGTCATCATCCACGCTGCTGTACTGGATCAGCCTGTCTCCATATTCATCCTGCGGCAGCAGGGAAAGACAGATGATACCGGGCGCAAGCGTCTCAACCCCGTCAATCTTCATGTCATAGCAGATAAACGCGATATAGGCGTCCTCCTCCAGTCCGTTCATCGTATAGCAGACCAGATTGCTGTAGGACTCATAGGCTCTGTCGTTCTTCTCGATTTCTTCCTTGTCCTCATCGGACAGCTCGTCAACAATCAGTGCCAGTGTATCCACATCTCCGTCCACAATACAATCCATATAGGTTTTTACAAGCGTAATGATGGACGCATGCTCATTTACAGTCAGTACATTCTCTACCTCTTCGACTTCCTCCGTCTCTTCCGCCGTGCTATCTTCCCCGCTGTCCAGCTCTGTCTCCTGCGCAGCCTCCTCCGAGATACTCTCTGTCGCATCGCCGCTGCCGCAGCTGACCGCCAAAACGATAATAACAATAAGCAGTACCGCAAGTGCGGCAATATAGAGCTTATACTTCTGTAAAAATTTCAGAATCTCCTCTTTGTTCCATTTCATGGCAAATTCCTCCAAATATGAATTTCCATAACGGGCTCCCTCGAAAAGTAAGAACGAAAAATGCACCTGACAAGATTCGAACTTGCGACACCGGGCGTCGGAGGCCCGTGCTCTATCCAGCTGAGCTACAGGTGCATGGCTTATTACCTCACCTATCATACACCAAGTTGAAGAAATAAGCAAATGTTTTTTGTAACAAAGTTGTAATATTTTTCCCCAGTTCAGCGCGGCAGAGGGCTGGTAAAGCAGGCTTTGCAGATTTATCTGCAAAAGACTGGTTTTCCAGACCGTAGGCTGGGCGGAACGCCCAGCAGCTCCAGGAAGCCCGCAATGCGGGCTTCCTGGAGCCTGCCGCACTGAACTGCCACTACCTTACTCGGCTTCCTGGAGCTTGCCGCGCTGAACTGCCGCTACCTTACATGGGCTTCCTGGAGTCTGCCGCGCTGAACCGCCGCTACCCTACACGGGCTTTCCGGTTATCCTTTCCTCCACAGCAGCACCCGCTTCTCCTTGCTTGAATAATAATACACATTCCCGCTCAGGTACTCCTCCCGGCTCACACAGCGCCGGTTCACCGTATGCACGATCTCCTCCAGATCCGCGTTCTTAGGCGTTTCCTCAGCCGGGAGCAGGATGACTTCGTGAACACTGCTTGGCAGTACAAAATAGTCTCCGCCCAGACGCTCCATGCACATCATCTGCACTCCCGGATCCAGAATGCAGGCCGCACCGTACTCTTTCCGACTGTTGCTCAGAACATAAAGGTGGCTCTTCGCGTCACCGAGGCCGTACTCCTCCAGCAACTGCTCGAGCGGCTGAAAGAAAGCCGGCTCCCTGCGCATATTCCGCACTGCTGTCTCATGAAGCTCATCCGGCGTCAGCCCCCAGCTCTGTATGTGTTCCGTGCGAACAAGCGCCGTTGCATTTTTTATAATATGATCAGGGATTTTCAGATAGTACACGATGGCCAGATCCAGCCATTTTCGATGAGGTACCTGCTCCAGAAGTTCTGTGTTGCGGGCTGCGGAGATCAGCCTGCAGTAAATCTGCTCCTGCGCATTTTCATATTCCAGAAATCTCCTTAACTCTTCGCCAGGCAGCACCCGGCTGTCATGCTGAAGGCTCAGCACCATCTGCGCGATTTCCCGGATATAGCCCGGATCCGGACTGCTTCGATAATAATGATTCACATAGACCGTGGGCTGCTCTCTGCGCCCCGGCATCATACAGCTGAACCCATCCAGATGAACATTATTATTCTTCAGCACGTGAACTCTGCGGACATACTCGCCCGGAGCCAGTCTGCTGCTGATTTCCTCCTCAAGGAGATCCAGAAACCTGTCGTAGGTCATAATAATCCTTTATCCTTTATCCTTTCTGCTTCTCTCCTCCTTTTGCTCTGATCCTTCTTTGGGAAATGTTGTGCGAGAGCACAGACACGTTTTATATCTTTGTCCAGTGTAACCGATTCGGCGGTTTTTTGCAAGCCGCATTTACAATCTTCCGAAATTATATTATAATATTTCTGTTCGCGCTGCGGACGATTCTACACGAAGGAGAACGATTATGGGATTCATATTCAATAAAAAACTGCCGATTCCAAAGGAGATCAAGGCAATGTACCCGGTCTCCGCAAAGTGTGCGGCGATAAAAGAACAGCGTGATAAGGAGATTCGCGACGTGATCACCGGGGCGGATGACCGCTTTCTCATCATCATCGGTCCCTGTTCAGCGGATAATGAGACAGCAGTCATGGACTATCTGAACCGCCTGGTACCGGTGCAGGAAAAGATAAAGGACAAGTGCATCATTATTCCGCGTATCTACACAAATAAGCCCCGCACGACCGGCGAGGGCTACAAGGGCATGCTCCACCAGGCTGACCCGGAGGCCGCCCCGGATCTGCTCGAAGGTCTCATTGCCATCCGGAAGCTGCACATCCGCAATATCGAAGAAACCGGGCTGACTGCATCGGACGAGATGCTTTACCCGGAGAACTGGTGGTATCTGGCCGATCTTCTGTCCTATGTCGCAATCGGCGCGCGCTCTGTGGAAGATCAGCATCACCGCATGACTGCCAGCAGCTTCGACGTACCTGCCGGCATGAAGAATCCAACCAGCGGTGACCTGACCGTCATGCTGAATTCTGTCCTGGCAGCACAGCACGCCCACTCCTTCATCTACCGCGGCTGGGATGTCAATACTCCCGGCAACCCGCTGGCGCACACAGTCCTGCGCGGCGCGACGAACAAGTCCGGAGTCTCACTGCCGAACTACCACTACGAGGACCTGTTAAACCTCTTCGAGCTGTACCAGCAGAAAAATCTGCAGAACCCGGCCTGCATCGTGGACGTAAATCACTCAAACTCAAACAAAAAATATCTCGAGCAGATCCGCATCTCCAAGGAGGTACTGCACAGTCGCCGCCACAATCCGGATATCCACCGGCTCGTGAAAGGACTCATGATCGAGAGTTACATCGAGGACGGCAATCAGGGCGTTCACGACAAAGTCTATGGAAAATCCATCACCGATCCCTGCCTCGGCTGGGAGAAGTCCGAGCGTCTCATGTATGAGATCGCGGAGGAGTGCTGAGCTTACCTCACATACTTCTGAATGAAATCCAGAATGATCTTCCGCGTCTCCTCGTAGCCGCTGCCCGTCTCGAAACGCCGTTCCGGATGCCACTGCAGCGCGAGCACCTTCATCTCATCCGAACCGAAGGCCTCGACGACATGATTTTCACGGTCGACCGCGAGCGGCTCGAAACAGGGCGCAAGCCCGTCTTCATAGATGCAGTCGGAGTGATAATTGTTTACCCAGATGCTCCGCTGTTCCTTCACAAGCCAGACCTCATGATCGACGCCGCGTGTGCGGCGAACCTCGAGCTTCGGATGGTACCAGAGCTTTCCGCCGAACATCACATTCATATACTGCATCCCGCGGCAGGTCGCTATGATCGGAATCCCATGCGCCAGGCAGTAATGAATGACCTGTTCCTCCATATGATCCCGGTGCGGCTGCAGTTCATCCTCATGCGGCCTGTCGTAAAATGCAGGAGGCAGCGAGCCGCCCCCGACCACGATCAGGAGGTCCCTCTTCTTATTAAACACCATCTCCACATTTTTTGTAAAATTGGATATCGCCTTCGGGATAAAGCCGAGCAGCTCATAGAAACGCACATAGCCCGATTCCAGGATATCCACCGGATCGCCATATTGATTGACCCCCTCGCGCTGCGTGATCAGCGCGCTCAAGTTCCGGTACTGCAGACCCGCCTCGATCTTCCCCGCGCGGCAGTCCATAACAAGATAAGACAGCGAAGATACATAATTATAGATCTTCTCTCCGCAGCCGATCGCAGCCGGAATCTCGAACTCCGCACAGCGGATTGCCATGTGTGAGGCAGCGCCGCCGAAGCGGGTGATAAATCCCTTGATTCCCTTTGCAAACACCCATTCATAGCCCGGATCTGCCTTCGGCACGACCACAATCTTGTCCCGGATATCCGCGCCCGGCTCCTCGTCCAGCAACACGACCTCTCCCTCGACACGCTTCGTCGTGATGAAATTGGGTCTTGCCTCATATACCTCGACCACATCGAGACTGCTCCTGTCCAGAATCACCTCCGGCAGGAAAAGTTCCTGATATTCCTGATATTCCAGACGGCGCTGCTCAATACGCATTTCCAGCCGGTCTTTCAGCTCATCCACTGTCATGTACTGCGGCAGCTTAAAGTCCTCGATTTCCAGCCACGAAAGATCATTTCTTGTGATTTCCAGAATCGTACCGCTGCGAATCAGGAGTTCGAGGATCAGACTCAGTGACTTTGTGAATTCAAATTTGAAATATTCGCGCTGTTTGATCGCCTGGTAAATAAAATAGACCAGTTCCTCGACGCTGACCGACAGCCCCGTCTCGCGCAGCGCCTGTTCAAGGCGCGCGGCGTCGAGGCGTTTTCTCCCGACCTCCGGCCGCACGGTCCGCGACTGCCCCGGCCGGAAATTCATCTGATCATAGCGCTCGGTTCGGATATCATAAGTGCCCACACGCAGATGTCCATATTTCCGATTGAACTCCGCACGACTGATCTCATCCATGGAAAATGCACGGAAATCCTCCTCAAACTCCGTGGAGACCGTCGTGATCGACTGCATGAACGCGTCGATATCCTCTCCTGTGAACCAGCTCTCCCCCTCCTGCCCTGCCGGACCGCACTCCGTCAGGCTGCGCAGGAAAGCACGCGCCATGAACGCCATACGGGCCTGCCTCGCAAACTGCGGCGTTCCGTAGTGCTGCAGGCTGGCGCGCAGAGACTGTACCGCCGCCAGAATCCTGTGCAACGAGGCGTTCGGATTATGAAGAAGCTGCTCCTCATTCACGCGCACCTCCTCCAGCCTTTTCAGGCTCTCTCTGTCAGCTGTAAGGATCTCATCAAAGTGCAGAATCGCCTGCTCGGTCACTTCCTTCAGACTGTCAAGGAGCTGCTGCCTCTCATCCTCCTGAAAACCATGCTCCAGCAAACGCTTCGTCTTCTCACGCGTGCTGAAATCATAGCTGGTAAAGACGATCTCGAATTCGATCTTGTCATGCGCTGTGAGGTTATGACGCAGCGCGTCCTGATAGTAGGCAACCAGCTTAAGCGAAAGCTCCTCACTGAGCGATTGCGGAATCAGCGAGTAGAATGCATACTCCAGACAAATATAAGGCTTATTTCCTATCCGATGCATCAGATCCTGCTGCAGCCTGCGATATCCCAGCCCCTCGATTCCCTGATTCCATGCGCGATGCGTGATAATCGCGCGGTACAACGAATAATCCAGCGGACGCGGATTATTTCCGATGATCTCTGAAGGGTTCCAGAAGGCCATGTCCGACATCATCATCGGCTTTCCGGTGATCACATTTTTATGATTTTCATACATCCTGCCGGCATTTTCCAGCATATGATAGAATTTATGATCATCGTATGCATTCTCCTGCCGGTAGCTGGCCACAAGCGGACGCATCTGAAACAGAATCACCTTTCCATCGCGGTCAATCGCAAACTCGATGTCAAGCGCAAGCCCATCCATAATATGTTCAAGCTCCTGTACCGCATACAGAAGATCCTGCCAGGGCTGACGCAGACGCTTCACGTCGGCATTCCTCACAACCTTCATCATGCGCCCCGCCGATCCGCTCGTCACACTGTCCGTCGAACCGGTCTCGTCGTAATTGATCAGATAATAAGGCTTATTATTCTGAATATCTCTCGTGAATACGACGCCGCTGTAGACAACATGCTGTGCCTGACACTGGATCAGCACCTGTTCATTTTCCAGATGACGGATATCACGCGCATAAGAAGCGATCACCGCGTCAACTGCCGCGATGATCTCCTCTTCACTGGATGAGTCTACGTCCAGAATACTCTTATAATGTCCTGCATTCGAATGTCTGTAGGAATCCTCCTCCGAGGAAGAACTGCGAACCACGATCCGCCGCCCGCGGAACTGCGCCATGATCTCATGACAGACCGCGAGCTTATCCTTCTGATAATCACGGTTCCATAGAATGTACATTTCTTCAATAGAAGATCGTTTGACCAGACTGCGCAGGGCAAAGAGCGTGCCTGCCTTTGTCGATATCAGTTTGTGCTCCATCAGCCGCTCCTTTTTTACGTCATGCACGCGGATGCGTCTTGCTGTACTCCGTTTTCATACCGGTCTGAAACCCTGCATAGATCTGGGTTGCCGCAATGTCCGTGTGCCCCAGCATCTCCTGAATGACCGGAAGGCCGGCTCCTCTTGCCGCCATATGGGCCGCGCAGGAGTGGCGGAACATCCGCGGCGTAATATCTTTATCGATACCTGCCTTTGCTACATAGCCTTTCAACAACTTCCAGAATCCCTGCCTGCTCATCGGAGTCCCCGAACAATTCAGAAACAAAATCGTCTGAGAACCATTTTTCAAAAAAGTATCGCGAGCCATGGTGAGATAATCCTGTATAGCCTTTGCCGCCGTCTCCCCGAACGGGATCATGCGCTCTTTCTCCGCGTCCCGGCAGATTAACCAGCCAAATCGAAGACTTACGTCCTCCACCCGGAGTGTAATCAGCTCGCTGACCCGCATTCCCGTCGCGTAGAGCAGCTCCAGCATCGCCCGGTCCCGCAGCTCCTTGGGTCTGTTTGACGAAGGCTGCGCGAGCAGGCACTCCATCTCCTGCTCTGTGAGAATCTCCGGCGCATGCTTTTCCACTTTCGGCGGCTTCAGAAAGAACGCCGGATCCTCTGTAATCGCATGCTCACGCAGAAGATACTCAAAAAAAGCCTTGATCGATGCTACATATCTGGATATTGTCGCCGCCGACATACCTGCCTTCTCCATGTCCAGCACATAAGAACCAAGCATTGTCGCACCGACATCCGACACACTGTCAATACCCTGTCCCTCCAGACAGGCAGCCATCTTCAGCAGATCTCCCCGGTAAGACATCACCGTATTGTGCGAAAGCCGCTTCACCGCCTCCAGATACTCTGTGAACTCCCGTATTTCCTTCTCCATAATAATCCCCCATAAAAACTGCTGCGCAGTCTTCATATATAAATAAAGTATAGCGAAGAATCCGCGGGATTTCAATATATTTTTATTCCCAAAAGCTGCTGCAGCAATGAGGGATTCACATAAACTTCCGTCAGAATTCCAAAAAACAGAAAGAGCGCGCCTGCCAGCGATAAAAACAGATACTTTCTCCGGTTGCTGCCGCCGCGGCACACCCACAGGGAAACCCATCCAAACGCCGGAATATAAAAGAAGATCTGCGGCACTAAACCTGCGACGCAGATCAGAATTCCCTTCAGGCCAAGGCGCAGAACAGAGATACTTAAGGTATTTCCCCAGCATACACCAACACAAAATAAGAATATCCCGATTGCAGCCGGAGCCCCTGACAAGCCGCCCAGGCAGAGCAACAACAAGTACTGTCCCGCGCGGAAACGTCCAATATATCCCAGAAGTCTCCCGGTATCAATTTGAAGCGTCGCATACTGGTTCAGAACGTATTCACTGAAAACTTCGGAAAAGCGGGCATCACTTTGCATCTGCACCAGAGCGATACCTGCAAGCAGTCCTGAAAACAGCAGCAACAGACAGCGATTACTCCCCGACTTGCGCATGAAAAAACACCTCCTCGTCCAGTATATGGACGAGGAGGCGTATCGATTACACTTCCGTACATTTTTTATAGACAGCTTCCGAGGCCTTCATAACCGCATTGCGGAAACCGCATTCTTCCAGCGCCGCGACGCCGGCAATCGTTGTCCCGCCCGGACTGCAGACATTATCCTTGAGCACCCCCGGATGATCGCCGCTCTCCAGCACCATCGCGGCCGAACCCTTTACCGCCTGCGCCGCAAACACATAGGCCTGTTTCCTTGGCATTCCGCAGCGCACGGCACTGTCCGCAAGCGCCTCAATAAAGATATACACAAAAGCGGGGGAACTTCCGCTTGCACAGACGACCGCATCCATCAGACGTTCTTCGATAAATTCTGCATTTCCACAGGAGGTAAAGATCTGTGTCAGCATATCCAGCTCCTCCGCAGTCAGCTCCTCTTTCCTGCAGCTGATCCCTGTCATCCCTTCCCCGATCATCGCAGGTGTGTTCGGCATCGCACGCACGATCCGCTTGTCGCTGCCCAGATTCTGTTTCAGCTGTTCAATCGTCCTGCCGGGCGCCAGGGAAATGATCACGTGCTCCGGCGTCAGCATATAGCGGATGCCCTTCAGCACCTCGTCATAAAACTGCGGCTTGATCGCCAGTATCAGATATTTGCAGCGATTTGCACATTCTGCATTGGAATCCGCGTAGACGACCCCCGTCTCCTCATGAACCCGCTGCTTCGTCTCGTCTGTTCTGGCCGAGAAGACAAAATCTGTCTTTGGAAATTTTTTCAGAGCTCCCTTCAAAATAGCCCTTCCCATGTTTCCCATTCCGATAAAACCGATTTTTTCCATTCTTTTGTAATCCTTTCATCATCGTACTGTTACAAAATAAAAGCCCGGAAATCAATGAATTTTCATAGATTTTCAGGCTTTTATATTCTACGCAATTTTATTTCGCATAATCGGTCACTCTGCTTTCGCGAATGACATTGACCTTAATCTGACCAGGATATTCAAGGCTTGCCTCGATCTGCTTGGCAATATCACGCGCCATCAGCACCATCGATGCCTCATCTACCTGATCCGGAACTACCATAACCCGAATCTCTCTTCCTTCCTGAATAGCAAAAGACTTCTCCACTCCCTTATAGGAGTTCGCAATATCTTCCAGTTGTTTTAATCTGTTTGTATAAGTCTCCAGTGTCTCTCTTCTCGCACCCGGTCTCGCTGCGGAGATCGTATCTGCTGCCTGTACAATGCAGGCAATCAGAGAAGTAGGCTCTACATCACCATGATGTGATTCAACTGCGTTGATCACTGTAGCTGATTCCTTATACTTTCTGCACAGGTCCACACCAATCTGAATGTGAGACCCTTCCATCTCATGATCGATAGACTTACCAATATCATGTAAAAGTCCGGCACGCTTCGCCAGACGCACATCAACGCCGATCTCCCCTGCCAGGAGTCCGGACAGCTGCGCCACTTCGATAGAATGCTTCAAAGCATTCTGTCCATAACTGCTGCGGAACTTCAGACGTCCAATCAGACGCACCAGCTCCGGATGGATGCCGTGAACGCCGACTTCCAGAGTCGCAGCCTCTCCTTCTTCGCGGATCTTCGTATCCACTTCCTTCTGCGCTTTTTCCACCATCTCCTCGATTCTTGAGGGATGGATGCGGCCGTCGACTATCAGTTTCTCCAATGCGATGCGAGCAACCTCGCGTCGTATCGGATCAAATGAGGAGAGAACGACTGCTTCCGGCGTGTCGTCAATAATCAGCTCGACACCGGTCATCGTCTCAAGAGTGCGGATATTCCGTCCCTCTCGTCCGATGATCCGTCCTTTCATCTCATCACTCGGGAGCGGCACGACAGAGATCGTAGTCTCAGCCACATGGTCGGCTGCACATCTCTGAATCGCGGTGACGACATAATCCTTCGCCTTTTTATCCGCTTCTTCCTTTGCCCTGGTTTCCATTTCTTTCACCAGTTTGGCAGTTTCATGCTTTACATCGTCTTCAACTGTTTTTAAAAGATATTCTTTTGCTTGTTCGGAGGTAAGGCCAGAGATTCTTTCCAGTTCCTGTAAGCGTTTTGCGGACAACTGTTCCACTTCGGCGCGCCGCTTTGCCAGCTTTTCTTCCTGGGCATTGAATCTCGCTTCCCTGCGCTCGATCTGCTCGGTCTTCTTGTCCAGGGCTTCTTCCTTGGACAGAACACGGCGCTCGTAGCGCTGCAGTTCCGCTCTGCGCTCTTTGGTCTCTTTTTCCAGCTCGTTTCTGGTCTTCACAGACTCTTCCTTCACTTCCAGCAGGGATTCCCGTTTCTTCGTCTCCGCCGCCTTCAGTGCTTCATCTATGATTTCCCTCGCTCTGTCTTCCGCGTTCCCTATCTTGGCTTCCACTACTTTTTTGCGGTAAGTAAGTGCACAAGGCCAGGTAATCGCTGCTGTCAGAACGATCGCGACCACAACTGCTATCATGATCGGACCCATATACAGGAGCACCTCCTTATTTAGTTTTCATTGTACATACACAACATATTGATTTTAATCTAATTTTACAATTATGTCAAGTAGTGCGCCAGGAAAATTGTGCAGAATCCTGTTGATAATTCAGGGATCCTCCTTCAGAACTGCCAGAATGTCGCCCATAGAAAATCCACGGCGGGCAAGCGCCGCAATCATTCTGCGGCGCTGCGCCTCATCCGCTTCGGCGTCGTGATATTGTTTTTTTTCGAGGAACCTGCGGATCAGGGGGCGTTCATCCTCCGGTCCGAGATCCTCACAGACCTGTTCAATCAGCTCTCTCGAAACTCCTTTTTTAAACTGAAGCTCCTGCATAAGCTGACGGCGGCTTTTCTGATCACTGTGCCAGGTGATATAACTGCGAACGTAACGCTCGTCGTCTATGTAACTATAGGACTTCACATAGTCGACTGCTTCCTCGACAATCTCTGTTTCAAAACCGGCGTCCGTAAGCTTTTCGCGAAGCTGCGCTTCCGTCCGGTCCATCCGTTCCAGAATGTGAAGTGCCTTCCGCTTCGCATCATGAAGCTGTACCTCCCGGGGCCGTTCCTGCATCGGTGTCTCCGGATTCTTCTCCCGCGCTCTGCGGTTTCGGGTTTTCTGCCGGTACTGGTAATCCATAGTGCTCCCGCACCTTCCTTTCGATCTCGTCGCAGGCGTCCGGATTGTTGCGCAGGAACTGCTTCGCATTTTCACGCCCCTGTCCGATTTTTTCTCCGTTGTAAGCATACCAGGCGCCGCTCTTCACAACTACGCCACAGTCTGCCGCCAGATCGATGATATCGCCCTCCTTCACAATTCCCTTGCCGAACATGATATCGAACTCCGCTTCCTTAAAGGGCGGCGCGATCTTGTTCTTCACTACCTTGATGCGGGTGTGGTTTCCTACCACCTCTCCGCTCTGCTTCAGTTGCTCGACCCTGCGCACGTCCAGGCGGATCGTCGCGTAAAACTTCAGAGCACGGCCGCCGGTCGTCGTCTCGGGATTTCCATACATAACGCCAATCTTCTCACGCAGCTGATTGATAAAGATCACGATGCAGTTCGTCTTGCTCACAACAGAAGTCAGCTTCCGCAGCGCCTGGGACATCAGTCTGGCCTGCAGGCCCATGTGGGAGTCGCCCATGTCTCCGTCGATCTCCGCCTTCGGCACAAGCGCCGCGACGGAGTCCACAATCACGATATCCACCGCGCCCGAACGCACCATCATCTCCGTGATCTCCAGCGCCTGCTCGCCGTTGTCCGGCTGGGAAATGTAGAGATTATCTACATCAACACCAATATTGCGCGCGTAGGCCGGGTCAAGCGCATGCTCTGCATCGATGAAACCGGCGATACCACCTCTCTTCTGCACCTCCGCTACCATATGAAGGGCTACGGTCGTCTTACCGCTCGACTCCGGCCCGTAGATCTCCACAATCCTGCCCTTCGGCACGCCGCCTGCTCCGAGCGCAATGTCCAGACTCAGCGATCCTGTGGGAACAGTCTCCACCTGCAGTCCCGACTGGTCTCCCATCTTCATCACGGAGCCCTTTCCGTACTGCTTCTCAATCTGTGCGAGCGCAGCGTCCAGCGCCTTCAGCCTCTCGCTCTGGTCTGCCGGCCTTGTGATCGTCTTTTCCTCTGATGCTTTTGCCATGAATACTCTCCTTCAATCTCGTATTTCACAACACGAACTTTTGTTCGATTTCCTGTCCTCTATCCTATCTCATACAGGCAGAAATGTCAAGTAAAAAAACAGGGCGATCTACCGACCGCCCTGCAAAAGCCATAATTATTTTTTTGTAATATATCCCTTCGCCTTCAACGCCTCCGCGCAGAGCACCGCGCCGCCGGCCGCGCCGCGCACCGTGTTGTGTGAAAGTCCTACAAACTTCCAGTCATAAATCGTGTCCTCGCGAAGTCTTCCCACGGACACGCCCATACCGCGTTCATAGTCGACGTCGAGCCGCACCTGCGGGCGGTCGCATTCCTCCATGTAACGAATAAACTGTTCCGGCGCGCTCGGAAGCTTTGCTTCCTGCGGGAATCCGCGGAAATTCACAAGCCGGTCGATCAGCTCCTCCTTCGTCGGCTTTTTGCGGAATTTCACAAACACCGCGGCCGTGTGGCCATTCAGCACCGGGACACGAATGCACTGGCAGGTAATCTTCGGCTCCTCGGCCTTCACAATCACGCCGTTCTCAATATGGCCCCAGATGCGCAGGGGCTCCTGCTCGGATTTTTCTTCCTCGCCGCCAATGTAGGGGATAATATTCTCCACCATCTCCGGCCATTCCCGGAAGGTCTTGCCCGCTCCGGAAATCGCCTGATAAGTCGTTGCCACAACCTCGTAGGGTTCAAACTCCTTCCAGGCCGTCAATGCCGGCGTATAGCTCTGAATCGAGCAGTTCGGCTTCACCGCAATAAAGCCGCGCTGCGTGCCGAGGCGCTGCTTCTGCGATGCGATCACCTCAAAGTGCTCCGGGTTGATCTCCGGCACGACCATCGGCACATCGGGCGTCCAGCGGTGCGCGCTGTTGTTTGACACGACCGGCGTCTCCGTCTTCGCGTAGGCCTCCTCGATCGCGCGAATCTCGTCCTTCGACATGTCCACCGCGCTGAACACGAAGTCGACGGAAGCCGCCACACGCTCAACTTCATTGACATTCATGACCGTAATCTTCTTCACTGCCTCCGGCATCGGCGTCGTCATCTTCCAGCGGCCGCCGACCGCCTCCTCATAGCTCTTTCCTGCGGAACGCGGGCTGGCCGCGATCGTCACAACCTCGAACCACGGATGATTTTCCAGAAGCGAAATAAATCTCTGTCCCACCATCCCGGTACCTCCCAGGATACCAACTCTCAGCTTCTCACTCATTTTCACATTCTCCTTCCAGGTATTTCCTGTATTTTTTTATTACGTCTTCCATCGCTGCACGACCCGGCGCGCCCACCGTCAGGCGGCGGTTCACGCAGGTCTCCATCGCGATGGCCTCGTAAATATCTTCCTCAAAGACCGGACTCTCCTCCCGATACTCCGCAAGCGAAAGCTCGTCAAGAGACTTTCCTTCTTCGATGCATCTGAGCACCAGCCTGCCGACGATGCCGTGCGCGTCGCGGAAAGGCACGTCATGGTTCACGAGATAATCTGCAGCGTCCGTCGCGTTCGTAAAGCCGTTCTGCGCGCTTTTGCGCATCCGTTCCTCACGGAAGCTCAGGGTATCCAGCATTCCGGTAAACAGCGCGATGCAGCCCTTCGTCGTGTCAATCGCGTCAAAGACGAGCTCCTTGTCCTCCTGCATGTCCTTATTATAGGCAAGCGGTATCCCTTTCATCGTCGTCAGCAGCGACATCAGCGCCCCGTAGACCCGGCCGGTCTTGCCGCGCACGAGCTCCGCAATGTCCGGATTTTTCTTCTGCGGCATGATCGAACTGCCGGTGCTGTAACCATCGTCGATCTCAACAAACTGATATTCATTGCTGTTCCAGAGGATGATCTCCTCGCAGAAACGGCTCAGATGCATCATGACAGTGGACAGGGCCGACAGATACTCGATCAGGTAATCCCGGTCAGACACCGCGTCCATACTATTCAGCATCGGTCCGTAAAAGCCGAGTAATTCTGCCGTATAATCACGGTCGAGCGGATAAGTCGTCCCCGCGAGCGCACCTGCGCCGAGCGGGCAGTAATTCATGCGCTCCAGAATGTCATGCAGCCGCGAGCGATCCCTCTTAAACATCTCAAAATACGCGCCCATGTGATGTGCCAGTGTGATCGGCTGCGCCTTCTGCAGATGCGTGAAGCCCGGCATAATCGTCTCCGTATGCTCCTCCATAATCCGCAGCAGTACTTTCAGCAGTTCTTTCAGCAGCGCGTCTGTCTCCTTTACCTCATCGCGTGTATAAAGACGCATATCCAGCGCGACCTGATCATTGCGGCTCCTGCCGGTATGCAGCTTTTTTCCCGGCTCTCCGATGCGCGCGGTCAGATTTGCCTCCACAAAGCTGTGAATGTCCTCATACTCTTCCGTGATCGCAAGTACTCCGGACTCCACATCCTCAAGGATCCCCTGAAGGCCGGCCAGAATCTGATTCTGCTCATCCTCCGTGAGGATTTCCTGCTTCGCAAGCATCCGCACATGAGCCATGCTTCCTTCTATGTCCTGCTTTAAAAATCTCTGATCGAACGAGATGGACGCATTAAAGCGGTAGACAAGCTCGTCTGTCTGCTTGGTAAAGCGTCCTCCCCATAACTGTGCCATGAACTCTTTCCTCTCCTTCTTTGGCGATGGGCATAGTTTACCACAAAAAAACGGCTTATACAAGCGCCAAAAACGCCGGCTGAAGACCGGCGTTCCTGGACATATGGGATTCAACTTAAAAAATAAGATATATGGCTATGATTCCTTCTTCTTCTGTATCATGTAATACGGCAGAGCCACAATACAGATACCGCCGACCATATTTCCGAGCGTCACCCAGAAAAGATTACTGACATAGCCGGCAAGGGACAGGCCCTCGACTCCGCTCGGATTCAGCAGGCCGACCGCCATCACGCTCATGTTCGCGATACTGTGTTCAAAACCGCAGAACACGAACACGAAAATACACCAGAAAATCATGATCAGCTTGCCGGATTCACTCTTCATCTTTGTGGCGCACCAGACTGCCAGACAGACCAGCGTATTGCAGAGCAGCGCCTTAAAAAACAGGTTGACCGGCGTGCCCGCCATCTTCGTCGCCGTAGTTGTTGCAAAAAACTCGCCCGTCGTTCCATTCGGAAGCCCTGTCAGATGGAAGGCAAGCGCTGCCAGAAGCGAGCCTGCCAGATTGCCGATATAGCAGACAACCCAGAGCTTTACTGCCTCGCCCCAGCTGATCGCTTTTGCGAAAGCTGCGGAAGCCATCACGAAATTATTTCCGGTAAACAGTTCCGCACCCGCCATCACCACCAGACTCAGCGCGGATGCAAACGTAGCGGCCATAACGACCTTTGTCATCGTACTTCCATTTGCGGTCAGAACCGCACCGGCCGTACACATCACAAAGCCTCCGAAGGCAATAAACATACCCGCCACCATTGCTGAAATAAAATATCCGGCGGGATTGTTGTTCAGAAGATTTAATTTTCCTTTTGCGCCATTACACACTGCGGCAAATTCATCTCGAAACATGTTATGTAATCTCCTCTATACTATATTATAATATATTTTCTCGCAGACCCGAGATTGTTATTATAATAACATACTTTCCTTCTGCTGTGATTGGACACATTGTAGGAAAGAGAAAATACACGAAAAAAATTTTTCAAAAAAAAGCTTTACAATCCGATTCACATCGGCTATAATAACTTTCGTTGTCACGTACAACATAAGCTTCCGTGGCTCAGCTGGTAGAGCGACGCACTCGTAATGCGTAGGTCAGCGGTTCGAATCCGCTCGGAAGCTTTTTCAGGAAAAACCGCTCTTTCGAGCGGTTTTTCATTTTGTCTTCTTACTGTCCGTCAGATCAGGCCTCCGGAAATATTCCATCGATTTTCTCACATAATGTCTGCTCTGCTTTATACAGCGCCGTCTTTTCATAGCGTTTGCCGCAGGCAGCGAACAGACGCTGCCGCAGCAGTTCGATACAGGTACAGGCCACATACACCACCACGGCGACCGCAGCGGCGTAGATCACCGCCCAATGTGTCAGCGCGACCTTACTCGCACGAAACGTATCCCACACAAGATAGCGGATCAGATAATTGTCATGAATGAGGTAAACGCCGAAGGCGGCGCCCGCGACTTTCCGGATCAGGCCGTCGGCCCTCGTCTCCTTCCATGGCATATTTTTCACCGCAAGGAAGAGACATGCCGTCGAGAGCAGCGCGAGCGGAGAATTATAGTTCAGAAAATAACCGATCTCCTCCAGCCCCATTTCTACAGAGAGATAGACACTTGCCAGGATCGCAAGGGAGCTTAAGATATAGCCCGCCAGTCCATAATAAAAATATTTCCGTTCCTGCCTGGTATGAAGCCTGATATAGCCCGCGAGCAGCGCAAGAAATACAAACCAGGGAAGCTCCCGGCCCGAGTAGCTGCCATAGGCGTTCACCTGGAAAATCATATGGTTCACACTGAAAAAAACGCTCAGACAGACAAGCAGCCAGCGGTACTGCACCTTCGTGAGCCGCACCGCAAGCATACTGATAAAGGGAGTCAGAAGAAGCAGACCCATATAGACGCTCGCGAACCAGTAATTGTAGGCAGAGACCGGGAACAGTGCCTTCACGGCGTCGGAAAGGCTCACAGAGGCCGCACAACCGTACAGCACAAAGATCAACAGGGCGTAGAAGGAAACCTGCCGCCAGAAGCGCAGCACGCGCTCTGATCGGAACTTGCTGCCCACCGCGAAATAACCGCCGATCATAACGAAGCAGTTGACATGTACGACGGAGAAGGACTGAACAAAGTAGGAAAGAAAATAATTGACTGTGCCGTAGCCGAGTTTCGCCGTCACACGGCCATGGAACAGGCAGTGCCCGATGACGATCATGTACATGCAGAGTATCCGCAGCAGTTCAAAATTTATCTGCCTTTTTGCTTTCATCGAAGCCTTTCTCCCTTCCCTTCTCATTCATAAAGAAGATTTTCTGTAGCGATCTTCGTTCCTTCCGTGTCTTCCCGGATCACGATGTGCACCTCGTAGCGCTCATCCAGCGGATAGCTCATCTTCGGAATCGTAAATTTCACCTGATCCGTATCCGCAAGTCCTGTGTCGTAAAGCAGAGAATAAAGCCCGTTCTCATCCTGCTGCTGCCAGGCGCCCTGATACATCCGCACCTTTCCGCTCTCCACACTCTCCATCCAGAGGAAAACGCTCCTGCCCTCCAGCTCCTCCGGCGTCATGTTGACAGTCGCTGTAAACACATCATAGCGCCCGTCATCCTCCGTCCAGGTCTTATCGAGCGTAGCCGTATACGCTTCTGTCTCATCGAGGGACTGCATGGTATAGTTCAGCGTATAGAGGTCAAAGTCTCCGACCTCACCCACCCTGAAATAGGTGAGGAACAGTCCGTCATAAGTGTCATCGATATGGATCATCAGATGCTCCAGCATCGTCTCCGAGATCAGCACCGCGCGATCGCTTAAGTACAGCGACTTCATCAGGTTCCACTGCTCGTACTGCGCAAGATTGTCCGTGACCTGCGGGGACTCCGTCTCCCAGCCGCCGAGCGTGAATACATTCGTGAGGTACCCCTCCGGCAGCTTCTCGAAGATCGAATAGCCCAGCTCGACGCCGTCGTTCGTGATCGGGTCAAAGACATAGTAAATATCCTTATCCTCCGTGATCGTGTCATAGAGCTCCCGGTAAGCAAGGCTCTCCCCGGACTGCTGCACGGCAGTTCCGAACAACGGTACCACAAGCATGCGAACGCAGACCACGCCTGTCACGATGAGGCCCAGCGCCCCCGCCCGCATGAAATATCGCCCGTTCAGTCTCTCCGACCAGGTGTCTTCGAGCTCCTCTCCCGCCGCAGTCCAGCTGAAGACCAGCACGCTGATGAGGCAGGCTGTCACCACGATCGGGAGCACCCGGTAAATCTTGATAAAATAGAGATAAATTCCGAGCAAGGCCGCGAAAGGCCACAGCACCGAAATCCAGTTTCTTCGTTTTCGCAGCGTCCGGAGCGGGAAAAGCCAGAGCAGCAAAAGCAGTGCGCTCAAAATAAACAAAGGCTTTTTTGCCAGAAGGAAAAGATAATCCAGCAGATATTCCCACTGGAAGGGCCGATCCTGCCGGAAAGCCACAATCGCCTGGTAAACCTCCGTCGTATAACGGTCACTGTCAGCGATCAGCCAGTTCTCGAGATTGAGCACATCGGTGCGCGTCAGCCCCAGCGCCTCGTACTCCTCCTGATACTCATCCCACTCTGGCACGCCGTAATCCAGGAGCTGCTGCCGCGCCTTATCATACTCCTTATAGTGCGCCGCCGCGCTGCCCGGCGTGTAGACGATGATATTTTCCAGCGCAATACTGCCGAATACCAGAGCAAAGGCCACCAGGAAGGGCGTGCAGTCCTGCAGGAAAAAACGCTTCCAGTTATATTCTTTTTTTATGAAAACGCGGAACGCCCGGATCAGCCACAGCCCGAAAGCCACGATACTGACCATGCCGAAGGATTCAAAACGAATCCAGCTCCCCAGCAGAAGAAACACAATTCCCATCAGTGTATGGCGTTTTTTTTCTGCCCCGAAGATCAGCACATAACCTGCAGTCGTTACAATGGCAGCGGTCTTCGTGTACTGAAACTCTACATAGAGTGGAGAAAGACTCGCAAGCGCCAGCAGAAAGGCAAGCAGAACCCCGACCCGGCCGTTCTTTCGTATCCAGGTGAAACCGATCGCTGTCACCGACAGGAAGATCAGAGCATACATGACCAGGGTGTAGCAGTTTACATTCGGAAGCAGCATGTAAAAAGCCTTCAGAATCCATCCGAACGCACTGTGAATATAGATGAAATACCAGGTGTCGCCCCCATAAGCTCCCGACGCAATGGCCGACAGCGTGAATTCATCATTGGAACCATAATAGGGATGTAAAAAGAAAACCGCATAGGCCAGCAGCAGCGCCTGAAAAGCTGCAAACAAGATACAAATCTGTGTGCGGGACAGTCCTTTCTTCCTCATGCTCTGCTCCTTCACTGTGTAGAAAGGGGACGGGGAAATCTCCCCGTCCCCTCTTAAGGTTGCTTATAAAAACTAGTTGTCCAGCAGCTTGTCCTCGCCGTTCCAGCTGTACAGCTTGCGGATCTCCTCGCCGACCTTCTCCGACGGATGCTCCTGTGCGAGCTTTCTCATCGCCTGGAAATGCACCTGCCCGCCCGCATCGGACATATCAAGAAGGAATTCCTTCGCAAAGGTACCGTCCTGGATCTCCTTCAGAATCTTTCTCATTGTATTCTTTGTCTCCTCCGTGATCAGCTTCGGCCCGGTGACATAATCGCCGTACTCCGCCGTATTGGAGATCGAATAGCGCATGCCTGAGAAACCGGACTGATAGATCAGGTCAACAATCAGCTTCATCTCATGGATGCACTCAAAGTATGCGTTTCTCGGATCATAACCGGCCTCGGTCAGCACCTCAAAGCCAGCCTGCATCAACGCGCACACACCGCCGCAGAGCACTGCCTGCTCGCCGAAGAGATCGGTCTCGGTCTCGGTACGGAAGGTCGTCTCCAGTACGCCCGCTCTGGCTCCGCCGATACCAAGTGCATAGGCCAGCGCCATCTCGAGCGCTTTTCCGGTCGCATCCTGCTCCACAGCGACAAGGCAGGGAACGCCTTTGCCCACCTGATACTCGGAACGCACCGTATGACCCGGTCCCTTCGGAGCAATCATCGTCACATCAACAAACTTCGGCGGTTTGATACAGCCAAAGTGGATATTGAAGCCATGCGCAAACATGAGCATATTGCCTTCTTCCAGATTCGGCTCAATGTCTTCCTTGTACATCTTCGCCTGCTTCTCATCGTTGATCAGGATCATGATAATATCAGCCTGCTTCGCAGCTTCCGCAGCCGTGAACACCTCAAAACCCTGCTCCTCGGCTCTCTTCCAGGACTTGCTGCCCTTGTAAAGGCCAATGATGACATGGCATCCCGACTCTTTCAGATTCAGCGCGTGCGCATGTCCCTGACTGCCATAGCCGATGATTGCGATCGTCTTACCTTCCAGAAGTGAGAGGTTACAGTCCTCCTGATAGTAAATTTTTGCCATTTTCTTTTCCTCCATCCATATATATTAAAAAGTTTTAATTAAAGCCGTAATCCATCAGTTCGCCGTTTTCTCCGTACATCTTTACGTCAGACGTACCTCTGGACAGTCCGGTGATGCCGGTGCGTGCCAGTTCCAGGATCTCGGTATCTCCGAGCATACGCAGGAACGCGGCGAGCTTCGACTGATCCCCGACCATCTCAATCACCAGTGAATCTGTCGACACATCCACGATTTTGGCTCTGAATATATTCGCTATGGAAATGATATCCTGGCGATTGCGGTCATCGCAAAGCACCTTGACAAGCAAAAGTTCCCGGCATACTGAGCTGTCGGGCTCCAGCTTCTTGATATCAACTACATCTTCCAGCTTGTTCAGCTGCTTTTCTATCTGATCCAGTATATTGTGATCTCCTCTCGTCACAACCGTCGCCCGGGAATATCTCGGATCCGCGGTCACACCGACAGTCAGGCTGTCAATATTGTAGCCGCGGCGGCTGAAAAGTCCGGCGATCCGGCTCAGCACACCGGCCGTATTGTCGACAAGAATTGAAAAAACTACTTTCTGCATGTTTATCCCGCTTTCTGCCTGTATTCTAACCACACTTTAGCATTGTAGCAATGCTGCGGCAATTTGTCAATCGCTGCCCGCCATACGCCGGGTGAGGGCTTCACGGAGCACGCGTATATACTCCGGCGTCGTGCCGCAGCAGCCGCCGATGATGGACGCGCCGCAATCCCACAGATCAAGAAGATGCCCCGCAAAATCTTCTGTTCCCATACTGTAGACAGCTTTTCCGGTCTCCGTAATCTGAGGCATCCCGGCATTCGGCTTCGCAACAATGGGAACGGTGACGGTCTCATGAAGTGTCTTCACGACCGACGCAAGCTGATCCGGTCCGACCGAACAGTTCACACCGACCGCATCCACCCCCATCGCTTCGAGCGCAGCAGCAGCCTCAAAGATGTTTCCACCAAAATACAGATTTCCATCGCCCTCACAGGTGAAGGAGATGATCAAGGGCAGGTCACAGACCGCGCGCGCCGCGTCGCAGATCACCATGCCCTCGTCCATCGCGAGCAGCGTCTCCGCTACAAGAAGCTGCACGCCCGCATCCGCCAGAATGTGCATCTGCTCTTCATAGATCGCAAGCAGCTCTGCATAGGTCGCCGTGCCAAGCGGCTCCATTGCCTTTCCGGTCGTGGAGAGGTCTCCCGCTACGATCACCCGGCCGCCTGCATTCTCGATTGTCCTCCTCACCAGCGTGCGGTTCAGCTCCTCCAGACGGTCGTCAATTCCCGCGCTCTTCAAGGTAGCGCGGTTCGCACCGAAGGTCGGCGCATAGAGAATCTGCGAACCGGCGTCCACGTATTCACGCTGCAGCTGCCCGATCACATCGGGATGCTCATACACCCAGAGCTCCGTGGAGACTCCAACCGGCATCCCCCGCTCACGCAGACAGGAGCCGGTTCCTCCATCCAGCAGGACAGGCTCCCCCTTCCGGGTCAGCAGGCTGAATTTCTGTCTCGTCATATCTTACTTTCCGAGCTTTGCCTTCAGAGCCGCAAGCTCGTCCTCTACCGCGGCGGTGCTGTTGTCATATTTCGCCGTCAGATCTTTGATCGTCTCCGCCTCGGAATTTCCGTTCAGCTCCGCCATGGCATTTGCCTCGTCGAGCATGCGGTCCGCCTTCTCCTCCATGCGTGCAAACGCTGACATCGTGTTTGCAGCGCCCTCCGCAGAAGCGCCAACCTTATTTACACGATCCTGCGTCTTCGCGACAGCGACCTTCGCCTTGATCGCCTCCTTGCGCGAGTTCAGCTCACTGATATCACGGCAGAGCTTGTCATGCATCTCCTTCATTTTCACGGCGTTGTCATGCGCAACCGCATAGGCATCGGCAAGTCCGGCCTTCTTATTCTCAAGCTGCTGTTTCTTCGAAAGGAACTGGCGCGCATCGTCGTCGTTGCCCGCGAGAACAGCCTTCTCCGCGTAGCTCTGCATGTTTGCGATCTCTTTCCCGCACTCGTCGAGAGCTCTCTTGCAGCGTGTCTCCTCGGCCATCACGGAAGCCGTCTCTGCCTTCACCTTCGCCAGATCATTCTGCAGATCGCGCAGATACTGGTCGATCATCTTCTCCGGATCCTCCGCCTTGTCCAGAAGCGCATTCAGGTTTGCCGACATAATGTCACTGAATCTCTTTAAAATTCCCGCCATGTTCTTTTAACCTCCTCATATTCTTTTAATAATACTGACTGCCTGATTAGTATGATACTACACTTTAGCACGCTTGTCACGTGAAAAACTTATGTCCACGGCAGCTGCGGATGCTCAATCTTGCGGTCGCGCAGCATCAGCTCCGTAAGCGCCTCCTTCGCGGTCTTTCCTTCGAAGAGCACCTCGTTGACCTCCTCCACGATCGGCATTTCGATGCCGTATTTCTGTGCGAGTGTCTTCGCGGCCTTCGCCGAATATACGCCTTCGACGACCATCTGCACCTCGTCCATCGCCTCCTGCATGTTTTTCCCCTGCCCGATGAGGAAACCGGCCTTACGGTTGCGGCTGTGCACGGAAGCGCAGGTCACGATCAGATCGCCGATACCGGTCAGACCGTAGAAAGTCTCTGCATGACCGCCCATCGTGATACCAAGCCGCGCCATCTCCGCGATGCCGCGCGTGATCAGCGCGGCCTTCGTATTATCGCCGCAGCCCAGTCCGTCCGCCGCGCCCGCCGCGAGCGCAATGACATTTTTGAGCGCGCCGCCCAGCTCGATACCGAGCATATCCGGACTCGTATACACACGAAAGGTCTCGCTCATAAAAATATTCTGAATATACTCTGCGGTTTTCTGATCTTTCGCCCCCGCGACGACGGTCGTGGGAATATCCCTGCCGACTTCCTCCGCGTGGCTCGGACCCGAGAGCACCGCCGCGTTCGCCTGCGGGATCTCCTGCTCAATAATGTCCGTCAGGATCATAAGCGTACTTTCTTCAATACCCTTCGCTACATTTACAATGATCTGCCCGTCCGCGACATAAGGAGCCATACTGTGCGAAGTGCTTCTCGTATAGACCGAAGGTACCGCCAGCACAAGCAGTTCTTTTTTCTGCACTGCACTCTCAAGATCCGTCGTGTAGACAATGGATTCCGGCAGCTTCACACCCGGGAGCTTACTCTTATGCTCGTGTTCCTCGCGCAGCATCCGGATCTCATCCTCCACGATGGACCAGACCGTCACCTCATGCCCCTTATTTGCAAGGAGCCTGGAAATCGCAGTTCCCCAGCTTCCCGCTCCGATTACTCCGATTTTTGCCATGGCACTATCTCCTTTATTTCTTTTTCTGAAAGACTTTATTTTCTGTTCCGTTTACAAGCCGCGCAATATTTTTTCTGTGACGCCAGATTGCCATGACGCACAGCGCGGCGGCCAGCAGATAAAATTCCATCCGATGCGCCTGATCCATTCCGTAATAGCCCATCTGTCCGAGCACGACCAGTCCGACCACCAGCTCGATCTCCACAATAATGGAACCAAGCGAAACGTAACGCGTAATGATGGTCACCAGAAGAAACGTGACCGCTTCACAGACGATCATAACCGGCCCGAGCGTTGCAATCAGCCCTGCCGTGCAGGCCACGCCCTTCCCGCCGCGGAAACCAAGGTAGAACGGAAAATTATGCCCCAGGATCGCACCCGCAGCCGCGTAAAGCCGCAGAAGGGAGATGATGTCTGCATAAGTATTTCCGAAAAGCAGCTGCACCGTCACGACCGCCAGAATCGTCTTGAGCACATCACCAAGGAAAACAATCAGCCCGGCTTTCTTGCCCAGCACGCGCAGCGCGTTGGTCGTCCCCGCGTTGCCGCTGCCGTACTCGCGGATGTCGATACCGTTCATCCGCCCGTAAATGTATGCCGTCTGGAAAAGACCGAAAAGATATCCGATCGCCAGACACAGAATTCGTTCCATCTCAGCCTTTTTCCTTCCTCTCGCGTATAATAAATTTCAGCGAAGTCCCGCCAAAACCAAAAGCCTCGCGCAGCTTGTTTTCCAGATAACGCACATAGGAAAAATGCATCAGCTCCTTATCGTTCACAAAAGCGACAAAGGTCGGCGGTTTCACAGCCACCTGTGTCACGTAGTAGATCTTCAGCCGTTTTCCCTTGTCCGACGGCGGCTGCTGCAATGCCGTCGCCTCCCCGATGATCTCGTTGAGCACGCCGGTCTGCACGCGCAGCGTCTGGTTCGCGATTACGCGGTCCGCTGTCTCGAAAAGCTTTGGCAGACGCTGGCCGCTGAGCGCGGAAATAAACAGGATCTCCGCGTAGGGGATGAAGGAGAGCACCTCGCGGATGCGTTTTGTATACTCTCTGACCGTCTTGTCCGTCTTCTCCACCGCATCCCACTTATTGACCGCGATAATGATGCCCTTGCCGCGTTCGTGGGCGATGCCGGCGATCTTCGCGTCCTGCTCGGTCACGCCCTCCGTCGCGTCGATGACGACCACCACCACATCGGCGCGCTCCACCGCGCCCACCGCGCGGATAATGCTGTAGCGCTCCAGATCCTCTTTAATCTTGTTCTTGCGTCGAAGACCCGCTGTATCGATAAAAACGTACTCCTTTCCGTCATAGCGGACTTCCGTATCAATCGCGTCACGCGTCGTCCCGGCGACGTCAGAGACGATCAGCCGGTTCTTGCCGGTCAGACGGTTGATCAGCGAGGATTTGCCGACGTTCGGTTTGCCGACGATCGCAATCTTCGGGCGGTCATCCTCCGCCTCCTCCCCGCTCCCTTCCGGGAAATATTTTACCACTTCGTCCAGCATATCGCCAATGCCGAGCTGGGAAGCCGCGGAGATCGGCAGGGGATCTCCGATTCCAAGATTATAAAACTCATACACGTCGGCCATGAACTTCTGGAAACTGTCGACCTTATTTACCACAAGGACAACCGGCTTATGGGAACGTCTGAGAAGCTCAGCCACCTTAAAATCAGCGTCCTGCAGTCCCTGGCGCACATCCACCAGAAAGATAATCACATCCGCCGTGTCGATCGCGATCTGCGCCTGTTCGCGCATCTGCGAAAGAATGATATCCCGGCTGTCCGGCTCGATGCCGCCGGTATCGATCAGCGTGAAGTCATAATTGAGCCAGTTCACATCGGTATAGATACGATCCCGGGTCACGCCCGGCGTATCCTTGATAATTGCAATATTCTGCTTCGCCAGGGCATTGAACAGCGTGGACTTCCCCACGTTTGGCCGCCCGACGATCGCAACAATCGGTTTACTCATCTTCTTCCTCTTCTTCTACTCTCCCAGAATCCTTTTCACAAAATCATTTCCGCTTGATTCTACTATGGAAACCCTCGTTTGTAAAGCGCTTTCAAGCTGCGGAACGGTCACATCATCGAGGAATACATTCTCCCCGTCCTTCATCATATTCTCCGTAATCAGAAGCCGGTCTCCAAAGATCTTTCCCTTAAGCTGCCGGATCAGATCCTCTCCTGTGATAAGCCCCGCCACTGTAATCTGCTCTCCGAAAAAGTCGTTGCGGACCGGTACCACCTGTACATGCAGCCCCGGATATTTTTCCTGTATCCGCGCAATGTGACGCTCAAGCAGCGGTGCGGCCAGCACTCCGGTTGCGATCGTGAGACGCCGCTCCTTCGCATCGCCTTCGCACGATACGAGCGCAGAGCGCACCTCCTCTTCCAGAAGACGCGCCATGCCAACCCCGTTCTCGAGCTGCAGATAGCCGTCATAGCATTCCTCCTCCGGGAAAGGCTGCTCCGCCAGAAGATACCACTCGTCGCCCGCGTGGATGAAATGCGTACCGTACTCCGCCTGAAACTTCTCCTGCCAGCGATGAATGCACGCGAGCACTTTCTCAGCATCTTCTTTTGTGAAAGGCTCCAGCGGATACAGGCCCTCGCGGTATCGGGTCAGACCAACCGGCACGACCGAGACGCTCTGAAGCTGAGGCATCAGCGCGCTTAAGTCGCGGATCGAACGTTCGAGCTCCTCGCCGTCATTCACATTTTTGCAGAGCACGATCTGGCCGTTCATAAGGATCCCGGCGTCTTTCAGACGCCTCACCTTCTCCATGATATCCCCTGCAAAACGATTGCGCAGCATGCGACAACGAAGCTCAGGATTCGTCGTCTGGAAGGAGATGTTGATCGGGGAAAGCTTATAATAAATGATCCGGTCCAGCTCATGTTCTCCCATATTTGTCAGCGTCAGGTAATTCCCCTGCAGGAAGGACAGGCGCGAGTCGTCATCCTTGAAATAAAGGGTGTCCCGCATGCCTTCCGGCAGTTGGTCGATAAAGCAGAAAATACATTTGTTGCGGCAGGAGCGGTAGGCGTCCATCAGTCCGTTCTCAAACTCGAGTCCTAAGTCCTCCCCGTACTCCTTTTCAATCTTATATTCCCATTCCTCGCCGTCCGCACTGCGAACGAGCACGACGATCTCCTCGTCACTGATCAGATAGCGATAGTCAAATACGTCCTCCGGTGTCTGCCCATTTACAGACAAAAGGACATCGCCCGGCCTGATCTCCAGCTCAGCGGCGATACTTCCCGGGGCGACGTTTCTTATAATATGTTCCATAACTTTTCCCTTTCCCATACACTATACAGGATTTTCGTGCGAATTACAAATATTAAGTTGACGGGCTGCGCGCGTAAATGGTATAACAAGGATAGATGAAACATGAAAATACCGGGGGATTCCTATGACTGAAAATTATTACGAAAATGTACTTCCCATTGCACCTTTAAAGATCGCCGCCCTGGAAGGCTGCCAGGAGCTGGCCGCTCAGGTGGACAAATATCTTGTGGGCTTCCGCTCTGACAGCAAGCAGGACTACCACGACCTTCCGAATTTCCGGGGTTATCTCGAGGAAAGCTATCTGTTGCGCAACGCCTGCCCCCGTTTTGGCACCGGCGAAGCGAAGGGCATTCTGTACGACTCTGTCCGCGGCGTGGACCTGTTTATTCTGGCGGATGTCACGAACTACAGCCCGACCTATACGGTCTGCGGTCATGAAAACCACATGTCCCCCGATGACCACTATCAGAATATCAAGCGCATCATCTCCGCGGCGAACGGCAAGGCCAGACGTATCAACGTGGTCATGCCCTTCCTGTACGAGAGCCGCCAGCACAAGCGAAAGGGACGCGAGTCTCTGGACTGCGCCTTTGCGCTCGAGGAGCTGATCGATATGGGCGTGTCCAATATCATCACCTTCGACGCCCACGACCCGCGCGTCTGCAACACGATCCCGCTCCACGGCTTCGACAGCTTCAATCCGCCCTACCAGTTCATCAAGGCACTGAACCGATCCGCGCCCGATCTCGTGACGGACAAGGAACACCTGATCGTGATCAGTCCGGACGAGGGCGCGATGGACCGCGCGGTCTACTTTGCGGGCGTGCTCGGCGTGGACATGGGCATGTTCTACAAGCGCCGTGATTACTCTGTCGTCGTCGGCGGAAAGAATCCGATCGTCGCCCATGAATTTCTCGGTGACGATCTGCATGGAAAAGACGTCGTCGTCATCGACGACATGATCTCTTCGGGAGGAAGTATGCTGGACGTGGCGCGGCAGATCCGCGAACGCGGCGCAAAGCGCGTCTTCATCTGCGCGACCTTCGGCCTGTTCACGGACGGCCTGTCCCAGTTCGATGAATATTATGAAAAGGGCTATATCAGCCAGGTCGTGACGACGAACCTGAACTACCGGACGCCGGAGCTGCTCTCCCGCCCCTGGTACACCGAGGCTGATATGACCAAGTTTCTGGCGGCCATCATCGACTGTATCAACCACGACGTGACGACTGAGCACGTGGACGATCCGACCGACCGAATCTACGCGCTGCTGGAAAGTCTGGAGTGAGATCAGAGCAGCTGCAGAAAGGCTCCGAGATTTCCTCTTTTCCCGCCGCTCGCGCGGTGAGAAAATAAAAGCTGCGGATTGCAGCAGGTACATAAGTTTGTCACAGCAAGGTGCTCTTTTCGGATTCCCGCCGTAAGGAGCACCTTTTCGTTTGCCCGCCAGAGGTTCAGCTGGTATTTCCCGTTCTCTTTCCGATACAGCATACGCTCATCCGCGTCCTCAGAAAATTCCTGCTGAAACTGAGAGGCGACATCCTCGCAGACTTCATAACAGTCCTGACAGATCGAGGGACCGATGGCTGCGATCACATCACCGGGCTCTGTGCCAAACGCTTCGCGCATGCGGCACAGGGTAACCTCTCCCATCCTGTGAACAGTACCCTTCCAGCCGGAGTGAGAAAGCCCGATGGCGCGGTGCACCGGATCCACAAAAAACAGCGGCACACAGTCTGCGTAGAAAGTGGCGAGCGTGAGTCCCGGCACATCCGTGATCAGGCCGTCCACATCTTTATAATCCTGTTCCCGCACAAAACCCTTTCCGCGGTCCGCCTCCGTCACGCATCGCACATTCGTCGTATGCGTCTGATCAGAAAGCACCAGGGAAGAACAGTCGAAGCCGATCGCCGCACCGATTCTCCTGAAATTTTCCCGGACGCGCTCCGGCTCATCGCCTCTCGTAAAGCTGAGGTTCAGCGAGGCGAGATCTCCCTCGCTCACACCGCCCTGCCGCGTGGAAAAGCCATGCCGCACCAGATTTGTCTCCTCCAGATTTTTAAATACGAAAAAAGGCACGCCCTCCCGCTCACGCAGGGAAAGCGGGCCATTCCCGCTCTTCCATTTCCACATATTTTTACCCCTGATACTCAAATGCATTTTCGATATGACGGACTTCGCTCCCCAGCACGCTGATCACGTCGAAGCGGCAGGCTTGCGATTCCCCGATATTCCTCTTATAACAATAATAAGCCGCCGTGCGGATAATTCTCCTCTGTTTCCGGAAATCCACGGCCTCCGCCGGATCCCCTGCGCGCCCGTCGCGGCGGTACTTCACCTCGACAAATACCAGACAGCTTCCGTCCCGCGCGATCAGGTCGATCTCTCCCTGACGACAACGAAAATTGCGTTCCAGAATCCGATATCCCTTTTCCTCAAGGCAGCGCGCGGCCAGCTCCTCATAATCCTTTCCGACCTGGCGCTTATTCATAACACACTTTCCCCGCAGATATTCCGGATAAAGCTCCTGCGATGAAGCGGGCAGGGACCGAGCTTCTTCAGCGCCTCAATATGAGCCGCCGAACCGTAACCTTTGTTTGAGGCAAAGAAATAACCCGGGTACTCCTCATCGAGCGCTTCCATCATGCGATCCCGCGTTACCTTCGCGACGACGCTGGCCGCCGCGATCGAAAGACTCTTCGCATCGCCCTTGATGATCGGCACCTGCAGCTGCTCAAGACCCGGGATCGTCACCGCGTCGTTCAGCAGCACGTCCGGCGCCGGCTCCAGCTTTCCGACGGCCTCGCGCATCGCCTCATAGGTCGCCTGCAGGATATTGATCTCATCGATCCGCTCCTGGCTCACGACGCCGAGGCCGACCGACACTGCCTTCTCCATAATCTCATCGTAAAGGAGCTCCCGTCGCCGCGGCGTCAGCTTCTTAGAATCATTCAAATAGAGAATCCGGCAGTCCGCGGGCAGAATCACCGCTCCCGCCACGACCGGACCGGCCAGCGGCCCGCGCCCGACCTCGTCGATGCCGCAGATCACGCCGCAGGACGCATATTCGCGCTCATAAACGCGCATCGCATCCAGCCGTGCGAGCTCCGCTTCGAGCTTCTGCTGCCTTTTTATCTCACGTTCTTCCTTTTTTGTCATCACCGATGCCTCAGTATTCCAAACTTCGAGAGCGGCCAGATCCGGATGAAAGCTCTCCCGATGATCTCTTCGCGGCTGATCAGACCCACGCTCGGATCACGGCTGTCGGTACTGTCATTCCGATTGTCACCAAGTACAAAATACTCATCCTCTCCCAGTGTGATCGGATCCGATGCAAGTCCGGAATTCCGGATCACCTCACGCCCGTAAGATTCGATGAGTTCCTCGCCGTCTATATAGATCGTACCGTCCACAATCTGTACCGTCTCTCCCGGAAGACCGATGATTCGCTTGATAAAATAGGTATTTTCCTCATAACGATACGGAAATACAATAATGTCAAAACGCTGCGGATCCGAAAAACGGTACGTCAGTTTATCCACAATCAGATTGTCGCCGTCACTCAAGGTATTTTCCATGGAGCTGCCGCTCACATAGGTACGCTGTCCTACAAAGTGAATGATCAGAAAGGTGGCCAGCACGACAGCCGCTACGTAGAGCACAAAGCTCAGAAATTCCCTGAAGATACTCCTCTTCTCTTTTTCCTTTTTCTTCTTAGCCATTTTGCACCTCGTCCCGATCCGGGTACTCCAGAGTGATGCGCCCGAGGCTGCCGCTGCGGAAATCGTCCAGCAGCGCCGACGCCGCGCGCGCGCAGTCATCTTCCGCACCTTTCAGGCGATAGCCGCGCGCCCGGGCAATCAGGGGCAGCAACTGCTCATTACTTATATCTTCCGATATGGAAATCCCGTAACGTGCTTCCAGCACTCCCGGATAATGCGTCCGCAAAAATGCGGCAAGTTCTACGGACAGCTCATTCAGATTCAGTACGTGGTCGCCCACCGAGCCAAGCATCGCCAGGCGCGTACCCACCTGCGGATCATCGAACTTCGGCCAGAGAATCCCGGGCGTATCGAGAAGTTCCACCTGCCGGTTCAGCCGGATCCACTGCGCACCTTTCGTAACACCCGGCTTATTGCCGGTCTTTGCACAGGCACGACCTGCAAAACTGTTGATAAAGGTGGACTTACCGACATTGGGAATGCCCACAACCATCGCACGCACCGGGCGGTTCAGAATCCCGCGCCTGCGATCGCGTTCCGTCTTCTCCCGGCAGGCTTCCTGAATAACGGCCTGAATCTCCTTCATATTGGCCTGGCTGCGCGAATCCAGTTTCAGCGCGTAGAACCCCTGCTTCCGGAACCAGGCGGCCCATTCCTCGTTGCAGTGCGCGTCCGCCAGATCTGCCTTGTTGAGCAGAATCACCCGCGCCTTTCCCCTGCCCAGCTCGTCGATATCCGGATTGCGACTCGCGAGCGGCGCACGTGCGTCCACGAGCTCAATAATCAGATCTACCAGTTTTTTATTTTCCTGCATCATACGCCGGGCTTTCGTCATATGACCCGGATACCACTGTATGTCCATCTTACTCCTAACTTCCACCCTTCGGAATCGGCCCGAAATTCTCCCACGGAAAACTCACAAACCAGGCCTTTCCATAAATATCCTCCAGCTTTACATTTCCGATATCCGCATAGCGGCTGTCCTCGCTGGCATTACGATTGTCCCCGAGCACAAAGTATTCGCCCTCTCCTACCGTCAGCTCCTCCTCGGCGAGCCCCGCATAATCCATCTGCTCGCTTCCGATCCCGGTCTCGTAAAGCTCGCCGTTCACATAGACAAAACCGTCGATAATCTGAATCGTATCGCCCGGTACGCCAATCACCCGGCGCATATAGTAGTGGGAATTCTCATTGCCATTCGGTTTGAAGACGATCACATCGCCGCGCTGCGGCGTGGAGACCAGGTAAATAAAGCGGTTCACGAAAACGCTGTCGCCGCTGTTCACAGACGGTTCCATCGTCTGCCCCACGCAGGTAAGACCCGTCATAAAATAAAACACAAGCACGCAGCCGATCGCGAACGCAAGCACAATTTCGCCCACCCAGAGCAGGGCGGCCTGCACCGCGGACGGCTTAATGATTCTTTTCTTCTTATAGAAACTGAGTCCTTTTTTTCTTCTCATGGGATCTGTCTCCCCGGATAGTAATAGAGGGACATTATACTTACGTACATGTCCCTCGCATTCCTCAAGCAATCCTGGCGTCTGCTCTTATCTGATACGCTCTTTGACCTTCGCAGACTTGCCGACGCGGTCTCTGAGATAGAACAGCTTTGCACGGCGTACCTTGCCTTCGCGCACCACTTCTACCTTCTCCACGTTCGGAGAATGAAGCGGCCAGGTCTTCTCCACACCGATACCGTTCGATGTCTTTCTGACAGTGAATGTCGTACGGCAGCCGGAGCCCTGCACCTTCAGCACGGTGCCCTCAAAAATCTGGATTCTCTCGCGGTTTCCCTCTTTGATCTTCGCGGATACGCGGACGGTATCGCCGACACGGAAGCTCGGCGCGTCCTCCTTGATCTGCTCTGCTTCGATCTTTCTGATAATCTCGTTCATTGTGTTCCTCCTTCATAACTCGATGTTCTTAATGCCGGAACGACAACAGAGGACCATCTCCTTCTTTTCACAACGCGTTTTATTCTGTCATACTTCTATTTTCTTTGCAAGAAGATTTTATCTCCCTTTGTGAGCTGCGCGCGTTCCATCAGCTCGGGACGGCGCTCCATCGTGCGCAGCAGCGACTGTTCTCTCCTCCAGCGGTCAACATTCGCATGATGACCGGATAAAAGGATCGGCGGCACCGTCTTCCCATGCCACTCTTCCGGACGGCTGTACTGCGGATATTCGAGCAGACCGTCGTGAAAGGAATCATACTGCGCAGACTCTTCATTGTGCAGAACGCCGTCTACCAGACGCGACACCGCATCCATCACGACCAGCGCCGGAAGCTCGCCCCCGGTCAGCACATAGTCGCCGATCGACACTTCCTCATCCACAATCTCCTCAATCAGGCGCTCATCCATACCCTCGTAATGCCCGCAGAGCAGGATGAGCTCCTCCTCCTGCGAGAATTCCTGCGCCATCTGCTGGTCGAACACGCGGCCCTGCGGACTCATATAGAGGGTCCGCGGCCTCTTCTCCATACCGGAGACAATGGACTGCCAGGCGCGGTAGACCGGCTCAGCCTGCATGACCATACCCGCTCCGCCGCCATAGGGATAATCATCCACACGCCCCCGGTTGTTGACCGAGAAGTCACGGATATTCACTGTTTCAAGCGAAAGGAGCCCCTTTTCCATGGCGCGGCCGGTGATGCTCGTCTGAAAGCCGTCCCGGATCATATCCGGGAACAGCGTCAACACATAAAATTTCATAGATCCAGCAGTCCTTCCAGCACATGGACGAGCATGCGCTTTTCTTCCACATTCACGTCGAGGATGCAGTCACGGATCGCCGGAAGCAGAATCTCCTTCCCCTCCGGGGTCTTCACCACATACACGTCATTGGCGCCGGTCTCCAGCACATCGCTCAGTTCTCCGAGTGTCTGTCCCTCGTCCGTGCGCACCTCCATGCCGATGAGGTCAGCGATAAAATTCTCATTCTCCGCCAGCGGAACCGCGTCCTCCCGTGAGACATAGAGATCCATGCCCTTATAGCGCTCTACCGCCTCGATGCTGTCATGACCCCGGAATTTCAGAATCACAAGATTCTTGAAAAATCTGACGCCGTCGATCTCAAGTGACAGGTACTCTTTTCTGGTGTCCAGCAGCACTTTCTGAAGCTGCTGAAACCTGGCCGGATCGTCTGTCGTCGGATAAACCTTCACCTCCCCGCGCACGCCATGCGTCGAGGAGATGACTCCGACTCTCAAAAACTGCTCCATACTACTGTACGATCTCCACGATCACCTTGCTGTCATCCCTGGAAGACGCAGCTTTCACAACGGAACGAATCGCCTTTGCGATACGCCCCTGTTTGCCGATCACCTTGCCCATATCGGAGGGCGCAACGCGGAGCTCAACAACTGTCGTGCTCCCCTTGCTCGTCTCGGTGACTGACACCTCGTCCGGATGATCCACCAGCGCTTTGGCGATCACTTCCACTAATTCCTTCATCGCTCTACCTCTATTTGCTGATACCTGCCAGCTTGAACAGCTTACCCACGGTCTCCGTCGGCTGCGCTCCGCTCGAGAGCCACTTCTTCGCGGCCTCCTCATCGATCTGGAACGTGCTCGGATCCGTGTTCGGATCATAGGTGCCGATCTCCTCGATGAAACGTCCGTCACGCGGGGATCTGGAATCCGCCACCACTACTCTGTAAAAAGGAGCCTTCTTCTGTCCCATTCTTCTCAGTCTGATTTTAACTGCCATTTTTCTTTACCTCCGTAAATGAATATAAAAATTATAATATAAAAGTCTCTGACAATTCCTGTGCAGATTTGCCTGTATACCGGCTGACTTTTATTCCCTCTTTTTCGCTCAGAACGGAAATCCGCCTCTTCTGGCCTTGCGGCCAAACATACCGCCGCCCTTCATCATATTCGGCATCTGCTTCATCATCTTGCGGCTCTGCTCAAACTGCTTGATCAGACGGTTCACCTCGCTGATATCAACGCCTGCGCCGCGCGCGATCCTGCGCTTTCTCGACGGGTTCAGAAGATTCGGATTCTGCCGTTCCTTCACGGTCATGGACAGGATAATCGCCTCGATGTGCGCCATCTGCTTCTCATCCATCGCGTCCTCGATCTGTTTCATCTGGCTGCCGCCCATACCCGGCAGCATGCCGAGCATCGCGCCGATGCCGCCCATCTTCTTCATCTGGTTCATACTCTCGAGATAATCCTCAAAGTCGAACTGATTTTTCTTCATCTTCTGCGAGAGCTGCCGCGCCTTATCCTCGTCGATATTTTCCTGCGCCTTCTCGATCATCGTCAGCACGTCGCCCATCCCAAGGATGCGGGAGGCCATGCGGTCCGGATAGAACTGCTCAAGGTCGGAGAGCTTCTCGCCCATGCCTGCGTAGAGAATCGGCTTTCCCGTCACCGCCTTGATCGAGAGCGCCGCGCCGCCGCGCGTGTCGCCGTCCAGCTTCGTCAGGATCACGCCGTCGATACCGACCCGATCGGAAAAGCTCGTCGCCACATTGACCGCGTCCTGGCCGGTCATGGCGTCCACGACGAGAACACTGTAAGTCACGTCCACCTTCTCGCGGATCTCGACCAGCTCCGCCATCATCTCCTCGTCGATGTGCAAACGGCCCGCCGTATCGAGAATGACCACGCTCATGCCTTGCTTCCGGGCATGCTCGATCGAAGCCTTCGCGATGTCTGCCGGGCGCTGCTTATCTCCCATGGAGAAGACCTCCACGCCTTGCTTCTCTCCGTTCACCTGCAGCTGTTTGATCGCCGCCGGGCGGTAGACATCGCAGGCGACGAGCAGGCACTTACGACCCTTGATTTTGAACTTGCCCGCGAGCTTCGCAGCGGTCGTCGTCTTGCCGGCGCCCTGCAGACCGGTCATCATGATGACCGTGATCTCATTGGACGGCAAAAGCTTCAGCTCCGTCGTCTCGCTGCCCATGAGGCGGATCATCTCTTCATTGACAATCTTGATCACGGTCTGTCCCGGCGTGAGGCTCTCCAAGACCTCCTCGCCGATCGCCCGCTCCTCGACGGCCTTGATGAACTGCTTCACAACTTTGAAGCTCACGTCCGCCTCCAGCAGAGCCAGCTTCACCTCTTTGAGCGCCGCCTTGACGTCGGCCTCGGTGAGTCGCCCCTTGCCCCGGAGGTTCTTGAACACATTCTGTAATTTATCTGATAAACTGTCAAATGCCATCTACAGCTCCTCCAGAATCCCGGCGGCCAGCCGCCCGATCTTTTCCATCTCAGGATCGCTTTCATGCTCTGATGCAATCCGGCGAATCTCCCCGACCTGATTTCTTATCTTTGCAAATTTCTCCACCAGATGCAGTTTTTCCTCATATTCTGCGAGTGTCCTGCCGCAGCGGCGGACCATATCGTGCACGCCCTGGCGGCTGATTCCAAGTTCTTCGGCGACCTCACTCAACGAGTAGTCATTCAGCACGACATCCTCATAGACCCGCTTCTGCCGCTCCGTCAGCAGCTCCCCGTAGAAATCATATAAAAGCGCCTGTCTCAGAATCTCCTCCATAGCGATCACCCTCAGGTATCTTACACGAAAAAGGGAGAGGTGTCAAGGAAATTTTCTTGACACTCCCCTGGTCATCTCCCACTTGATGAACCAAGTCCTAAATTTCGTTCTGAATAATCTTTCCATTCCGCAGTTCGTTTTTCAGTATACCAAAAACATACGCCGACGATTCCAGATACAACCCTGTTTCGACATCGTGCAATTTTTCAAAGGTTGCCGATGAATAAAACATCCGCATGGCTTCAGGCCAGTCGATATTTTCTTCTTCCATCAAATAAACCAGAATATCCTGTGTTATATACTCAATTAGCTGCTCCTGCTGCGTCATAATATAACACCTGCCTTTTTTAAACTTCTCGTGGCAAGCTCGGTATGGAAAGAATGCTGATTTGTCACTTCTTTATATTCCATTTCTGCAACCATTCTTTCTATTGAGATGTTTCCGGCAGAAAACTGCCTGAAGAGCATCGCCATGTCATCATTCGCTACCGGACCGATTACTATATCATATTTACAATCATGATTGCACAATTCACTCTGAAAATCTGTAAAGTATCTGTCTCTGTTGTTCATAACAAACCTTGCCCATTCTTCTCCAGGTCTCTCAAACCTCCTTATCCGTGCATTCGCAGACTGCTCATATTCAAATACGGAAACCACCGGCTTCCCGCCATAAATTCTGGCTGTGCGCAGAGCCATTTTTCGAGCCTGTGCCTCTATGGTGGTAAGATAAAATCCCCTTCCGAAATCCTTGTATGGCCTACACATATTCAGATCTATTTTTTCAATTTCAACATTTGACCCGTGATAAAGAATCATAAAATCGCACCCCCGTTGTTACGACATATTCTTGCCAGATCTTCCACTACATCATCAAAAGAGAACAAATGCTCCACATCATAGAATTCTTTCAGAAAATCAATCCCCCTATAATTCACCAGATAAGTATAGGATTCCTTTGGTGATAAATTTTTTTGTTTACCAAACTCATTGACACATGCAACCGCATAGTTACTTTCTTTTCTATCAACCATTGAATAATCTCCTCCACGACCCGCCATACAAACATTCTCTGCTTTATATCTGAGCTGGTTCCTTTTCAATATTCCTCTTCGAATAAGCCTCCTGACTCTGTATAGACTGTTCCGCAACATTCATTTTCTTTATGAATATTTCAAACATAGTTTCCTTCAAATCTTTATCTTCCACCTTTTGCCTCAAGCATTGCCTGTTTTAATTCTTCCTCTATCTTTACCAGTTCCTCACGAGATTTTTCTCTCTGAACAGTTCCCTGCTCATGAACCTTAACAACTTCATTGATTGAGGAAATCAGATCCTTATTACACTGATGGAGCACGGCCACATCCACAATAGGTTGCTCCGATTGCTTGGCAGTCTCGATTGTAGCCATTTTGAGTGTCTCTGAATTTTTCTTCAAAAGGTCATTCGTTTTATTTGTGAGAGCGCTCTGTGCGTCCAAAGCTCTACTTGTATGCTCAATGCCGAGAGATAGGACAAGCTGATTTCTCCACAGTGGAATAGTATTTTCCAGAGATGACTGTAATTTATCCAGCATCTCTCTATCATTATTCTGCAGCATTCTAACCTGAGGCGCTGATTGGATTGAAATAACTCTGGTAATCTCTAAGTCAGCTAATTTTTTTTCAAACCGATGGCAAAGATCTTCATAGTCACGATATTCCTGAACATCCTCTTGCTTAGTGGTTTCCTCCGCCTTCGCTTTCAATTCCTGTAGCTTTCCATTTCTTGCTACAGCCAGAGCTTTTTCCCCTGCAATGATATACATTGTCAACTCTCGATAATACTGCATATTCAGATCATACATCTGCTGGTACATGGAAATATCTTGAGTTAATACTGTTATATGCCTCTGCAGATCCTTTTCGATTCGGTCTACATTACTTTCAGCTTTAGCGTAATTGGCACGAATTGAACCAGCCCCACGTTTTGCCTTTTGAAATACACCAAAAATCCCCCTCTTTTCTGGCTCAGTAGTTGCATCTAATGCAATAGTTAACTCCTTGAGAGAATCACCTATATCTCCTAAATCATAAGTCTTTACTTTTTTCAAAATATCAGTAGAAAAATCTGAAATATTGGTTTGGGCCTGCATACCATAGTTTACTACTTGCTCAACATTCTCAATGTTGATTTCACTAGCAAACTGATCAACCATTTCACGTTCTTCCGGACTCAGCATACTCTCATCAATAGTTCCAGCAGAGTAGTCCCCTTCATACAGTGACGAGTTTTCAGTTACAATTGACTGCAATACGGGGCTTGCAGCCTCCTGCTTATTGGGGTCCAATGTCAGTATTGTTTTTTTTGATTCCATATGTAACTATCTCCTTATCTTAGGTTATGCTTTTAGTAATAATTGCTTAGTATCTGTAACAATTTGGTCGTTTTCATTTTCTATTACTGATAAATTATCTATTTCCCTTAAGAATGAGTCGTTCAATTTTTTTATTTCTTCTACATCAATATCCTTGGGGGGTTTTGCCTTCCGAATTTCTCTTTTTAATATTCTTCCGTTTTCTTTTACATAAGTTTCCGTAGCCATCGCAATTTTATTTTGTACCAGCACCTGCTCATTTGTCTTCTCCATTCCTAGTAATAATGCGACCTGCATTCGCCATATTGGGATTGTTGTTCCAAGTATTGCTAATATTTTATCCACTAAATATAAATCATTCATCATTAACAGATCTACTTGCTTTTGTGTCTGCATAAGGATTGTATGTGAAAGCTCTAAATCACTAAGCCGTTTTTCTAATCTATCGCCCCAAATCTGTTTTTCGATTTCATTTGATACGCTTTTGTTTTCATCCAATTTACTATGACCATATTCCAATAGTGAACGCATATTCAATTCTGTATCCTTCATAAGCGGTTTTATGCGCTTAAATACCTCCGTATCTTTTAGCAGCTTTGCTTCCTGTAACGTAAATACTCAAACATGAGTACC
>MSHD01000060.1 GCA_001941045.1 Lachnospiraceae bacterium Zagget2
CGCAGAGTATCAATGCAAATTCCAAGCTCTCTGGCCACCTCTGTGGGCTGACGACCTTGTACCGTTACCATCTGCACAGCTCCTGCCTTGAATGCGTCGTCGTAGCGCGGCGGCGCAACCCCTTTTTTCTTTTTCGTTTCCATTTTGTTTGCTCCTTGTATTTTCTGGAAGTCTCATTTGGGTATGTTTTTTCTTTCCATGATACGACTGTTTTGTCTGTCTGTCAATTCGGGTATGGGGGCAGGGCATATCTGAGGGAGCATAAGGAACTGAAAAAAGTTGAAACCTATGCGGACCGCAACAGCGTCCGTGATTCCAGGCGGGAGTGGCTTCGGCTTTTGGACGATGTTGAGTGCAGGAAAGTGGATACGGTTCTGATAGCATCCATTCGCTATGCGTCGGAGTCTTTCAGTACGGTCAGTGTGGATGTGGGCAGATTTTTCTATCCGGCGGGAATCCGTTTCATCGCGATTGAAGATGAGTTTGATAGCATGAAGGACGATATGCAGGAGTATCTGGAGCGGTGCGCCAGTATGCAGTCTTCTTATATAGGAAGAAAATGGATGGAAGATGGTTTTAAAAATCAGAAAATCTATAAGGCTGCGGTTCCTTATGGATACCGATATGTGGCTGATGGAAAACCACAGATCGTCATTGACCCGGAGACTGCACCATATGTTGTGAAGCTCTTTGAGATGGCAATCCGGAAAACGCCTGTCATTGACATGGTTTGTTATATGAATGAGTGCAAGGCTCCGACTCCGAAGCAGCGCCGTGGACAGCTTTATGGTGAAAAGGTGACGGGAAGTCCATACTGGAAACACGCAGTCGTAAAGAATATCCTGAAAAACCCCTGTTACGTTGGCGATTATGTGATTGGCAGGACGAAGGAAAAACGGATTGACGGTGTGCAGCTGGAATATGAAAAGCTTCCGCCTGAAAAGTGGAAAGTAATCAAAAATTATCACAAACCACTGATCAGCAGAGAAGTCTATCAGTAGTCACTGGATGTCTTGGCGGAGCGCAGTTTCACACAGACCTGCAAAAACCGGAATTATCAGAATCCATATCGGAATGTATTTGTCTGCGGCCATTGCGGAGAACTGATGATTTGCAATGTGGCAGGCTCCAAAAATGGAAAAGAGTATGCGCGGATTTTCTGTGATTCGCGGTGCTCCCGTAAAACGGATGGGTGCGAAACCTATGATGTGAGACAGGATGAGGTCATACCAAAGATGAAGCAGGCATTGGCGGCAGAAATCAGTCTGGCGAAGCATATTTGCGAGGCGTTCCCAGCGGTCAGGGAAAGCGGATGGTTTCAGAGCAGGCTGAGTCAATTCGATCAGAATAAGCTCCGGGTTCAGGCAGAGATAGAAATGGCTGCGGAGAATGGGGATGATGCGGACTCTCTTTACTGGAAGTTAAAACAGGTGATTGCCGATAAAGAGCATTTTGAAAAACTGTTCAGTGCGGACAATCCCTGGATACAGAGATTTGCTGTTATGGATGCGGATGCGATCCCGGAGTTTGACTGTAAAACAGTGAAAGCAATCTTTCAGATGGTAGAAGTTTTCCGTGATGGCCACATCGTGCCGCATTTCGCGGAGGAGGACTGTAAGGTACAGCTGAGAGACTATTGGACGGAGTTTCAGGCAGAAGGAGGGATATCCTTATGGGAAGAAGAAATCGGACAGTAAAATCAACGCAGGCGGTGGAAGCGCGGCGACTGGATCAGGAATGGCGCACGGGGCTGTATGCGCGGCTCTCCTGCAAAAATAACAATCTGGAGGATGACCGCTCTCTGGTAAATCAGGTGGAGTATGACAGGGAATATGTTACCCGGCACCCGACTTTGAAGCTGGTGGATGAGTATGTAGATAACGGGCATATCGGAACAAATTTTGAGCGCCCGGAGTTCCTGCGGCTGATGGAAGATTTGAAAACAGGACGTATCAACTGTATTGTTGTGAAAGATGCTTGTGTAATAATAGAACCAA
>MSHD01000061.1 GCA_001941045.1 Lachnospiraceae bacterium Zagget2
AGCACCGGTAATTTAACAGTCCCTTACCTTGGAACATTTCTGAAAAGCGCCAGGCGGAATGATTGCGAATCCGGACAGTCCATGCTAAAATGAAAGACAATAGCAGAACCGTCTGGCGTCGCAGGGAAAGGGGCGTAGGGATCATGAATACAACCGGTATGAGGAAAAGTGAACCTGTTTACCCGTCCCCGGCGCTTTGGCAAGTCTCTGAACATGAGCATGCTGAAAGCCTTTTTTGAGATCGGCTGCGACAAAACGCTGTTCGACGGGCTTGCGATCTCGGAGGAAACTGCACTCTGCGAGGCATACATGGGGAAATTCCCGGTCGTCTCGATCAGCTTAAAGGGAATCGACGCGGGCGACTATGAGACCGCGCGCGGTCTGGCCGTAAAGATCATCAATGAGGAGGCGCGGCGACTGAATTTCCTTCTGGAAAGTGAAAAGCTATCTTCTGAAGACAAGAAACTGCTTTCCGATCTGCTGAAAAAGGAGATGGACGATGAGACGCTGATCTGCAGCCTGAGAGAACTCTCGGAACTACTTCATAAACATTATGAGAAAAAGGTAATCATCCTGAATCTTCGGGTTCTTTCCATCACATCTGTTCGCTTCGATAAATATTTGGGGTTTACGGACTACGAAGTGCGAAATTTGCTGGAATACTATGATCTTACGGACAAATATACTATCATAAAGGAATGGTATGATGGATATTTGTTCGGAAATGTCAATGTTTATTGTCCCTGGGATGTCATCAACTACTGTGATGAGTTGACTGCCTGCGCGATTGCCCGGCCAAAAGACTACTGGTCGAACACCAGCGGCAATGATGCGGTGCGACATTTCCTCGAAGGAGCTGGCGCCGGAGCGACGAAGGGCGAAATCGAATCGCTGGTAGCGGGTGAGACCGTGACAAAGGAAATCCACGAGGATCTGACCTACAACCGGCTTTATGATTCGATCGACAATATCTGGAGCCTGCTGTTTACAACTGGCTACCTGACACAGCGCGGCAGGGCGGATGGCAAACTGTATCAGCTGGCAATCCCGAACCGGGAGATCCGGAACATCTTCACGGAACAGATCATGAAAATGTTCCGAGAAGACGTGGCAAATGACGGCGAAGCACTGCGGGCCTTCTGCGCCGCCCTGCAGAGCGGCGACGCGGCGGAGACAGAGCGCCTCTTTACGCTCTATCTTGGCAGGACGATCAGCATCCGGGACACCAGTGTCCGGAAAGAGCGGAAAGAAAGCTTTCCGCCAGGGAAAGCGACCACTAAGGGTTCTAAAAGACAGAACCCAAGTGTCTGCTTTTACCATGGAATATTGCTGGGTATTCTCGGTTTCAGGAGCGGCTGGATCGTCCGGTCGAACGCGGAGTCCGGCGACGCCTACAGCGACATCCTGGTCGAGATCGACAGCGCGGACACCGGGATCATCATCGAAGTGAAATACGCCGAAAAAGCGGCTTTCGCCGCGCCCTGCCGGGAGGCGATGGCGCAGATCGAAACGACCGGCTACACGGCCAGGCTGAAGGACGAGGGCTTCCACACGATCTACAAGTACGGCATCGCCTGCTTCCGGAAGCGCTGCCGGGTCGTGTGCGAGAAGGAAACAATACCGGAGGAGGAGTAAAGGTACCGGAAATGTACAGGGTTTCCTGATCTATACCTGCATTTCAGGACACAAAGACCCCGGAGAAGCCATTCATCTTCTCCGGGGTCTTTGAACTTCGTCAGCAGGTGTCCTGAGGATCACTCCTGAAGCATCTCTTTCGCACTCTGATAGTCATCTCTTGTGATGCCGATCGCGCGGCACTCTTCATCCAGAGTCAGACCCAGATTTTTCATAAGATTGTCGATGTCAGAAACCCGCGTCTGGCCAGTTCCCTGACTTAACCCTTGACTTAATCCTTGACTGAGTCCCTGATTATAGCCCTGCCGCAGAATCGTCTTCGTCTCATACTCCAGTATCTTTCCGCCCATAATTTCCTTTACTCCTTCCCTTACCTTGTCAAACTTTACCGCGATCTTCTCTGTGACTCTGATACACATTTCCATGAGTGTCCTGCATACGATGACGTTGACTTTCCCCTGTTCCGTCAACGCATCCAGTCGCTGCACGATATACCGGTACTCCGCTTTCAACGCTTCCAGTTTCACTGCATTCTTCTGATATTCCGCGAAATGCTTCTCATGCGTGAAGATGTAAAACGGAAGCAAGAACAACAGGTTCTTCTGAAAGATCTCCTCCAGCGAGTAATCTGCCAGCCGCAGGACCCGCACCTCGTACAGCATCTCGTCTCCCGGCGTACGGATCCGGATCTCCATCCTGTCCGGCGTGGTCCGGCTGCTCCGCAGGTAAAGCACCGCCGATCGGGGGAATGTCACCTGAAGGCTGTCTTTCTCAAGCTGTCCATCTTCCAGCGCTACCAGCGTCATGTACTCGAAAATGCGAATCAACATACTGTTGTCCTGCCTGCTCTGGCATTCCATAAGATACCGCTTACGAACCTCTCTCCCGATCGTAAAGCTCGTGTCCGTGATCCGCTTCTCCCTCTGCCCGTCCTGCGGTCCCAGGAAGTGCTCGTTCTGCGAAAATACAACTTCTTCATCCCCGCTGTAATCTTCCCCAAAGACCTCATTGACCACCGGAATGATCAGTTGCCTGCAGTCGATCAGAAGTGTGCGAAACACATCGTCGTAGACCGCGCCTCCATAGGGCTTCGTCCGCTTTTTCAATCTGCGTCCCTCCATAATTCTCCTGTAAATCTCTGAAAAACTGGCGAAACGCCCGATTGCCCATGGACAAATGAATTTCAGATCTGTTTTAACTGTTGGTGTTATTTTAACGCACTGACTGTGTGCTGTCAAGCCTCTGCACTCATAAAATTTTTCTGAATTCTACCACCTCTTGCCCGGAAATGCAGGATCCGTCACAGCCCATAGTACATTTCTGAAAAGTGCCCGGCGGAATGATTGCGAATCCGGACAGTCCATGCTAAAATGAAAGACAGTAACAGAACCGTCTGGCGTCGCAGGGAAAGGGGCGTGGGAACCATGAATACTACAGGTGTGAAGAAAAAGCTCCCGGTCGGGATTGAGAATTTCACAAAAATTCGGGCAGAAGAATTTTATTATGTAGACAAGACGGCGATGATCCGTGACCTGCTGAACGCCTGGGGAGAAGTGAACCTGTTTACCCGTCCCCGGCGCTTTGGCAAGTCCCTGAACATGAGCATGCTGAAAGCTTTTTTTGAGATCGGCTGCGATAGAACGCTGTTCGACGGGCTTGCGATCTCAGAGGAAACTGCACTCTGCGAGGCATACATGGGGAAATTCCCGGTCGTTTCGATCAGTCTGAAAAGCGTGAATGGACGTGATTATGAATCCGCCTGTACGATCCTGCGCTCTGTGATCGGTGATGAAGCGCGGCGCTTCGAATCCCTGTTCGCAGACAGCGAACAGCTTACCGAAACAGACAAAATCCTTTACCGACAGCTGATCACACCCGACCCGAGCGGCGAGGGAAATTACACCATGTCAGAAGCTACGCTGAAAGGAAGTCTTAAACTGCTCTCCTCCCTGCTTTACAAGCACTATGGAAAAAAGGCGCTGATTCTGATTGATGAATACGATGTCCCCCTGGCTAAGGCAAATGACAGAGGTTATTACAACCAGATGGTGGATCTGATGCGGGGCATATTCGATCAGGCGCTCAAAACGAACGAAAACCTGTACTTCGCCGTGATGACCGGCTGCCTGCGCGTAGCGAAGGAAAGTATCTTTACCGGGTTGAATAATCTGCGGGTTTTTTCCATCGCCACAGCGGGATTTAATGAGTATTTTGGCTTTACAGATCCGGAAGTGAAAGCGATGCTGCAATACTATGGTCTGACAGAGAAATACGACGCAGTCCGGGAATGGTATGATGGATACCGGTTCGGAAATTCTGATGTTTATTGCCCCTGGGACGTGATCAGTTATTGTGCGGAACTTTGTATGGACAAAATGACGGAACCCAAGGACTACTGGTCGAACACCAGTGGCAATGATGCAGTGCGACATTTCCTCGAAGGAGCAGACGCCGGAGCGACGAAAGACGAAATTGAATCGCTGGTGGCAGGTGAGACCGTGGCAACGGAAATCCACGAGGATCTGACCTATAATCGGCTTTATGATTCCATCGACAATATCTGGAGTCTGCTGTTTACGACGGGTTACCTGACGCAGCGGAGCAGGCCGGATGGCAAACTGTATCAGCTGGCAATCCCAAACCGCGAGATCCGGAACATCTTCACGGAACAGATTATGAAAATGTTCAAAGAAGACGTGGCCAATGACGGCGAAGCGCTGCGAGCCTTCTGCGCCGCCCTGCAGAGTGGCGACGCGGCGGAGGCAGAGCGCCTCTTTACACTCTATCTGGGCAGAACGATCAGCATCCGGGACACCAGTGTCCGGAAGGAGCGAAAAGAAAGCTTTTACCACGGGATTCTGCTGGGTATTCTCGGCTTCAAGAATGGCTGGATCGTCCGGTCGAACGCGGAGTCCGGCGACGGCTACAGCGACATCCTGATCGAGATCGACAGCGCTGACACCGGGATCATCATCGAAGTGAAATATGCCGAAAAAGCGGCTTTCGCCGCGGCCTGCCGCGAAGCGATGACGCAGATCGAGACGACCGGCTACACGGCCAGGCTGAAGGATGAAGGCTTCCACACAATCTACAAGTACGGCATCGCCTGCTTCCGGAAGCGTTGCCGGGTTGTCTGTGAGAAGGAAATCATATCGGAGGAGGAGTAAAGGTACCGGAAATGCACAGGCTTTCCTGATCTATACCTGCATTTCAGGACACAAAAACCCCGGAGAAGCCATTCATCTTCTCCGGGGCCTATGGGCTTTGCCAGCAGGTATCCTGAGGATCACTCCTGGAGCATCTCTTTCGCGCTCTGATAGTCATCTCTTGTGATGCCGATCGCGCGGCACGCTTCATCCAACGACCAGTCCAGATTTCTCATAAGATTGTCGGTGGCATGAACAAGCGTCTGACTGATGCCCTGCCGCAGGATCGTCTTCGCCTCATATTCCAGTATCTTTCCACCCATGATTTCCTTTACTCCTTCCCTTACCTTGTCATATTTTACTGCAATCTTCTCCGTGACTCGAATGCTCATTGCCATGAGCGTCTTACATATAAAAACGTTACTCTTCCCCTGACCCACCAGTCCATCCAGCTGCTGCACGATATACCGGTACTCTACCTTTAGTGCTTCCAGCTTCTCCGCATTCCTTTCGTATTCAGCGAAATGCTTCTCATGCGTGAAGATGTAAAATGGAAGCAGGAATAACAGGTTCTTCTGAAAGATTTCCGCCAGAGAATAGTCCGCCAGCCGCATGACCCGCACCTCGTACAGCATCTCGTCTCCCGGTGCCCGGAGCCGAATCTCCATCCTGTCCGGCGTGTTCCGGCTGCTCCGCAGGTAAATCACCGCCGATCGGGGGAATGTCACCTGAAGACTGTCTTTCTCAAGCTCTCCATCCTCCAGCGCTACCAGCGTCATGTACTCGAAAATGCGAATCAACATACTGTTGTCCGGCCTGCTCTGGCATTCCATAAGATACCGTTTACGAGCCGCTTTCCCAATCGTAAAGCTCGTGTCCGTGATCCTCTTCTCCCTCCGCCCATCCTGTAAGCCCAGGAAGTGCTCATTCTGCGAAAATACGACCTCTTCATCCCCGCTGTAATCTTCCCCAAAGACCTCATTAACCACCGGAATGATCAGCTGCCTGCAGTCGATCAGAAGTGTGCGAAACACATCGTCGTAGACCGCGCCTCCATAGGGCTTCGTCCGCTTTTTCAATCTGCGTCCCTCCAGGGGAATCACAGCCCTTATTTCACTTCTTCCCGC
>MSHD01000062.1:0-45757 GCA_001941045.1 Lachnospiraceae bacterium Zagget2
ATCAATCTGATTATGGTTTTGTCGAGATCGACGGGGAAATGACAAGCCAGGGAGAAGAGGCATGGAAAGCGAAGTTTCGCGCCGATTGGGAGCAGGCCGCTTCTTCGTTTGACAAGGCAGAGTGGGTCAGAAAATGGGAGCCAGGCACAAAAAGGCTTCATGCGGCAAACGGGAGCAGGAGGGCCAGTGGTGAATGAGTGGATCAGGACCGCGGACGAGCTTCCGCCGGAATATCACGTGGTAGAAACGAAAATAGACGATGAATATGGTTGCAGAAATCAGCAATACCTGTATCGAATGCGGAACCTGTGGTTTTATCCAGATGGAAGCATGTATGTATATTATACACCGACACACTGGCGTGGATAGGAGGAATGGAGCCTGTTCTGAACGGCGATGGATATGCCGACGGAAAGCCGGTATATGATTTTTGGGAATGTCCTGGCTGCGGCGAGCAGTTTGAAATCGACGACAAGTATAATTTTTGTCCGAAGTGCGGACAAGCCCTGGAATGGGAGGAGAATCATGAGCTTAATCTCACATCAGATTGACGAACTACGAGCCACACAGCGGGTTCTGCGCGATCATGGCTATGATACCGCTGTGAAGCAGATTGGAGAAGCGATCGACACGATCGAGCATCAGAAAGCCATCATTGTGGCACAGAATTTCAGCAACGGGTGGATTCCGGTCGAGGAAAGCTGCCCTGATTCGGACAGGGCGGTACTGATTACATATTATTTCATCGGGGACAACAGAGAAAGAATGACTATTGCCCGGTACAAGGACTGTTATTTCAAACCGGGGACAAAAGACTGGTTTTCCGCTGTGAACGATCATTTGTGGCACGGCGTGGCCGCATGGAGGGAACTGCCAGAGCCATACAGAGATCCGCGCCTGGGCGGATGAAGGATTGAAAGAAAAACGCCGCGGAAACGCGGCATCGGGCTTGTATATCACTCTTATCTTTAGGGACAAAGTATAAAGGGACAGAGAAGGAACGGGCGAAGAGAGGGAGCTGTGGGACGATCAGTATACTACAGGGAGCAGAAACATATATGCGGGAAGAGCTATGATACTGCAGGGTATATGGAGGTGGATCTGTATCCGGTCACACCATCACAGCACAAGGTAGGGAGCAGGGCAAAGAAGAGGGAGGCCACCGCTTTAGCGCAGCAGACCTATAACGAGAAGAGGGCAAAGCGCTATCACGTGCAGCTGGTGAATACCAATTTCGGGGAAGGGGATTACTCCTGGACAGGGACCTATAACGATGATCACCTTCCAGATCCGGAAGATCGGGATCGGGCGGATAAGGATTGGTCGAATTACATGAAAAGGGTGTACAGATGGTGCGATCGGCATGGAGTGGAGAGGCCGAAGTGGATCATGGCAACGGAGTACAGCACCAGGCAGCAGGATGGAAGCGTACTGGGACGGCATCATCACCATGCGATCATTCAACACACGGAAGGGCTGACACGGGACGTGCTGGAGGAACTGTGGAGTGACCGGAGGGGCGAGAGCATCGGGTTGTGCCGCTGCGACCGCCTGGAAGTGGAGCACGGGAGCGTGGAAAGCCTCGTGCAGTATATCAGCAAGAATAAACGCTGTGATCGAAACTGGAGACAGAGTCGGGGGCTAGATAAGCCGAAGACGCCGCCGCCCAATGATAGCAGGTGGAGCAGGCGGAAACTGGAACAGGCGAGCACATTATACATAGACGATCGGGAGTACTGGGAGAAACTGTATCCGGGGTATATCTTCGATCGGGTAGAAACGAAGGTGAGCGATGCGGGAATGCGGCACACTACCGTGATCCTGTATCGGGAAAAGGGCATCGGCGGAAGAGCCGGGAAGAGAAGGGAGAGGGTGAAGTGCCGGGATGCACATGAGCCTCAGTGATCTGCCGCCGCGGATGCGCAGGCAGGCGGAAAAGATACTGGCAGAGGAGGACGCAAGGCGGAAGGTGATGAAAGTACCATCCGTGGACAACTGCGCCAATCAGGATTTTGACAGCCGGGGAGAGTATGAATATTATGTCGGGACTATCGTTCCGAAGATCAGGGCGGGCGAGATCGTGAAATGCGATCAGCATCCGGCGTTTTTGTTGTACCCAAAGGGAAGCTATGGAGATATGAAGCTGCGAGAGGTTCGGTATACTGCAGATTTTCGTCTGGATTATGCGGACGGAACGGTGGAGATTGTAGAGGTAAAGAGCAAATTTGTCCGCCGGATGCAGCGGGACTATCCTGTGCGGCGCAGGCTGTTTCTGGAGAAAATCGCGCGGCCCGCGGGATGGAAATTCACGGAGGTCATAACGGCGGACAGCCGGGATGATATAAAAGCATGGAAAAAGGAGAAGGAGGGGTAACAGGATGCAGGTCGTGATTTACGCGCTGGCGGTGATCGGAGGATTAACGGTTGTGCTGGCGGTGGGAGTGCTACTTATCAGCATTGCAGCGGCGAAGAATGCGCCGGAGGAGGATGATACGTGGGATAATCCATGCGAGGGATGCAGTATGCGGGAAAAAGCCATGGCGGAAAGGAGCAGGAGCAAATGAAAGGGAAAAGACGTGCGGGTTATCCGTCGTATTATAGCAGAAATGTCATTCAGCAGGCAGAGCACCGCTATCTTCGCACTGGAAAAACGGAGGCCAGGAGAATCGAAGAGAAGCGCCGGGAAACGGAGGATGAACTGGCGGACTGCTTTCTCACGGCCTTGCAGGAAGGTTTCGCAGTACCGGAGGAGAAGATCGAGGAGATTAAGAGCAGAGTAAACCAGATTTCAAGGAGTTGCAGAGAGATGGAACGCATACAGGGCGTGAAACAGGCGCAGGAGCTTCTGAAAAAGCAGACGGAAGGTTTCATGCCGGAGCGCTTTTCTCTGCCGCTGGATCAGATGCCAAGGAAAGCAAAGGAACTGAACGAGCTGGCCGCCGTGCGCAGCGCAGCGGAAGCGACCGCGCAGATCCTTGCACTGGCGGCGCATGGCGTCATGAAATACAATGCGGACGAACTGCATGCAATATTCGAGGCGACAAAGAGCGAGTACCGACGGAGAGAGTTTGCAGAGTAGGAAAACCAGACTGTCGGAGGGAGAAACGGGCATGGAGAGAGAAGACGTGAAAAGCATCCTGGTCTACTATGGGAATATACCGGGAATGATCGAAGCTGAAAATCAATGGTATAAGCAGATAGAAGATCAGTATTATAACGGGTTGCGCAGCCCACGGATGGACGGGATGCCACATGGCCAGACGTCCGGCAGTCAGACAGAGAGCATGGGAATGCTTGCAGCAAATGCAGGAGTGTCAGAAGGACGGGAAAAGCATTTTGTACGGCTGGAGGTGCTGCATGCGGACCAGGACACGATCCGGGGCTGCCTGGATGCCTTAAACGGTATCTACAAAAAGGTCATTTTTAACCGTTACGTTCGTGGCTACAGCTGGGCAAAGATTTCTGTGAAAATGAGCGCGCCGGAAAGTACGGTCCGGAGCTGGCACGATCGGGCGGTTGATAAGCTCGGAAAATTACTCGAAGAGGATGTGCTTATGCTGGACGAACTGACCAGCAGGGCATCGCGCGCGCGTTAATGGAAGAGATAGACAAAAAGAGACAGTCAAAAGTGGAGAAGGAGGGAGCGGGAAAAAGGGAGTGAGGAAAAGACTCCAGAAATCGGTTTTGTGAAAGCAGAAAGATATATATAAAGACCAATTTGGTCAAAAAATTATAATGCGCGAAAAGGTCATTTCCGCGCGCCGGGAAGGGCGACGGAAAAACAATTTGCGAATAGGGAAAAAAGAATCCCCCGGCAGCCACTGTAGGCCGCCAGGGGATTCTTCTCGTTGTTAAGGCAGCAATCTGCTCAGATCCTCGAACAGCGTTTCGAGTTCGGCAAAGGTGAGGCCGTCTGCGTCGCCGATCATGCCGCGGTAGGAGTAGCGCTTCCCGTCATCGGTGTCGTACTCGTAAAGCGTGAAAGGGGAAAGCCTCGCGTAGAAATTGAAAGCCCTTTTACTCATTTTCTGTGCGGCGACGCGTCCGGCAAGCGCCATTTTGCTTGTATAATCCATTTTGTTCTCCTTCTACCTTCGTAACCTCCGGGGCGGGCGGTTTTGTTATACGAGATTCAGGACGCGGCGCGCGGCGCGTTCCGCGTTGGCCGTGAGCTGGCGCTGCCAGGCCTTGTTTTTGGGGGGCCAGCGGAAGGACTCTGATTTCAGGGCGGCGCGCGTATCCGGATCGGGGATGTCGTCGAAGACGATCTGCAGCCGGTTCAGCTCCGCGTTGCGGACGATCTCGCCGCCGTCAAATTTCGTTGTACCTTCCGAGTCATCTTTCAGGGCGTCGAGCTTGTCGAGCTTCGCAAGGCGCGCCTGGATGCGCTTGATCTTCTCGCGGGCGCTTGACAGCTCATACTCAGGGAAAGGCTTGTTGTAAATATGTGGCAGGCTGCTTGTGTTCACCATGGTTTCGTTAATGGACGCCGCGGCGCGTTCTGTCAGGCCAGGGCATCCGGTGGCCGTTTTGTGCTTCCGCCACCAGGCGTTGACCGCTTTGTAAAGGTCAAGCCTGTTTTGTGCAGCAGTCAGCTGTTCCGTGAGCATTTCGCGGGCGTGAGGATCTGCCAGGTCTACCGGTCCGGAGCCGATCTGGCGGATTTTATCGGGAATCTCCTTGATGGAATCATATTCCCGCCAGAGGGATTCTTCGCGGGCGTTCTGCTTCTCTTTCTTTCGTGTCGGGAAATTACTTCCGCCGGAGATCATGATAGAGGGGCAGCTCGCGCCGTTGCGGTTGTGGTCGTTCGTCCATCCAGCGAGCTTCCGGGCGCATGAGTCCAGGAGCGCGTCGATCTTATCGTGATAGAAGGGGTTGACCTCGGACTTCCGTTTTTCTGCCAGGGCGGCGACCTGATCGACGCTGGCGCGATATTCCGCCGTGGCGCTTCCTTTGCGATAGTCGCTCATGCTCATCATTTCGTGAGCAAGCCGGGCCGTTTCCTCATTGATTTCGTAGTACTTCATTTCGTGATCCTCCTGTATTATGATTTATTTTGTGCCTTTTGGAAATCCCCGCCGCCGGTGGCGATCCGGCGGTTGTCCTCCAGGCGGGGCGGGCCGTTTTGCTTACTCCCAGTCAAGGCCGTTGTAAATGTATGAGTTCATGGCGATAAACTCAGCCAGTGAGCGCGCCAGCTCTACAAGCCCTTTGTGAAGAGGGTTGTGCCACGTTTTATCCTCCTCGCACTGGTAATTGAAAAACTGTAGCATTTTGTAGATTTTGTAGTGCCAGGCGCTTATTTTATAATGCCCTTCTATGCGGCATCCGTGCTCTTCCTTCGCGCCTATATACTCGGCGTGTGTAGCGATCGGATTCGCTTTGTAGGGAACGCGCTCCAGGTCGTCCGGTTCGTTATAGCGACCACTCCAGGCGGAAATGTTCAGATCAACCAGCGCGTTGTAAACTCGTTTCGTGTCAAAGAATCCGTAGCCATCGGAGCAGTTGAGGTCATTCAAAGATTCATAAAGCAGATCCGGAACCGACCACATACCGGTGTAATCATGTCCCATATTGAGCTGTTTTGTGATGAAGTCCGCGAGGGCGGCGGTGTTTTCGGGTTTCTGTAATAAGCTTGACATTTTGCGATCCTCCTTCGTTTCGTTGTGCTTGTGCCATCTGGCAATCCCCGCCGCCGGTGGTGATCCGGCGGTTGTTCTCCAGGCGGGGCGTTCTGTTATCTTTCTTTCACGTATCCGGCCTTTAACCAGGCGCGGGCCGTGACGCCGGGCTGCAGCGGCTCGCCTCCAAAACAGGCGATCGTTCCGGCTGTACGGTCTTCCGTGTGGTGCGCCCTTCCGATTGCTTCGCCGAGCGACGTATAAACGTAGGGCGCTTCGTTTACAGAATAGGCCGTGATCGGTATCGGGTAAGAATTGTTATACATTTCGTGATCCTCCTTCGTTTCGTTGTGTTTGTGCCTTTTGGCAATCCCCGCCGCCGGTGGTGATCCGGCGGTTGTCCTCCAGGCGGGGCGCTTCGTTCTGTCAGGCGATTTCGTGCCGCTCTTCGTTCTCGACCTTCTCGCTTCCGTAGGTCCGGCGAAGCTGGTCAAAGCTCTTCTTGCTTCCCTTGTGCCATTTCGATTCATAGGGGGCGAAGTGCCATTTTTGACGCGTGCGGCTCCACTTGTAACCGGCTTCCTTGAGCGCTTCGCGGTTTGTGAAGGTTTCGCCGTCGATCCAGATCCAGCAGCCGACGATCTCGATGTTCAGGCCGTGAAGGAAAACGACCTTGTAAAGCGCCGCCCTCAGTGCTTCATCTTCGACGTCGGACCACTTCGCCGCGTCCTTTTCGTTCTCGATCGTGACGCCGTTTTTCAGCATTTCGCGGGCCGTATCATAAGCGGCGTTGATGTTCTGCATGATCTCGACGTCGCCGCCGTTGTCCGGATGGTTCGCTTTCAGCAGCTCAAGGTATCTGATCCTCAGATCCTCAAGAGTCTTGACGCCCTCAAAATAGTTGGTGTTCTTCGTGGTTTCGTTCTTCATGGTTTCATTCTCCTTTTCGTTGTTGGTTTCGTTGCTGGTTTCCTTGTCGTCGGTATCGGATGTATAACCGGCGTTGTTCATGCAGTTGTTAAAAAAGCTTTTGTAATCGGCGATCTTGTCGGCCATGTTTGCCAGGATTTCGAGAACCCGCGGCGTTATTTCGGTGACGATCCCGTTTTTCGTGCTACTTTCGGCGATGCTTCTACCGGTCCCGTGAAGTAGGATGATATAACGGTTGCGGCGGGAAAACGTCCGCTTGTAAACGTCAAATCTATATCCGGCCTTTTCAAAGGTCCAGCCGCTATGTACTTCAATAGCGTTTTCGCCGCTTTCAGTCTCAATTATCGAGTAAACCGTCGCAGCCTTTAAGGTGGTGCGGCTTTCGCCGTCCTCGATCGGCTCGAAGCTATAACGCTTCACCAGGACATCCGAAAGACCTAAGAACTTTTTGAGTTCTACATTGATCCGGGAAATTTCTTTTTTCCCCGACTCGCTCGACGGGCTCCAGGTTTTGCGCTCCTTCTTAAGGTCCACGATCCGGCTTGCGATATGGTCATAAACCTTTTTCGCATTGCTTTCCGGATCGTTAGTCAGGTCGATGGTATCGGTCAGCCGCTTAAAGTTGGCTTTACTGCAGGGAAGAAGCTGATCCAGGTCTACAACCATTCTTCCATGTCCAGCGTTGTAATTGAGTTCTAACATCTGATTTACCTCCAGTCTTTTTTTGATTCAGCCGGTCCGCGTTGCCGGTCCGGCTTGCGTCTCGTTCGTTGTGCCGTTATCATATCGCATTGCTAGCAAGTTGTCAAGTCGGCAAAATTCACAAATTGCTAGCAACTTTTTTGTGCAAATTGCCGATTGCTAGCAATTTGACTTGCCGCGCTGGCAAGTGTATAATCATTTTCAGGAGGTGAAGCCATAATGGAAAATTCAGCAGTGAAGAAAAAAAATAACTACAGCCCCAGGAAGAATAAGTATACACAAAAATATATACACGACAATTACAAACAATTATCTATCCGGCTGCCGATCGAGGGCGAGATCACCAGGGAAACGATAGCAGCAGCGGCGAAGAAAGAAGGATACAGCACAAATGCTTATATCATACAAGCCATAAAAGAACATATGGCGAAAATGAATACTTGAAATCCCGTCGCTTATCTGGTAGAATAATAACGGCGGTTGACGGGAAACCCGCCGCTATTACGTGAAGCTTTTTTAGCGCGTCGGCGTTCAGTGTGGTGACTGGACGCCGATTTTTTATGCGCTTATCTTGAAACTACGGATGATATCCGCGGCTTCTTGGTTTCCCGTTCGAAGTTCTACCAGTTGAGCGATCGCTTCTAACAGCTGGTTCATCATGCCGTTCGTCATACGCTCCACCTCCATGGCTTTTTACCTCCCCGTCCAAGGTGTAGGATGCCGATTATTTCACGATCGGCGGTTGTCTCTGTTTGCTCCGTCGGCGGTCGTCCCGTCGATGCGGCGACTATAGCACGCCGAAAAATCCGCAGTCAAGCCCCCAAATTTTCCGCCGGAACCGTACACAAGGTCCCCCTAAAGGGGGACTTTGTGTAGAAAAATCGACGAATTTTCTGGGCAAATTTTGTGCAAAATGCCGAACGTTAAAAATCAGGAGCGTAGCTCCTGGACAGGCCAGCGCCAACAGACCAGCACCAGCAGGCCAGCGCCAGCAGACCAGCACCAGCAGATCAGCACCAGCAGACCAGCGCCAGCAGGCCAGCGCCAGCAGGCCAGCATCAGCAGGCCAGCATCAGCAGGCCGACACCAGCAGGCCGACACCAGCAGGCCGGCGCCAGCAGACCAGCACCAGCAGGCCAGCACCAGCAGGCCAGCACCAGCAGGCCGACACCAGCAGGCCAGCACCAGCAGGCCGGCACCAGCAGGCCGGCGCCAGCAGGCCGACACCAGCAGACCAGCATCAGCAGATCAGCATCAGCAGATCAGCACCAGCAGATCAGCACCAGTCCTACACTACAGCCCTACACTCCACCACCAATAGCAGCCACCTCTCAAGATTCAAGAATCTAACTCTATGACCTTCTCTATTGACAATAGGTACTGGGAACGCGCCTGTAAGAATTGCGGGTTCAGGAGCGCAAAATTTGGCTAGGTTTGTATGGAAAATTCCATTTCCGCCCGTATGGTCCGAAAATAAAGGGTGGGGTCAAAAATAATTGTCTGGAGACATAAAAGGATGTATAATTTTGGAAACAAAATACCACACAGGAGGATCTTGAAAATGGCAGTGTATGAAAAACTCAGAAAATTTATGGGGGGGGGTAAAAAATAACAGACAATTCAAGACGGCGCTGTGCGCTGTCCTTATCTGCTTTATATTAAGTGGGTGCTCAGATAATAGCGCAAAGCTTCCCTTCGGGAGCAGTGATCGGAGCGGCATGTCCTACGAGGAAGCGCTGGCACAGTTGGAGGATGCCGGATTCACAAACATAACGGCGGAAGCATCTTCGACAACGAGTAAAGACCGTGACGGAATGCTCCAGACGGTTAAGGTAGACGGTAGCACAACATTCAAAGAGGGAGATTGGGAAGAAAAGGATGTAGAAATTCTCCTGACATATTACGAGTTGGAGCAGTATGAAGTTGCTTTGAATGTGGATACAGAAGGGGAGGAGGGAAAACCTGAATTTATTGTGAGCACGAATCTGCCGGATGATGTAGAACTTACATTAACGCTTTCTGGCGATGGAGATTATTCAGGGCAGCAGATTGTGGCAATAGAAGACGGGATGGCAGCGAGCAGCGCATTTACGACGGGATATGAGGAAGCACTTCCGGCTGGCGAGTATATCCTGGCAATTACTATGCGGATGGAAGATCAGCCAAGCGGATTCTTTACCGGAACAAAGGGAGCATCTGTATTAGGCTCAGACGGGGAGTGCATGATCGGCGACTATGTGGTGGACGACGAGGATAGCGGCGGTAAATACATATATGCAGAATTTGATTACACGTCGGAATATGAAGAACCGGAGCCGGTAAGCAAAGAAGAACTGTTGCAGACAATAGAAGATGCAGTAAAGGAAGGGTTCGGAGACAACTGCGAGGTTGTGATGGATGATTACGGTTACACCGCGAATGTATGGCAAAGCGGAGTGGCAATGCTCGCGATGTTGGCGCAGACCGGAGCATCTGAATACCTTGATGAATGGGATTCCATGGTAGACTCAACGGAGTATGCAGCTTCGTCTATAAAACTTTTGCTTATGAGCGCAGGGTATAGTGATATGATGATTGTTATAAATATCATGAACGACCAGAACACAGATTACACGCTCCTTACCGTGGTGGATGGAACCACATATTATGATTACGTAAATGGGATAGATTTACTGGGTGGTTGATGCAGACTATAAAAAATAAAAAAATTATAAAATTTTGAAAAGTTAGCAACTTTCGCAGGGTATCCGTGCTAAAATAATACAATCCAAAATAAGCCCGTGGCAAGACGCCGCGGGCTTTGTCATGGGAAAAATTCGGAGGAGAACTGGATGCCGAAGCGGAGCGACAAGCGCGATTCCGTAAAGGCTGAATACATCGCCCGGAAGAGTAAAGGCGAGAGCGTAAACCTGCGTGAACTGGCGGAGGAGATGGAAGTCAACTACCAGTCGTTGCGGAAGTGGAAGCAGACGGACAAGTGGGACGAGTCTTTGCCAAAGCGGACGCGGGGAGGGCAGCCGGGGAATAGGAACAGCGCGGGAAAGAAAAATGCAGCGGGGAGCCACAAGGGCGCGCCGCGGGGAAATAAGAACGCAGAAAAGGACGGGGCTTACAGCGCTGTCTTTTTTGATATGTTGACGGACAGCGAGAAGGAGCTGGCGGAAAAGACGCCGACCGGGAGCAGGGCGGCACTGGAACACGAGCTGCAGATCCTGAAAGTGCGGGAGCACCGGATACTGGAAAAGATCGCGAAGTACGAGAGCGAACCGGAGGACACGCTGTATATCAATAGCCTGCTGGACATGCGCGTTCCGGCAGGGAAAGGAAAGAACAAGCAGGACGGCGCGGAGCAGTCTATGGGAATGTACAACAAGGGCAGCGCCTTTGCGCGGTCATTGAAATTACAGGAAGAACTCTATAAAGTCCAAGGGCGGATCGCGACGATCGCGAACAGTCTTCGGGCATTGGAGGAGAGTGACCGCCGGATGGAAATCGAAAAGAAGAAACTGGAGATTCTGGAAATGCGCGCGACCGGAGCGATCGAGATCGCGGAGCCGGACGGTGGCGAGGATGTGGATATGCTGTAAAGCCTGGGAGCGATGAAGGATGAAGCTGTACACGAGTAAGGTAGTAGCCCAGTGGCTCGGACTGACGGAGAGAAGAATCCGGCAGCTGCGAGACGAGGGCGTGATTGCGGAGGACAGGCAGGGGCTGTACGACCTGCAGCCGACGGTCCTGCGCTATATCAAGTATCTGGGTGGAGCAGGCAAGGAGAGCCTGCAAACAGAGCGGATGAAACTGACCGCAGAGAAGCGCAAGGCTGCGGAGATGGACAACGAACAGCGCCGCGGGGAGCTTCACAGCACAGCGGACATCGAGACTGGCATCAAAACAATGTGCCTGAATATCCGGAGCCGCTTTCTCACGCTTCCCGCAAAACTGTCTCCTGCGCTGGCGGCAGCAGGAGGGGATCAAACAGAGATCTTCGACATCCTCAAGGAAGCGGTCGATGAAGCGCTGGAAGAACTGAGTGATTACAGGGTGGCGCTGGCAGCGCGGGACGATGATGAAGCAGAAGACGGTTGATATACCAAAGGCCACAGTTGATATGCTGGCACGGTGTATCTCGCTCCTGAAACCGCCGCCAGAGTTGACGCTTTCCCAGTGGGCGGATAAGTACCGCGTACTGTCTGCGGAGAGCAGTGCGGAGCCGGGGCGCTGGCATACAGATAAAGCGCCATATCAGAAGGAGATCATGGACGCGATCGGAGATCCGCATGTGCGGCGGGTTGTTATCATGTGTGCGGCACAGCTGGGGAAGACAGAGCTGCTGCTGAATATCCTCGGATATTTCATGGCATATTCACCAGCGCCGATTTTGGTGATGCAGCCGACGCTTGACATGGGGCAGACCTTTTCCAAGGACCGGCTGGCTCCGATGCTGCGGGATACACCGGCGCTGCAGGGGCTGGTCGATGTGAAAAGCCGGTACTCCGGGAACACGATCATGAAAAAGAACTTTCCGGGTGGACATGTGACGATTGTCGGTGCGAACAGCGCCACCGGGCTTGCAAGCCGCCCGATCAAGGTTCTCCTGGCCGACGAGGTAGACCGTTATCCAGGCAGCGCCGGGACAGAGGGCGATCCGCTGTCACTGGCACAAAAGAGACAGACAACCTTCTGGGATAAAAAGACGGTTATGGTTTCGACGCCAGTGATTAAGAATCACAGCAGAATCGAGACGGAGTTCAACCAGTCTACCAAGGAGGAGTGGTATGTACCGTGTCCAGAGTGCGGGCATTATCAGCCGCTTGTGTGGGCGAACATTCGCTTTGATCCAGAGGACCAGAGCAAGGACGTAACCTATGTGTGCGAGCGCTGCGGATGCATTTCAGGAGAGTACAGTTGGAAAGCCCAGGAGATTAACGGGAAGTTCGTCGCGGAGAATCCGGAGGCGGAGACGCGGGGATTCCACCTGAATACTCTGGCGTCAACCTTCTGCAGCTGGAAAGAGGTCGTACAGAAATTCCTGGTGGCGAAGGAACAGCTCGACCAGGGGAATCCGGAGGGCATGAAGGTATGGACCAATACGGAGCTGGGCGAGACATGGGAGGAAATGGGCGAGCGTGTGGAAGACGCGGAGCTTGTCAACCGCCGGGAAATCTACAGCGCCGATGTGCCTGATGATGTGCTGGTGCTGACGGCAGGAGTCGACGTGCAGGACGACCGCTTCGAGGTGGAAGTTGTCGGCTGGGGTGTCGGCAAGGAGAGCTGGGGTATCCGTTACCAGAAGATTTTCGGGGATATGCTCGGAAAACGGATATGGGACGAGCTGGACGAATTTCTCCTGCAGAGTTTCGCAAAGGAGGACGGGACGCGGCTTTCCATCATGGCCGCCTGTATCGACAGCGGAGGCCACCACACGAACCAGGTATACAAATTTACCAAGGAGCGCTGGGAGCGCCGTGTGTGGGCGATCAAGGGAAAGGGCGGCGCGGATGCGCCATATTATCGGAACCCGTCAACCAACAACCGCGAGAAGACGCCGCTTTTCATCATCGGCGTAGACGCGGGAAAGGCATTGATCTACCAGAGGCTGAAACGCGAGACGAAGGGACCGAACTATTGTCACTTCCCGCTGAATGAGGAGGCGGGATACAACGAGGAGTATTTCAAAGGGCTGACCAGTGAGCAGATGGTGGTACGCTTCCGGAAAGGCCGGAGCGTCGTTGTGTGGGAACTGCGGGACGAGCGGAATAAACGGAATGAGCCGCTGGACGTCCGGAATTATGCGACGGCGGCACTGGAGATTGCGAACCCTGTGTTGCAGAAACCGGATGCCGCAGCGCCGCCGAGAGTTCACAAGGCAGGCAGGCGGCAGATCACAGGAGGAATTGTATAGTGGCAGTATTTACCAAGACATTATGCACACAGAAGCTGAATACATGGCTGGCCGCGGAGGAGAGTATCGCGACAGGCCAGAGTTACCAGATCGGGAGCAGGTCGCTCACCAGGGCGGATCTCGAAGCGGTCCGCGAGGAGATAGAGTACTGGGCAGGGAAGCTGGCAGAAGTGGAAGCAGAGGAGGCAGCAGGCGGACGAAACCGGCTGTACCACTTTGTAGCCAGGGACGTATAGGGAGGAAGACGTGGCAAAGCTGAGTATCATGGACAGGCTCTATACTGCCATAGCGCCGGGAAGGGCGGCAAAGTCCGCCGAGGCAAGAGCGAAGACGGCGGCTGCCAGGGCGGCAGAGTCTTTTATTAACAGTGGATACGGGAACTATGGCGCAAACCAGACAAAGAAGAGTATGCGAGGCTGGGAGTATTACGGCGGCAGCGCGAAGGAGGACATCGAGGACAACATTGACGTCCTGCGCCAGAGGAGCCGCGATGCCTACATGGGGATACCAACGGCCAGCGCAGCGCTCAAAACCCTGCGCACCAATGTGGTCGCCGGGGGACTGATGCCTGCGCCGCAGCTCGATGCGGAGTTTCTGGGGCTGACAGACGATCAGACCGAAGTTCTCCAGACGCAGATCCTCCGCGAGTTTTCGCTGTGGGCAGATACTCCGGTATGTGATGCGGAGCGGATCGACAATTTCTACAAGCTCCAGCAGCTCGCTTTCCTGAGTTACCTGATGAACGGGGATGCGATCGCGCTGCTGCCATTGCGGGAGCAGGCGGGGCAGCCATATTCCCTGCGGGTGCAGATTGTTGAAGCGGACAGGGTATGCAGTCCGGATCTCTATGACAGGCTGGTGCCTTGCGAGGTAAACGGGTACTCTGTGCAGCAGATCGTCCAGGGCGTCGAGACAGACGCGGACGGCATGGTGGTGGCTTACTGGATTTGCAACCGGCATCCGCTCGCAAATGATGCGACGATTCAGCCGGGAAAGATGGAGTGGGTACGGGTCGAGGCATACAGCGCCTTAAGTGGTCGCAGAAATGTGCTGCATGTGATGAACCGGGAAAGAGCAGGGCAGAGACGGGGTGTCCCCATCCTTGCGCCGGTACTGGAAGCGATCAAGCAGCTCGGACGGTATACAGACGCTGAGATCACGGCGGCGGTGCTGTCCGCTATGTTCACGGTATTCGTGAAACCAGAGAGCGCAACGGACGGCAGACCGTTTGGAGAAATGCTGCCGCCGGACATGCTCCTGGACGCGCAGGATCAGAGCAGCATTGAACTGGGGCCGGGCGCGATCGTTGGGCTGAATGCCGGGGAGGATGTGCAGTTTGCAGATCCAAAACACCCAAATACCGGCTACGACGCGTTCACAAATGCCCTGATTAAGCAGATCGGGGCGGCGTTGGAGATTCCGCCGGAAGTACTGCTCAAACAGTTCTCAACGAGCTACAGCGCGGCGAGAGGAGCTTTAAACGAGTTCTGGAGAAGCTGCGCGATGCAGCGGGACTGGTTCACGGATGATTTCTGCCAGCCCATCTATGAGGCATGGTTTGCAGAAGCGGTGGCGAGAGGCCGGATCAGCGCTCCGCATTTCTTTGACGATCCGGTGATCCGGAAAGCCTACACTTCCTGCACCTGGAACGGACCGGCGAGGACGAACCTTAATCCGGTGCAGGAGGTGAACGCAGCGGTGGCGAGGGTGGATGCAGGATTCAGTACCGCCCAGGAGGAAACCGCATCTATGACCGGCGGGGATTATAACCGGAATATCCGGCAGCGGGTCATGGAAGCGAAGCGGAAACGCGAGGTGGACGAGATCAAGAACACAGTACAGGAAACAGCCGGAAGAGCGAAGGAGGAGTAAGAGTGCCAGAGAAAAAACATTGGAAGATTCGGAATGCAGGACAGGCAGGGGTGGCACAGCCCCGGAAAAAGTTCTGGCAATTTCGGAACGCGACAGGGGAGAGCGCGGAACTATTGCTGTATGGGGACATCTCCAACGAGACATGGTGGGGAGACGAAGCGACGCCGCGCCAGTTCTCGGAGGATCTGAATAAGCTCGGTGTGCTGACAGCGATCACAGTCCGCATCAATTCCGGAGGCGGTGATGTATTTGCCGCGTCGGCGATCGGCAACCTGCTGGAGCAGCATCCGGCGGAAGTCACAGCGAAAATCGACGGACTCTGCGCGAGCGCCGCGACAATCGTGGCCTGCCACTGTAATAAAGTGGTGGCAGCAAAGGACAGCATCTACATGATCCACCCAGCCAAGATTGGGATGTGCGGATATGTGGACGCGGAAACCATGCAGCAGTATCTCGATGCCCTGACGGCTATCCGGGAGAATATCGTCACCCTGTATGCCAGGAAGACCGGCAGGGACAAGGAAGAGGTCGGCAGGCAGATGGACGAGACAAGCTGGTGGACGGGCGAGGAAGCGAAGGACAATGGCTTCGTGGACGAACTCATAGAAGACGAGGAGCAGACCGTGGTCGAGAACCGAAACGGGATCATCTTCGTCAACAGCGTGGACAGCGGCTTTTCACTGGAAAAAGCCCCTAAATTTGTACAGGACACTTTGGCAGCAGCCCCCGCCGTCAAATGTTTTGTAAATAAACCGGCAAGTACGCCGGGAACACCATCACACAAGGAGGAAAAGACGATGGATATTAAGACCGTAGATGACCTGCGCAGGGCATTCCCTGACCTGGTAAACGAGATTGAGACGGCGGCAGCAGAACAGGCGGCAACTGCGGAACGCCAGAGAATCCGCGACATCGAAGAGATGTGTCTGACCGGGAGCGAGGATTTCGCAAATGAGGCGAAGTTCGAGAAGCCGATCAGCGCGAGCGAGTACGCGGTGCAGGCAGTCAAGAATGCGAAGCAGGCCGAGGGCAAGAAGGGACAGGAGCACCTCAATAGTATGAGAAACGACTATGAGGGAAGTGGGATGAAGGGCGTGAAATCCGAAGCCATCCCGCCCAAGAACGACGAGTTTATGGACGCGATCAAGTCCGTAGGCAGCAGGAAGTAAGGAGGTAAAAAATTATGAGTATGAATCTGGCAAGACAGAGCTTTGCGATGGAGCCGGAATATCTGATCGCCGGTACGACGATCCGCATCACGACTGCGGCAAAGACCGCAGGCGAGGATCTGGAAGTCGGGACGCCGGTCATTCTGGCGGATGGAAGTGTAACCGCAGTGACCGCCGACGGAGGAACTGCCGGACTGTATGGCATTACCGCGGACAGCGCGGCGAGCGGGGAGACGGTCGTGGTCTATCTGACTGGTGAGTTCTTCGCCGACAATCTGGTGCTGGCTGACGGTGTGACGTCTGATACTCTGGAAGTGCCGTTCCGCGAGATCGGTATTTTCCTGAAATAGTCGAAGGGAGGAGACATAAGTAATGGCTAACGAGATTAACATTTATACTCCGCGGTATCTGGCGGAGGTCGTGCGGCAGGCGCCGCCGGTGCATACGTTTTTCAGGGACAAGTTTTTCACCAACGTCAAGACGTTCTCGACGGAGCGCGTGGACATCGACCTGGTGAAAGGGGATCGCCGGATGGCAGCGTTTGTCCATCCGCGGATCGGCGGAAAGGCGCTGAAATCGGAAGGTTACCAGACGGAGAGCTACAAGCCGCCGCTGATCAATCCTTACGACATCACGACCGCAGATCAGCTGATGACCAGGCTGCCGGGCGAGGATATTTACAGCGGCATGACTCCGGCGCAGAGAGCGGCGCAGAAGCTCGTGGAGGAGTACAACCGGCTGAACGACGCCACCACCCGCAGGGAGGAATGGATGGCAGTGCAGGCAATCGTGACCGGCGAGATCCCCGTTGTCGGGGAGGGCGTCAACGAGACGATTGACTTTGGCTTCTCCAACAAGGTGGAACTGACCGATGATTCGAGATGGGGGCAGGCAAATGCGGCAATCCTCGATAACCTGGAAGACTGGACGGATCAGGTTCTGATCAGCGGATTTGCGAATGTCGACATGGCAATCATGGGCAAGGATGCACTGAAAGCATTCCTCGCCGACGAGAATGTCTACAAGATGCTGGACAACCGCCGGATCAACATTGGCGAGATCAATCCGCGTGATCTTCCGAACGGCGTCAAGTATTACGGGCATCTGAACAGACCGAGCCTTGACATTTATGGCTACGGGGAGGTGTACTACGACGACTGGACGGACCCGGAGAATCCGGAGACGAAGCCGCTCATCCCGACGAATGCGGTTATCCTGACGCCGTCGAATCCGCAGTACATGCTGGCTTATGGCGCGTGTACCTACATCGAGGATGCATCTCAGCAGTGGGTGACAGCACAGACCGCAAGGCTCCTGCGCTCGTTTGTAGAGCACCATCCGGATCGCCGCATGGTGGAGCTGCAGTCCCATCCGCTGCCGATTCCGGACAAGGTAGACAGCTGGCTTGTCGCAACCGTGCTCTGATAGCAGGCATGTAACCGCCCCATCCGGCATAAGGCCGGACGGGGCATTTTCGTGGGGGCAGGAAAATGATGGCACTATTTGAACTGGAGCAGACATACGGCGAAACGGAAGAGGAATGGACAGCGCCGACCTTCAAGGACTGCGCGATGAAGGACATCGACCTGGCGTTTTTCAACGGAGACGAGCATGAGGATCTCCACAACATAGATGGAGAAGATCACCTTGTTATCGTCGAGGAGGAAGATATTCGGGAGAGGTCCGCGCACTGGGAGGCCGGAGCGAAGCAGAATTTTGATACCGGACTGTATACGGCGCATACAATCCTATACATCCGCGTGGAGGATTACGGGCTGAAACCGAAGATCGGGAAGCTGCTGGTAATGGATGCGGGAACGGATCATAAGCGGACTTATAGCATCCTTCTCTGCGAGGAGGAAGCGGGAGTCTACCGCATGACGCTGGAAAGGATCAGGCAGTAATGGGAAGAGTCACCTATAACACTGACACGATGACGATTACGCTTGTGGGAGCGGATGACGTTGCCGACGCGCTCGGCGATCTGAAAAGCAAGACACCGGCAGCAGTGAAGGTGGCCATCAATGCCACGGCGCGAAAAGCGCGGAAGCTCATGATCGCGCATGCCAAGGCCAGGTACGCCGTGAACACGGCGGGGCAGAAGCACCTCAAGGATCTGGTGCAGCGCAAGAAAGCGACGAACACGAGCCTGAGTGCCGACCTGCACATTTCCAGTTTTCGGAATGATCTGGGCTATTTTAAATACAGCCCGAAGTCAGTATACACCGGGCAAAGTGTTTTCACTAACGCGCCGGATGTGGTCAAGGCGAAGGTGCTGAAAGCATCGAGCATGAAGCCATTAACCGGAACGGCGAATTTAAGCAAGGGCTTTGCGATCGAGTTTGCCAGTGGGCATGTCGGAATGGTGCAGAGGGTGATTGGATCAAGATCAAAGAATACGAAGACCGCCCGCGGCTATCCGAGATGGACGACGGAGGATGGACGCGTGGAGAAACTGCAGACGATGGGAAGTCCGTCGGCGGCAGCCATGCACAGCACCATCTGGCCGGAGGTACAGCCGGAAGTTGTGGAGTATTTGCAGGAGCGCTTGGATCAGCAAGTGCAGAAGGTTCTGGCGAGGGCTGGGAGGTAAAGCATGAGCGATTACAGCAACTATGTGGAGCAGGCGGGGATCGGAAGAACGCCGCAGCTATGCCAGGATGCACTGGTGGAGATGCTAAAGGAGCTTTTCGCCGGAAAGAAGTATACCGGACAGGAAGGACGCGAGGAGCTGACCATCTACAAGCAGGATCTTCCAATACCGGAAGACAATGATGTGGATGCGGATACAGAGGCGGCAGCAGCCCCTTATATCGTGGTACAGATGACCGGCGGGGAGATCGCGGATGATGACAGTCCGCAGACGGTTGAGTTTTCGCTGATTATCTGCTGCTATGACACTGGCGTCAAACGGGAAGGGTATCAGGACGTCACGAACATCAAGGAGGATATTATCCAGCGCGTTTGCACCGCTCCTTATTTCGGAGGCGTTTTCACGATCCTGAAACCGATCGCCTGGGCTTTGCAGATTCAGGACACTGCCCCTTATTATTTCGGGGCGTGTACTCTGACCTGTACAGCACCGGCCATGACTCAAGACACTGTATTAAAGGAGCTGTTATGAGCAGGAAGAGGAAAAAGAAAACGGGTCCGCGCGTCTACTGCGGTCCAAGCATACGGAACGTCGCGAGGCAGTATACCGTCTATACGGGAGCACTCCCGGAAGCGCTGGAAAGTTTTGTGGAAGAGCATCCGGCGGCAAAGGCGCTGATTGTACCAACTTCGCGATTCGCCGAGGTAAGGAAGAGGCTGGGGACAGCAGGTACGGCGGAGGCGCTTCTTTACCAGAAAATCAAGTCTGAACTGTAAGGAGGGAAAGGACTTATGAGCAGTACTTACAAACATGGAATCTATGTCAGCGAGCAGGAGACAAGCATGGCCGCTCCAGCAACGGGAACCGCCGGGCTGCAGGTGATCTTCGGAACCGCTCCTGTCAATATGCTGGACGATCCGGAAGCGGCGTGCAATGTGCCGCTGCTGGCAAACAATTACAAAGAGGCGGTGGCCGCTGTAGGCTATGCGGATGATTTTGAAAGCTACACGCTTTGCGAAGCCATCAGCGCCAATTTCAGTGTCATCGGGTCGGGACCGATCGTCCTTATCAACGTGCTGAGTCCGTCGAAGCACAGCGCCGCGATGACCGGCGGAGATATTGCTGTAGAAAACGGAGTGGCAGTGATCGAGGAATCGGGTGTCCTGCTCAGCGCACTGGTGGTGAAGAACGGAGATACGGAACTCACCGCAGATGTGGACTACACGACGTCCTGGAATGATGACGGGACGCTGAATATCATACTGATCGAAGGTGGAGCAGGAGACGGGGCGGAGACGCTCACCGTGAGCGGGAGTAGGCTTGATCCGTCTCTGGTAACCGCTGCAGACATCGTGGGAGGCGTGGACAGCGACACGCTGGAAGAGACAGGGCTTGAGGTGATCCGCCAGGTATTTCCGCTCCTGTCGATGGTTCCGGGCATCATCCTGGCGCCGCGCTTCTCGGCAGACGCCACAGTGGCAGCCGCCATGCAGGCGAAGACCACGGAGATCAACGGAGTGTTCCGGTGCGCCTGCATCATTGACATTGACAGCAGCGAAGCCGGGGCAACGAAGTACACGGACGTCAAGACTGCAAAAGAGAATCAGGCTGTGTCCAGCGAGAACGCCTACGCGGTGTGGCCTTATGCCAAGGTAGGAGACGTGATTTACAGTGGCTCTTCACTCGCCGCGGCATTGACGGCCTACACGGACACAGAGAACGACGATACTCCCAATGTGAGTCCGTCCAACAAAACGCTGTCGATCTCCGCAGTGTGCCTGCCGGACGGGAAGGAGATTATCCTCGATCAGGATCAGGCGAATACGATCAACAGCTATGGCGTGGCTACCTTCCTGAACATGAACGGTTTCCGGCTGTGGGGAAATAATACTGCGGCCTATCCGGGGACTACGGACCCAAAAGACAGATGGTTCTCGGTCCGCCGGTTCATGAGCTGGGCGGCCAACACGTTCATTCTGACGTATTTCCAGAAGGTCGACAGTCCGGCCAACAAGCGGCTGATCGAGGCGATCGTGGACAGTGAGAATGTCAGAGGCAATGGTTTTGTGGCGCGCGATGTCTGTGCAAGGTATGAGATCAAGTTCAACGAGGACGAGAATGATACCACGAGCCTGCTGAATGGGAAGCTGACTTTCCATCAGTACATCACGCCGTATACACCGGCGGAGGACATCGAGGATGTGATCGAGTTCGATCCGGAAGCCCTGTCTACCGCACTGAGCTAAAGGAGGGAATAGAGGATGATTAGTAACAGCTATGTTCCGGAGAAAATCAATGACGCTAATGCCTATCTTGACGGAACAAAAATGATCGGCATGGCGGCGTCTGTCACGATTCCGGAAGTCAACATGAAGACCAGCACGATCGAGGGCTTTGGCATCGGAGGAGAACTCGACAGCCCCACGATCGGGCAGTTTGAAAGCATGGAGCAGGAGGTGCAGTTTAACACGCTGTACTCTTCCGCGACGGACATGCTCTCCCCGCTCTCCACGGTAAACCTGACCTTCCGCGCGGCGCAGCAGGTCTACGATAAGACCGGAGGCTATGGCTTCAAAGGTCTGCGCGTTGTAGAGGTGGGACGCGTCAAGAAGTTTAACCCTGGCAAGATCGAGAAGGGCGAAACCATGGAAGCGACTGTAACCCTCGAGCTGACCTATATTCTGGTCGAGGTTGACGGAACAGCCGTCCTCGAAGTGGACAAGCTGAATGGCGTCTACTCGGTCAACGGCGTTGACCAGCTGGCGGAAGTCCGGAGCCTGATCTAACCAGGCCGGTACAATAAGCGCATAGTTTCCCGTAAAGCATGGCGGGAGACTATGCATTTTTTGATACAGGAAATAACGAAAAGTGTAAAGGAGCAGGACATGGCGGAAGAGAAGAAAGCAATCGCAACGGAGCAGGCGGCGGAGGCCGCGGAGAACACTACGGAGCGCGAGAATGTAATCACGCTTTCAAGACCGTATCTTTTCGAGGGAAAAGAATATGCGGAAGTTGATCTGAGCGGCATTGAAAAGCTGACAGTACAGGACGCGATTGACGCGCAAAAAGAGCTTTTCGGGCAGCAGGACATCGCAGCATCTGTGATTACAGAGACAACTACGGCATTTGCCAGGGCGATCGCCGTGAAAGCAACAGGTATGCCGGTGGAGTTCTTTCGGCTTATGCCGCGTATGGTGGAAAGGCAAATCATGACCACCGTCAGGAACTACATGAATGCCGACAAGGACACAGAGAACCACTCCATGAAGCTGGAAAAGCCCTATGTGTTTGGCGGTAAGGAATATACGGAGGTTGACCTGAGCGGCCTGGCAAATCTGACAGGAATGAATGAGAGCGAGGCAGAAAACAGGATGGTCCGGCAGGGCGTAACCATCACATATACCGCCCTGAACTTTCTCTATCCGTGCATCGTTGCAAGCATGGCAACGGGTTTGCCGGAAGAGTTTTTCAAGGGGCTGCCCATTCGGGAAACACTGAAATTGAAAGCGGTGGTGAACGACCCGGATTTTTTCGAATAGCAGGCGGGGCAAAGGAAATCCGCAAAGCAGCGATCCGCCTGTCCACGGCAACCCATACAGGGCTGGACTTTTACCTGAATATGCCGATCAGGGAATTTGTAGAGCTGAATAACGAGGTAGCGGAGGAATGGCGAAAGACAAAACATTAGACCTGACAATCAAAATCGCCGGGCAGGTAGACAAGAGCCTGCTGAATGCGATCGGCCAGACACAGAACAGCGTCAGCAGTCTGTCTAAAAATCTGAGCAAGATTGGCACAGCAGGTCTTGCCGCCATGGGAGCGCTTGCCACCGGGACGGTCGCCGCGATCGTGCAATGCACAAATGTGGCGGAAGAGTTTGAGTCCAATATGTCGGACGTCGTGAAGTACGTGAGCGGGCTTGCGGATGCGACCGGAGAAATCAGCGACGCCATAGCGGAGAATGGAAAGAGCTATGCAGAAAACTACAGTGACGCGAAAAAAGCCATTCTCGATCTGAGTACGCAAATCCCCTACACCGCAGAGGAGCTGACAAAGCTTGCGGCTGCCGCCGGACAGTCCGGGTATTCGATGGAGGAACTGTTTTCCTACGATTCAAACGGGAATGTACAGGGATTCCTGAAAGACGTCGCAGAGTGGGGCGTCGCCATGGATATTGACGCGGAGCAGGCCGGTGACTGGGCGGCGAAATGGGAAGTCGCCTTTGGCATGACGCATGATGAAGTCATGGAGCTGGCCGACATCATCAACTACCTTGGCGCGAACAGCGCCACGACAGCGGCGGAGATCGCACAGGTTGTGAATGAGACTGTGAGCATGGGCGATATGGCGGGCGTGGACTCGAAGACCACAGTTGCCATCGCAGACGCCATGCTGGCGATGGGCGTCAGCGCGGACTCGGCAGGCACAAGCATCAAGAGGATGTATACGAACCTGTCAAAAGGCTACGCGGCTTCAAGCACAATCCAGACTGCGTTGGGAAAACTCGGAATGACGGCAGAGGGCGTCGCGGAGTCTATGCAGGTAGACGGCACGCAGACGCTCCTGGACATCCTGCAGGGTATCAAAGAGCTGCCGGAGAGCGAACAGCTCGCGACAGTATCCAGTCTCTTCGGCCAGTGTGCAGTAGAGGGAGGCGGCAAGCTCGTCGAAAATATCGAGGTACTGGAGTCCGCACTGGAGGCAGCAAATGATTCCAGCCTGTACTCAGGCAGCATGGAGCGGGAGTTTATCATCAAATCCAGTACCGCGGAAAGCATCGACACCATGATGTCAAATTCCTGGTACGCCTTACAGGAGGAGATCGGCGAAGAGTTCCTGCCGGTCAAAAAACAGTTTTCTCTCATGATGATCGACGTCATCGACACTCTGAGAAACAACATGCCACAGCTGGAACAGATCGCGGAGTCTATGGCGACGATCCTTTCCGGAGGCGTGGAGAAACTGGGGCAGGCGCTTGAGGACGCTCTGCCATATATCCAGCAGGGGCTTGATTATGTGGCGAATAACGGGGACAAGGTGGCTTCCATCATCGGAGGGTTGGCCGCGGCGTTCGCGACAATGAAAGCTGCACCGCTCATTGAAACTGTATTAGGCGGAGCGGGGAGTCTGCTGTTTGGAACATCGACCAGTTACGGGAAGAAAAAAGGTGGATTGATCAGCTCCTTGTTGGGGCTTGGAGGTTCTGCGTCTAAGACCGTGAGCGGAATTGGAAGCGGGATCAAGAATACCGCAACCGGAGTGGCAAGCTCAGCCTCCGGATACGCCGGAAGCATCCTGAGTTCTATCGGGAACATTGGGAACACGAAGATAGGCGGCATGATCGGAAGCGGTCTATCAAAGGCGGGGAGCTTTGTCACAGGCGGCCTGTCCACCATTGGCTCAGGACTCGCAGGAGTCGGGAGCAAGATTGCAGGGGGCGCGGGCAACCTCGTTTCGCTCGTGGCGTCATCGAGTCCAGGGCAGGCAGCGAGTAGCGTTCTGAGTGGGATAGGCGGCGCAGCGAGCACCGCGGGAAGTTTTCTTGGGAGCATCCTGAACGTAGGTACTACGGTATTAAGTCCGGTTACTTCCATGTTCGGCGGCATCCTGTCGACCGCGCTTCCGATTGTGGGAGTTATAGGCAGTATCATCGCGGTACTTGGAATCCTGTATGACAATGTGGATGGTCTTCAGGGTATATTCGTAAAAGTTTTCGGAAGTGAAGGATTCGAGATATTTGAAACCTTTAAAAACAAATTAACGAGCAGTGTAGATTTTATTGAAGGCCTGTTTAATGGTGGATTGTCCACTGCCCTTCTGGGCTTTCGCCAGAAAATTGTGGGAGGGTACGATGATACCGGAGAAAAGGTCAACGGTATTTTTGGAACGCTGTTTAATACGGATCTTGTAGCAGGAGCATACGACGGTATTGTATCTGTGTTGCAGTCAATATTGGGTGTCATCGGGCAGGTTGTATCTTTTGCACGGAATTACATCCAGCCGATCATCGAGGAGATTTTCAGCTACATCACAGGCACGGTGATGCCGATCATTTTGCAGGTGGTTTCGGCTGCGGCACCGATCGTAAGCCAGATTATTACAAATATCGGGACAGCGGTTATGACGGTCGCGCAGATTATCGCGACGGCAATCCAGGCAGCTTTGCCAGTCATCGAGGGAATCATCACGACGGTGCTGAGTATCGCAAGCGTGGTCGTACCGGCTGCACTCGCCGGATTCAATGCTTTGTGGGAGGGGCTGAGCAGCATTATCCAGTCTATCCAACAGATTTTCAATGGCGTCATTGAATTTATAACCGGTGTTTTCACCGGGGACTGGGAGACGGCCTGGACGGGAGTCAAGGATATATTTGGAGGCATTTTCGATACGCTGGCAGAGTTGATCAAGACACCGATCAATGCTGTGATCGCGATCATCAATGGAGCGATAGAAAATATCAATGCGCTTGGGATTACCATTCCTGACTGGGTGCCGAAGCTCGGAGGTAAGACATTTTCTCTGGACATTCCGGAGATTCCTCAGCTGGCGAAAGGCGGCTTCACGAACGGTCCCAGCATCGCAGGTGAAGCGGGAACAGAAGCAGTCATCAGCTTTGCAAGCGGCGTCCGGTCCCAAAATATCGACACCTGGGCGCAGGCTGGCCGTATGCTTGGCCTGGACAGCCTTTACAGCTCAGAGGCAAAGCTTGATGACATCGACACAGACAGTTCTTCTTATGGGAGCATTACCTTCGCGCCGCAGATCACGATTCAGGGGAATGCGGACGAGAGCACTGTAGACCAGATGGTGACGCAGATGAAGGAAATGTTTGAGCAGATGATGGAGCAGTACACACGCCAGAGAGGACGTGTAGCACTGAGTAGATAGGAGCGGCAGCAGTGAGCACTTACACAACGGTCCAGGGCGACACCTGGGACAGTATCGCATATAAGGCATATGGAGCAGGACACGAATCGCAGGCAGGGACGCTGATGCAAAATAACTGGGATCTCCTGGATTATTTTGTGTTCCCCGCCGGGATCGTGGTGCAGATTCCGGAGCTTGACACTGACACTTCGGATCTGCCGCCGTGGAGACAGTGACATGGGAACATCGAACACGAGGTATGTAAAGCCGAAGATCACCTATACGGAATGGACGGGAAGCGAAGTAAACTTCGTGAACATCAGCGGGCAGGTGCGGGAATATATCAAGTCCATCTCTTACACAGACGCCGCAGAGGGTGACTGTGACGAGATCAGCATGGAGCTGGAGGACAGGGATAGAAAGTGGATCGGGAGCTGGAAACCAGGCGAATATAACCGGATGGCGGTTTACCTCAACACCTACAACTGGATGTCGGAGGGAGACAATTATTCCTACTGGTGCGGGAACTTCCTGATCGACAATTTGTCCGTATCCGGTCCGCCGAACAGCATGACAGTCGGCGGGCTGGCAGTACCGCAGGATAACAACTTCCGCACGCGCACCGTCACCAAGACATGGGCAGCGACGACACTCCAGACCATAGCGGAGGACATCGCAGCCGCGGCAGGGGAGCCGCTGATCTTTGACGCCGATGACATTCAGATCGAATCCATCGAGCAGAGCGGACAGACGGACTGCGCATTCCTGAAATCCCTGTGCGAATCTTACGGATACGCATTAAAAGTACACTCGGAGAAGCTGGTCATTTATGACGTGGAGGCATACGAGGCCAAGGGCGCAGTAAAGACGCTGCACTTCAACAGCAGCAATAAGAACGTCGTCAGCTACAGCATTGACGACTCCATCTATGGAGCGTACACGGGAGCCAATTTCAGTTTCACGGACCCGAACACCGAGGAGGATTATAACGTCACGGTCGGAGAGGACGGGCGCATGCTCGAAGTAAATGTGACGGCGGACAATCTGGCAGATGCGGAGAAAAAGGCAATCGCGTCCCTGAACCTGTCTAATCGAAGTACAACGACGATGCGGGTGACTATGATAGCCGCGCCGGGGCTTTCTTCGACATCCTGTGTCCGTGTGAGCGGACTGGGGAGCTACGACGGGAAATACTTTGTAGATAAGGTTGCGCATAAGACTTCCGGAAGCGGGGAGTACACGATGACCCTGACGCTGCACAAGGTACGGAGCTGGATCAGAACCGTTTCCCTGCAGGCAGTCAAGGCCGCGGCGGAGGAAGCATCGAGCAGCATCCAGTATACGGTGGTATCCGGAGATACCCTTTGGGCGCTTGCAAAGACCTACCTCGGAGCCGGTACGCAGTATGTCCAGATATATAACGACAACAAGGAAACGATAGAGTCCGAGGCGAAATCGCACGGGAAATCCAGCTCGGAAAATGGACACTGGATTTATCCGGGGACGGTTTTGACGATTAACAATGTGGTGAACTGATGGCAGATACAGGGATCAGGGTAGGGAAAGTAAGCTCTGTGAATTACCAGACCGGTATGGCACAGATCGTATATACAGACAAAGGGCAGGCCGTGACGGCAGAGATGCCGCTTTTGAACTATAACGACGAGTACAATATGCCGACGGTCGGCTCCCAGGTGGCGGTTGCGCACTTGGAAAATGGTTCCTCCCGCGGTGTTATCCTTGGGAATGTGTGGGATAAAAAGAACACGCCAGCGGAGAGTGGCTCGGGACTTTACCGAAAGGATTTCTCGAAAACGACAGGAGCGGCATATGCACGGTATTCCGATGAATCCGGGGAGTATATCATCCATGCACCGGCAGCGACCCTGAACGGGCTGAACAGTGCGAAAGTAACAGGCGCGGTCGTGGAACTGTCTGCAAGCGGGAGCGTGGCCGTGGTGACGCCGCTCTTTTCCCTTGACGCCCCAGCGGTCAAGATCACAGGAGGCGAAGACGGGAAAGCAGAGATTACCAACGAAGCGGATATTACTTTTACATCTTCGGAAAAAGGGATTGAAGCAGAGATCAAGAGCATTCTCACAAAGGTACTGGAAGGTTTCAGCCTGGAAGTGACGGAAGCGCTGTCTGTCAAAACAGATGAGGATCTGGAACTGGAGGATGCAAGCTTTAAGACAACGCTTTCAAAGATACTGAAACGGCTGGAAGCGCTTGATGGGGACAGCAGCGCAAGGAAGTAGGTGAGGGCATGGCGCAGGTCGGAAATTTCGGGAAAAGCATCGTATTCAAGGTGAGTGACAGTTATGTGTTCACGCCGAACAACTTTACAAAAAAAGTGAGTGGAAAGTGGAACACGCACGACATCATGCTCAAGAAACCCAAGCCGGAGTTCAACGGTGCGGATCAGGGGGAGATCACCTACAAGATCATTCTGGACGCCGTCCTGGGCGTCCGCCCGCGCACCGTCCTTGAGACGCTGGAAAACATGGTCGAAAAAGGTACGGCGGACATACTGGTTATCGGCGGGCGACAGGTCGGAAAGAATGAGTGGGTGATCACCAGCATGTCGGAAACATGGGATGTCGTATACAACGGCGGCGAACTCGTTCAGGCAACATGCTCGATCACCATGAAAGAATACACGTAGCAGGAGGTAGACCATGGCATATATAGAAGCGGCAAAGCTTTCTTTCGAGTATCTGGACGAGGAGAGCGTAAAGGAAATACGCAGGAACCTGGAAACGCTGCTGTCCACGGCAGAGGGGACGCAGCCGATGGACCGCGAGTTTGGACTGGACTGCTCTTTCCTGGATTATCCTGTCAGCACGGCAGCCAATATGTATGCACTGGAAGTGATCAAGAAGGTAAAAAAGTACGTTCCGCAGGTGGGCGTTAAGGATGTGACCTATGAATATGCGGACGGAACCATCTACCCGACGATTACCTTTGGCGCGCCGGATGAAGAGGAGGATGATGAAGAGTGAGCACAATAGACGACATCAACAACTATCCGGACATTTCGTTTATTGATGATCTGACGCTGGATCAGCTGATGGGGGAAATGGTGAACGACTTCACGACGAAGTATGAGGAGCTTACCGGAGAATCCATTTCCCTGGGGAAAGCGGACCCGAATCGCCTGATCCTGCAAGCCGCCGCGCTGCAGATCTATCAAGGATTTGTCAACATCGACAAGGCCGGAAAGATGAATTTCCTGAAATACGCGACGGGCGACTACCTGGAAAATCTGTGTGCCCTGAAGGGTATCACGCGCTCGGAAGGGAGTTATGCAGTCACGACATTACGTTTTACGCTCTCGGCGGCGCAGACATCTGTCATCACAATCCCGGCCGGAACCAGGGCTACGGATGGGAATGAAAATTACTTTTATACAACTGAGGTAGCGGAGGTTCCGGCCGGCGAACTTTATGTAGATGTATCGGCACAGAGCGTGTCAGTAGGGGAAGAAGCCAACGACATTGAGATCGGTGAGATCGGCACGCTGGTGGATTATGTGGCTTATGTGGCATCCGTGTCCAATATTACAAAGACACAGGGCGGCACGGGAGAGGAGGATGACAATTCCCTGAAAGAGCGTTTTTATCTGGCTCCGGCCAGTTACAGTGTGGCAGGGTCGGAGGCAGCCTATGAATATTGGACAAAGACCTGCAACGCCAGCATCTCAGATGTCAAGGTGGTCTCCCCGGATCCATGCGTGGTGCAGGTATATATCCTGGTGGACGGGGAACTGCCAGAAGATACGATCCTTGAAGAAGTGGAGGATTTCCTGGCAGATGAAAATATCCGTCCGCTGACAGATCAGGTCAGCGTACATGAGCCAGAAGTCGTAGAGTTTAACATAGGACTGACTTACTATGTTGCATCGAGTAACACCTCGAATGTTGTGACCATTCAGACCGCGGTTGCTCAGGAAATCGAAAATTATATTACATGGCAAACTGGAAAAATTGGAAGGGATATAAATCCGAATACGCTGGTGCAGTATATTATGGCAGCCGGAGCGAAACGTGTAGAGATCAGTGAGCCGGTTTTTACTGTGGTTGGAGAAACAGCGGTGGCACAGTTATCCACGCAGGCTGTAACCTATGGAGGGCTGGAAGATGACTGAGTATTATGACAGCAGCCTGGAAGAAATCCTTCCACCTTTTTTCCGGAAGTCACCGGAGGTGCAGTCCATCAGTTATGCGCTCCGGCAGCAGATCCGGAAGCTGTACCTTTATATGGGGAGGGTGCAGGTTTACACGGCGATTGATGATCTGGAAGATGAAATGCTGGATCTGCTCGCGTTGGAGCTGGGGAGCCAGTATTATTCTGAGGATATGGACTCGGACGCCAAAAAGGGAGTCATCAGGAATACACTTTTGTGGTATATGAAAGCGGGGACTGTGACAGCCGTGCAGGAACTGATTGACACGGTCTTCGGAAGCGGGAAGGTGATCGAAAACTATACGATCAAAGGCGGCGAGGCGGGAACATTCCTGATCACGATCACGGGGGACGCGACGGAAGAAGCGATGGAGGAAGCAAGAACCCGGATCCGGAATGTAAAGAATGTCCGCTCGCATTTCGCCGGATTCTGCCTGATCCGGAGCCTTTCCGGGACGGCGGTTTCCGGAGGGCGCATATTCAGCCACGTGACAACCAGCATGAAGATAAGGGAGGACGGGCAGTAAATGGCAGCAGTGTATAAATCCGTATTGACGCAGAAGGGCCTGAACCTGATCGCAAAAGCAGAGGCGGGAGATACCGGGATAAAATTTACGCGACTTGTGACCGGGGACGGGGAGTATGACGGCACAGAAGATCTGACGGAATTTACGGAGATGAAATCAGTAAAGCAGGAAACTGCATTTACCGGGAAGGAATATGTCGAGGACGCGACCGTGGTCCTGACGGCAATCGTAACGAATCTGGATCTGGAGGAAGGGTATTATATCCGGGAGATCGGAATTTTTGCAGAGGATCCTGACGAAGGAGAAATTCTGTACTCCATATCACGTCCTGTAGGTGATATTTATGACTATCTGCCGGACAGCAGCAATGGGCAGGTATCCATCCAGCTTGAGGCAGACACAGGGATTTCAGGGTCGGATTCAGTCACGGTCAACATGAAGGGCGCGCTTGCACTCCAGGCAGATCTGGAAGAGGTGCAGGAAGAGGTGAATGAAATTCTGGCGGGGATGCTTTCGGTCAGTTATGATGAAGAGAAAAAAGCGCTGGTTTTCTCTATAGGGGATCTTGAGTCGTTAAAGAGTACGCTGGCCTCGCTGACCGACATTGACGAGGAGGCGGAGTGATGGCGACACTAAGGGATTATATTGCGGCGCTGATACGTGACCGGGATGACCTCGCAGCGAATCTGAAGGAGATGGGCGTGGAGGCGGATGCGAGCGAAAAGTTTCCCTCGTTAGTCGAAAAAGTTTTAGATATTGAAACTGGCGGGGCTTTATCTGATATTACAGTACAATCGGGACAGAGCACGTTTACAGAGACGCCTGCGGACGGATACTATGGCATCGGCTCTGTCACGGTGCAGGGTGACGAAAATCTGGTTGAGGGCAATATTAAGCTTGGTACGGATATTCTTGGAGTAACAGGCACTTATGCTCCGCGTTTACAGACGAAGACGAAAAGCATATCATCTGCCGGGACATACAGTATCAGCCCAGACAGCAGTTATGACGGGCTGGCAAAAGCTACCGTTACCGTCACAATGCCATTACAGGAAAAATCAGTCTCATACACCGAAAACGGTGAGTACACCATATCTCCAGACAGCGGATACAGTGGAATGACTGAAGTAGGCGTTACTGTCGATGTGCCAACCGAGGTAATACTACAATCAAAATCAGTTACGCCGGGGGCGAGCTCACAAACAGTAAAGCCTGATGATGATTATAATGGATTATCATCTGTGGCTGTAGACGGGGATAGTGATCTGATCGCTGAAAACATCCGTTATGGAGTATCTGTCTTTGGTGTGGAAGGTACGTATAACGAGATTCTTTTGCAGGAAAAATCCGTCACACCGTCAACTTCTGCTCAAACGGTTAAAGCTGATAGTGGTTATGACGGCCTGTCACAGGTGACAGTTGAAGGGGCAGATGACCTGATAGCATCTAATATCCGTGAAGGTGTAACCATTTATGGCGTAGAAGGTTCTTATTCATCAGGGACAACCTATCAATCCAAAACTGTAACGCCAACTAAAAACAGTCAAACGGTTACAGCTGATAGTGGATATAATGCACTGGCCAAAGTCGTGGTAGACGGGGATAGCAATCTTATAGCAGGTAATATTGCAAAAGGTGTTTCTATATTCGGAATAACAGGAACCTATTCACCAGAACCCGCATTGCAAGAATTGACTGTTATTCCGAGTGTGTCTGCACAATACATCACGCCTGGTGACGGGTATGATGGTTTTTCATCTGTCACTGTAGAGGCTGGGGAGGCCAGCGGAGATTATACAGAAGGCTATGCTGATGGAGCAGCGAGCAGGGATGATGAAGTTGCGGACTTAGAAGATCAAATAGCGAATTTAGAGGCGCAGCTTACGGAGTTAAAAGCTCAAGTTGATGAACTGGCAGCCTTTGTTGATCTTGAGGAGGAAGAATGAAATGGCGGAATTAAGTGAATATATTGCAGCGCTGGCACGTGACCGAGATGCATTAGTAGCAAACTTAGGCGAGATGGGCGTGGAGGCAAACAGTGATGAAACGTTTACAAGCCTGGTATTGAAGGTTCTACAGATCAGCGGAGGAGAGGAGGAAGCAGAGATGGTAACACTGGACATGGCGGAGCTGGGGGTGACATTTGGGACGACCGGTCAGATCGCTGTGGATACGAGCATTACGGAGGCGCTGGTCGAGGCCGCAGCGAACAAGGCAGCGGTCTATGTAGATGGGACGTATTCGTCTATTCCGTTCACGATGCAGCTGACACTTGCAGGAGGGTCGGAGGCTCTGGGTACTTATCTATTCGGAGGCCTGACAATGGTCAGCCTGGATGCAGAGTCTGTACAGATGGTGTATATCATCCTCATGCTGGTGCCATCGGCTTCCGCGCTGGTTGTGCTATCCGGGCTTTATACCCCATCAAGCTCAGGGTCAGATACGACATTCGTGACTGTGACGCAGGACGAGCTGGAGAGTGCCGACCTGTCGCAGTATGACGAGGGCACTATACTTCTGGTGGAGGTGACAGACTAATGGTCCGATATGAGATCGACGGCACAGGCCTGATGCAGGAGGGCGTGTCCGGCAGGTCCATGTATAAGGTGTCCGGCGGGGAGGCGAAGAAGCTGTCCCCCTGCGTGGTTTCCAATGGCGAGGCAAAGAGATGCCTTGCCATCTGCATCGATGGGGATACGGCCAGCGTTTATTACACGAAAGTATCGTTAGTAAAGGGGTATTATTACACCGTCAGCGGGGAGGCTTATCCGGTTGGAGTAAGGGTTCGGTTATCATCCGTATCAGATATAAGCAATTTTACTATCTCGGATTTGGAAGCAGGCGCTCTTTATGCTACGAAATCAGGCGACGATGGGACGTACAGTATTGAAAATGTGGAAGGTACTGGAGAGACGCTGGTCGCATGGATACAGCATTCCGCTCAAACGTATGCGGACGTGGCCACATACAGCTTGACAGCTTCTGTAGAGGCAACGAGCGCGGTTACCTACGTGACGTCTAAGGCGATCGGCGAATCATCATATGTGGAATGCGGTATCTGCGGAGGCACCGGGACAGAGGCGTGTAGTTATTGTGGCGGAACGGGGACATACACATATACAATGTCTGAGACGTATGACGTTAATGAAGCCTGTACCGAGTGTGGCGGGAGCGGAACCATATCGGAGAGCTGTTCGACCTGCGGGGGAAGCGGTTCAGAGACCTGCCATGACTGTTGGGGTTCCGGTGAAGTGGAATCCGGCACAGATGAAGAAGGAAACACAATATATGAGACCTGCCCAAATTGTGGAGGAAGCGGTACGATTACCTGTACCAACTGCGGTGGAAGCGGAAGCATTGACAACGGCTGTCCGAGCTGCGGCGGGGTAGGCACTACAACCCATACTGAATATCAGGACGTGGAATATGAAGAGTCTTGTCCATCGTGTGGAGGACAAGGATCCTGGGCGTGCTCATCCTGTGGTGGCAATGGTTATACCGATCAAATAATTTTAGCGGACTATGAAGCCCTGGCATTTGTCGTGACTGGTAAATGCAACGCCGGGACGGAGATCATCTATGTCAGCACAAATTCGTCGAACCTGGTTAATACTGTGAAAGCAAGTGCAACGCCGGATGAGGACGGTTCTTATACGCTTGGATTTACCGGCGATTATGACATCACCTATTATATCTGGTACGAGGCGGAGGATGGAATTCTGACCACGCACACGACATATAGCGTAGTTGATATCAGCGTATGCCTCTCTGGTGATACGCTGATTATGATGGCGGACGGTACGCAGAAGCGGTTGGAGGACATCCGGGAGGGCGCCCGGCTGCGGTCAGGTGACGGAACTGAAACCACAGTCACGCGTATCTCGGAGCGGGGACATTTCCGACCCGGGCACATTCTGTATACCTTTGAAGACGGGACAATCATCAATGAGGTGCATGAGCATCGTTTCTACAATGTGGAGCAGGGTTTCTGGCAAAAGTTGATGAACTGGGAGATCGGGGAACACGCCCGCCGGGAAGACGGCGCAGAGGTCGCACTGGTATCGGTAGAGATGATCGAGGATGAGCCGACAGAGATGTTCGGTTTATGGACGGAAAGCGGAAGCTACTTTGCGAACGGTCTGCTGTCCGGGGACGCGTCAGCGAACCAGCCGCTCCTTACGGATGCCACGGCGGAGCAGGCTGCGGATATGGCGCTGTCCATCGGGGGGCGGGAAATCATGGAATTATTGGGATTGGAGGAGATGTTGATACATGAAAAGGTTAGTGATACTGGCGGACGAAAGTGTACTTGCGGGATGTGCCAGGAGCGGCGTTGCTGAGGTGGCTGATTCTCTGGCGAATGCAATGACCGGAGATTGTGAGGTATCTGTGGTCTGTCCGAACGGAAACGAGAAATTTCTGCAATTTTCAGGGAATCTGCGTCAGTATACGGAAGGTGTACGCACCTGCCGCCTGTTCGCGGTAACTTACTATGCAGTGTCGAGGAAAATCTGGCCTGATAGAGCCATGGAACTGGTAGACGAGCTTGCACCGGATATATTTCACAACTTCGCCGCGTCTGAGCTTTTAAGTCAGCTCACCACGCGTCCGGCACGGTGTATTTACACGATCGACCAGAAAGATTTTGTGAAGGACAAGGCGGAGGCGCTAAGTGCCTACGATGCGGTCACGACGGTCTCGGAGGCCTACGCGCAAGAGATACTGGACGGAGGTGACGAACTGGCGGAGACGCTGGCGGGGATGGATTTTCGGGGAATCACAAATGGCATCCTGACGCCGATATTTGCCCCAGAAAAGGGCCTGCTGGTGTCAGCAAAGTATAGCGCAAAGAATCTGTCCGGGAAAGCCATATGTAAAGCGCGTCTGCAAACCACCTATGGTATTGGGGATGTGTGCATCTACCTCATGATGTGCCGTCTGGTGCGTGATAAGGGTTTGGACGCAGTGATCGAGAGTGCGCACGCTATCCGTGACAGTGGAGGGTTCCTGCTGATTGTAGGAAAGGGCGATGCTGAGTACGAGGAAAAGCTTCACGCCCTGACACGGGATGACGGTGTGCTGTGGCTCGACAAGTGGGCGAGCGCTTTACAGTCAATCCCGATGCTGTCCGGCGCGGATTTCTACTTGTCTCCATCCGTAACGGAGCCCTGCGGCCTTATGCCAATGCACGCGGCGCGCTTTGGCTGTATTCCCATCGTGACGCTGAGCGGGGGCCTGAAGGACAACTTTGACAGCGAGGTCGCCGTGATTGTTGGTGAAGATGGCATGGAGACAGCGATCACCGAGGCAGCAGAGCTGTATGCGGATAAGGATACGTTGACTGCGAAGCGGGTAGCATGTATGGACAGGGATTTTTCGTGGGCTACCAGAAAGGCCGGGTATCTGGAGGTATATGACTTATGAAGCATCTGGCGATTATTGCGGATGGAAATCGCCGGTGGGCGAAAGAAAATGATCTGCCCGTGGAGACCGGGTATCCGGCAGGACTGGCTACGATCGAGCGGATCTGTGAATGGGCGATTGCCCGGCAGGTGGAATACCTTACTGTGTACTGCTTCAGTACAGAGAACTGGTCCCGCCCGCAGGAGCAGGTGGACGCGATCATGGAGCTGGCAAGATGGTGTTTTTCGGGACGTCGGGACTGGTACATAGCCAGAGGTATCCAGGTGCGATTTGCTGGCCGACGTGACCGGTTGGCAGCAGACATCGCGGACAGTATGAATGTTATGGAGCAGGAAACGCAGAGTGGAAGAAACCTGACGATGACGATTTGCATGGACTACGGTGGACGAGACGAGATCGTCAGGGCTATACAAAAAGGGGCGCGGACGGAAAAGGAAATCACATGGATGCTCACCCATGGGATCCCGGATCCGGACACCATCCTGCGGACAGGCGGACATCAACGGCTGTCTAACTTTATGCTGTGGCAATGCGCGTACAGCGAGCTGTATTTCACAGATACGCTGTTTCCAGCGCTGGAAGATGAAGAACTGGACAGTGTGCTTGCACAGTACGAAATGGTTGAACAACACTATGGCTGCTGAGGTCGACCGGGGAATCGGTCGATTTTTCTGAAGGGAGGTAAAAATGTCAGAAGTATCGAATCTGATTATAAATAATACTACATACGAGATATGTGATGAAGAAACAAGAAATGCGGTCGGCGGTGATGCGTTTTCCGAGGATGTGTATTACTATGCGGGGGATTATTGTATTCAGGATAATCAGATGTATAAGTTTACAGTTGACCATCCGGAGGGACCGTGGATTGGGGAGAAGGTTACGACGACGACCACGGATGAAGAGACTGGGGAGGAGGTTACAACGGAAGAGGCTGGAGTTGTGGAAGCAGTATCAATCATGAGCGAGCTTGCTTCATTAAATGGGAATCTGACTGCCGAAGACAGCACGGCATTCCGATTCGGCGTTGATGATGGAAAGTATGGCTACTACACCACTGATGAGGCAGGTGCTGATACATTCAACCCTTTTAGCAATATTACAAGCCTTAGTAATCTTACTTTGCTAGCAACGCTAACGGGCGATGGGACGGTAAAATGTACTGGAATAACTGGCTACAAATCGCTGACAAAAAATAATTTTATCGTAATGGTTACAGGAGGAGCTTCAGGATCATCATCCAGTTCATATGCATATTACGGCACAACCGCAGCTGCTGGATTTACCGTAAGCAAATCTTATTCGGCGAGTTCGGGCACTCTTACTGTCTCCGGACTAACTCAATCCGTTTATCAGTTAACGAGTGATGGCGGGTCTACCTGTTCTTTTACGCAGAAGATGACTGCAAAAATATATCTGATTTCATGACATAATGGAGGAAAATTTTGGATAAAAAATATCGTTTCGAGGTGCCGTATAATTTCGCTGATGATTATATTGAAACAATGAAGCCTTACTTAGAAAATATATGTATTGTTATGGTACAGGCTTTGAATGCTGACTGTACCAACTCGCGGGAAGAAATGCTAAAGAAGCGAAATGCTTATGTTCCAACCACATGGGAAGATTATGCATCACATATTCATCGTTTAACGGTTGCCGGGTTCCCTGTGGGAATTTTATTCCAGGAGGATAAAGTTTTCGAGGCCGAAGTAATTGAACGGTATGTGGATTTAGGCATCTGTGCAGTGATTACCATCTCGGATAGTTTGGCGCAGTATATTAAATTACATCATCCGCATATCACTACTATTTGTTCTATAACAAAAACTTTGACCTTCCGCGATTATTTTGAAAAAGACTTAAGCATGTATGATGAATCCGTACTCGATTTCCCATTTGAAAGAGGTTTGAGCGCTATTCAAGCATTGCCGAAAACAATGGAATATAACATTATTGTGAATAATGGTACGTGCCGTTATGACTGCCCATATAAAAAATTACATTGGTTCGATTTTGAAAAATTTGTGGAATCTCATGCAGGCGAAGGGTTTTGTAAATTGCCGGAATATAACTTTATGAGCAAACAGTGTGAACCGTTTATGATATTTTATCAGCAGGATTTGCGATATTTTGACCCGTACATTCATTCATTTAAGTTACAAGGACGGGAATACACAACTCAGGAAATAGTCGCAAATTTCCTGTATTTTCTTAAAGATGACTATCCTTTGATTCATACTCGTGCTTACTTCGACGATGCTATTCGTACAGGTCATCTACAAATGAATTTTGATAACCATCAGTATACATCAATAGCAGCCGATACCGAAGACTGTTTCGATGGCGCAATCAAAATAGGATGCCTTAGAATGTAAAACCAACGACAAAGGGAGGTGAGGAAATGGAGACTCCGGTAAACCACTGGGAGCACACGGAATTAGAGAAACTGATGGACGCGAAATTTGAGGGCTTGCAGGCAGAGGACAAGCGTCTTAACGAGCGGTTGAAAATCGTGGAGCAGCAGAGCAAGCAGATTATGGATATGACTGTGACCATGAAGGAACAGACCGCAAACATCGAAACGCTGGCGAAGAACATGGAGAGCATTTGTCGTATCCAGGAGGCCGAAGGGAAGCGGCTCCAGGAACTGGAGAATGGCCGCATTGCCGACGATGAGATCATAGACATGCTGAAAAAGCAGGATGAACGGATCAAGGCGATCGAGACAGAGGACTTTGAAAAATATAAGTCCACCAAAAAGCAGGTGCGCACCACTGTTATCACGGCGGCTGTAACGGCAATCGTAACAGCCCTGCTAAGCGCTGGCGTCACTCTCGCCGTCACCATGGCCAATATGATGTGAAAGAAGGGCGCGCATGGGAAACAGGAATACAGGAAGGGCAGAGGAAAAAAGGTTCCAGTACTCAAAGATCATTGTCTTTGTGAGTGGAGCCATTTTTATTGCCACGCTGTTCTTCTGCCTGACAAGGGATTACAGCAGTATATATGATGCATCCCTGCATGTGGCGGCGGTCACTGTGACAGGCGGCGTTTTCGGCTCAGCGATCGTCTGGTATGAGAAAAAGGCCCAGGCGGAGAATATATCCAAAATGCAGCTGCAGCATGTAAAGGACGTCGCCGAAATCGAGTTTAACATCTACGAGCGCAAAGTGAGACTACAGAAAGAACTCGGCATTCTCGGAAAACCGGACATCGGCATGGATGACGAGGGCATGATGCATGTAGATGAACAGCTCGGCGAAGCGATCAGTAAAGATCAGAATTATCTGGATGCACGGATGGACGACAGCACGTCGGAGCCAGAAATACAGGCATACGGCTAAGAAGCCGGGAAAGGAGAACAATATGAGTTATGAAGTGTTTTTAACAGCGTTGTTACTGGTGTCAGTGCTCACATCACTGACTGTCCAGGCAGTCAAGAGCTGGCTGACTGAACAGGGAAAGGCGTATCACGCAAACGCGCTGGCCGGATACATATCGGTCATTCTGTCTGTCGTGGTAGGGGCAGCCTATACCATCATCACAGGGGCGGCCTTGAATGCCAGGATGATAGTGATCCTGATCGCGCTTATATTTTTGTCCTGGTTATGCGCGATGCTGGGATACGACAAGGTGGTACAGTCACTCGCACAATTTCAGGTGAAGGAGGTTGAATAATATGGCAACGAGCACAACGGAAAAAACAATCTGGAGCTACCTCATGGGGAAGATCGGCAATGCTTATGGCGTGGCCGGGTTGATGGGAAACCTCTATGCAGAGTCGGGGCTGTCATCGAACAACCTCCAGAACTCAGGCAACACGAAACTGGGGCTGACGGATGCAGAGTACACGGCGCAGGTCGACGCCGGAACCTACACCAAGTTCGCAACGGATTCTATCGGTTACGGGCTGGCACAGTGGACATATAAGACCAGGAAAAAGGCGCTCAAGGAATACGCTGACGCGCAGAAAGCCTCCATCGGGGATCTGGAGATGCAGCTCGGCTTCCTGTACAAGGAACTGTCCGGCTCCTATTCCGCGGTCCTGAAAGTACTGAAAAGCGCCACTACTGTGCTGGAAGCGTCCAACGCGGTGCTGACTGGATATGAGAAGCCCGCGAATCAGGGAACCAGTGTCCAGACGGCGCGCGCGAAGTATGGGCAGAAATATTACGATGCCTATGCCGGGAGCAGCACGTCAAGCGCATCTGCTTCCACGACGAGCACGAGCAGCGGGACAAGCTCCGCCAGTTCATCTTCCACCACGACCAAGAAAGCGACGGAGGCGGCGAAGAAATTCCTTAAATCGCTGGCCGGGACATACAAGGCTACGGCCAATCTGAATGTGAGGAATGGAGCCGGGACGGACAAGACCTATATGGTCACGATTCCGAAAGGAACCGAGGTGAAGAACTACGGTTATTACACCCTGGTAGGGACTACAAAGTGGCTCTACATTCAGTTCACGTATAAGAATGTGGAGTACACCGGGTTTTCATCCGAAAAGTATCTGGAAAAAACAAAATAAACCGCGAAGGGCAGGAGCAGGGCGTTACGTCTTACTCCTGCTTTTTTCATGTGCGAAAGAGTAAAAACCAGAGAACAGTGCCGTTGAAAGCGGCGGAAACATCTGCTATTTTAAAAATAGAAAAAGTGCGACAAGCGCGGCGGAACGGGAAACCGACACCAACGCGCCGGAAGACATGGAGAGGAGGATATGAGAGTTGCGCACCTTTAAACACTTAACGAAGACCGACCGGCTGCGGATTGAGAAGTGGCTGAACGAGGGATTGAAACCGACAGAGATTGCCGGGAAATTGCGGGTAGACAGATCCACGATATACCGCGAACTGCAAAAAGGAAAGTACGAGCGCCTGGATGGCGATACCTGGGAAATGAAAACGGCTTATAGTCCGGACATCGCGGAAGAGAAGTACCAGGCAAACCTGCGGGCGAAGGGACCGGATCTGAAAATCGGGAATGATCAGGATTATGCAGATTATCTGGAGAAGACCATGATCGAGAAAGACTGCAGTCCGGCTGCCGCGCTGGCTCTGGCGGAGCAGGAAGACTTCGAGACAAAGGTTTCCATACCAACACTTTACAGCTACATCGAGAAGGGCGTATTCCTGAATCTAACGCAGAAAGAGCTGCCAAGGCACGGGAAGCATAAGGGGAAGTATAAGAGTGTCACCAAAAAGAAAGTCGCTTCCCGCGCACCAGCGGGGGAGAGCATCGAGAAGCGACCGGAAGAGATAAACAACCGCGAGGAGTTCGGACACTGGGAGGGAGATACTGTTTACAGCGGAAAGAATAAAAGTACGGAAGCTCTGTTTACGATGACGGAGCGCAAGACGCGGGAAGAGATTATCATAAAAGTGCCAGATCGGAAAGCGGGGACTATTGTGAAAGTGATTGACGCACTAGAGCGCGAGTGGGGCGCTGTAAACTTCCGGGCGGTGTTTAAGAGTATCACCTTTGATAACGGATCAGAGTTTGCAGCAGTCGAGCAGCTGGAGAAGTCCTGTATCAATAAGACAATACCACGCACAAAGATATACTTCGCCCATCCATACAGCAGTTGGGAGAGAGGGAGCAATGAGAATAACAACGGGATGATCCGGCGGAAGCATCCGAAGGGGACGAACTTTAAAAAGGTGAGCAAGAAGGAGATTGCAGCCACCGAGGACTGGATGAACCATTATCCGCGGCGGATACTGGGGTATAAGAGCAGCCATGCATTTTTCAAGGAGTGCCTGGAAGAACTGGGGATAGCGGCATAGAAGGAAGAGATATATAAAGAACAGAATCATGAAAACGATGGGGTACTGGCGCGATTTGCTGAAATCGGGGCAGCCTTTTTTATGAACGGATGTTTTGTGAAATGCAGACAAAAATCAAAGAGAAATTTTGTTGCATTTATTAGTTGACTTTTCACAATAGTTAAAATCATGATGTTTTCCTTGACATGAACTTCAATTTACTGTTATACTGAAAGATAAGAACAAAATATTGCTGGATGACGGATTTTGGAGAGACCGCGGAGCTTCATTTCACGCGGAGCCGAAGGGGCAGTTGCAGGTAAACTCTCAGGCAAAAGGACAGGATCTCGACAGCTCTCCGGAAAGTTCTTCAGTGAACACCGAAGAAGTAATTCCGCAGATGAGCGGGACAATCTTTCAGGTACCAGGACGGGGTGCGCCGATGAAAAGGCGTGCGCCGTCTTTTTTGTCGGGTTGTTCTAATCTGATGAAACGGAGGAGGGTTATTTTGAGCGAACTGAAACAAACAGTACTTCATGATGTCCATGTGGAGCTCGGCGCAAAGATGGTGGACTTCGGCGGCTGGGATATGCCGATCCAGTATCCCTGCGGCATCGTGGAGGAGCATCTGGCGACACGGCAGGGCTGCGGGATCTTCGACGTCTCCCACATGGGGAGACTTGTCATCAGCGGACCGCAGATGGTGGAATTCCTGCAGCATGTGCTGAGCAGCAATGTGGAGGCGCTGGAGCTGAATCAGGCGCAGTACTGCATCATCCCGAACGAGACCGGCGGCGCGGTCGACGACGCGTATCTCTACCGGTATGAGGAGGGCAATTATTTCCTTGTAATCAATGCCGCCAACATTGACAAGGACAAGGCGCATCTGTTCTCATATGCGAAGGACTATGACGTCACGATCGAGGATGTCAGTGATAAGACTGCTTCGATCTCTATCCAGGGACCGAAGTCCAAGGAGATTCTGATCTCCATGCTGGGCGGACAGCAGCCGACCGAGGATCCGAGCAAGAACGCGCTGGCCACGACGGAAATTGACGGCATCCCGGTGCGCATCGCGAAGACCGGCTACACCGGCGAGCCGCTGGGCTATGAGATTTTCGTCGCCTCGGAAAAGGCGGGATATTTCTGGAAGAAGCTGATGGATATGGGCGCGCATCCCGCTGCGCTTGGCGCGCGTGATACGCTGCGGCTGGAGGCCGCGTTGCCGCTCTACGGCCATGAGATGGGCATTAATAAATATGGGGAAGATATTCCGATCTTCTCTGTGCCGCTGGCTAAGTTCGCGGTTTCCTTCGCGGAGAATAAGGGAGATTTCGTTGGCAGGAAGCCGCTTCAGAAGCAGGCTGCCGCGTTCCGCCGTATCCTGAACCGCGACTTTGCGGCCTGTGTGGATCTGCCTTACCGCATCCGTCCGATCGCACTGCTCGAAAAGGGCGTGCTGCGCGCCGGTTTCCCGGTCTATCGGGATGGAGAAGAGGTCGGCTATGTGACCTCCGGCACGATGGTTCCCTATTTCAATACAGAAGGCGAGGGCATGGCGACGGAGATTCTGGACGAGATGTCCAGGCGCTCGATCGGCCTTGCCTACCTGAAAAGCGATCTGATCAATGACGACCATGTGCAGATCGATGTGCGAGGAAAGAAGCTTGACGCGGTTGTCGTGCCTTATCATATGCGCACCGACGCGCCGCCCTTCGCCAGACCCATCCTGTGGCAGCCGGAGGAGGAAGAGGAGCTGCATGTCAGCGACGACTACGCTGCGAAGGCCGCCGCACTGCTGAAGAAAGCCGCGGGCAATCAGGTCTGGAGGCAGAGTGAGTGCGTGAACCTGATTCCTTCGGAGATGACGGCATCGCCCGCCGTGCATGCGCTGTGCGCCTCGGATCCGAGCAACCGCTACGCGGAGCACAAGAAGGTGCGCGCTTTCTATGACAGCGAGGTCTTCTATTATCAGGGGACGAAATTCATCGAGGAGGTCGAGTGCCTGCTGGTGGATGAGATGCGCAAATATCTGGGCTGCACGGAGGTTGAGACCCGCGTGACCTCGGGCCAGATGGCGAATACTGCCGTGTTCTCTGCGCTGATGGATTTCAAAAACCGCGTCGACCGCAAGGTGACGCCGAAGCGCCTCGGCTATATTATGAACAACCATATTATCCGCGGCGGGCATCTGTCCGCGCAGCCGATGGGGGCGCTGCACGACTATATTGCCGTCGATCCGGTGACGGAGAAACCGGCGCTGGTGAATTTCCCGGTGTGTGCGGACAATCCCTACAAGATCGACGTGGAGGCCGCGAAGGAGCTGCTGCTGCGCTACCGTCCGGAGCTGATCATTTTCGGAAAATCCATGGTTCTGCATAAGGAGCCGGTGGCCGAGATCCGGAAATTTGTGGACGAGCAGGGCATTCAGACGACGATCATGTACGATATGGCGCATGTCCTTGGCCTGGTGGGCGATCATTTCCAGAAGCCCTTTGAAGAGGGCGCGGAGATCGTCACCGGTTCGACGCACAAGACCTTCTTCGGACCGCAGCGCGGCGTGATCGGTACCAACTGGAAGAAGGAAGATCTGAAATACGGTCTGTGGGAGACCATCGAGACCCGTGCGTTCCCGGGCAGTGTCTCCAACCATCATCTCGGCACGCAGCTCGGCATGCTGATGGCCGCCTACGAGATGAATGCGTTCAGGGATGCGTATCAGAGCGCGGTCGTTCACAATGCGAAGTACTTTGCGAAATGCCTGAAGGAGGCCGGCATGGACGTGGCCGGTGATCCCGCGATCGATTATACCGAGACGCATCAGGTCATCACCTCTGTCGGCTACGGCCAGGGCTACGAGGTCGCCGAGCGCCTGGAGCGGAACAACATTATTGTCAACTATCAGGCTACGCCCGACAACGAGGGCTTCACGGCCTCCGGCGCGCTGCGCATGGGCGTCTCCGAGATGACGCGCTTCGGTTTCGGCGAGGCAGAATTCAAAAAGCTGGCGGAGCTGATGGCTGACTGTGTCCTGAACGGAGCGGAAGTAGGAGAAGAGATCAAGAAACTGCGCGCGGGCTTCACCGAGCCGAAATACTGCTTCACCGACGCGCAGATGGAGGGCGCGCTGGGCGCTCTGTCTGAGAAACTGGGGTTCTGATATAAATATAAATAATAGGAGGAAATAATAATGAATATCCCTGTTGAACTGAAATATTCCAAAACACATGAATGGGTCAAAATGCTGGATGAGACGAGCGCTCTGATTGGTATCACCGATTACGCGCAGGACGCGCTGGGCGATGTGGTCTTCGTGGATATCCCGGAGGTTGGCGACGCCGTGACGGTCGGAGAGTCCTTCACGGACGTGGAGTCTGTCAAGGCGGTGTCCGAGGTGATCAGCCCGGTCTCCGGAGAGATCGCAGAGGTCAACGACGCATTGGACGAAGCGCCGGAGCTGCTCAATCAGGACTGCTATGGAAACTGGATTATCAAGGTCAGCGGCATCACGGAGACAGAGGAACTGCTGGACGCTGTGGCTTATGAGGAATATCTGAAGACCTGCGAGGAGGAGTAAGTATGGGCTCTTACGTATCCATCACAGAGATGGAACAGCAGGAACTGCTGGACGCCATCGGCGTTCGTTCGCTGGATGAGCTCTACCGGGATGTACCCGCGCAGATGATTCTGAAGGAGGGCGAGCTCAGGCTGCCCCCTGTAAAGAGTGAACTGGAGGTGCGGGAGTCCATCAGCGCTTACGCCGCACAAAATACGCGTTTTGCGACTGTGCTGCGGGGCGCGGGCTCTTACCGCCACTACATACCGGCAGCAGTGAAGTCGGTCGTCTCGCGCGAGGAGCTTGTCACGGCCTACACGCCTTATCAGGCGGAGGTGAGCCAGGGCATCCTGCAGTCAATTTATGAATATCAGTCCATGATCTGCCAGCTTTTTGGCATGGACGTCTCTAATGCCTCCGTGTATGACGGCTGCACCGCGGCTGCCGAGGCCGTGGGCATGTGCCGTGACCGCCGCAGGGGAAAGGCGCTGGTGTCCGCCTGCGCGGATCCGCAGATTATTGAGACGATCCGTACCTACTGCTTTGGCTCCGGTATGGAAGTCGCTCTGGTGCCGGAGAAGAACGGGCATACGGATGCGGATGCGCTGAAGGAGCTGGCCGGCGCCGACACCGCCTGCCTG
>MSHD01000062.1:45788-77001 GCA_001941045.1 Lachnospiraceae bacterium Zagget2
CTGTACATCCAGCAGCCGAATTATTACGGCCAGATGGAGGACGCCGAAGGGCTCGGCGCGATCATTCACGAGGCCGGTGGGAAATACATCATGGGTGTAAACCCGATCGCCTGTGCCATTATGGCGACGCCCGGCGAGTGCGGAGCGGATATCGCGGTCGGCGAGGGACAGCCGCTCGGCCTGCCGGCAGGTTTTGGCGGCCCGTATCTGGGTATTATGACCGCTACGCAGGCCATGATGCGCAAGCTTCCGGGCAGGATTGTCGGGAAAACCTCCGATCATGACGGAAATGTCGGCTATGTCCTGACGCTGACGGCCCGCGAGCAGCATATCCGCCGCGAGAAGGCCTCTTCCAATATCTGCTCCAACGAGGCGCTCTGCGCGCTGACCGCGGCGGTCTATCTGTCCGCGATGGGAGCAAAGGGACTCACGGAAGCGGCAGAGCAGAGCATGGCGAAGGCGCATTATCTGGCAGGGCTTCTCGCCGAGGCGGGACTGCCGCTGCAATACGAGGGCGAGTATTTTCATGAGTTCGTCACCGTCTGTGGGCCGGAGCAGGGACAGGCGATCCTGGATGCACTGGCACAGAAGGGGATCCTCGGCGGTCTGCCGGTGGACGGCGGACTTCTCTGGTGCGTGACGGAGATGGTTTCCCGGGCGAAGCTCGACGAGACCGCCGCGATCGTAAAGGAGGTGCTGGCGAGATGAAACTGATTTTTGAAAAAGGACAGGAGGGGCACAGCCTGAGCCTGCTGCCGGAGTGCGACGTTCTGAAGGTAAGCCTTTCCCGTGTGAGACAGAAGCCTCCCGTCCTGCCGCATGTCAGCGAGAATGAGCTGACACGTCACTACACTGCGCTCGCGAACGGGTGCATGGCATGAACGACGGCTTCTATCCGCTCGGCTCCTGCACGATGAAATACAATCCGAAGATCAACGAGGAGATGGCGGCGCTGCCGGGCTTTACGGATCTGCATCCGCTGCAGCCGGCATGGACCGCGCAGGGTGCGCTGCGGGTGCTGAAGGAGACGGAAAAAGCGATCTGCGAGATCACCGGCATGGACCGCATGACGCTGCAGCCGGCGGCCGGCGCACATGGCGAGTTTACCGGACTTCTGCTGATCAAGGCGTATCATCACAGCCGCGGCGATTTTGGAAGGACAAAGATCATCGTCCCAGACTCCGCACACGGCACGAACCCGGCGTCCTCCGTCATGGCAGGCTTTACCGTGGTCAACGTACCGTCCGATGAGAACGGCTGCGTCGATGTGGAAGCTCTGCGTGCGGCGGTCGGCCCCGACACGGCGGGCCTGATGCTGACAAACCCGAATACGGTCGGTATTTTCGATAAAAATATTCTGGAGATCACGAAGATCATCCACGAGGCGGGCGGTCAGTGTTATTATGACGGTGCGAACCTGAACGCGGTCATGGGCGTCGTCCGTCCGGGAGATATGGGCTTCGATGTGATCCATGTGAACCTGCACAAGACCTTCTCGACGCCGCATGGCGGCGGCGGCCCAGGCTCCGGACCGGTGGGCTGCAAGGCGCATCTTAAAGATTTCCTGCCCGGCCCCTGCGTGGAGGAATCCGACGAGGGGCTGGTTCTCCGGAAGCCGGAGCAGTCGATCGGACGCGTGCGCGGCTTCTATGGAAACTTTCTGGTCGTCGTCCGCGCGCTGTGCTACATCCAGACGCTCGGAAAAGAGGGTATCCCGGAGACGGCGAAGCATGCGGTGCTGAACGCGAACTATATGATGGCGCGTTTGAAGGACAGCTATCACATGGCCTATGACACGATCTGCATGCACGAGTTTGTCATGAATTTAAGCGAGCTGAAGAAGGAGACGGGCGTCAGCGCGATGGATATTGCCAAGGGCCTTCTGGATCACGGCATCCATCCGCCGACGATGTATTTCCCACTGATCGTGCACGAGGCGCTGATGGTCGAGCCTACGGAGACCGAGACGAAGGATACGCTCGACGAGGCGATTGAGGTATTCAAGAGCCTGGCAGAACTGGCGCACACGCAGCCGGAGGAGCTTCTTGGCGCTCCGTACGTCACGCCGGTAGGACGGCTTGACGAGGTCGGCGCTGCGCGAAAACCAGTGCTGCGCTGGACGCCGGAGGAATAAGGTTTTCAAAACTTTGACTCAGATTTCGCGTTTATTTATAGGCGAAGTCTGAGTCAATCCTGAAAAATATAAAAGAATTATAAAAAATTTATAAAAATTGGATTGCATAGTCATAAGAATTGTGTTACCATATGCCTGTTGAGAATAAGAGACCGCGCTACCCTTTCTGAAAAGTCTGGGAGTGGCGGAGCACTCTGGAGAGTCTCCAAAGATGGAGCGCCGAAGGTGTAAGGCTGGCCAAAGAAAGTTCGACCGCCGATCTCTCAGGCAAAAGGACAGAGCATGCAAAATATGGCGATACGTCAGTTTGTATGTAGACGTTCCGCATTCTTCAGAGAGCCGACATGAGAACGGCTCTTATTTTTTGCCTATCCACTATTACCTATCATAAAAAGGAGTGAAGAAAATGAGTGTAAGTGAACTACAGAACAGTGCAGTCATGTGGGTGGCCTGCGGAATTCCGGTCGTTCTGGTACTGGTTCAGGCGATTGTCTTTGCACGAAAGGCATATCAGGCCGGACCGAAGCTGGGCCTGACGCAGAAGCAGATGAAGGCGGGTATGCGCAGCAGCGCGATTACCTCGCTGGGACCGTCGGTGGTGATCTTAAGCGGCATGCTGTCCCTGCTGGTGACGATGGGCGGGCCGGTCGCCTGGATGCGCCTCTCGCTGATCGGCTCCGTGATGTTTGAGTCGCTGGCAGCCGGTTTTGGTACCGCCTCCGTCGGCGTGGAACTGGGAAGCTCGGGGATGACAGAGCTGGCTTATACGATGGGCCTCTGGACGATGATCCTGTGCTCGATCGGCTGGGTTATCTTCGCCACGCTCACCGCGGACCAGATGGAGAAGGTTCAGAAGAAAGTGACCGGGAGCAATCCGGCGATGCTGACCGCCCTTTCCAGCGCGGCTGTCATCGGCGCGTTCTCATCTTTCTGCGCACAGAATATTGTGAAAGTCAATAAGAACACGATCGCCGTGATCCTCGGGGGACTTATCATGTTCGTGATGATGAAAATCTGCGAGGCAAAGCAGATAAAATGGCTGCGTGACTGGGCATTGACCTTTGCGATTCTTGGAAGCATGATTATCACCGCGCTGCTGCCGGTTTAAGCGTATCAGGAGGAAATAAAAATGGAACAGAAGAAAGATTATTTTGAGGGAGAGTATATGCCGCAGATGAACCGGATCGGAAAGATCACGGGACTTCTGGGTGTGATTCTGTGTTTTTGCCCGGCGGTGGCCCTTGCGCTGGTATACGGTCTGCTGCCGCAGCCGGCAGCTCTTTTGACCGCGTTTATTGCGGGTGCGGCTTCTTTTGGAGCTCTGTGGTTTGTAGAGCCGATTTCGTACTATCCGGTGCTGGGAACGGTGGGAACCTATATGGCTTTCCTGTCCGGCAATATTTCCAACATGCGCGTTCCCTGCGCCAGCATGGCACAGGCGGCGGCAGAAGTGGAGCCGGGCAGCGAAAAGGCCTCTGTGATTGCGACGCTGGGCATGGCGGTATCAATCGTGATCAATATTTCCGTCTTGACGATTGGCGTGATTCTGGGCAGTTCCGTGCTCTCGATGCTGCCTGCGACTGTCACGAACGCGCTGAATTATCTGCTGCCTTCCCTGTTTGGAGCGCTGCTGGTGCAGTTTGCCATGAAGAAGGTAAAGCTGGGGGTTGTCGTGCTTGCGTTTGGTATTCTGATTTACCTTGCAATCAATGGCGGTCTGTTTAACTGGCTGCCGGGAGCCAGCAATTATCTCCCGACTTTAGGGTGCATTTTCTTCAGCATCGCGGTTGCCATGCTGACGGTAGATAAAAAGAAAGAAGGGGAAAAAGCATGATCCATCCGTTATTACAGGAAGCTCTCGATATGAAAGAAGCGCTGGTGGCAGATCGCCGGGCGCTGCATCAGATCCCGGAGCTTGGAATTTCGCTTCCGAACACGGTGGCCTATGTCACCGGGAAACTCTCAGAGATGGGAATTACGTATCAGGTATATGAGGACTGCTCCTGCGTTGTTGCAACGGTAGGACAGGGTGGGAAGTGCTTCATGCTTCGCAGCGATATGGATGCGCTGCCGGTGGAAGAAGAGAGCGGCCTGCCCTTTGCATCGAAAAACGGCTGTATGCACGCCTGCGGACATGATCTTCACGCAGCGACGCTGCTCGGGGCGGCCAGACTTCTGAAGGCGCATGAGAGTGAGCTGAAGGGAACGGTGAAACTGTTTTTCCAGTCCGGCGAGGAGATTTTCGCCGGCTCGAAAGCGGCGATCGAAGAGGGCCTGCTGGAAAACCCGAAGGTGGACGCCGCCTTTGCGATGCATGTGGGCGGAGCGCAGAAGTACAATACGCTGATTTACGGGAAATATACGATGTCTTCTGTCTATGGTTTCCGCATCCTGCTGACCGGAAAAGGGACGCATGGATCGATGCCGGAGCTGGGTGTGGATCCGATCAACACCGGCGTTCACGTTTACCTGGGGCTGCAGGAGCTGCTGGCCAGAGAGATTTCCGCGCAGGACGAGGCGACATTGACCATTGGACATTTCGAGTCTGGAAAGGCAAATAATGTCATCCCCAATACGGCGGTTCTCGAAGGGACGCTGCGTACGTTTAAGACAGAGCTTCGCGAGTTCCTGATCCGCAGGCTGCACGAAGTCGTTGAGTCCGTATGTAAGGCTTATCGTACAGAATTCGAGATTGAGGTCCTGAGCGATGTGCCGGCCACGGTCTGCGATGATGCTTGTACGCAGGAATTTCTGGAAAGCCTTCACGAGGTGGATCCTGAGATGGAGACGATCAATGCGTTCCACACGATGGGCTCGGAGGACTTCGCGTTTATCACCGAGCGGATCCCGGCCAGTTTCTTCTTTGTGGGCGCGGGTGTAGAGGACGAATCCAAATGGTATGGTCAGCACAATCCGCACATCCTGTTCAATGAGGATATCCTTCCGAGAGGAGCGGCGATTTATGCGAAGGTGGCCATGGACTGGCTGGAAAAGCACTGCTGATTGAAACTTGCGAACGTTGCGGATTCATGCTATGCTACTTAGAAGAACGTAAGGACGGAGGAATCTTACATGGCTTCGAAAGAGCAGAGCAGGATCCGCAATTTTTGTATTGTGGCACATATAGATCATGGAAAATCCACGCTGGCGGACCGCATCATCGAGATGACGGGGCTTCTGACGAGTCGCGAGATGCAGGCGCAGGTGCTGGATAATATGGAGCTTGAGCGGGAGCGCGGTATCACGATCAAGGCGCAGGCGGTCCGCATTATCTATAAGGCGAAGGACGGAGAGGAATATATTTTCAATCTGATCGACACGCCGGGACACGTAGATTTCAACTACGAGGTCTCGCGGAGCCTCGCGGCCTGCGAGGGCGCGATCCTCGTCGTGGATGCGGCGCAGGGCATCGAGGCGCAGACGCTGGCGAATGTCTATCTGGCGCTCGACCACGATCTCGACGTGCTGCCGGTGATCAATAAGATCGATCTGCCGAGCGCAGACCCGGAACGCGTGATTAATGAGATCGAGGACGTGATCGGCATCGAGGCGCAGGATGCGCCGCGGATCTCGGCAAAGACCGGCGAGAACGTGCAGGAAGTGCTCGAGCAGGTGATTCAGAAGATTCCTGCCCCGCAGGGCGACCCGGACGCGCCGCTGCAGGCGCTGATCTTTGACTCGGTCTACGACCCCTACAAGGGCGTGATCATTTTCTGCCGGATCAAGGAGGGCACCGTGCGGCGCGGCACGCCGATCCGCATGATGGCCACGGGGGCGGAGGCCGAGGTGGTGGAGCTCGGTTATTTTGGCCCGGGACAGTTCATCCCCTGCGAGGAGCTGAGCGCCGGCATGGTCGGCTATCTGACCGGCAGCATCAAGAATGTCCGGGATACGCGCGTGGGCGACACGGTGACAGACCGCGACCGGCCCTGTGCGGAACCACTGCCCGGATATAAGAAGGTACTTTCGATGGTGTACTGCGGACTCTATCCGGCGGACGGTGCGAAGTATCCGGACCTGCGCGACGCGCTCGAGAAGCTGCAGCTCAACGACGCCTCGCTGCAGTTCGAGCCGGAGACCTCGGTCGCGCTTGGCTTTGGCTTCCGCTGCGGCTTCCTCGGCCTTCTGCATCTGGAGATCATCGAGGAGCGGCTGGAGCGTGAGTACAATCTCGACCTCGTCACGACCGCGCCGAGCGTGATTTATCGTGTCTACAAGACGAACGGCGAGATGATCGAGCTGACGAATCCCTCGAATCTCCCCGATCCCTCAACGATCGACTACATGGAGGAGCCGGTGGTCAGCGCCGAGATCATGGTGACGACGGAGTTCATCGGCCCGATCATGGATCTGTGCCAGGAGCGCAGGGGCGTTTACCTCGGCATGGAGTACATGGAGGAGACGAGGGCGCTGTTGAAATACGAGCTGCCGCTCAATGAGATCATCTACGATTTCTTCGATGCGCTGAAATCGCGCTCCCGCGGTTACGCCTCCTTCGATTATGAGTTCAAGGGCTATGTGCGCGCGGAGCTCGTGAAGCTCGACATCCTCGTAAATAAGGAGGAGGTCGACGCGCTCTCCTTCATCGTTCACAGCGCCTCCGCCTATGAGCGGGGCCGGAAGATGTGCGAGAAGCTGAAGGAGGAGATCCCGCGACACCTCTTCGAGATCCCGATCCAGGCGGCTGTGGGCGGCAAGATCATCGCGCGCGAGACTGTGAAGGCCATGCGCAAGGACGTGCTCGCGAAGTGCTACGGCGGCGACATTACCCGCAAGAAGAAGCTGCTCGAGAAGCAGAAGGAGGGCAAGAAGCGGATGCGTCAGATCGGAAACGTGGAGATTCCGCAGAAGGCCTTCATGAGCGTGCTCAAGCTGGACGACAAGTAGGGAGGCTCTGGCATGGATTTGTTTGATTACATGCGCAGCAATACGATGAAGTCAGAGGCTCCGCTCGCGTCCCGCTTAAGGCCGCGGAGCCTTGACGAGATCGTGGGGCAGCAGCATATTCTGGGGAAGGATAAGCTGCTCTACCGCGCGATTCGGGCGGACAAGCTGCGCTCCGTGATTTTCTACGGGCCGCCCGGCACGGGCAAGACGACGATCGCGCGCGTGATCGCACACACGACGAGCGCCGAGTTTACGCAGATCAATGCGACGGCGGCGGGCAAGAAGGACATGGAAGAGGTCGTGCGGCAGGCGAAGGACAGCCTCGGCATGTACGGGAAGCGCACGATTCTCTTCATCGACGAGATTCACCGCTTCAACAAAGGCCAGCAGGACTATCTGCTTCCCTTCGTCGAGGACGGCACGCTGATTCTCATTGGCGCGACGACGGAGAATCCTTACTTCGAGGTCAACGGGGCGCTGATCTCGCGCTCGATTATCTTCGAGCTGAAAGCGCTTGCGCCGGACGACATCAAGGTAATTCTGAAGCGGGCGCTCAGCGACGTGGAGCGGGGGATGGGCGCCTTTAACGCCGTGGCCGACGAGGAGGCGCTGGATTTCCTCTCGGACATCGCGGGCGGCGACGCGCGAAACGCGCTGAACGCGCTGGAGCTCGGCGTGCTGACGACAGAGCCGGGTGCGGATGGAAAAATTCACATCACGCTCGACGTTGCCTCCGAGTGCATCCAGAAGAAGACCGTGCGCTATGATAAGGACGGGGACAACCACTACGACACGATCTCCGCCTTCATCAAGAGCATGCGCGGCTCCGATCCGGACGCGGCGGTCTTTTACCTGGCGAAGATGCTCTATGCGGGCGAGGATATCAAGTTCATCGCGCGCCGCATGATGATCTGCGCCTCGGAGGACGTCGGGAACGCAGATCCGCAGGCGCTGCAGGTGGCGGTGGCCGCGGCGCAGGCCGTGGAGCGCGTCGGCATGCCGGAGGCGCAGATTATCCTCGCGCAGGCGGTCTGCTATATCGCCTGCGCGCCGAAGAGCAACGCGTCAAACAACGCGATCGAGAAGGCGATGGCCACGGCCGCGAAGACGACCACGACCGTGCCCTCGCATCTGCAGGATGCGCACTACGGCGGTTCGGCGAAGCTGGGCCGCGGCACCGGTTATCTCTATGCGCACGATTTCCCGGAGCACTACGTGAAGCAGCAGTACCTGCCGGACGAGCTGCTCGGCGAGCGCTTCTATGAGCCGACGGACATCGGTGCGGAGCGCGCGATGAAGGAGCGGCTGGAAAGACTGCGGAGCAGAGATTGAAAGGAAGCTGTCTACACCGTGACGATCCAGGTGCTGTAGCCCATGCGCTTCAGCTCCTGCTCGAGCGCGACGGCGTTGTTCAGATTATAGAAAGCGCCGACCTGTACGCGGTAGAGCGGGCGCTGCGACGCATCTTTCAATGTATCCATGACGCCGTCCGCGATTGCCTGTGCGATCTCGTCGAAGCGGCTGTCGAAGAGCTGATTGTCCTTGTCGCTGTCGATGAAACCGACTTCCACGAGGATGGAGGGCATTTCCGTACGCCTCAGGACGGCGAGATCGGGACGGGCTTCCACATTGATATTGCGAAAGCCGAGCGCCTCGAGATTTTCATTGACAGCCTCCGCTATCGCGAGCTTCTCCCCGCCAAGATCGTAGACGAGCGTCTGTACGCCGTCGTACTGTCCCGGATAAGTGCCCATGTTCCGGTGCAGGGAGACGAAGAGATCGGCGTCCGCATCGTTCGCGAGCTGGGCCTTCTGCGTGACCGACTGCGCGAGATCGCCGGTGCGCGTATACACGACATCGTAGCCGTTCCGCGCGAGGATGTTGCCGACGGCCATCGCGAGCCGCAGGGTGTCGTCGCTCTCGAGCCGTCCCTCGTAGACCGCGCCAGGGTCGGTCAGGCCGTTGTGCCCGGCGTCCACTACTATTTTTGTGGCCATAAATAATCAGAATCCTTACTGTCTTTTCCTTAACATATGAAAGACCCCGGCTTTCGGTGAAGGGACAGAAGGAAAGGAGTGACAGCAATTGGACGAACAGAATAAATTCCGGACGGCGCTTGCGGCGCTGTCAGCGTATGCGGAGCAAAAGGATAGAAAACTGACGAAAGAGGATGTAAGAAACTATCTGAAGGATATGGAGCTGGATGAGGAACAGCTCCGGCTCGTGTACGCCTATCTGGCATCCAAAAGGATTCAGGTGGAAGGGGCAGAGCTGCCGAAAGCGGAAGCGCAGCCATATACGGAGGAAGAGGAGGCCTTCCTCAGGCAGTATAGAAAAGATATGAAAGCAGTCCGGCATGTCACGGAGGAGGAGCTGACCGGCCTGTTCACGCGAGCCGCCGGGGGCGATGCCGCGGCGCAGCATCTTCTGGCAGAGCACTATATGGATCGGGTGCTCGTGATTGCGGAAGACTACGCACACCGGGGGCTTCTGATTCAGGATCTGATTCAGGAGGGAAATCTGGGGCTTCTGCTGGGGCTTGGCATGCTTCCCGCGGCGCCGGAGGTCTCTGGCTGCGAGGAGTATCTGGAACACGAGATTCACCGCGCGATGCGCGCGGCGCTGGATGTGCAGGAAGGAAACCGAAGCCTCGGTGAGGAAGTCGTCGAAAAGCTGAATAAGCTGGCGGATTCGATCACGGAGCTGAATGAGGATCTTGGGCGGCAGGTGACGCCGGACGAGTTGTCCTTCTATCTCGACATGCCGCTGGAGGAGATTGAGCGCCTGCTGAAGATCGCCGGGGAAGACATAGAAACCGACAATAGCAAAGAAGACAAAGCATAACAGAGACAGTCTGGAGAGAAATGATGGAAATAGAAGAAAAAATGCAGTTTGCGGTGCTGATCGATGCGGAAAATGTCAGCGCGCGCTATGTGCAGGTGATATTTGATGAACTGGAAAAATACGGCTTCGCCTCCTGCAGGCGAATCTATGGGAACTGGTCGAAGGAGAACGGCTGGAAGGAGAACACGCTGCTCGAATACTCGGTAACGCCGATTCAGCAGTTTTCCTATACGACGGGCAAGAACAGCACGGATATGGCGATGGTCATCGACGCGATGGATCTTTTGTACCAGAACAAGGTCGACGGCTTCTGTCTGGTGACGAGCGACAGCGATTTCACGCGGCTGGCGGTGCGCCTGCGCGAGGAGAAGAAATATGTGCTTGGCATGGGCGAATCAAAGACGCCGCTTTCCCTGACACGTGCCTGCAACAAATTTGTGCATCTGAACCTGATCAACGAGGCGAACCGGGGTTCGGAGCATCACTCGGGCAGCGGCAGCGACCGGGATTCCGTGACAAGCATCACGGATGTGGAGAATGCGATCCTGACGATGCTGAATGAGTCCGGCGGGGAAGAGCTGGACTTAAGCTTCATCGGACAGCGCCTGTCGGACAAATATCCGGATTTTGACGTGCGAAATTATGGATATTCGAAGCTCAGTGTTTTCCTCTCAGAGGAGATGTCCTCTCTGAAGGTGATGCGCGAGGAAAATCATTACCGTGTCATGAAGAGCGGAGGCGTGTCGCGTGAGATGATCGAGCGCGAGGTGCAGAGCATTATCCGCAGGAACGGTGGGGCGGTGGACAACCTCGCGATGATCAATGAGGAGCTGAAGAAACACTACAGTGGCTTTGACTCCAAGGATTACGGCTACAACCGCTTCTCCAGCTTTCTGCGCAGTATCGAGGGCTTAAGCGTGGAAGGAAATGTGGTGCGGCTGAAGCAGCTGTACTATTCACTGTAGATAGGACGTGTCGTTGTAGTCGACGAGCGTGAATGCGCCGTTCTCATAGCGCAGGACGGTGACACTCAGATTTTCGACGCCGCCGCCGGCCTGTTCCGGGAAATATTTCTGGAAAAAGAAGTCCATCGAGGAATGCGCGACGACCAGTACAGTGTTGCCTTCCTCCTGCGCCTCGAGGATCTCGAAGACGGCGTCCTCAAAGCGCTCGCAGAAATCATACTTGCTCTCCGCGTTGACCGGGGAGACGAATTCGGCGTCATCCACGTTTCCAAAGGCTTCATCGGGCGTGCTGATGCCGAATTTTTCGTACATCTCATCAGAAGTCATCCCTTCCGCATCGCCCCAGGAGATATCGCGCAGCCCTTCAAGCTGCGTGATGGGGAGATCCCCCTGTCCGGCGGCGGAGAGCACGAGTGAGGCCGTGTCATAAGCCCGCGTCAGGGTGCTCGCATAGGCCGCGTCAAAGGTGATGTCGCTTAGGCCTTCGCCGAGCTGCGCCGCCATTTCCTCGCCAAGTTCGGTCAGAGTCGGATTGCCGGAGGTGCCGACCAGCAGGCCGGCCACGTTTGTGTCGGTCTGGCCGTGCCGGACAAAGTAGAGCGTGACGCCCTGGGAGCGATGGCTTGCTCCGTACAGCGCGCCGACTCCCAGAATGAGGATAATTATAATGAGGCAGATCGGCAGAAGCCGTTTTCGTTTTTTTGGCATGTGAACTTCCTTCGGCATATTGTCAGGGCTCCACAATCTTCCCTGCCGCCGCGCAGGCTGCAGCGGTCGCGGGTGAGGCCAGGAAAATCTCTACCTTTGACGTGCCCATGCGCCCCAGAAAATTGCGGTTGTTCGTCGCAACGACCCGCTCGCCGTCGCTTAAGATACCGCCGGTGCGCCCGCAGCAGAGCCCGCAGGACGGGTGAGTGATGATCGCCCCCGCTTCGGCGAGAACCGCGAACGTACCGTCCTCGAGGGCCTGATTATAAATCTTACGGCTGGCCGGGGTCACGATCAGCTTTACGAAGGGGGCGACCTTCTTGCCTTTCAGGACCGCCGCCGCACGCTGCAGATCCTCAAGTCGGCCGTTTGTGCAGGAACCGATGAAGACCTGATCGATGGCCGTACCGGCGAATTCGCTCACCGGATGGATATTGTCCACCTGGGAGGGACAGGCCAGCACCGGGACGAAATCTTCCGCGCGGTAGTGGATCGTGCGGACATAGGACGCGTCAGGGTCTCCCACAAGGGAACGCTCGCGTTCTGTCAGCTCAATCTCACAGTATTCGGCTGTCTTTTCATCAGGCGTAAAGAGCGCGCACTTGGCGCCGGCTTCCACCGCCATATTGGACATCGTCATGCGGCTTGCAACGCTCATGCGCTCTATGGTATCACCGCAGAATTCGAGAGCCTGGTAGGTAGCTCCGTCCGCTCGAAGGTCACCGATCAGCGTGAGGATGACGTCTTTGGACGTGACATTTGCGGGAAGCTCGCCCTCGATCTCGACGCGAATCGTCTCCGGCACTTTGATCCAGAGCGTGCCGGTGCCGAGGATGCTCGCCATCTCCGTGTAGCCGATGCCGGAGGAAAAAGCGCCGACGCAGCCGTAGGTCGTGGTGTGACTGTCTGTTCCAAACACGATATCTCCCGGCTTCACATACAGTGCCTCGGTCATCAGCTGGTGGCAGATGCCGTCGCTGCGGTGTATATGCATCAGTCCGTATTTCTCCACAAAGGCGTTGCCCACGCGGAAGTGCCGCGTGTCGTCGACCTGGCTCGCCGGGACGAGATGGTCGTAGATGAGAACGACACGATTCGGATCCCAGAGCTTTGAAAAGCCCATCTCCTCAAACTTGTCCGCGACGAAGGGGATGAAGATGTCGTGAATCATGACGCGATCCACATTTACCGTCACAATATCGCCCGGGCGGACGGCATGCCCGACATTTCTGCTGATGATTTTTTCAATAATTGTCTGTCCCATCGTCTTTTAGCCCTCCAGTCCGTTCAGACGGCGCATGGCCTTCACCAGGCCGCCGGCATTCAGAATATCCATCAGGTTCTGCGGAAGAGAGGCGATCGGGAATTCCCTGTCCTTATGTACGATCTTCTCGCCCACGCATACCTCAATCGTGTCGCCCTCCGTCACCGCATCGCGCAGATCGGAATTTTCGATCAGAAGCAGTCCGTTGTTGATCGCGTTGCGGAAGAAGATGCGCGCAAAGGAACGCGCGATGACACAGCGCACGCCGAGCGCCTTGATGATCTCCGGCGCCTGCTCCCGGGAGGAGCCGCAGCCGAAATTCTTGCCCGCTACGATCACGTCTCCCGGTTGAATCTGCGCTGCCAGTTCCGGACGCAGGGGAGAGAAGGCGTAGGGCGCCATATCCTGCACAGTTTTCAGGGCAAGGTACTCAGTGGGAATGATGATGTCCGTGTCGATGTCATCGCCCAGAGTCCAGACCTTGCCGGTAAATGTCTCACTCATGATATTTTCCTCGTTTCCAAAGATATATCCATAGTATAAAGGTTTCTTTTGGTATTGTAAAGATTGTGAAAATTTACCAATATAAAAAATGGGGAAGGACGTGTGGGTGTACACATCCTTCCCCCGGATGAGATGGCTTTTCTCAGCTTCTTACGCTTTTCACGATGCCGGCGGCCTCGCGGCACAGCTCCGTGATCTTTTCAAATTTTCCGGCAGAAATCAGATCCCCCTTCACCATCCAGCTTCCGCCGCAGGCGAGAATCTTGTCGGATTTGAGGTAATCAACGACATTTTTTGCATTGATGCCGCCGGTCGGCATGAACTTCAGCTTCGTGTAGGCCGCAGCGATTGCCTTGATCATCGGAAGGCCGCCGGATGGCTCTGCCGGGAAGAATTTGACGACTTCCAGGCCAAGCTCCAGCGCTTTCTCGATCTCGCCAGGGGTCACGACGCCCGGTGTGGAGACGACGCCGATCTCCTGGCAGTGCTTTACAACCCTGGGATTCAGCCCCGGGCTGACGATGAATTTCGCACCCGCGGCGACCGCGCGGTCCACCTGCTCCGTGGTCAGAACGGTGCCCGCGCCGACCAGAAGATCCGGATAAGTCTCCGAAAGGATGCGGATGGATTCCTCCGCCGCGTCCGTGCGGAAGGTCACCTCCGCGACCGGAAGGCCGCCGTCCAGCAGTGCCTTGCCGAGCGGCTTCGCATCCTTCGCATCGTTCAGCACGACGACCGGGATAATGCCGGTTTCCTGGAATTTCTTTAAAATATCGTTCATGTTCTGTATCCTCCTTATCTCTGGACGCGAGCGCCCGCGCCGCCCATGATCGCTTCCACTTCTTTTTTGCTCGCCATTGTCGTATCGCCGGGAGTTGTCATCGCAAGAGCGCCGTGAGCCGCGCCGTAGTTGACCGCAAGCTCCGCATCGCCGGTGGTCATCAGACCGTAGATGAGTCCGGATGCAAAGGAATCGCCGCCGCCCACGCGGTCCATGATTTCCAGCCCCTTGTAGTCCTTTGCCTTATAGATCTCGCCGTCTGCCCAGCACAGAGCGCTCCAGTCGTTGACGGTGGCGGTTTTCACTTCTCTGAGTGTGGTTGCAACTGCCTTGAAGTTCGGATACGCTTTGGCCGCGTTATTGATCATCTTCCGATATCCGTCGATGTTCAGCGTCTTCAGATTTTCGTCATTGCCCTCGATCTGGAAGCCGAGGCAGGCGGTGAAGTCCTCTTCATTTCCGATCATGACATCCACATATTTTGCAATTTCTTTATTCACTTCCTGCGCCTTCTTCTGTCCGCCGATGGCGCTCCACATGGACGGGCGGTAGTTCAGATCGTAGGATACGATCGTGCCGTATTTCTTGGCGGTCTTGATCGCGGCAATCACAGTTTCACAGGACTGCTCGGACAGCGCCGCATAAATGCCGCCGGTGTGCAGCCAGCGGGCTCCCAGCTCGCCGAAGATATAATCGAAGTCGAAATCTTCCGGCGTCGCCTTGGAGATTGCTGTATTTGCCCGGTCGGAGCAGCCCACGGCGCCGCGGATGCCGAAACCTCTCTCGGTAAAATTGATGCCGTTTCTGCAGATGCGTCCGATACCGTCGGTCTTCATCCACTTGATCAGGTCGGTGTCCACGCCGCCCTGGAGAATGAAGTCCTCCATCAGTCTGCCCACTTCATTGTCCGCAAAAGCGGTGATGACGCCGGTCTTCATGCCAAAGCAGCGGCGCAGTCCGCGTACGACGTTGTACTCGCCGCCGCCCTCCCAGGCGCGGAACTGTCTGGCAGTGCGGATGCGTCCTTCGCCGGGATCCAGACGCAGCATGATCTCGCCGAGCGACACGGCGTCGTATCTGCATTCCTGTGCCGGTCTCAGATTCAGATTCATAGTAGTTACCTCCTGTTATATTATTCATATATATGAATATAATTTATAAATAAGAACAAGATAATCATATCATGAATCCATGAATTGTCAACAGGAAAATAAAAAAACCGGCCGCAGACGGGCCGGAATCTGTATTGGGATTTCAGGGATTGTCTTTTCGATAACCGAGAAGGCGGGAAATTTCGGCGGCTTCTTGCCGGATCAGCCGTCCATATGTTTCATAATCATCTTCCGGGCGGTAGAAACCGGAGATACTGACCGCACCGGCCAGGGAGCCGTCGCGGCGGTAGATGGGAGCGCTGACGCAGACCATGTGATCTTCGTATTCGCGAAAATCCATGGCATAGCCGCGGGAACGTGTAAGAGACAGTTCAGCGAGCAGCTGCTCCTGCGAATGAATCGTTCTTTCTGTACGGGGAAGAAATTCCATTTGATTCAGAAGTCCGGCCGTTTCCTCCTCCGGCAGGTAGGTAAGCAGTGTCTTGCCAAGCGAGGTACAGTAGAGCGGGGCAGTGCTTCCCACGGTCGCTGTCGTGATAATCGGATTTTCCGGAACTTCCTTTAATAAATACAGAACTTTGTCCCCGGAGAGCTTTCCGAAAAAGGCAGTACGGTCGGACTTCACCGCCAGTTCATGCAGGGATGAACCGATGAGCTTCAGCTCATCGCTGGCGTCCGGGTAGGACATGCCGATCTGGTAAGCCAGAATGCCGGTCCGATAGAGCTGGCGTTTTCCGGAGATCACTTCCAGCATGCCGGACTGCACCAGGGTCACCAGGATGACATAAGCGCTGGTGCGGGGAATGGAGAAATATTCGCACAGCTCGTCCATGGAAACGCCGCCCGGGTGAGCAGCAATATAAACAAGAAAATCGATGGCACGCTGAACGGTGCGGTTGCTTGTCATGAGAGATGCCTCCAAAAGGTTTATTTCGTAATTATAACGCAGACCGTTTGGGCATTCAAGCCGGTTTACGCAATACTGGAATCAAAAGATTTTTAAATCTCTTGACAAAACAAATGACAGGTGGTAGTCTATATACACAGATGTATACAACGTAGTATATTTTGAAAAATATATTGAGGATGTGAGGAAAATAATGAAAGCAATTTGTATTGACGAGCCGGGAAAGGTTACCATCAGGGATATTGAGATGCCGGTTCGTAAAAAAGGAGAGGCATTACTGAAAGTTTTGTATGGAGGAATCTGCGGAAGTGATCTTGGTTCTTACAGGGGAACTTTTGCATACTTCAGCTATCCGCGTATACCTGGGCATGAATTTGCGGCTGAGATTGTCGAGATTGATGAAAATGATCAGGGCCTGAAACCGGGAATGGTTGTGACATGTAATCCATATTTTAACTGTGGTCACTGCTATAGCTGCAAGAGAGGCCTTGTTAATGCCTGTATGGATAACCAGACAATGGGTTGTCAGCGTGACGGCGCTTTCTGCGAGTACATAACAATGCCATTGGAGAGAATTTACGATGGAAAAGGACTGTCACCCAAAGTACTGGCGGCAATTGAGCCATTCTGTATCAGTTATCATGGCGTGCAGCGCGCAGGCATTCATCCGGGAGATAAGGTTCTGGTGATTGGAGGCGGAACGATTGGCGTGCTGGCTGCCAATGCAGCGAAAGCGCTGGGCGGTGAAGTATATCTGTGCGATATCCCCCAGGCAAAAGAGAAACTGGAACGGAGCCAGAAAACTTTTGGCTTTGCCGGGACAATCTTAAATGAGGGAGCAGAATCTCTGGAAAAAGCTGTCAGGGAAATTACCGGGGCCCAGGACATAAACGGAACAGTCAGCGGATATGGATTTGATGTCTGTATCGAGGCAGTCGGTTTGCCGGCCACTTTCCAGGCCTGCATAGATTGTGCGGCTTTCGGAGGAAAAGTTGTACTGATTGGTGTTGGGAAGAAGAGCCTGGATTTTAACTTTACGTTGATTCAGAAAAAAGAGCTGAATGTATTTGGAAGCCGGAATTCGAAAAAGAAGGATTTCCTTGAGCTGATAGATTTGGTAAAAGAGGGACGGGTCGACCTGGAAAAAATCGTGACGAATGTTTATGATTTCAAAGATGCCGCGCAGGCGTTTGAGGATTTTAGTACCCGGGGCGGCGGCATGCTGAAAGTGGGAATTGATTTCACAGGAATCTGACTATGAAGTATACTGTCTGCAGAAGAGACAGTAGAAATAAAAAATTTCCAAGGAGGAAGAAAATGAAAAAAAGGTTTTTGGCAATGATGATTGCCGCAATGATGGCTGTATCTCTGATGGCGTGTGGAGGAAGCTCCGGCAGCACTACGTCAACGACAGATTCATCTTCGGAATCGGAAGAGGAATCAACCGAGGAGGCAAGCACAGCACAGGAGTCATCAGGAGAAACGATTGTTCTTCAAATCGGTTTTGAAAATTCCAGTTCTGAACCAATTGGCCAGGCTCTCCAGAAGTGGAAGGAGCTGGTTGATGAACAGGGAGATGGGAGCCTTGTGCTGGAACTGTATCCCGACAGTCAGCTTGGCAGCAAATCGGAACTGTTGGATGGCATGCTGCTGGGAGAAACTTATGTCACTTTGTGCGATGGCTCATTCTATGCAGAATATGGGGTGCCGGATTTCAGCGTTATGTATGCGCCGTTCCTTTTTGACGATTGGGATCAGGTATGGACGCTGGTTGAAAGTGACTGGTATGCGGATATGTGTTCTCAGCTGGCAGACAATGGTCTGACGATTGTTTCCTCTAACTGGGCGTATGGCGCGAGACATACTCTTACCACCACACCGGTTAACACAGTGGATGATCTGGAAGGGCTTAAAATCCGTGTACCGAGCAACACCATTCAGTCTTTAAGCTTCGATGTTCTGGGGGCTGCATCTGTCGGAATGGATCTGGGCGATGTCTACACAGCGCTTCAGCAGGGAACCATTGACGGCGCGGAGAACCCGATTGCAACGCTGTATGGAAGAAATCTGCATGAGGTCGCAAAGTATCTCATCCTGGACGGACACGTGCTGAATTCTACGACCTGGGTTATGAGCACGGACGTATTTAACAGCCTGACAGAGGAACAGCAGGAACTGCTCATTTCTACTGGTGAGGAAGCCGGACTTTATAACAACACTTTACTTGAGGAATCGGAAGATGAGTATCTGCAGCTTATGATCGATGAAGGCGTAACGGTTGTGGAGCCCAGCGAGGAAGTGCTGGAAGGATTTAAGGAGAAGGCAGAGACGATCTGGGACTATGCGGATGAATTTGGATGGTCAGATGGCCTGTACGAGACAGTGAAAGAAGCTATGGGAGCTGAATAAGTAAAGCGGAGGCAGCGGCGGTCTGCATATCAGCAAACCGCCGTTGCTTATCAGATGAAAGGAATTCCTCTATGAAAAAAAACAGTAAGTGGAAAACCATGATCGGAAATCTGGATTTCATGGTTTCCTGTGCAGCGCTATCTGTATTGATTGTGTTGACTTTCGCAGGAGTTATCATGCGGTATGTGGTTGGAAAGCCTTTTACCTGGCTTGAAGAGGTACAAATGTTCTGCATGGTCTGGATTGTATTTGGAGCAGGAGGAGCTGCATTTCGAACGGGAAGCCATGTGGCGATTGAGATTGTGGTAGATATGTTTCCGGAAAGAATTCAGAAGTTTCTGGGATATATAGTAGACGTGGTCGTTCTGCTGACGATTGGCTTTCTGTTCTATTCCAGCGTAGGCTATATCCAGTTGTTTATGAGTACGGGAAGATCGTCAAGTATATTGAAGATCCCCATGACGGTACAGTATGGCATCGCGCCGGTATCTTACGTGTTAATGATTGTGAGTTACATTTATTCGAAATATATAGACAAGAATGAGAAGGGAGAAGAAGCATTATGACAAGTTCCACTATCATTATAATCTGCGCCATAACCATGCTCGTGCTTCTGTTCCTGAAGGTTCCGGTTTATATTGCTGTGTTGAGTGCGTCTGCTGTTTATTTCATTCTGACTCCTGGCGCGAACCCTGTAATTTATGCGCAGCAGGCGATATCCGGAGTGGAGAGTATTTCACTTCTGGCAATTCCATTCTTTGTATGCGCAGGTATTGTCATGAACTGTACAGGTGTTACGACGCGCATTATGGACTTTTGCGCGGTTCTGACTGGGCGTATGAGCGGGGGTCTGGCTCAGGTGAATATCCTTTTGTCTACCCTTATGGGAGGCCTGTCTGGTTCCAATATAGCGGATGCTGCGATGGAATCCAAGATGCTTGTTCCGGAGATGGAAAAGGCGGGCATGTCAAAATCTTTTTCCACAGTGGTTACCGCTTTTTCTTCAGTAATCACACCACTGATACCGCCGGGAATCGCCATGATCCTGTACGGTTGTATTGCAAATGTGTCAATTGGAAAGCTCTTTGTCTCCGGCCTCGGAGTTGGCGCACTTATGTGCATAAGCATGATGCTTCTTACAGCGTTTATTTCTAAAAAACGTGGCTATGCTCCACTTCGAACGGAGAAAATCAGGCCGAAGGAATTTACGGCGGCAGCAAAACCGGCGGTGCTTCCCCTTTGCCTTCCGATCATCATCATAGGCGGAATCAGGCTGGGAATTTTTACGGCGACAGAAGCTGGCGCGGTGGCGATTATTTATGCGTTACTTCTTGGATTGTTTTATAAGGAATTGAAGTGGAAAGATCTGTATAGAGCGCTTAAAGAAACGGTTACGACAACCTCTTCGATTATGCTCATTATTGCTGCAGCGTCTGTATTTTCCTGGATACTGACAAAGGAACAGATTCCGCAGCAGCTGACAAACTGGATGATGGCAACAATAAATAATAAGTATGTATTTTTGCTCGCGGTCAATATATTTCTGTTAATTGTCGGGATGTTTATTGAAGGAAACGCGACGATGATTATACTGGTTCCGCTGCTCGCTCCGATTGCTGCTTCCTATGGGATCAATGAGATTCAGTTTGCTATGCTATGGTATATATTTTCAACAATGCCATCGGTGCAATTTCGCCGCCTATGGGGACACTGATGTTCGTGACATGCGGGATTACCGGGTGTAAGACAAAAGATTTCATCAGGGACGCTGTGCCCTACTTCGTTATGATGTTTTTGCTGCTGATTGTTATGACTTATGTGCCATTCTTTACAACGGCGCTTGTGGATCTGATTTATTAGGAGGCGATGTCCGTGAAAAGATTATGTTATGACACCCTTGAGAAATCCGGTTATGACGGATACATATTAAAGAATGCTCCGGAAAAGGTGCTTCAGTTCGGGGAAGGCAATTTCCTTAGGGCATTTGTAGATTACTGGTTTGATCTGGCGAATGAAAAGGCAGGATGGAACGGAAAGTGTGTACTGGTACAGCCTATCGCTCCCGGTCTTGCAGAGATGATCAACGAACAGGAAGGTCTGTATACGCTTTATCTGCGGGGAAGTGAGCAGGGAAAGAAGGTAGATGAACGAAGAGTAATTTCCAGCGTCAGTCGTTGCCTGAATCCTTATGAAAAAGATGGATATGACGCAATGATGCAGGTGGCAGTCAGCGACGATCTGGAGATTATCGTATCGAATACGACGGAGGCCGGTATTGCTTATGATCCTTCCTGCCAGTTTTCCGATTGCCCGCCGTCCAGCTTTCCTGCGAAGCTGACACAGGTACTGTATTGCCGTTATCAGGCAAAAAAACCAGGTATCATAATGCTTGCATGCGAGTTGATTGATGATAATGGAAATGAACTTCTGCGCTGCGTTAACCGATACATAGATCAGTGGAAACTGGAAGAGGGATTCAGAAAATACGTGAATGAGGATTGTGCGTTCTGCGGTTCTCTGGTGGACCGCATCGTGCCGGGGCGTATTCGTAACCCTGAGGAAGTAGCGGCGCTGGAAGAAAAACATGGTTATGCAGATCCGCTGCTGGATGTCGGCGAAGTTTTTGGCGTGTGGGTCATTGAAGGAAAGGAAGAGTTAAATGATCGCCTGCCTTTCCGGAAAGCGGGATTGGAAGAGAAGGTCTTCGTAACCCCGGATATGAGCCCTTACAAGAAGAGAAAAGTTCGTATTTTAAATGGTGCACATACAGGTTTTGTGCTTGGCGCTTATCTGGCGGGCGAGAATATTGTCCGTGACTGTATGCATGACGAGATTATCCGTGGTTTTATGAATAAAATGCTCTATGAGGAAGTGATTCCCACTTTGCCGCTTGATCATGAAGATCTGATGCGTTTTGCAGCGGCAGTCGAAGATCGTTTTAATAATCCGTTTGTCGATCATGAGTTGATGAGCATTTCTCTGAATTCTACCTCCAAGTGGAAAGCCCGTAATATGCCGTCATTTCTGGAATACATAGCGCGTGAAGGAAAGCTGCCGGTTTGCCTGACAACATCTCTTGCGGCATATATCGCGTTTTACAGCAATGATATACAGGCTCTGACAGAGGAGGGGCTTGTATGCAGACGTCCGGCAGGAAATGAATATACGGTAAAGGATGATCGTCAGATTCTGGAATTTTACTATGATCACAGGGCGGACGACGTGACGGACCTGGTGCATGCAGTGCTGTCCAATGAAATAATGTGGGATCAGGACCTTACGAATATTGAAGGATTGGAAGTATTGGTGACGGAAATCCTGAAAACTATTCGCACGAAAGGAGCAAAGGCAGCTTACGCAAGCTGTATTCAGTGAGTATGAATATCATTCAGATTTCACATACCGACAATGTTGCGGTAGCGCTTCACCCCGTGAGCAGGGGAGACGAAATTGAAGTCGGCGGATATGCGTTTGAGGCGCTCGAGGATATTCCGCAGGGACATAAAATCGCGCTTAAACATATTAAAAAGGGCCAGGACGTAATAAAATATGGCTTTCCCATAGGATGCGCACTGGCTGATGTGGACACGGGGTCATGGGTTCACACGCACAACATGACGACAAAACTGTCAGGTGTGACAGCGTATACTTACAATCCGGAACTTCATTATCCGGAGCCAGAAGAACCGGAGTTATTCCAGGGGTATCGCAGGGCAGACGGCAGATCAGCTATTCGTAATGAAATATGGATTATTCCGACAGTAGGATGCGTCAATGATGTGGCTGAAAGGCTGGCGAAAGTGAATCAGGATCTGGTCAAAGGTACGATAGACGGCCTGTATGCATTTCCTCATCCATTTGGATGCAGTCAGACCGGTGGCGATCATGCGCAGACGAGAAAGCTTCTCGCATCGCTGGTGCGTCATCCGAATGCAGCGGCTGTACTGGTCCTGGGACTTGGTTGTGAGAACCTGACGCAAGAGCAGTTTCTTGAGGAGCTGGGAGATTATGATCCGGACAGAGTAAAGTTCCTGATCTGTCAGGAAGTGGAGGATGAATTCGCAGAGGGCAGAAAGCTTCTGGAGCAATGTGCCGCTTATGCCGGGCGGTTTTACCGTGAACCGATACCGGTCAGCGAGCTTGTGATAGGCATGAAGTGCGGAGGATCTGATGGCCTGTCCGGAATCACGGCAAATCCGACGGTAGGAAAATTCAGCGACATGATGACGGCACGCGGAGGCTCTACCGTGTTGACTGAGGTGCCCGAGATGTTTGGAGCGGAAGGTTTTCTTCTGAATCGCTGTGTAAATGAGAAAATTTTCGAAAAAGCTGTAAAAATGCTGAATGATTTTAAGAATTATTTTATCAGTCATCATGAAGTGATTTATGACAATCCCAGTCCCGGAAATCGGCAGGGCGGTATCACAACATTGGAGGACAAGTCCTGCGGCTGTGTGCAGAAAGGCGGCACAGCTCCGGTTATGGACGTGCTTGATTATGGAGATCCGGTGACATCGAAAGGGCTGAATATGTTGTACGGGCCGGGTAATGATCTGGTTTCGGCGACAGCCATGACAGCGGCGGGTGCCCATATTATATTGTTCACTACCGGGAGAGGGACGCCGTTTGGAGCTCCTGCCCCAACGATTAAGATAACTTCCAATAGTCAGCTCGCTGAACATAAGAAGGCCTGGATTGATTTTAATGCAGGGACTGTGGCAGAGGGAGAAGCGATTGGTGACGCGGCAAAACGCCTTATGAAACTGGTTATAGAAGTCGCTGGCGGGAAAGAAACGTGTGCCGAAATGAACGGATTTCGAGGAATTTCCATTTTTAAGGATGGCGTTGTTTTATAATGCTGAAAACAAACGAATTGAGAGGATAGAAAAAATGAATTCAAGAGAAAAATTTATTGAGACGCTGCACCATCGCGACTGTGGAAAAATTACATTTGATCTGGGCGGGACAAAAGCTACCGGCATTAATGCTTCGCTTTTGTATAGATTGAGGAAAGCTTACGGCAGAGATGAACCGGTCAAGATCTATGACACGTTCCAGATGCTTGGACTGGTAGATGAAAAGGATGCTGAAATGTTTGGTATTGATGTACTGAGCATCTGGAGTGACATGACGGTATTCGGTTATCGCAACGATGAGTGGAAGCCGTGGACGACGCCGGACGGAACCCCCGCACTGATTGGAAAAGGCGCGTGTATCACGGAAAGTAATGATCGTCTGTATATGCATCCGCAGGGAGATCCCAATGCTGCGCCAAGCGGCTGTATGCCGTTAAAGGGCGGACATTATTTCGATTACATTACACGTCAGGAAGAGTTTGACGAAGATGAGCTGAATGGGTTTGAGGACTATAAAGAGCAGCTGGATGTCATGACAATTGATGACCGTACGCTGGATTTTTACAGAAAGCAGGCGGAATATTACTATAACACGACGGATTGCGGAATTGTCCTGAATGCGGAATACGGAAACATGGGAGCAACATCCATGATCAGCGGCGGGTATGTAAAGAGAACTCCTGGAATTCGTGATTTCAGTGAATTCCTTGTGGCACACAGTCTCTATCCGGAGTATATTGAAGAGATTTTTGAATCCTGGACAAAGCTTTGTATTCGAAATCTGGAGCTTCTGTATCAGGCTGTAGGTGATAAGGCGCAGGCAGTGTTTCTCTGTGGGACAGACTTTGGTACACAGCACAGTGAGATTATGTCAAAATCCATGTTTCAGGAACTTTATGTTCCTTACTTTTCAAGAACAAATGGCTGGGTGCATGAGCACACTCCGTGGAAGACAGTATATCATAGCTGCGGTTCGCTTGTGAATATCCTGGATGATATGATAGAATGCGGTATTGATTGTCTCAATCCGATTCAGATATCTTCGGATCATATGGATCCGGAAGTGCTGAAAAATAAATATGGTTCTGAACTGACTTTCTGGGGCGGAGCTGTGGATGGTCAGACGACAATGACCACAGGGACGCCTGACGATGTAGAACGCCAGCTGAGAAAGAACATTGAGATTTTGAAAAAGGATGGTGGATTTGTGTGTTCCGTGGTACACAATCTGCAGAATAATTATGATATGGCCAATGTCCGGAGAGTTCTTGACGTGGTAAAAGAGTATCGCTAGTTTTTCGGGGAATCTTTTCCGGCCGTCCGGCTGGAGAGGATTCCCTTTTCCTTGACATTAAAAATCCGTAAATATATAATAAAATTTGGAAAAAAATACAAGGATGCGTATATGACACAACACGTAAAGAACAAGCCTCTTCGCGAAACGGCGTACGAGTATATCAAGAAAAAGATTTTGTCATGTGAATATGATCCGGGGATGTTTCTGAATGAACAGCAGATCTGTGATGAGATGGGTGGGATCAGCCGTACGCCCGTGAGGGACGCGCTTGGCCGTCTGGAGCAGGAAGGGCTGTTGAATATTATCCCGAAAAAGGGAATTATGGTTTCTGACTTAAAGTTGAATGATATTAACAGTATTTATGAAGTGCGGCTTCTGCTGGAACCATATGTCCTTCGGCGATATGGCTCGCGGCTGGATCCGGTCAAATTAAAGCGTTTTGAAGAGATTATGTCAGATCCCGAGAGGGCGTCTTCTGATTCTCAATACTATTTTTTTGATCTTGATGATCAGTTCCACGGTTTTATCATGTATTCGATGAAAAATCGATATCTGAATGATGCATATTCAAATATCTATAACATGAATCAGCGCATACGGGTTCTGTCAGGGACTAATGTGCAGAACCGTATTGCCGCTACCTTTGCGGAGCATCTGGAGATCGTGGAGGCCTGTCTTGCAAAAGACTGGGAGAGGGCAGCACTTTCTATGTCATCCCATTTGAAGAATTCGATGGCGGCCACATTCCAGATGATCACTGAGAACGCTCAGAATTTTTAATTATTTTTCTTTTCGGGCGTCGCGGGGTATCAGGTAGACGGGAAAGCGACAGTAAATCGATGTGAGGCCGGGATGTCAGTTTAAACGATTAAATTTTATTTTATCTGTATATTGACATAAAATAAGATTTATGTGATCATAATTTTTGTATGGGATTTACAAAAATCAGAATTATGGAGGTAAGGACAATGGCAAAGGCAAGAAGACTGGCTGAACTCGTATACGTGGTTCCGGAGGAGAGGGAAGAGTATATCGAAAAGCATTTGAAACCGACTAAAGAGGTTGAAGAACTTCTGTGGAAACACGGGATCAGCAATCAGAACTATTATCGACTGAATGAGTATATTCTTATCGTGTTTGATTACGATGGAAAACATTTATATGAAGATATGGACGATCTTGCTTCCTATCCTTCGCTTGCAGAGCATATGATCAGCAAACGGCGTAAGGATGTGCCCATGGAGGAGCGTGCTACGACGAACTGGTGGGCACCGTTGAAAAAGCTGGGGGTGATCCTGGAGGAGAGCCCGATGCCGGATGATGACGATGAGCCGTGGTTTTATGAACATTATCATGAGATGCAGGGCGGGAAGATGGGCCACATCGTCACAAATGATATTTCCTTTGACGAGGACGACTGGAGCGAGTCTGTACATATTTGAACGGACGTAGAAAATTCCGGATTTTCAGATTAGATCCGACGGGATACAGGGAGCGGAGCGAGAGCTCCGCTCTGTCACTTTTTGCAATCTGATTTTTCTCTTTCTCCTGTGATTCATGCAGGTCAATGGCGATCCGGCGCCAGCATCCTCTCAAACGCCAGCCCCACGAGAAACCAGGCCGGGGCATAGTCGAGACGCACGACGCCTTTATAGTGGCGCGGGCTTCTGCTGTAGTCCCACGGGCACATATTGCGGCGCTTCAGCCAGATGCCGCTCATGAATTCCACGGCATAGATACAGCTCATATAGATCAGGCCGCGCTCCACCACATTCTTATGACTTTCTTTCAGACGGCGCATGGCCGGGGCGAGCAGCGAGGCGCTGCCGTAGATCGGAAACATCCACAGTGAGGATTTTCCGGTCAGCTTCATGTCGCGCACGCGAAAGGCGTGGAGGCCGCTCCAGAGCAGCTCCATCGTCCAGCCAAATATCCCGCATTTCAAAAAATTCTCCCTCATCATAAGGATAGTATTTGAAATATGGCCGCATTTATACTATAATAAAACCGTCTATGGGCAAAAAAACAAATGAAAAAGTGATGCGACATGACATATGAAGAAGCGAGAGCCTTTCTGGACAGCTGCAATCAGTACGCGGGTGAATTTACGCTCGAGCCGCTGAGAGCGATGCTGGAAAAGCTCGGAAATCCGGAGCGTCAGCTGTCCTTCGTGCACATCGCGGGGACAAATGGAAAGGGCTCCGTGCTGGCGTTTGTCTCCACAGCGCTGAAAGAGGCGGGCTACCGGGTGGGACGCTACATCTCCCCGACGATCTTCAGCTACCGCGAGCGGATACAGGTGAATGAGGCGTATATTTCCCGGGAAGACCTGACGCTTCTCGCGGAGCGGATCCGCGCGGCGGGGGAGGAGCTTCTCGCAGAGGGAAAGCGCCATCCGACGACCTTCGAGGCGGAGACCGCGCTCGCGTTGCTCTGGTTCGCGGAGCAGCGCTGCGACCTGGTTGTGCTGGAGGTCGGCAGAGGCGGCCTTACGGATGCGACGAATGTGATCGAAAATACACTGGTGGCGGCGCTCGCGTCGATCAGCATGGATCACATGGATTTCCTCGGGAGTACGCTCGGCGCGATCGCGGAGCAGAAAGCCGGGATCATCAAGCAGGGCTGTACGGTGGTCAGTGCGGCGCAGCAGCCGGAGGCGGCGAAAGTGATCGAGAAGAAAGCTGTGGCTTTTGGGGTACCGCTGATCCGGGTGCAGCCGGATGAGATACGAAATCGCAGACGCGGTCTCCTGCGGCAGAGCTTTGACTACCGGGAACGAGCTGATGTGGAGATTTCCCTTTGCGGGGAGTACCAGTTTGAGAACGCGGCGCTTGCGCTTGAAGTGCTGGACGCGCTGCGCGGAAAGGACTATGAGATACCGGAGGCGGGCATCCGCAGGGGCTTTCAGAATACTGTCTGGCGGGGGCGTTTCTCCGTGCTCTCAGAAAAGCCGCTCTTTCTGATGGACGGCGTGCACAACCGCGATGCCGCGGCTCGCCTGCGGGAGTGCATTGAGAACTACCTGCCGGGAAGGAGACTGATCTTTATCATCGGCGTTCTGAAGGATAAGGAATACGGGGAACTCCTGCGGCAGACTGCGCCGCTTGCGGCGGAGATTCTGACGATTACACCGCCGGACAATCCGCGCGCGCTTCCGGCCGTGGAGCTTGCACGGGAAGCGGAGAAGTATTGTTCAGATGTGCGTGCTGCAGAAAGTATCCGGGAGGCCGTGGACACGGCGCTTTCCCTGGTGGGAGAGGAGGATGTGATCCTGGCCTTCGGCTCATTGTCCTGGCTGGGAGAGCTCGCAGGGAGCGTGAAGGAAAGGACTATATTATAATTATGGAAGATTTACAGAAGCTCCGCGGGGAGATCGACGAGATCGACCGCGAGATGGTGAAGCTGTTTGAGCGGCGTATGGATGTCTGCCGTGAAGTGGCGCAGTACAAGATTGCAAATGGAAAGAAGGTGCTTGACCGCGCCAGGGAGCAGGAGAAGCTGCAGACGCTCGGTGCATTGACGCACAATGATTTCAACCGCCATGGCGTGCAGGAACTGTTTCAGCAGCTCATGGCGATGAGTCGGAAGCTTCAGTATCAGCTGCTGGCCGAGGAGGGGGTATCGGGCAGCCTGCCCTTTACCTGTGTCGAGAAGATCGACCGCAGGCACTGCCGCGTCGTTTATCAGGGCGTGGAGGGCGCTTATCAGCAGCGCGCCGCGTTCAATTATTTTGGGGAGGACGTCAGCATTTTTCACATGCCTACCTGGCGGGAATGCATGGAGGCGATCAAGGAGGGCCTGGCGGATTATGCAATGCTTCCGATCGAGAACTCCTCTGCCGGGGACGTTCACGACATGTACGATCTTCTGGAGGAATATGACAATTACATCGTGGGAGAGGAAATCCTGAAAATTGATCACGCGCTGCTCGGCGTTCCCGGCTCCTGCCTGTCGGATATCGAGACCGTCTACTCCCACCCGCAGGCGCTGATGCAGTGTTCCGTCTTTCTGAATAAGCATCCGAAGTGGCGGCAGATCAGCCTGCAGAACACCGCATTTGCTGCGCAGAAGGTTGCAGAGGAGAAGGATCCCTCGCAGGCGGCGATCGCCAGCCCGGACGCGGCGCGTCTCTATGGGCTTGACGTGCTGCAGCAGCCGATTAACCACGATCGCTTCAACTCGACCCGCTTCATTGTCATCACGAACCGGAAGATGTACGAGGCGGACGCAAAGAAGGTCAGCATCTGCTTTGAGCTGCCGCACACGAGCGGAAGTCTTTATAATATTCTGTCGCATATCATTTACAATGATCTGAATATGTGCAAGATCGAGTCCCGTCCCATTCCGGAGCGCAACTGGGAGTATCATTTTTTCGTAGACTTCTATGGAAATCTGAACGACAGTGCGGTCAAGAACGCGATCCGCGGCATCATGGAAGAGGCGGTGAACTTTAAGATACTTGGAAATTATTGATGAGGAGGAAGAAGACTATGAACGATTATGTGATTACCACAGACAACTGCGCGGATCTGCCCGACGAGTTTTTCCGGCAGAACGGCGTCGGACTGATCTGCCTGACCTGCATGATGGACGGGCAGGACTATAATGCCGATCACCCGATCAGCGGGCCTGATTTCTTTAAGAGACTGAGAGAAGGCGCAACGCCTACGACCTCTCAGATCACGCCGGATCAGGCTAAAACTTTCTTTGAGGGATATCTGAAGGAAGGAAAGGATGTGGTTCACGTCGCCTTTGCTTCGGGCATGAGCGGCAGCTGTGGGACTGCGATGATGGTAGCGGAGGAGCTGAATCAGGAATATCCGGATCACAAGGTAATCGTGATCGATTCGCTGCGGGCCGCGCTCGGCCAGGGACTACTCGTGGAGCGTATGGTAAAGATGAAGGCTGACGGAGCATCTATTGACGAGGTCGCTGCGTGGTGTGAGAAGGCGAGGCATCAGGTTGTCTCCTATGCCCTTCTTGAGGATATGTCCCTGCTCTACCGCGGCGGACGTCTCTCGAAGGACAATGCGGTTCCCGGCAGCATGGTAGGAATCAAGCCGTTGATTCTCATCGGCGATGACGGAAAGCTGCAGGTTGTCGGTAAGATTCGCGGCCATAAGAAGGCGGTGCAGACGATTCTGGCGAGCCTGATGGAAAAAATTGACGAGGGTGAAAAGACTGTAACTATCTCGCATGGCGATTGCGCTGAGGCGGCGGAAGCAGTCAAAAAGCAGCTGATGGAAGAGTATGGGATGGAGACCGTTGAAATCGGCTACCTTGGCGTTATCACGGGAACCCATACCGGTCCCGGCACGCTGCTGATCTCTGTGATGGGAAATGAAAACTGGTACAAACAGGCATAAATAAAAAGGAAGGGAAATACGGATATGTCATCAGAAAAATTCATTATGTTAATCGCGATCCTGCTCTATCTGGTCGGCGTGGTCATGATCGGCGTGCGGCTCGCGAAGAACAACCAGACAACGGAAGACTTTTACCTGGGCGGGCGTAAGCTCGGACCCTTTGTCACCGCGATGAGCGCGGAGGCCTCTGATATGAGCAGCTGGCTGCTGCTCGGGCTTCCGGGTGTGGCTTACCTCAGCGGTGTTGCGGACGCGGCCTGGACTGCGATCGGACTTGCGATCGGTACCTATGTGAACTGGCTGATCGTCGCAAGGCGCCTGCGCAACTATACGGTGGAGGCCGGGAATTCGACGACGCTGCCGGTCTTTTTCTCGAACCGTTATCGCGACGAGAAGAAGATCCTCTCCGTGATCGCGGCGCTTGTCATCATTATTTTCTTCGTGCCCTATACGGCGTCGGGCTTCTCCGCCTGCGGAAAGCTCTTCTCGTCGCTGTTCGGTGTGGACTATGTGCTGGCTATGATTTTCAGCGCGATCATTATTGTGGCTTATACAACGCTGGGCGGATTCCTGGCTGCGAGTACCTCTGACTTTGTGCAGAGTATTATCATGACCTTCGCGATTATTGTAGTTCTTGGTTTCGGCTTTACAACCGCGGGCGGCGTGGGCGCCGTGATGGCGAACGCGCAGTCGATGGCGGGCTATTTCAGCCTGACGGCCATGTACGATGCGGCGAGCAATTCGTCAACGCCTTACAGCCTGCTGACGATCGTTTCGACGCTGGCCTGGGGACTCGGCTACTTTGGCATGCCGCATATTCTGCTGCGCTTCATGGCGATTGAGAATCCGGACAAGCTGAAGCTCTCGCGCCGTGTGGCTTCCGTCTGGGTCGTGATTTCCATGACCGTGGCGATCTTCATCGGCGTCGTCGGCAATGCGATGTCGAAGGTCGGCGCGATTCCGGAGCTCGGGGATTCGGAGACGGTCATCATCGAGATCGCGAATCTGATTGCGCAGAACGGCGTGCTGGCAGCGCTGGTGGCCGGCATCATTCTGGCCGGCATTCTGGCCGCGACGATGTCGACGGCGGACTCTCAGCTTCTGGCTGCTTCGTCCAGCGCTTCGCAGAACATTCTCAAAGAAGTGTTCCTGAAAGATATCAGTGAGAAGAGCGCCATG
>MSHD01000062.1:77033-95257 GCA_001941045.1 Lachnospiraceae bacterium Zagget2
CGCGCGACCAGAACAGTTCCGTCTTTGGCATCGTGTCCTTTGCCTGGGCGGGCTTCGGCGCGGCATTCGGTCCGCTGGTGCTGATGGCGCTCTTCTGGAAGCGTTCCAATATGTACGGCGCGCTGGCCGGTATGGTGAGCGGCGGTATTATGGTCTTTGTCTGGAAGTTCATTGTGCGCCCGATGGGCGGCCTGCTTGATATCTATGAGCTGCTTCCGGCCTTCCTCGTGGGCCTTGCCTTCCACGTGGTCGTGAGTCTGCTGACTGCAGAGCCTTCGCAGGAGATCAAGGATGAGTTCGACCGCGTGGCGGCGATGAAGTAAAATTTTCCTTGCAATTTCCGGAAAAAGTGTTATACTTGACGTAACATGATACGTAGACTGAAGAAAGGGGTGGACAAAAGTCCACTCCTTCTTATGTGTTAGCATGCAGAACGGGAGGCTGGAAGTTGGCGAGAAAGGAAGAATACGAGAGCAGGACGGAGGCTCTGCTGCTCCCTGTGATGGAGGAGCGGCATTTTGAGCTGGTGGATGTGGAATTTGTGAAGGAGGCGGGTACCTGGTACCTGCGCGCCTACATTGACAAGCCGGGCGGCATCACGATCGACGATTGTGAGCTCGTCAGCCGTTATCTCTCAGATCGGCTGGATGAAGAGGACTTTATCGAGGAATCCTATATTCTGGAGGTCAGTTCGCCGGGACTTGGCAGGCCTCTGAAGAAGGAGAAGGATTTCTTAAGGAGCCGCGGGGAGCGGGTAGAGGTCCGGTTGTTCCGGGCGCTGGACGGACAGAAGGAATTCGAAGGAATTCTTGAAGACTGGGACCGGAACACGGTGACACTGAAAATGGAAAAAGAAGCCACGCTGGTGATCGAGCGGTCGAATATCGCGCTGATCCGGCTGGCGCTTGAGCTTTAAGGAGGAAAGAAAAAAATGAACACGGAATTAAAGATGGCGCTGGATCTTCTGGAAAAGGAAAAGGACATCAGCAGGGAGGTCATACTGGAAGCCATTGAAAGTTCACTGGTCGCAGCCTGCAAGGCGCATTTCGGGAAGGACAGCGCGGGTCATGAGCGTGAGAATTTCCGGGCCGAGGTTGATCGCGAGACCTGCGATTTCCATGTATATGAGGAGCTGACCGTCGTAGAGGAAGTGGAGAACGAGGAGACGGAAATCAGCCTCGTCGACGCGAAGATGATTGATTCCGGCTATGAAGTCGGCGATGTTGTCAGCCGGGAAGTGCAGTCGAAGGACTTTGGGCGCATCACGACGCAGAACGCGAGAAACGTCATCCTCCAGAAAATCCGCGAGGAAGAGCGCAGGGTGCTGTATGATCAGTACTATGCGAAAGAGAAAGACATTGTCACCGGCGTTGTACAGCGCCGCATGGGCAAGAATATCAGCGTGAATATAGGGAAGGTCGATGCGATCCTGAACGAGAACGAGATGGTGAAGGGCGAGAACCTTCGCCCGACAGAACGCATCAAGGTGTACATTCTCGAGGTACGCGAGACGACGAGAGGACCGCGTGTCCTCGTGTCGCGCACGCACCCGGAGCTTGTCAAGAGGCTGTTTGAGTCTGAGGTTACAGAAGTCCGCGATGGAGTTGTGGAAATCCGCAGCATCGCCCGGGAAGCTGGTTCGAGGACGAAGATTGCCGTGTGGTCGAACGATCCGAATGTGGATGCGGTGGGCGCCTGCGTCGGTCTGAACGGCTCGCGCGTCAATTCCGTTGTGAGCGAACTGCGCGGAGAGAAGATCGATATTATCAACTGGAACGAGAACCCGGCGCTGATGATTGAGAATGCGCTCAGCCCGGCGAAGGTCGTCGTTGTACTGGCGGATCCGGAGGAGCGGACGGCAAAGGTCGTTGTGCCGGACTATCAGCTCTCGCTGGCCATCGGCAAAGAGGGACAGAATGCACGTCTGGCCGCGCGCCTGACGGGTTACAAGATTGATATCAAGAGTGAGAGCCAGGCCAATGCCATCGAGGGATTCTACGAGGGATTCTATGATGATGACGATGAGGATGAGTACGACGAGTACGACGACGAGTACGGTGCGTATGAGGAGGACTACGCGGAGGACTATGGAGAGGACTACGCGGCTCCGGAGACGGGATACGCAGAAGAAGAGCAGGAGTGACGGCTTTGGCGGGAGTCAGAAAGCTGCCGGTGCGGCAGTGCACCGGGTGTGGAGAAAAGAAGAGCAAGCCTGAAATGCTGCGGGTTATCCGGACAGCGGAGGATGAGATTCTGCTGGACGCGACCGGACGAAAGAATGGCCGGGGCGCGTATCTTTGCAGAAATCCGGAATGTCTCGCGCGAGCGCGAAAGACGAAAGCGCTGGAGCGTTCGCTGAAGACCGCGATCCCGCCGGAGATTTATGAGGATCTCGAGAAGGAGATGAGACGGCTTGCAGAGGGATAAGGTGCTGGCTTATCTGGGACTTGGTACCAGAGCTGGCCATACGGCGAGCGGAGAGTTCAGCGTCGAACAGTCATTGAAACGGCGCAGAGCCAGGCTCGTGATCGTGGCCGAGGAGGCCTCCGAAAATACCAAAAAGAAATTCCGCGACCGCTGTGCGTACCGGCAGGTGCCGCTGTACTTTTTCGGTACAGGAGTCCAGCTGGGACGTGCGTGCGGAAAAGATTTTCGAATATCTGTCGCGGTTGAGGACGAGGGCCTGGCCGAGGCCATCATCCGGCAGTTCGCGCAGGAGCAGGTGTAGGAGGCAGCGTTATGGGAAATAAAAATATACGCGTGTATGAACTCGCGAAGGAACTGAACAGGACAAGTAAGGAGATCATATCCTTACTCGCAGAGAAAAATATCGAGGTGACAACACATATGGCGACATTGGAAGAAAATCAGGCAAATATGGTTCGCGCACAGGTGAATCCGGAGAAAGCGGAAAAACCGGAAAGCCCCAGGGCTGATACGCCGTCGGCGGATGGGGAAAAGCCTGCAGCGGCTCCGCGGCCCAAAAAGAAAAAATTCATTGTGGTGCACAATCCGGAGAACAGCCGGGATCGCAAGAGCCCGGAGCGAAAGATACCCCCGGCAAGACCGCAGGGAACCAGGCCGCCCCAGAGAAGAGAGGCCGGACCGGGCGTGAGGCCGGAAGCGAGAAGAAATCCGGCTGCGGCAAGACCGGAGGCGAAAGCGCCGGTGAGGCCGGAGGCAAAGACTCCGATGAGACCGGAAGGAAAGCCGGAAGTGAAAGCGCCGGTCAGTCCGGAGGCAAAGCCGGAGACAAAAGCGCCGGTCAGCCAGGAGGCAAAGGCAGCGGCGAAGCCGGAAGCAAGACCGGAGATGAAGCAGGAACCGAGGCAGGAGAGCCGCGCGGAGGGCAGGCCTGCTGAGAGAACAGAGAGAAGAAGCGTGCAGGATCGACCGATTCGCCAGGAGCGTCCGCAGCAGGGGACGCGCCCGGAGGGCAGAAGCGCAGCCGGACGTCCTGCCGGCGGCCGTTCCGATCGCCCATCAGGAGACCGTCAGGGCTATCGCGGGACATCCGATCGTCCATCTTACAACCGTTCGGATCGTCCGTCAGGAGATCGTCAGGGTTATCGTGGGGCATCCGATCGTCCGTCTTACAACCGTTCCGATCGCCCGTCAGGAGACCGTCAGGGTTATCGCGGGACATCCGATCGCCCGTCTTATGGACGGAGTGACCGTCCGCAGGGAGGTCGTTCCGACGGGCGTCCGTCCTACAGCCGTGACGGCGGAGCCGGCAGCAGAGGACAGGCAGGACGCGGCGGAGCGCCCGGACGCGGAACCGGCGCAGGCCGCACGGGGAGCAAGTCCTTCGCCGGGGCACCGGAGACGAAGCCGGAGAGCAGGCGTCATGACAACCGCGGCCGCCAGAAGAATGAAAAGCAGTATAAAGATGCGGATATCAGCAAGCTGAAGAATCGCCCGGGCCGTTTTATCCGGCCTGAGGCAAAGCCGGTGGAGAAAAAGAAAGATCTGGAGCCGAAGAAGCTGCCGCTGCCGGAGAGCATCAGTATCGGTGATCTCGCGGAGCGTATGAAGATCCAGGCTTCTGCGATTATCAAGAAACATTTCCTTGAGGGAAAGATGCTGACTGTGAATTCAGAGCTGGACTTCGAGTCGGCGGGCGAGATTGCGCTCGAATACAATTTCGATCCGGAGCCGGAGGAGAAGGAGGATGTGATCGGAAAGCTCCTCGAGGATATCGAGGATGCCGAGGAGACGCTGGTCACGCGTCCGCCGGTCGTCTGTGTCATGGGCCATGTCGATCACGGCAAGACTTCGCTGCTGGATGCGATCCGTCATACGAACGTGACCGACCGCGAGGCGGGCGGCATCACGCAGCATATCGGCGCCTATATGGTAAAGCTGAAGGAGCGCCGGATTACCTTTCTCGATACGCCGGGACACGAGGCCTTCACGGCCATGCGTATGCGCGGCGCGAATTCGACGGATATCGCGATTCTTGTAGTGGCTGCGGACGACGGCGTGAAGCCGCAGACCGTGGAGGCGATCAACCACGCGAAGGCTGCGGGCGTTGAGCTTGTCGTTGCGATCAATAAGATTGATAAACCGGGCGCGGACGTGAACCGCGTGAAACAGGAGCTGACAGAGTATGGCCTCGTAGCCGAGGACTGGGGCGGCAGCACGATCTGCGTGCCGGTATCGGCGAAGTCAAAGGAGGGCATTGAGGATCTGCTGGAGATGGTACTTCTGAGTGCGGACGTGCTGGAGCTGAAGGCCAATCCGGATCGTCAGGCGCGCGGCGTCGTGATCGAGGCTCAGCTCGACAAGGGCCGTGGCGCAGTGGCGACCGTGCTGATTCAGAAGGGTACACTGCATGTGGGCGATTTCATTGCCGCCGGATCCGCTTACGGAAAAGTCCGTGCGATGATGGATGATAAGGGCAATCGCGTGAAGGAGGCCGGTCCGTCCACGCCGGTAGAGATTCTCGGCCTGAACGGCGTGCCGATGGCGGGCGAAGTATTCGTCTCACCGAAGACCGACCGTGAGGCGAGGGAGTTCGCGGAGACCTTCATCAAGGAGAGCCGTGAGAAGATGATCGAGGACACGAAGCTTCGCATGTCCCTCGAGGATTTGTACTCGCAGATCCAGAGCGGCAATCTGAAGGAGCTGAATATTATCATCAAGGCGGACGTGGCCGGAAGCGTCGAGGCCGTGAAGCAGTCGCTTCTGAAGCTCTCGAACGAGGAGGTCGTCGTGAAGTGCATCCACGAGGCAGCAGGCGCGATCAACGAGTCCGATGTCATTCTGGCGAGCGCCTCTAATGCGGTCATCATTGGCTTCAATGTAAAGCCGGATGCGATTGCGAAGGAGACAGCGGAGCGCGAGAATGTGGATATCCGCCTCTACAGTGTTATCTACGATGCGATCGCGGATGTCGAGCGTGCGATGAAGGGAATGCTCGATCCGGTCTACGAGGAGAAGGTGCTCGGCCACGCCGAGATCCGCCAGATCTTCAAGGCCTCGGGCGTGGGCAATATCGCGGGCTCCTATGTGCTGGACGGCGTGATCCAGCGCGGCTGCAAGGTTCGTATCAGTCGTGAGGGCAAGCAGATCTATGAGGGCGAGCTCGCTTCGCTGAAGCGTTTCAAGGATGATGTGAAGGAAGTGCGCTCCGGCTTCGAGTGCGGCCTGGTCTTCGAGAAATTCAACGATATCCAGGAGCTGGATGTTGTGGAAGCCTACACGATGGTTGAGGTGCCGAGATAATATGAGGAAAAACAGTATCAAAAATACCCGGATTAATGGGGAGGTCTTACGTACGCTCTCGGAGATTATCCGCGGCGGGATCAAGGATCCGCGCATCAGTCCGATGACGACGGTGATGCGGGTGTATGTCGCGCCGGATCTGAAGACCTGCAAGGCCTGGATCAGCGTACTGGGCGATGAGCAGGCGCAGAAGGATACGATGGAGGGGCTTAAGAGCGCGGCGGGCTACATCCGCCGCCAGCTGGCGAGCGAGCTGAATCTGCGCAATACGCCGGAGATCACGTATATCCTGGACCAGTCCATTGAGTATGGGGTGAATATGTCGAAAAAGATCGACGAGGTCATGGGCGAGAGCCGGGAAGAAGGACTGGAATCATGAACATAATGCTGGAGAAGGAACTGAGCAGGATAAAGTCGCTTGGGATCGCGGGCCATGTCCGCCCTGACGGCGACAGCATCGGTGCCTGTGTGGGGCTGTGGGCTTATGTGCAGGAAAATTTTCCGCAGGTGGAGACGGTCGACATGTGGCTGGAGAAACCGGACCCGAAGTGTCTGATGGTGGAAGGATGCGACAAGATTCGTCAGCCGGACGGCCAGGAGCGCACTTACGATCTTTTCATTGCTGTGGACTGCGCGGCGAGGGATCGGCTCGGCAGCGCGCTGCCCTTCTTTACGGCGGCGAAGCGGACGCTCTGCATTGACCATCATGTGAGCAATCCGGGCTACGCGGATGAAAATGAGATCGACGGCGACGCGAGCTCCACCTGTGAGCTGCTCTGCCGCCTGATGGATATGGAGAAGATTTCGGCGCGGGCTGCGGCTGCGCTGTATATGGGCATTGCGCATGATACCGGCGTCTTTCAGTACAGCTGTACTTCGCCTGCTACGATGCGTATTGCGGCAGATCTGATGGAAAAGGGAATTCCCAGCTCCGACATCGTGACGGAGACTTTCTATAAGAAGACTTACAGTCAGAACCAGATTCTCGGCAAAGCGCTGTTGGAGAGCATGCGTATCATGAACGGGCGCTGTATTGTCAGCGAGGTCAGTCTGCGGGAGATGAGATTTTTCGGTGTGGAGCCGCTCGACCTGGAGGGCATTGTCAGTCAGCTGAAGCTGACGGAAGGCGTCGACGTTGCGATCTTTCTGCATGAGACGGCGAATCTGGAGTACAAGGTATCGCTGCGCTCGAGCGAGAGCGTGGACGTGAGCAGGATCGCCTCTTATTTCGGCGGCGGCGGACATGCGCGCGCGGCCGGCGTCACGATGAAGGGAACCTTCCATGATATCGTAAATAATCTGACGCTGCACATTGAGCGGCAGCTTGAGGAGCAGGACGGAACGTGCTGAACGGAATTATCAATATTTACAAGGAGCGCGGCTTCACCTCCCACGATGTGGTGGCGAAGCTGCGTGGTGTTTTAAAGCAGAAAAAAATCGGACATACCGGGACGCTCGATCCGGAGGCGGAGGGCGTTCTGCCCGTCTGTCTGGGAAAAGGGACGCGTATCTGCGACATGCTGGCTGACCGCTCGAAGAGCTATGAGGCGGTGCTTCTGCTCGGGCGGTCCACGGACACGCAGGATGCGACGGGGCAGATATTGGCGAGCGCGGAGCCTTCCGTGACAGAAGAGCAGGTGCGAGAAGTGCTGCGCGGTTTTGTCGGGGACTATGAGCAGATCCCGCCGATGTATTCCGCGCTGAAGGTAAATGGTCAGAGACTCTACAAGCTGGCGCGCGCGGGCGTCGAGGTGGAGCGGAAGGCCAGAAAGGTCACGATTTACAAGCTGCAGATTCTCGAGGTCTGTCTGCCGCGGGTGCGGTTTGCGGTCGAGTGTTCGAAGGGAACCTATATCCGCACGCTCTGTCACGACGCCGGGGAAAGGCTCGGCTGTCACGGCTGTATGGAGAGCCTCCTGCGCACCAGAGTCGGAGAATTCCTGCTGGAAGACAGCCGGAAGCTGTCCGAGGTGGAGCGGCTGCGCGATGAGGGGAGACTGGACGAGGCAGTGATACCGGTGGACCGCATGTTTGCGGAGCTGCCGGGGCTGAAGCTCCCCCCGGAGGCCGCCGCACTCGGTCACAATGGCAATCCCTTCCGCCCCACGCAGGCTCAGCCGCGCATGGAAGCGGAGCGCGTGCGCGTCTACGACGACCGCGGGGATTTCATCGGGATTTATCGTTATGACGCCGCGGGCAGAATCTATCGCCCGCTAAAGATGTTCTACGAGAGAGGAAGCACATGAACTATATTACGGGAAATATTTCATATCAGAGAGAAACTCCGTCCGCCGTCTCTCTCGGCAAATTCGACGGGCTGCACCGCGGACATCATATGCTGCTCGGCGAGGTGATGAGGCAGCGGGAAAATGGCCTGCAGTCCGTGATTTTTACCTTTACGCAGAACCCGACGCGGATACTGTCCGGGCTTTCGGCGCAGAACATCATCACAAATGAGGAGCGCCGCCGTATGCTCGAGGCGGAGGGCATTGACTGTCTGCTGGAATGTCCCTTTGTGCCGGAGCTCGCACACATGGAGCCGGAGCGCTTCGTGGAGGACTTCCTCGTGGGGCAGCTGAAAGCGCGGTTCATCGCAGTTGGGACGGATTTCCGTTTCGGTTATCAGCGGAAAGGCGATCCGGCGCTGCTGGCACGCATGGGAGAGCGCCTGGGCTTTCAGGTGGAGATTGTTGAGAAGCTTCAGAGCCACGGGCGCGATATCAGCAGTACCTACGTGCGCGAGGCGCTGCACGAGGGCAATATTCCCCTTGCAAACGAGCTGCTCGGCTACCGCTACTTTGTCGACGGGGAGGTGCTGCACGGCCGCCGCATTGGCCGCACGCTCGGCCTGCCGACGATCAATTTTCAGCCGCCCATGGAGAAGCTGCTGCCGCCGAACGGCGTCTACCTGACGCGGACGATCCCGCAGGACGGCGAGGGACCCGCTTACTACGGCATCACCAATATCGGTTACAAGCCGACAGTGGGCGAGGAGAGCCGCAAAGGGGTCGAAACCTATCTCTTCGACTTCGAGGGCAGCCTCTACGGACAGCATCTGCGCGTAGAATTCCTCGAATACGAGCGCGTGGAGCAGAAGTTCTCCTCGCTCGACGCCCTGAAGGCACGCATCCTCGCAGACGTCGACTGGGGGAAATCTGAAATAAAACAAAAGAAACTCTTGTAACTGACGTGAAATTCATGTAAAGTATTAGTAAAGCGTATGTTAAACAGCATACGCTTTCTACTTTTGGGATAAAACTTTGGGAGAGAGATAATATTATGAGTGTGAGTATAGTGGTGACGCTGCTGGGGGGCCTCGGCCTGTTCCTGATGGGCATGCATCAGATGAGCGACGGCATGGCGAAGGCAGCCGGCGCCAGGATGAGAGGGATCCTCGAGGCCGCGACTTCGAACCGGAGCAAGGGCACCCTGGTCGGTATTGTGTTCTGTGCGTTGATTCAGTCGTCCAGCGCGACGACGGTGATGGTCGTCAGCTTCGTCAATGCGGGTATGATGACGCTCTACCAGGCAGCGGGCGTGATCTTTGGTGCGAATATTGGTACGACGATCACCTCGCAGCTCGTATCCTTCAACCTTTCCGAGTACGCGCCGCTTATCCTCTTCGCGGGCGTGATCATGACCCAGTTCATCAAGGACAGCCGCGTGAAAAAGGTCGGCGAAGTGATTCTCGGCTTCGGCGTCCTGTTCATGGGCCTTGACCTGATGTCGGGCAGCATGTCGAGCCTGAAGGATTCTCCGCAGATCGCGCAGATCCTCGGCGGCCTGACGAATCCGGTTCTGGCCGTGCTCGTCGGCACGGTGATCACGGCGATCATCCAGAGCTCGTCCGTGACGGTCAGTATTATCCTGCTCATGGCCCAGCAGGGGCTTCTCGAGCTTCCCATCTGCTTCTATATTATACTTGGCTGCAACATCGGCGCCTGCATGTCGGCGATGATTGCTTCCCTGACCGGCAAGAAGGACGCGAAGCGGGCGGCCCTGATTCACCTGTTCTTCAATATTATCGGCACGGTTATCATCTTTATCGTCCTGACGGTGGCGGGAGACCAGGTACTGCAGCTCATCCAGGAGATCTCCGGTCCGGATCCGGGACGCTGCGTCGCAAATGCGCATACGCTTTTCAAGATCAGCCAGGTCATTATCCTGCTCCCCTTCACCAACGGCATTGTAAAGCTGACTTATCTGGCGGTGCCCGGCGAGGAGGCCGCGAAGGATCAGGAGGTCGAGCTGCTCTTTATCGGCGACAAGGCCATGTTCTCCCCGGCGACGGCGGTTGTTGAGGGCATCAAGGAACTCGAGCATATGGCCTCGCTTGTCTATGAAAATCTGAACCGCGGCCTCGACGCGCTGATCGAGCAGGACGAATCGAAGATCGAGAAGGTCTACGAGGTGGAGAAACAGATCGACCAGATGAACCGGGCGATCACCGATTACCTGGTCAGTATCGGCCAGATGGCGCTGCCGATCGACGACCGCCGCAGTATCAGCGGCCTGTTCCACGTGATCAACGATATTGAGCGTATCGGCAATCAGGCGAAGAACCTTGCCGACGAGGCGGCGGAGCGCATGGAGGAGCAGATCGTCTTAAGCGACGAGTGCTATGCGGAGCTTCATCAGATGCGCGAGAAGGTGAATCTCATCATGGAATACTCGGTGGACGCCTTCGCGCACGGCGAGCGCGAGCACATGCAGGATATCCTCGATCTCGAGGACGAGATTGACGAGATGGAGCGGACCTTCCAGAAGAATCATGTCGAGCGCCTCAGCCGCAACGAGTGTACCGCGGCGGCGGGCCTTGTCTTCTCAGATGTGCTCTCCGGTCTGGAACGCGTGGCCGACCATGCCACGAACATCGGCTACTCCATGATGGATGAGCAGGAGGAAGAGGAATAAACGATTGCTTTTTACATGAAAAGCAGTTAATATGAGAGAAACAAAAACGTTGAGAATCCGCAGCGGGAGAGTGCAGAAGATGAGCAGAAAGAAAAGATACGGAATCCTTGTCCTCTTATTGATGTTGATGATGACTGCCTGTGGACAGCAGGGGCAGGAAGATGTTCAGCCGGAGGAAGCGGAAGCAGAACAGGATGACGCGGAAGTGGCGGAGGAAGAGGAGGAAAGCCTCGCTATTACCACCGCGGAGGATTATCTGCAGCAGGCGGAGAGCCTGATTGCCGAAGGAAATTATAAAGAGGGCCTGGCGACCCTGGAGAGCGGCTATGAGGAGACCGGCGACGAGACGCTGTCTGCCCGGCTGACGCAGGCGCAGGAGGAGTGGCCGGTTTATCTGGAGAATGAGCTGGCGAATATCGTCGATCGGATCGAAGTTCAGTATACGGTGGATGATGTGCAGCTGGGCGTTACTGAGATGGAGGAGATTTCGGAGACATACGGAGAGCGGGAAGGCGTGCAGCTGTCCTATTTTACCTACGAGAATGTGTCGCATCTCTCGACCGTCGTGTCTTATTATGGCAAAAACGGCAATTCGGTCGCGGAGGGATACGAGGAGGGAGATACGGATTTTTACTTTGAGTCGATGTATGTCTCCCACACAACTGTGCATACCGTTGACATTGCAGACCCGGATTTCCTGTGTCTGGGTGCTCTGCGCGTGGGCGACGATTATGCGGACGCGCTGGCGCTGTATGGGCTGGATGGAGTCTCACAGCTGTGCGTGGACGGCTCTTACAGCCTGGAGCAGACAGAAGCGGGAAAGAGACTGTACCTCTTTGCCGGCGAGGATGGAAGCGAGTCCTTCTGGTATTACGAGGAGGACGGGGAGCTGGTAATCGAAGCGGTCGACGGAAAGATACACAAGATATCCATGACGAAATACTGATATCCATTTTCCTTTTTTTAACAAAATCTTAGCACTGGGGATAACAAATTGTTTATAATCCTGAACCATAATTCTGTTGACGGACGTCAGTGGTTTATGACAGAAATGGAAGGAAAAAGAAATGAACAATTCGGTTATCCCCATCTTTTTTACGGTTGATAAGAGCTATGCGCCCTGGCTGGACTGCGCGGTGCGCTCGCTTGTGCAGAATGCCTCGAAAGATTATCGCTATCATATTCATGTCCTGCATCAGGATCTGACCGAACAGGACGTCGAAAGAATCCGTTCCGGAGTACATGCACCCTTTGAGATTACCTTTACACACATGGAGGAGAGCTATGCCGGGCTCACAGACCGGAAGGAGAACCGCCTGCGCTGCGACTATTTCACGATGACGATCTTTTTCCGGATTTTCATCGCGGATATGTTCCCGGAATACGACAAGGGTATCTATCTCGACAGCGATATTGTCGTACCAGGCGATATCTCGGAAATGTTTCAGCTCAGTCTGGAAGAAAACATCATCGGAGCCTGCCCGGATTATTCCATCATGGAAATCCCGGAACTGGTACGCTATACAGAGCAGGCTGTCGGCGTGAAGAGCACGGAATATATCAATTCCGGCGTGCTGCTCATGAACCTGAAAAAGATGCGCGAGGTCGATTTCAGCGGACATTTTCTGCGCCTTCTGAACCAGTATCACTTCGATTGCATCGCGCCGGATCAGGATTATTTCAATGCGATGTGCCGCGGAAATATCCTGTTTCTTGACGAAAGCTGGGATACCATGCCGCCCGAGGCCGGTGAGAGGAAGCGGATCGGGCATCCGGGACTTATCCATTACAATCTGTTCCAGAAACCCTGGTGCTATGATGCGATTCCCTATGAGGAATACTTCTGGGAGTACGCCCGTGTCTCTCCATACTATGAGGATATTCTGACTTTTAAAAAGAATTATTTAGATGAGCAGAAGGCCTCTGACCGGGAGTGTCTGCGCACGCTCGTTGAGAAGGGCGGCGCACTGGACCGGCAGGACGTGACTTTCCGCAAGGTGCGGGAGCGCGGGGAGAGATTTCTGTAAATTACTGCACACTGCGAACAGAAGGGAAAGTTTTATGAAAGAGCATATGGAAAAGCCGGATGGCTACCGGCTGGGAGTTGACATCGGTTCTACGACTGTGAAGCTTGTTGCGATCGATTCGTCTACAGGCGAAATTCTCTACTCTCATTACGAACGGCATAACGCAAGACAGACCGAAACGCTGATCCGGCTCCTCACGGAGCTGGGTCAGCTTTATCCGTCGGAAAAATTTCTCGCCGCAGTCTGCGGTTCCGGAGGCAGGACGATCGCCGAACGGCTTGGCGTTCATTTTATCCAGGAGGTCGTGGCGAATTCCGCCGCCGTCCGGGAGCTCTACCCGCGTGCCCGGACAGCCATCGAGCTCGGCGGACAGGATGCGAAGGTCGTTTTTTTCTATTATGATGAAAAGGAAAGAAGGCTGCAGACCTCGGATATGCGGATGAACGGCAGCTGCGCGGGCGGCACCGGCGCGTTCATCGACGAGATTGCTTCCCTTCTGCATGTAAAACCGGAGGAGTTCGATGCGCTGGCGGCGAAGGGCACGACGGTCTACGAGATCTCCGGGCGCTGCGGCGTCTTTGCGAAGACGGATATTCAGCCGCTGCTGCTCTCCGGCGCGCGGAAGGAGGACATCGCCCTCTCGACTTTCCATGCGATCGCGAAGCAGACGATCGGCGGGCTCGCGCAGGGACTGGAGCTGAGAGCGCCGGTTGTCTTTGAGGGCGGTCCTCTGACCTTCAACCGCACGCTGATCCGTGTCTTTCAGGAGCGGCTTGGGCTCTCCGATGAGGAGATCCTGATCCCCGATCATCCGGAGACGATTGTCGCATACGGGACGGCGATCGCGATCGACCAGCTCTTTCCGGGAGAAGAGGAAAAGGCAGTCACACTATCGGAGCTGCTCGAAAGACTGCGGGACCCTGAGGCTGGAGCGCAGGCGGAGTCCGGTGAAACGGAGCCGCCATTCTTCCGAAGCGATGCGGAGAGGGAGGAATTTACCAGGCGCCATGACAGTGAGCTGATGGACGTCTGCGCACCCAAACCCGTGTTGAAACCGGGTGAAGGAGTTGGTGCGGGCGATGTGTCGGAAGCAGGCGGAAAGGAACTCCGGGTTTACATCGGCATTGATTCCGGCAGCACGACCTCGAAGATTGTGCTGGTGGATGAGGAGAACCGCGTGATCGACCGCTTCTACGCGAACAACAACGGGGAACCGCTGAAGGTCGTGAAGGGCGGACTGCTTGGATTCTGGCGGAAATATGAGGAGCTTGGGCTCCACTTAAAGGTTCTGGGCCTGGGGACGACCGGCTACGGCGAGGCGATGATGGCCAGAGCCTTTGGGGCGGATTATCATACAGTAGAGACTGTGGCGCACAGCCATGGCTGCTGCCATTATTATCCCGACACGAGCTTCCTGCTGGATATCGGCGGTCAGGATATGAAGGCGATCTGGCTGAAGGACGGCGTGATCACGAATATCATGCTGAATGAGGCCTGTTCCTCGGGCTGCGGCTCTTTCCTGGAAAATTTTGCCGCGAATCTGGAGATCCCGGTAGAAGAAATCGCGGACGCCGCTTTCCGCTCGAAGAGTCCGGCGAAGCTCGGAAGCCGCTGCACGGTCTTCATGAACAGTACGATTATCACGGAACAGCGAAATGGCCGGACGCCGGACGACATCATGGCCGGACTCTGCCGCTCCATCATTGAAAATGTATTCACAAAGGTCGTGCGGATTGCGGATGTATCCGAGCTCGGAGATCATGTATGCGTGCAGGGCGGCACCTTCCGCAACCGCGCCGTCTTAAAAGCGCTGGAAGACTATCTTGGAATCCATGTCCGGCTCGCGCCCTATCCCGGCGAGATGGGGGCGATCGGTGCGGCTTTTGCGGCGCGGCAATATATTGAGGAACACGGCTACGTAAACGGAACGGGCAGCTCCTTCATCGGCTTTGCGCGCACGGCGGACTTTACTTATTCTTCCAGGAGCGGCGTCCTCTGCGAGGGCTGTGCGAACCACTGCAGCCGCACGGTGATTTCCTTCTCCACCGGGCAGAAATGGATCTCGGGAAACCGCTGCGAGAAGGGCGCGCAGGAGCAGGCGGGAAAAGAAGTCAAAAGGGAGAAGATCCCGGATCTCTTCGTGGAGCGCGAGCGGATGCTCTTTGCGGACTATTCCTGTGAGCAGGTATCCGCGGACAAAGGGAAGACGGTCGGTCTGCCGCGCGTCCTGGAGTTCTGGGACAGTATGCCCTTCTGGAGTACCTTCTTCCGGGCGCTGGGCTACCGGACCGTATTTTCCCACCGTTCCTCCCGGAAGCTCTATGAGCAGGGGCTGAAATATGTCGCCTCCGACACGGCCTGCTTTCCGGCGAAGCTCGTGCACGGCCATATCATGGATCTGGAGCGGCAGGGCGTCGACCGGATCTTCTTCCCTTATATCATGCACACGCCCCCGGAGGGCGTGGACAAACAAAGTCCGTACATGTGCTCGGTGCTGCAGGGCTATCCGATGGTCGTGCGGAATTCGCAGAACCCGGAAGGGGACGGCCCTGTCTTCGATACGCCCATTTTTCACTGGTTCACCGCGAAGAACCGGAAAAAACAGATCTGCAGTTATGCGATCGACACGCTCGGCGTGACAGAGCGCGAGGCAAAGGCAGCCTTTGCACAGGGCGAGAAGGCGCTTGAAAGCTTCCGATGCGGGCTGCAAAGCAGAGGGCAGGAGATTCTTGATGCCGTACACGAAAAGAATGCCTGTGCGGTCGTGCTCGCCGGGCGGCCCTATCACGGCGATCCTTTCGTCTGCCATGATATTTACCGGCGCTTTGAGGAGCAGGGGATTCCGGTGCTGACGCTTGATTCCCTGCCGGACTTAAGTGAGCAGGACTTACATAACACCGTGGTGGAGATCACGAATAATTTTCATACGAGAATGCTGGAGGGCGCGATGCTCGCGGCGAAGGATCCGGCGCTCGAATACGTGCAGATCGTGAGCTTCGGCTGCGGCCACGACGCGATCCTGTCCGACGAGATCATCCGTATCCTGCAGGAGATGGGACATAAGTCGCCGCTCATCCTGAAGGTGGATGAGAGCGATGCCGCGGGTTCGCTTGGCATCCGCATCCGCTCCTTCCTGGAGACCATCGCGATCCGGCGCAGAAATCTCTCCGCTCTGAGACGCGAGATCGACGCGCTGCCTGAGCCGAGCCCGACGAAATTTCGCAAAGCGGACCGGAAGACGCGGACGCTTCTCATTCCCAATATTTCCCGGGAAGTCTCGGTGCTGCTGTGCGGTATCTGCGCGAAGGAAGGCTATACCGTGAAATCGGTCCCGGTCGGGGGCACGGAGGAGATCCGGCTTGGCAAGCGCTATGTACATAATGATATCTGCTTTCCGGCGCAGATGGTGATCGGGGAACTGATCGGAGAGCTGCAGAAAGGAAATTACCGGCAGGACGAGGTCGCGGTCGGCATGGTGAAATTCCAGTGCGACTGCCGTATGTCGCACTATGCGGGGCTGCTGCGCAAGGGGCTTGACCGCGCCGGTTTTACGGAGGTGCCGATCGTCACGACCGACGCCGGAGATTCCAAGGATATGCACCCGGGCGTCTGTCTGCTCGGTATCAGCGCCGTGCTGGAGGCCGTCTGGCGCTTCCTGATGCTGGATATTCTGACGGAGCTTGTGCGGAAGATTCGCCCCTATGAGATTCATCCCGGCGAGACGAACCGGGTCTATGAGGACTGCGTGGAAAAAATGGCGGAGGGTATTCAGTCCGGTATCGGACACGAGAAGAAGGTTTTCGATGAATGCCTGGACAGGATGGATCAGATTCCATGCGACAGGAGCAGCCGGAAACCGCGCGTTTTTATCACGGGCGAACTGCTCGTGACTTACCATCCCGGCTCGAATTTCCACATCGAGGAGTACATGGAGGCGAACGGGATGGAGACCATCTTTCCTCGTATCACCGATCAGCTGCGCAAGGATTTCCGCGCCTCGCTCTGCGAGATCCGTGACTACGGCGCGAATATTCCGCCCTACCCTTATGTGGTGGACGCCCTCTTTGACCATGTGCAGAAGCAGGTCGAGAAGATTGCCGCCCGGCACCCGCTCTGCAAAAAGGCGCTGAACCCGAAGGAGATGTACCGCGGCGTCAGCGACATCATTCCGGAGACCTTAAGCTGCGGCGAAGGCTGGCTGATGGCGGCGGAGATCGCGCACTATGCGCAGGAAGGCGTGAAGTCCTTCATCATTCTCCAGCCCTTCGGCTGCCTGCCGAACCACGTCTGCGGGCGCGGCACGATAAAGGCCTTAAAGGAGCGCTATCCGGATATTTCCATCCTGCCGCTTGACCTCGATCCGGATACGAGCTACGCAAATGTGGAGAACCGGATGCAGATGCTGATTATGAATCATTAGTGCTCTCGCTCTATATTGGCAGCGTGGCTTGCAGTGCCTGAAAGAACGTTTTATACATTAATCCGGAAACACCCTTCCCGGCTCTGATCTCATAATAATTCTCATTGTTCAGAGAAAAGAGGATGATGCCTTTGTTACGGGTATCCATACGTGAAATATCTTCCAGGGAAAAACTGGTGTTTCCACAGGATAGTTTTGCCCTGTCCAGCGAGAGCAGTCCCGATTCACAAAATCGTCGTTTGTGATTGCTGAGGATTTGATACAGTCTGGCATGCGGCGTCGTAATTTCGGTAACAGTGTTGTTGCGTACAGACTCTCGAATGAATGTTTCCTGCCAGCGGTTCCATTGCCAGATCGTCTCGAAAGCGCCGCCTTCGATTTTGCCGGATTTCGTATAGTTCCAGGTTTTTCCGCAGCCCAGACAGCGAATCGTGCCGCCCTTTCCCTGTATTTTGCCTAGCGCGCCGCAGTCCGGGCAGGCGTAGAGCACATGATGAATGCCCCTCGCGCCGCGATGGAAGACTTTCTCAGAATCTGCGGCGGGCTGTTCCACGTAGAGATCCCGGTTAAAACACGCCACGATCTCATCCGGAGTCATGTCCCGCAGCATCTCCTTCGTATAGACACCCTTTAGCTGCGCGTGGACATCGCCCCGACAGAATTTTTTGCTCCAGCGTGGGACAACCTGATAAGCGCCGGTGACGGCGAGGGTCACCACCGTGCGTTGCAGGGAACGGAAAAGCTTCCCATTGACGCGGGTCAGGGGCGCGGTGGCTCCGTCGTAGGTGATATTGCCCTCCGCAAACATGCAGACATAGTTCCCGGCTTTCAGATTCCTGGAAATGTCACGGATCGTCTTTACACTTATTTTTGCTTTGGAGCAGGGAATGCTGCGGAAAACATCGACAGCCAGAAAGTCTGCCAGCCGATGCCGCAGCAGATTCTCTCCGGTCACATAACGGAGGGGCTGATCGACGCACATGGCTACAATGACAGGGTCAAAATAGCAGGTATGATTGGCTACGACCAGACAGGGCTCTGCGGGAAGTCTGACCTCGTCTTCCTCGCGGATTCCGAAAAGCAGCCGGGAAACCGGTCTGATTATTTCCTTTAATTTCTTGTATAAGCTGTAATAT
>MSHD01000063.1 GCA_001941045.1 Lachnospiraceae bacterium Zagget2
AAGGGACTGTTAAATTACCGGTGCTTATGTTAAAATAAATCATATCGGTTTTGGAAATTCGTGACGGCATCAATGGCGGGCGCTTTCTTTAAGAGGCCTGATTCCTTGTGCCTGGTGATCAGATGGAGGTGAGCGGTTTGGAAAAGAAGAAAATGCCGATCGGTATAGAAGACTTTGCAAAATTACGCATGAATAATTTTTATTATGTAGATAAGTCATCTATGATAAAAGAACTCCTGAGTAATTGGGGAGAGGTGAATCTTTTCACGCGCCCGCGCCGTTTTGGAAAGAGCATGAATATGAGCATGCTCCGATATTTCTTTGAGATCGGCACAGACAAAAGCCTGTTCGACGGGCTGGCTATCTCCGGGGAAACCGAATTGTGTGAAAAATATATGGGGCATTACCCGGTGATTTCCATTACCCTCAGGGGCACGGAAGCGGAGAATTTTTCGACAGCGCGCGATTTAATTGTGATGGAGATGAACCGGGAAGCCAGAAGGATGCAGTTTCTGGCAGAAAGTGATAAACTGTCTTCAAATGAAAAGGAAACCTTCCTGTCTCTTTTAGACGAACAGATGGATGATAAAACCTTGCACACCAGCCTTAGTCTGCTGTCAGAGCTTTTAAAGAAGCACTATGGGAAAAAGGTCATCATTCTGATTGACGAATACGATGTCCCGCTGGCAAAGGCAAATAAGCAGGGCTATTACAAACAGATGGTGCTGCTGATTCGGAACCTGTTTGAAAAGGAGCTCAAAACAAATTCGAATCTGGAGTTTGCCGTCCTGACGGGTTGCCTGCGCGTATCCAGGGAGAGCATTTTCACCGGGCTGAACAATCCCAAAATGTACACGCTCCTCGATGCGAGATGCGACGAGCAGTTCGGCTTCACAGATGAAGAAGTAAGAGAAATGTTGGCTTACTATGGCCTCACGGATTATTATGATCTGACGAGGGAATGGTATGACGGCTATAAAATCGGGCGGGCCTCTGTATACAATCCGTGGGATGTGATCAACTGGTGCGACCAGCTCCTGACGAACCCCAATAAAGTTCCCAGGAGCTACTGGGCAAATTCCAGCGGGAACGAGGAAGTCCGGCAGTTCATCCGGCAGATGGGCGACGGGGTGACAAAGACCCAGATTGAACGGCTGATCTCGGGGGAGACGGTCCAGAAGAAAATCGAGGAGCAGCTCACCTATGATACGATATACAGCAGCGTGGAAAATATGTGGAGCCTTCTGTATGCCACAGGCTATCTGACGCAGAGCGAGACCCCTGTGGGGAATGTCGTGCGTCTGACGATTCCGAACACGGAGGTCCGCAGCATTTTCCGGGATTCGATTCTGGATCTGTTTGAAAAGAAGCTTGCCCGGGAGGATGGCGTCGCCGTGGCGGATTTCCGTGAAGCGCTGAAGACCGGGAATGCGGAAGGAGTAGAAAAGCAGCTGACAGACTTTATGAAGCAGACGGTCAGCGTCAGAGACACAGCCGTGAGAAAGGCGTTCAAGGAGAGCTTTTACCACGGAATGCTCCTCGGAATCCTCGGTTTTAAAGGCGGCTGGAGCGTTGACTCCAACGGAGAATCCGGCGACGGCTATTACGACATTGCGATTGAGATCGAAGAGGAAGAAATCGGAATCATTATCGAGGTGAAGTATGCGGAGGGCGGTCGGCTCGACAATGAATGTGAGGAAGCGTTAAATCAGATCAATGACAGGGAATACACGGCGGAGCTGAAGCATGACGGCATGAGGACATTGCTGAAGTACGGCATTGCCTTCTATAAGAGAACGTGCAGAGTTGTCGTGGAGCGGGAAGAAGTGAAATAAGGGCTG
>MSHD01000064.1 GCA_001941045.1 Lachnospiraceae bacterium Zagget2
ATTTTTTTCATTCTTTTTAACGCACTGCGATCAGCTTGCAGATCGGACTGCCAAGGGAGGAAAATTTTTCTTCGTATTCTGTCATCACATTACCGCGCATCAGATCCTCATCATGATGCAGATCCCTGCTCACCGCGAGCAGCTTCCAGCCGGCCTCCCGCACCGACTCCAGGGAGAATTCAAAGAGATCCTGATTGTCCGTCTTGAACTCGATCCGGCCATCCGGCGACAGAATGCGGTTGTAGCGCGCGAGGAACTGCGGACTGGTCAGCCTGCGCTTTGCGTGGCGTTCCTTCGGCCAGGGATCGGAGAAATTCAGGTAAATCCGCGACACCTCGCCCTCTCCAAAGCCCTTTTCAATCTCTCTGGCATCCATCCGCAGAAGGCGCAGGTTCTGCGGCGGCGTCTCCATCGCGTCAAGTTTCTCAATCGCGCGAAGCAGTACACTGGCATAGCGCTCGATTCCGACATAATTAATCTGCGGGTTTCTTTCCGCCAGCTCCGTCAGAAAACGTCCTTTTCCCATCCCGATCTCGATATGGATCGGGTTTGGATTTCCAAATCTGCCCTGCCAGGTTCCGGCGACGTCCTCCTCCTGCACCACGTGTGCGCTCCGCGCAATGACCTCCTCCGCCCCCGGTATATTTCTCAGCCGCATCTTCACTCTTCCCCTTCCGTTTTCATCCCTGCCATTGTATCCGATTCCCGCTTAAAATGGAAGGAAAACTTCTCTATTTTCTGACAATAAGCCCGCTTTTCTCCCATTTTTGGTGTCAAGCGATTTTTTTAACTTTTTCCGCAAAATCGTTAATTTTGTCATAAATCACAAAACATTTGTTTTCCGCAAAAAAATTTTTCGTCCTAAGTCTTTCCCCGGAAAATGTGGATAAAGTGGATAACTTTGTGAACAACTCCATGAACTCGCGATTCCGGTCTTTTGTCCTTGTGGATAACTTTGCAGAAATGTGGGTAAATCTCAAACTGTCGTTTCCGCCTCCCGGAACTTTTTGTGCAAACTTCATACTTTGGAAATTGTCAAGCCCTTTTTCTTAATTTTTTATTCACAGATAATTCAGTCAAGTTTTATATAAATTTCATGAGCCAATCACCTGTCCCCTACAGGTAGCTTACCGGTATCGCTCTGTCCACTCCCTTGAGCGTGATCCGTTTATCGTAAAGCCAGATCACGCCGCCCGATCCGCTGTCGGCTGGCTGATACCCACATCCCGCGCCAAAGTGCGCCTGCGGCGCGCGCAAAAAAGGGAACAAACCATTCCTGGTTCATTCCCTTTTGTTCTTAGAAATCCTTAAATCTCAACAAAAATCTTAGCCGAAATATCTCTTGAGCAGTCCCGCAAACGCACGTCCGTGTCTCGCCTCGTCACGCGCCATCTCGTGGACAGTGTCATGAATCGCGTCAAGGTTCGCCGCCTTCGCACGCTTCGCCAGATCAAACTTACCTGCGGTCGCGCCATTCTCAGCCGCCACACGCATCTCGAGGTTCTTCTTCGTGCTGTCGGTCACAACCTCGCCAAGCAGCTCCGCAAACTTCGCCGCATGCTCTGCCTCCTCGTAAGCTGCCTTCTCCCAGTAGAGGCCGATCTCCGGATAGCCCTCTCTGTGCGCCACACGCGCCATCGCAAGATACATACCAACCTCAGAGCACTCACCGTTGAAATTCGCTCTCAGATCCTCGAGGATATCCTCGCTCACACCCTGCGCCACGCCTACCACGTGCTCTGCCGCCCAGCTCATGCCTTCATCCTGCTTGTTGAACTTGCTTGCCGGAACCCCACACTGTGGACATTTCTCCGGAGGAGTATCTCCCTCATGAACATAACCACATACGCTGCATACCCATTTTGCCATAATCTTTTCTCCTTTACATAATTTTCAGATTTATTTAACAGTAATGATTACTGTTATTATTATAATTGCTGTGTTTCTGTTTGTCAATACTTATTTTTTTGATTTCAGACAATCCGCACAGGTGCCGGAAAACTCCAGACGATAGTCGTCGACCACACCACCGTCCCAGCGGGCATTTACCTGCGGGAGCGGATCCTGGAGCGGAACCATGACATCGAGCACCCTGCTGCACTGCCTGCATACAAAGTGGCTGTGCGGCTCCGTCCGCGCGTCAAATCGATCCGCGCCCTCCGCGGTGATCTTACAGATCTCACCAAGTTCCACCAGCAGGGAAAGATTCCTGTATACCGTGCCAAGGCTGATATTCGGGAAATCCTGCCGGACACTCTCGTAGATCATGTCCGCGGTCGGATGGTCCTCCCGGCCCTGCAGATAGTGCTTGATCGCGTCGCGCTGTCTGCTGTGTTTTAATACTGCCATCCGTCTTCCTCCATCTCCATAAACAATATTGATAATAATTATTATATTTATTTTTAAGGATTTGTCAAGCACTTTTTTCAGGAGGTAACTTTTGGACACATTTTAACTTTTGTCCAAAAACGTGACATTTTTTTATCAGTGTACCTTTTTTCGACGCTTCTTAAAATTTGTCCCGTTACGGTTCCGCGTCTTTCTGTTTATAATGATCACAGACAAGCCCGGAAACGGGCACAAAGGAGGGAATGACTATGAGCAAATCATTCAAAGAATCTTTACAAACTTTTGCCCTGAATCAGGTATACAAATATCTGGAGGGAAATCCGGAAGAAAATATCCCGAAACTGATGGCCTGGGTGGACCGTCTCGCACCTGACGATTATTATGCAGAGGCGCGTGACGCAGTGCGCAAGGCGATTGATGAGAAAGGCAACTGGTATCAGCTGATCCTGAAGCTCTACGATCTGGATCCCGGCGTCCGCAAGGCAGCCTTCCAGAACTTCCTGATCAACGCAACCTTAAGCGGCACCGCGACGCAGCAGGAAATCGCAAAGCGCGAAAACTGCAATGTCCCGTGGGCCATGCTCGTGGACCCGACCTCGGCCTGCAACCTGCACTGCACCGGCTGCTGGGCTGCAGAATACGGCAACCGGCTGAATCTGTCGGTCGAAGATCTGGATTCCATTATTAAACAGGGAAATGAGCTCGGCACCTACATGTATCTCTACACGGGCGGCGAACCGCTGGTGCGCAAGAAGGATCTGATGAAGATCTGCGAAATGCATTCAGACTGCGAGTTTGTCTCCTTCACGAACGGCACGCTGATCGACGAAGACTTCTGTCAGGAGCTGCTGCGGGTCAAAAACTTTGTTCCCGCGATCTCACTCGAGGGCTTCGAGGAGGCCAACGATTCGCGGCGCGGCAAAGGTACATATCAGAAAGTACACCACGCAATGGAGCTGCTGAAGAAGAACAAGCTTCCTTTCGGCCTTTCGATCTGCTACACCAGCGCAAACTATGACGTCGTCACGAGCGAAGAGTTCATGGATTACATCATCGACAGCGGCGCGCTCTTCGTCTGGTTCTTCCACTATATGCCGGTCGGGGCTGATGCCGTACCCGATCTGCTGCCGACACCGGAGCAGCGGCTCACCGTCTGCAACCGCATCCGCGAATACCGCAAGACGAAAGCAATCTTCTCGATCGACTTCCAGAATGACGGCCCGCACGTGGGCGGCTGCATTGCCGGAGGACGCTGCTATCTGCACATCAACGCCAAGGGAGATGTCGAGCCCTGCGCCTTCATCCACTACTCCGACTCGAACATTCACGAGGTCTCGCTGATGCAGGCGTTGAAGAACCCGCTGTTCATGGCCTACCATGACAACCAGCCCTTCAATGAGAACCTGTTCCAGCCCTGTCCGATGCTGGAGAATCCGTCGAAACTGCGGATGATGGTGAACGCGAGCGGCGCGAACAGCACCGACTACCAGAACCCGGAGAGCGCGGATCAGCTCTGCTGCAAGACCGACGACTACGCCAGAAACTGGCAGCCCGCGGCGGATGAACTCTGGGCAGAGTACCAGGCCGCTAATAAGAAGAATTAAAGGAAATCAACCGCATACTGCACTTCAGCAGCCGCTCCGCGCGCGAGTACACGCTCGTCCACCGCGAAGTGGCTGCTGTGGTTTGGCCAAGCAGCGCCAATCCCTTCGTTACGGATTCCCAGAAAGACAAACACACCCGGGACCGCATCCTGGTATTCGGAGAAATCTTCCCCGCTCATAACTTTCTCAAAATGGGTCAGGGCCTGCTCCCCATAGTTTTCCGTGATGGCACGAATGGCGCGCGCTGAGCACTCCGCGTCATTGATCACTGCGGAGGAACCCTTACGATAATCAAGTTCTGCTTCCGCGCGGAAGGCTGCCGCCGTCTCATGAATCACACGCTCCATAATAATAGGAAAGGATTCACGCACCTCCCGGGAATAGGCCCGCGTGGTACCACCGATCGTGACCTTATCCGGAATCGCATTGTCCGCGTCCCCGCCATGAATCTGGCAGAGGCTGATAATGGCCGGCTCCGTTGCGATAATCTCCCGGTGAAACACGACCTGCAGATTCTGAATAATGGCCGCGGCAGCCGCGATCGGATCGACGCCATTGTGCGGCAGCGCACCATGGGTCGCTTTGCCCCGCACCGTGATGGTGAAGAAATCCGCCGAAGCCATGCGTGCGCACGCCTCCGCGGAAAACTTTCCCGCCGGGATATCTCCCCAGACATGTGTCCCGTAGACCGTGTCCACATTCTCCAGCGCCCCCGCCTTGATCATCGCGGACGCACCCCGCGCAAATTCCTCCGCAGGCTGAAAGAGCAGCCGCACGCTCCCGTTCAGTTTGTCCTGTATGTCGCACAGAATCTTCGCGCAGCCAAGGTTCATCGCAATGTGTGCGTCGTGTCCGCAGGCATGCATATAGCCCTCGTTCTGCGAAGCATAATCCGCTCCGGTCTCTTCCTTCACCATCAGTGCGTCGATATCCGCCCGGATAGCAACCGTCCGGCCGCTGCGCGCGCGATCGCCGATATCGACGACAACTCCCGTCCCGCAGAGCACCCGCGGCGCAAGCCCCATCCGGCGCAGCTCCTCGCAGATCATCCCGCAGGTGCGCTGCTCCTGAAAGCCCAACTCCGGGCAGCGATGAAATTTCCGGCGCATTTCTATTATGTAATCACTGTATTTTTCCGCGTATTCTCTTATTAACATACATGAACCTCCCTTTTCACGAACCATTCTATCTGCTGCAGCCCTCATTTGCAAGTGTAGCTTTTATAAAGCTTTTATGAAGAATGTGTGTTCCTCCTTGACAAAGGCCTCCTGCCTTGTTATAATCCTTACATAAGTTGTAACAAATTCGTAATATTTCGAGAACAGATTCGTAAAGATTATTTCAGGAGGCACCTATGAGAAGAAAAGCAGTGCTCATGCTTTTAACAGCGGCGGGATTGTTCCTTATCAATCCGGCCACGGCGCAGGCCGGCCAGCTGAGTCTTGGCCTGGACGGCGGCATCGCCTCCTCCATCAGCCTTGCAAGTAATGCCACTGAGGAAGATATAGAAGAAGCGCTCAACATTGCGGTCACGACGACCTACACCGGGCTCTGCGTCGCGCAGGTCAACGATTATGTCAATATACGCAGTGGTCCGAGCGAAGATTACGACGTTGTCGGCAAGCTTTACGCCAATTCTGTCGGCACAGTGGAGGGCTATGAGGACGGCTGGTATCAGATCACTTCCGGCAATGTGACCGGTTATGTAAGTGCAGAATATGTCGTGATCGGCACAGAGGCAGAAGAACTCGCGGAGGAGGTCGGCACGAGGATGGCGACCGTCACCACCGAGACGCTCCGGGTTCGCACGGAAGCCACGACAGAATCCTCCATTCTCGGACTGATTCCCGAGGGCGAGGAACTGGTCGTTACCGATGAGACGGACGATTTCGTCCAGGTCTCCATCGAAGAGGGCGACGGCTGGGTTTCCAAAGAATATGTCTCCCTGAGTACGGAATACGTCTACGCGGAATCCAAGGAGGAAGAAGAAGCCCGTCTTGCCAAGGAAGAGGCCGACAGAAAGGCAGCCCAGGCGGCAGCAGCGGCAGCGACCTCCAAGAGCTCCAACTCTTCTTCAGATGTGGTGATCGGTTCCGGCAGCGGCAGCGCCTCCGGGAACGCGGTTGTCAGCTACGCCTGCCAGTTCGTCGGAAATCCCTACGTATACGGCGGCACGAGCCTGACCAACGGAACCGATTGCTCCGGTTTCGTCATGAGCGTCTACGCCCACTTCGGCGTCAGCCTTCCTCACAGCTCCAGCGCGATGCGCAGTGTCGGATACGGCGTCAGCCTGAGCGAGATTCAACCCGGAGACATCGTCTGCTACAGCGGACACGTTGCAATCTATGTCGGCAACAACACCATCGTCCACGCGAGCACCTCTTCGACCGGTATCAAATACACTTCGCCGGTCAACTACAAGACCGTGCTGGCGGTACGCAGAATCTTCTAAATACATACTACATAAGCATTCAGAGGCGATCCATAATGGGTCGCCTTTTTTATTTTCCTCTTGCATTTTCCACATGACGATGTATAATATGAATAAATCAAGACATAGTTTTTAATACTAGATTATATAGTTCAAATTTACAAGGAGGAAATACTATGACACATTCTGTAAAAGATCCCGGCAGCGCGCTTACTCATTTCATTGGATTGATTCTGGCGGCATTTGCAGCAATCCCGCTCCTGATCACTGCCTCCCGTTACGGCGGCTCCGGCGCGGTACCTGCTCTGGCCGTCTTTGCCTGCAGCATGGTGCTGCTCTACGGGGCCAGCACAACCTACCACACTTTTGATATCTCGGAGACCGTAAACCGCGTTCTTCGCAAGATCGACCATATGATGATCTTCATTCTGATCGCCGGCAGCTACACGCCGATCTGCCTGATCGCCCTGCGCGACACCGTCGGTATCCCGCTCCTCGCCCTTGTCTGGGGCATCGCGATCGCCGGCATTATAATTAAGGCCTTCTGGATTACCTGCCCGAAGTGGTTCTCCTCGCTGCTCTACATCGCGATGGGCTGGCTCTGTGTGCTGGCGCTGGTGCCACTCGTACAGACACTGCCTGCCGCCGCATTCTGGTGGCTGCTCGCCGGAGGGATCATCTACACCATCGGCGGCGTCATCTACGCGCTGAAGCTGCCGCTCTTCAACGCGCGGCATCAGGCCTTTGGCTCGCACGAGATCTTCCATCTGTTCGTCATGGGAGGGAGCCTGTGCCACTATATTGTGATGTTCTATATCGCGCTGATGTAGCCACAGAAGCACAGACCGCATCCAGTGCTCGAGCCCTCTGCCCCAAGCGCTGTATTTTCCAAAAAGCAACGGATAGCATGCCACTTAAATACCTTGAATCCCCTGATGCGCGGTGCTATAATTTTACCTGATAATAAATGCAAAGTTAAAATTGTTGTGCAGCTTTTGCGTAAGTCCGAACTTTTGGTTTGACTCGCGTAAAAGCTGTATTTTTTTGAAAATCGTGAGGGAAAGAAAAGCATGTCTTTATCGCGTGGACGGCTGCGGCTGATCCTTTCGGTTCTGCTGGCATTGCTCATTGTAGTATTTCTGGTATCTATGACGCAGGGAATTTATCCGCTGTCGCTAAAAGAAATTTTCATATTACCAGCTCGTTTTTGGGCTTTGATGCGGAGTACACACACAACGGCTATGTTGCTTTTATGAATGTCCGGCTCCCGCGTCTGAGTGCCTGCGTCTTTGTCGGCGCGGCGCTCTCTGCCTCCGGCGCGGCCTATCAGGGTGTGTTCCACAATCCTATGGTCTCTCCGGATCTTCTGGGCGCCTCCTCTGGCGCAGCCTTTGGGGCCTGTGCGTCCATCCTGCTCTCAGCTCCTCTGCTGGTACAGCAGGCATCGGCTTTCCTGTTCGGCCTGATGGCCGTAGCACTGACCCTGCTTATCAGCTCGATCGTTTCCAGACGGGAAAATAATACCACTACCCTTGTGCTGACCGGCATGGTCGTATCCTCCCTGTTTTCCGCTGGCGTGTCCATAACCAAGCTGCTGGCGGATACGGATAATCAGCTTGGTGAAATCACCTTCTGGCTGATGGGCAGCATGGCGGGTATCCGCCTGAAATCTTTGCCCATCCTGATCCTGCCTGTCCTGATCAGCGTTGTTCCTCTTCTGCTGTTTTCTTATCAGCTGAACGTAGTTACATTCGGCGACGAGGAGGCACGCATGATGGGCATCAATGTACAGGGCATCCGGCTGATTACCATCCTCTGCGCTACTCTGGCCACTTCCGCATCGGTCGCGGCCTGCGGCATGGTGGGCTGGATTGGACTGATCATCCCGCATCTGATGCGCTTTGTGGTCGGTCCGGATTTTCGGTATCTGCTTCCGGCTTCCGCCCTTGGCGGCGCGATTTTCCTGATTTTGGTGGACAATATCACCCGGGTTTTTTTCACGGTGGAGGTGTCGATCGGAATTCTGACGGCCATCATCGGCGCTCCCTTCTTCCTGTTTCTTCTGGTGAAAGGGAGGGACAGCTGGCTATGATCTTCTCGGTGGAAAATCTGTGCTGCGGTTATCAGGGACATGCTGTGCTCTCCGACATAAGCTTTTCCGCGATGGACGGCGCGGTGCTCTGTATTCTCGGTCCAAACGGTGTGGAAAAGACGACGCTGTTCCGGACTCTGATGGGACTGCTCCCCTGCCTTGACGGGGACATCAGAGTGGACGGCCGTTCCACTCTGAAATGGGGCGCACGGCAGCGCGCCCGTGTCATGGGCTTTGTCCCGCAGTCCCATGTGCCGCCCTTTCCCTATACAGTAAAGCAGGTCGTCGTCATGGGGCGTGCCTCACATCTTCGTATGTTTTCCGCGCCCGATGAGCAGGATTACGCGCTGGCGGACGACATCCTCCGCTCGCTCGGCATCGAAAATCTGGAAGACCGCGTCTACACCCGCATCAGCGGCGGCGAACGCCAGATGGCGCTGATCGCCCGCGCGCTGATCCAGTCTCCTCGGATTCTGCTGATGGATGAACCCGCCGCAAATCTTGATCTTGCAAATCAGATCATGGTTCTCGAGACCGTCCGGAAACTGGCAGCCCGGGGAATCATTGTCATCATGACAACGCACACGCCCGATCATGCGTTCCTCTGCGGCACAGAGGCGCTGCTGCTGACACGGGACAAAGAGATGATCCACGGCGAACCGGAGCAGGTCATTACGGCAGAAAATATGCGTCGGGTCTATGGCGTCGATGTCTGTATCACCACCGCCAGAAAAAATGGGAAACTGATCCGTGGCTGCGTGCCTGTCATGGACAGCCGCATGAATTCGTCAACACCGCCATTTCCGGCGATGAAATAAAAAAGGAAGAGAGAGTAAAAAAGAATGAAAAACACGAAAAAATTCACCACACTGTTCCTGATCCCTGTGCTCTGCCTGACTTTGCTGGCAGGCTGCGGATCATCCTCCTCGGTGGAGACTTCCTCAGAGGCTGATGTAGAGTCCTCCAAAGGAACAGACGAGCCGGAAGATGAGACCGACGAAGCGACCACCGAAGATGCCGTGGAAAGCGAGGGGGAAAGCGAAGCTGTCACCGTAGCGGACCTCTAGGCTGATGCAGACGGAAATGTCACGATCACCGACATGGCCGGACGCGAAGTCACCTTCAAGGCGAACCCCACCATCTGGAATTCCAGTCCCACCGCGGAGGGATGGCTCTGCGCGGTCATTCCGGATCAGATCATCGGCTGGGCCTCGGAATTCACAGAGGATGCGCTCGCCTATTATCCCTCCTCTGTAAGCTCCCTGGAGACCATCGGCGGCAACTATGGCACCAGCACCGCCAACGAGGAAAATATCCTGGCGGTCAGCCCGGACGTCATTATCAACACCTACGACTGCTCGGAAACCGGCCTCGCGGCTACCGTCGCTTCAGCTGACGCTACCGCTGAGGAATATGGCATTCCCGTCGTCTGCCTGAGCCGCGATATCGAGGACTCCGCCGCGTGCGCTGCCAATATCGGCCTCTGGTTCGGTGCCGCGCAGAGAGGATACGAGGTGTCTGTCTATATACAAAATCTGCTCGACCTGGTGACAGAAGCATCCGATGCTGCATCAGCGGCCGGGGATGTCCCCACCTACTATTATGCGGAGCAGGCGACCGGTCTGTTCACTGAGGCCATCGGCTCCATGCACGCGGCGGTATTTGAATACTGCGGCCTGGAAAACTGCGCCGGAGATGACATTTCCATGTCCGGCATGGGTGGCCTGGAGGAGGTCTCCCTGGAGCAGGTCATCCAGTGGGATCCGGATTACATCTTTGTCTGGCTGGACGTCGCATATCAGGACATTACCACCTCCGACGAATGGTCCGGCATAACCGCAGTGCAGAACGGCGACGTATACCCAATCCCGCTGATGCCGCAGAACTGGTTTGACCGCTCCCCGAACAGTCTTCGCGTGCTCGGCTGCCTGTACTGCGCTTCCATCGTCTATTCTGATTACGTAAGCTATGACCTAGCAGAGACGATCAGCGACTACTTCAGCTATATGTATGGCGTGGAGCTGAGTGCAGAACAGCTGACCGCCATCTACTGTGACTGATGAAAGGAGAACATCATGCGTCCTGATCTCAAAGATCTGATTACGAAGGAGGAGGCTCTCAGCCGGATTTTCGCCGTCTGGACGCCGGCGCGCGAGTCGGAGACTGTCCCGTTGTGCAAAGCGGCGGGACGGGTTCTCTTCGCGGATCAATACGCAAACTACAATCTTCCGGTGGTGCGCGCCTCGTAGATGGACGGCATCGCGGTAAAATCCGCGCAGTTCACGGAAGAAATTCCCGACAGCTCCAGCTGGAAGTACGGCGAGGATTATGTCCGGGCGGACACCGGGGACGATTTCCCGGACGCGTTTGACGCGGTAATCGCCATTGAGAATGTCACGCTCCTGGAAAACGGCGGCGTCATCCTTCCTGAAAAAATCAATGCCTCCAAAGGTTTTAACGTGAAACCGCAGGGCGCGGATGTGAGGAAAGGTTCTCTCGTATGCCCCGGCGGAAGACTTCTGAGCGCCCGGGAACTGGCCGCGATCGCCATGGGCGGAATCGAAAGTGTCCCGGTGGTCCGCAGACCGCGGGTCGCTTTTCTGCCAACCGGCAGCGAACTTGTCTCCGTTGGCGCTCCACTGGAGCGCGGGCAGAATTTTGATACGAACAGCATCCTGGTCGGCCAATTGCTACGGGAGATGGGAGCCGAGCCAATCCTTCATTCCATCGTAAAAGACGAACGGGAAAGCCTGCGAGCCGCAATGAAAGAGCTGCTGCCCCTCTGTGATATCCTGCTCGTAAACGCGGGAACCTCCAAAGGAGGAGAAGACTACTGCGCCGGACTTCTCGCAGAAATCGGAGACTCCCTGTTTCATGGCGTTGCCGCCGTGCCCGGACGCCCTCTCAGCGCCGCTGTCGCGGGCGATAAGTTGATCCTCAACCTTGCAGGGCCTTCTTTCGCTGCTTACTATAATATGGACTGGGCTGTCCGCCCCCTGATCTGCAGGGCTCTAGGCGTCCCGGTTCCAGAGCGCACGCGAGTGAGAGCCGTGCTGAGTCAGCCGCTTCATCTCCCGCCTTTCTTCTCCATCATGATGTCTCTCCGGCTGAAAAAGGCGGATCACTACGCGCCGGCGCCCTATACCGCAGAACCACTGTCCCTGCGCGGCTCCAGTGCCGTCGGCTCCAGTGCCGTCGGCTCCGCCGAGGCACTGACCGCCGACGCGCTGTACATCTCCTCTCTCGGAGAGAAAAGTCACAACGCCGGGGAGGTCATCGAAGTGGAACTGCTTCGCAATCCGGCAGAGCTGAACGACTGACATTAATCCAAACGCCACGGCGGTTCCGGAGCGGCATCAGTTTTCCGGCTCGCATGAGATCTTCCACCTCTTCGTCATGGGAGGGATCCTGTGCCACTATGTTGTAATGTTCTATATCGCGCTGATGTGAAACTGACACAAAAATGGGATGCCGGAGAATCTGCGGCATCCCATTTTCTGTAAGATCTTTTAATAGTTTTTGTTGATCACGGACGAAGAACGCACTCTCCACCGTCGATGGAAACACGCTCCCCAAACATATGAGATGCCCAGTCGGAAGCCAGGAAAAGCAGCATGTTCGCGCATTCCTCTGCAGTCGCGTAGCGTTTGTCAAAATAACCTGCGGTAAACTGAGCACTCTTTTCCTCTCGACTCACGCTGTCACCAAGCGCGTTATCTTCAATGTTGCGTATCATCGCTGTATCTACACCGCCCGGATTAACGCTGTTTACATTGACGCCTTTGGGTCCCAGTTCCGCGGCAGCCGTCTTGACAATGGCCTGCACTGCATGCTTGGACGCACAGTACACGCCCATACCGGCGCTGCCGAGAAGCGCGCCATCGGAAGATGTAATAACGATGGAGCCCTTCCCCTGCGCAACGAGATAATCTGCGCCATATTTAATCATATACATGACGCCCAGCACGTTGGTGCCAAACACCTTATCGAAATTCTCTTTGGTGAAGTTGTTCACATATTCCCATTTCCCTTCATATCCGGCATTGGGGAAGAGCATGTCAAGTTTTCCAAAGTGTGCGTAAGCGCCCTCGGTGAATGCTTTCACATCCTCCTCATTATAGATTTGGCCAATATAGCAGTACAGGTCGTCTCCCATGTCGAGCTCGCGAATCAACGCGTCAGCCTTTTCCTGGTTACGGGCGATAAAACCAATCTTGCAGCCTTCCCTCTTTAACATTTTACACAGCTCACGGCCTATGCCGCCGGTAGCGCCAGAAACCAACGCAACCTTTCCGGTCATTTTTAAATCAATCATAATCGTTCCCCTTTCTTCTAAATTATTTCGCTTTTAACTTTTTCACCGGCGCTTTCGCAATCGCAGCGAGAATCAGCACCAGACCGACGATCGCGGCCACGGCGAAGAACGTCCACGCGGTGACAAATCCATTGTTCATGCCAAGGAATACCGCCATAATCGGCGCGCACAGGAACTGGCCAAGGTAGACGGCCGTCATCATCGTCGCCGAGATCGCAGCGAAATCCTTCCCGCCAAAGAGCGACTGCCCGACCATACTCGGGACGCTGGCATTGAGCGGATAGCTGAGACCGGCCAGCAGCACAATAAAAACCATCAGCACAGCCGAAGTGCCGGAGCCGATCATGCACATGAGCGCCATGCACCCGACGAAGGCAACGCACAGAATCGTGGTGAATACGGACGCTCCCACTTTGGCAAAAATACTGCCCGCAACCAGCAGGAACAGCGCGGCGATGATGAGCTGCGCGGCATTCCAGTTCGCCGCCGTCGTGCTGGAGAGACCACAGGTCTGCCACCAGGTTGGCGCGTAGGAAGTAAATGCTGTGTAGGCCACGCAGACGCACAGCATGGCGACCGCGAACAGCCAGAAGGACGAGCTCTTCATGGCATCCGCCTTCGAGACGCCGATTGCTCCGATCTGCTCCGTCTTCGCACTGTTGTCAACCTTATCCCATCCGAGGGGCTTCTGCCCCATCTCCTCCGGCGTCTTCACCAGGAAGATCAGCGCAAAGCCTCCGATGATCAGCGCAAGCACTGAGATGATCCGATAGCACATCTTGAAGTCAAAATACTGAAAGAGCTGTCCGGCCAGGAACACCCACAGGGCGGCGCCGAATCCCGCACCTGAGAGGACAATTCCGGTGACCTTCTCACGCTTCTCGACGAACCACTCGGCAATCAGCGTCGAACACGCGGCGTGCGTGCCGAAGGTGATCGCAAAGGAGCAGACGAGTCCCCCGAGGTAGTAGCACACCAGCGTCATGACATTCTGTCCCGGCGTCGCGAAAGTGTACAACCAGACGTGGAGAATCACGCTCACAATCGAGATCAGCATACATTTGCGGACGCCGATCTTCGGCAATGCCCTCGCCGCAAGCATGCTCAGGAAAATATTGCCGATCGTGTTTGCGGTTCCGATATAGCCGCACATCGCCACCGACCAGCCGCTGTACTCCGCAAGACTGGCAAGGAAGATGCCGAGCGTCGTCGCCACACCCAGATTCACAAAGATAATCAGGAAGGCTCCCACAGCTGCTTTATAGCCGAAAAATGATTTGTTGTTCATCTGTTTCTCTTCATCAGTCCTGCATTGCCATCGCAGCGTAGAAGCCCTCGCGGATGGCCGTGCCGGCCTTGCCCGGTTTCACGCAGTCCCCGATGACGGTCGTCTTCGTCGGATACGCCCACTGGATCGCCTCACCCAGCGCATTCGCGGGCTTCTGGCCAAAGGCGGAAATGATCACGTCGGCGGGGATGACCTTGTCACCTTCCGGCGTCGAGACCTTCACGCCCTCCGCGGTGATCTCGCAGACCGTCGCGTTCGCCATCTGATGGATGCCGTACTCGTCGAACATGCGGAAGATGCTGATCGCGTTGATTGGCATGATGTCGCCGCCGATCTGCGGCTTCATCTCCAGGATGGTGATATCGCGGTCCGGATCCGCCTGCGCGATCTCGAGAGCTGTATCACAGGCCGACAGTCCGCCGCCGCAGATGACGACTCTCTTTCCGGCCGGTACGCCCTGCTTGTGGGACTCTGTCACACCGATGACACGCGGATCGTCCATACCCGGCAGCTTCGGGCAGATTGCCGCAGAACCGGTAGCCACAAAGATGTAATCCGCACCGGCAAGAACAGGATCTTCCGCGCCAACCTCGGTGTTCAGAACGATCTTGACGCCCAGCTTCTCAAGCTGTACGCGGTACCACTCCACGAGATCACGCATGCGTCCCTTGAAGCCTCCGGTCGCGATGTCGATGAAGGTGCCACCAATATAGCCATTCTTCTCATACAGCGTAACCGCAGCTCCGCGCTCCGCCGCGCAACGGGCAGCCTCAAGTCCTCCCGGGCCTGCGCCGATAACCACCACGTTTTTGGAGGTCTTCAGCTTCGTCACTTCCATGTAGTCTTCCAGTCCGGCAGCCGGGTTGACCGCGCAGCTGAGCTGCGTCAGGCGGCAGAAAATACGACCGATACATTCCTCATTGCAGACCATGCAGGGACGGATATCCTCGCGACGTCCCTCTGCCAGCTTTTTCGGGAAGTACGGATCTGCGATGGACTGGCGGCCAAACTGGATGATGTCGGCGTTACCGCTCTCCAGGAGCTCTACCGCCGTCTCCATGGTATGGGTTCCGGTATTGATGATCGGATGCGTCAGATGCTTGCGCGCCTCCTCACACACATAGGCCATGCAGGCGTCGCCCACGTAACGGGTCGGGAAGATATAATCCTGCGACTCGTATGCGCCGGCGTCAATATCGAAGGCGTCGATTCCGCACTTGTCGAGCACATCCAGCACCTTCATGGACTCCTCCAGGGTGCGGCCGCCGTTGAAACGATGATCCAGAGAAATGCGGTATGTAATCGGGAAATTCGGGCCGACCACGCTGCGGATTGCCTGCACGATCTCCAGAGCAAAACGGCAGCGATTCTCAAAGGATCCGCCGTATTTATCCGTACGATGATTCCACACGGAGGACATAAACTGGTCGATCAGATAGCCGGCGTGCGCATGAATCTGAATTGCGTCAAAACCGCAGCGCTGTGCGAAAGTGGCAGCCGTCTTCCAGTCTTCCATCATCTGATCAATCTCTTCCAGTGTCATTTCACGGCAGATGACATTCGGATTATAGAACGCCGGATTGGGTGACGCAGAGATCGGCACCTGACCGAATTTCTCCGCCTGATCGCCCAGAACGGTATTGCGGCCCGTGCCCGGGCTGGCCTGCAGGCAGATCTTCGCGCCCCAGCGGTGCACGCGCTCCACCAGGACAGTCGTCTTCGGAATCGCATTGATATTGTCCAGCGCGATCGTCGGGGTGCCCTGCGCCAGAGCGCTGTTCAGAAACATCGCGCCAGTGTTGATCAGGCCGATGCCGCCCTTCGCGCGCTCCTCATAGTAACGCATACCTTCCTCGCTGTCCGTTCCGTCCTGCATGGGCGTAAAGGTACCCATCGGAGAAAAACTGATACGGTTCTTCAGAATCATGCCATTGATCTTGATCGGTTCCAGTAATTTATTGTAATTATAGCTCATGTCTGAATTTGTCCTTTCTTCTGTTCTTTCTTAGATGGCCGTCCAGCCGCCGTCGCAGGTCAGAATCGTGCCTGTTACATAGGAAGACTCCTTCGCTGCAAGGAAGACGATCGAAGAATCCAGCTCGCCCTCTCTTCCCGGACGGCACATCGGTGTGCGGTTCTCAATAAATGCGCCCATCGCTTCCATCGCCTCCGGTCCGTTTGCCTCAGATGCGAAGAATCCCGGGCAGAGCGCGTTGACATTGACGCCCTTCGTCGCCCACTCAGTCGCCGCCTGGCGGGTCATATTGATCACGCCGCCCTTTGCAGACGCGTATGCGATCACCGGAAGCTCCTTGAGGCCGCCCTTGCCAAGGATCGAAGCGATGTTAATCACACGGCCATAGCCCTTCTCCAGCATGATCTTTCCGAAATACTTCATGCAGTAATAAGCGCCGTCCAGATCAAGGGAGAGCACCTTGCGCCACTCCTCGTTCGGGAGCTCCTCCAGCGGAATGCAGGTGCCGCCGCCGGCGCTGTTCACGAGGATATCCACCGTTCCAAGTCCCTTCACAACCGCGTCAACCGCTGCCTGGATCTCCTCCACTTTGGTCACGTCACACTTCACCGGGAGACATTTCACACCGAGTGCCCGGATCTCCTCCGCCACGCCGTCGAGCTTCTCCTTGCGTCTTGCCAGAATCGCCACATCGGCTCCCTGCCTCGCCAGAGCCAGCGCGAACTGCCGTCCAAGACCCGCGGATGCACCCGTCACAACTGCAACATTACCTGTCAAATCAAACATCGCTTTTTCCTCCTTTTAATGGTAATTATTTTACTTTATTTTATAGCAAACTTCTCTCCTTTTCATCGTAGAAATTCCAAATATTTTTTTTATATTTTTGTGCATTTGCACAATGCAATTTAAAAAATCAATTTACGGTTTACAATATTATGTTTATAATAGGATTGACAGTTCAGGCCATGAAAAGAACAGGGGAACCGAGGTGCTCTATGAAAAAGGAAGTAGATTTTCTGAAATTATATGAAGAACTCTATCAAGTTCTGCCAACCAGGAACTTTCAGGAACTCATGAATGTCTGTTACCAGACGCTCGGGATTCCGATTCTGATCGTCGATATTATGTACAATGTCCTTGGCATCGCGCCGGAGACCCCCACCGGCGATCCGCTCTGGGACTATCTTCTGGAGCATCGGGGTTACGATTCCGAGCAGGTAGCCGTCATGATTCATGACGGCATCATTCAGTCTGTAGACGACTATGAGGCTCCCTATGTAGTCGACTGGGGTTCGCAAAAGGACTATCCAAAGCTCCAGGAAATTGTACGAATCAACAACATTGCCGAAGCCTATGTCACGCTGAACTGTGCCTCTGTGGAGATCACGCCGGATCTTATGAAGGCCATGGACATTATCCAGTCCATCTGCGCCTTTTTCCTGAGCGGCAACGAGTCCAGGGGAAATGCTCTTCACACATTTCAAAAGGTCTTTATTACGGAATTATTCAGTGGAAGAATACGGAGCAAAGAACAGCTTGCCGGCTATTTCAATGACATGAACGAACGATATGACCCGCCTTACATTGTCACTGCTGCCATCATCCCTCACAAAAAGGGCCACCAGCTTCTTTCGGTTATCCACAAATCTTCCCAGACACTGTGTTCCAGACAGCTGATGCTGATTCAGGATAATGTGCTTTATACACTGTACTACCAGGAAAACCCCTTTGAGGAAAGCAAGGGCTTCTTCTCGGCCCTGTCCGATCTGATCAGCCGCTTCGGCGCCAGGGTCGGAGTCAGCAATGCTTTCACTGATCTGCTGGATATCACCATCTACGAACAACAGGCAGAGACTGCTGCAGTGATCGCAGAACAACTCCATGCCCCCAAATGCATCTGTTTTTACCGGGATTATTACCTTCCGGCGCTTCTGCTCCCTCAGGTACGCAGGATTCCAAAAGAAAGCTACATCCCCGGTGTCCTTACTGAAATTCAGAAATATGATGCGGAGTATATGACCGAATTCTTTCCGACGCTGAAAAGCTATCTCCGCAATATGAAAAGCACAGCAGCTACTGCGAAGGAACTGCATATCCACCGCAATACGCTGCTGTACCGGATCAATCAGATGGAAGAGTTGTTTCATATCTCTTTTAATGATTACGAAACGCTGCTCCTCCTTATGAACTGTTTCTATATGCTGGATCTGGAAGCAAGCTGCTATCCGAACAGAGAAAAATAACGTCTAGTTCAGATACTCCGTCGGGTCCACGGGCTCGCCGTCACGCAGCAGCTGAAAATACAGGTTGCTGCCCTCGCGTGTATAGTACTTGGTCGGCTCACTGATATAGCCGATCAGGGAACCGGCTTCTACCATGTCCCCCTCCTGCACCGTGAGCTCCTTCAGCTGTCCGTAGATCGCTTCATAGCCGCTGCCGAGCGTCATCGTGAGCGTCGTTCCGGTCTCCTCATCAACCCTGATCTCGCTCACGATTCCCTGCGCCGTGCACCAGACCTCATCACCGACTTCCGCATCGATGACGATGGCCGGATGATACTTATACTGATTCAGCGTAGAGAAGTAAATGCTTTTGTCCATGCTGTACTCCAGGATAATCTCGCCGTCCACCGGCCACATAAGCGAACTATTGTCCGCGAAGGAGAGAAGATTCTCGCCAGCCAGCGTTTCTTCGGCCTCCTCTGCTTCTTTCTCGGTCTCCTCCGTATTTTCCTCCTCGGGAGTCCCCTCCGCGGGCACCTGCGCGGTCACACTGTCCGTCTCCGTCCTGGCAAGTGTCGCCTCTCCGATCTCATAAATATCCTCTTCGGTTTCAATTTTTGCTTCCTCTGTCTCCTTATCCTCCGTATCCACCTGTGCCACGGTGTCTTCCGAATTCGCTGTCTCTGTCTCCTGCTCCTCCGAAGTCTCTTCTGACTCCGCAACCTGCTCCTCCGGCTCCTGTGCGGCCTGTCCGCTTCTGTAACGTTGCAGGCCGTAAATACCGGACACAGAGAGGATACAGAGACACAGCGCAAGCACAAAGCCTCTTTGCCTTTTTTGCATAACATCACCTCTGGTCATATTTTTACCAGATCAGGGCGCTGTTATACACGTCGCTCCTTCATAGAATGCCTGCAGAATTTCCTCGCAGGTACTGCCTTCCCGCGCCATGCAGTCCGCCGTATAAAGACTGATTCCAAAGCCATGACCGCTCCCCTTCACAGTCAGATGAATCCGTCCATCCTGACAGTCCAGCCAGAAACAGCTCGACGAAAGATGCAGCAGTCCCCGCAGCTCCTCTCCCTGCCAGACCATCGCCCCCGCCGAAGCGCTGATCACATAGTCCGCTCCATCGCGCACAATTTCCAGCTCCTCCGGTGCGGCATCCGTTCCCAGGGCCTCCGCGAATTCCGCCTCGCTTAAGCGAAAGCTCTGAAGCGCGCCCTCCGCCCGGATGTCGAGCGGGCACTCCACCGATTTTATATAGGAATATTCCTCTCCGAGCAGCGCGCCGTCCCGGGTCTGTCCGGCGCTGAGCGCATGCCAGGGAAGTTCGCGATATTCCCCGTCTACTGTGACAACCTGTCCCGCCGTCTCCGCTACCACCTGATAGAGTCGCTCGTAATCACCGCTGTCCATATTCACAGTGGCATTCTCCGTTGATTCCGTCTGCACATTATCCGATACATCCTCCGTCAGTGAGCTGTCAATACACTGTTCGCTCCGCGCCCCTGTATATTCCGTGCGAAAAATCACTGCCATCAACGCAAGTGTCTCATCGTCCATCCAGGAAAAGTCCTCCTTAAGAAGCGCGGACAACGTCTGGTATTCGAGCTCCGAAAGCCTCTTATCCTGGTGAATGCCCTCCCTCCCGCTGACCAGCAGTGTAATGGTATAAGGAAGGAACAGAATCAGGAAGCAGACCGCGAGCATATTTTTCAAACCGGTTTTCATAGTACAGCTTATGAAATTTTACGGCCTTCTATTCAAAGAAGAGAGGGCTGCGCAGTCAGACCGCGCAGCCCTCTCCATATCTCTATACACTTATTCTTCGTTCAGCTTTACCGTCACCTTATCGAGCTTCCAGATCTCATCGACATACTCCTGAATCGTACGATCCGAGGTGAACTTGCCAGAGCAGGCCACGTTCAGGATCGCCTTCTTCGCCCAGCCATGCTCATCACGGTAGGCGGCCTCCACACGCTTCTGCGCCTCGGCATAGGAGCGGAAATCTTTCAGGATGAAGTACGGATCCGGACGGTTGTAGCCACCGTCTACGAGCAGCGCGTTGTACAGTTCGCGGAAACGCTCCGGATCGTTCGGAGAGTACTGTCCGTTGATCAGCTGCATCAACACCTGACGGATGTCCTGATCGGTATTGAACAGCTGTGACGGATCATAGCCGCCCTGCTGCTCGAGCGCGATGACCTCGTCGGAGCTCATGCCGAAGATGAAAGCGTTCTCCTCGCCGACTTCCTCGACAATCTCGACGTTCGCGCCGTCCATCGTGCCGATCGTCACCGCACCGTTCATCATGAACTTCATATTGCCGGTGCCGGAGGCCTCCTTGGAGGCGGTCGAGATCTGCTCGGACACGTCCGCTGCCGCAAAAATCCACTCCGCGTTCGACACACGGTAGTCCTCGATGAACACGACCTTCAGCTTTCCATTTATGGAAGCGTCGTTGTTGACGACATCCGCAACGGAATTGATCAGCTTGATCGTCAGCTTCGCGCGCTTGTAGCCCGCAGCCGCCTTCGCACCGAAGATGAAGGTCCTCGGGTAGAACTCCATATCCGGATGTTCCTTAATCTGATTATAGAGGTACATCACATGCAGGATGTTCATAAGCTGTCTCTTATATTCATGGAGACGCTTCACCTGCACGTCGAAAATCGAGCGCGGGTCGACGTCGATGCCGTTGTGCTCCTTAATATATTTTGCAAGACGCACTTTGTTCTGGTATTTGATGTTCATGAACTCGCTCTGCGCCTTCTCATCATCCGCATAGATCGCAAGTCCATGGATTTTTGAAAGATCTGTGATCCACTCGTCTCCGACGTGCGCCGTCACCCACTTCGCGAGCAGCGGATTGCCGTGCAACAGGAAACGCCGCTGCGTGACGCCGTTCGTCTTATTATTGAACTTCTCCGGCATCATCTCGTAGAAGTCCTTCAGTTCCTGATTCTTCAGGATCTCCGTATGGAGTCTCGCCACACCATTGACCGAGTAGCCGGCAGCAATCGCCATATGCGCCATCTTTACCTGGCCGTCCATGATAATGGCCATCTTGCGCACTTTCTCATAATTGTTCGGGTAACGCTGCTGGATCTGCGCCACAAAGCGGCGGTTGATCTCCTCGACGATCTGATAAACTCTCGGCAGCAGTCTCGAGAAGAGCTCGATCGGCCATTTCTCCAGTGCCTCCGACATGATCGTGTGGTTCGTGTAGGCACAGGTCTTCGTCGTGACCTCCCAGGCCTCGTCCCACTCAAGATTATAATCATCCATCAGCACGCGCATCAGCTCAGCCACCGCCACCGTCGGGTGCGTGTCATTGAGCTGGAAGGTCGCCTTCTCATAGAATTTGCGGACGTCATCATGCGCTCTCATATAGCGCGCAACCGCCGCCTGCACGCTCGCGGATACGAAGAAATACTGCTGCTTCAGGCGCAGCTCCTTGCCCGCCATGTGGTTATCGTTCGGATAGAGCACCTCGACGAGGTTGCGCGCGAGATTCTCCTGCTCCACCGCCTTGCTGTACTCGCCCTTGTCAAAATGGTCAAGCTCGAAGGAGTTGATCGCCTCCGCATCCCAGATGCGCAGGGTATTGACCATGTTATTGCCATAGCCGACGATCGGCAGATCAACCGGAACCGCAAGTACCGACTGATATCCCTCCTGAATGAAATAGTTCTTGCCATCGCGATGCTCCACGCGCACGTAACCGCCGAACTTGACCGTCTTCGCGTACTCCGGACGGCGCAGCTCGAATGGATTGCCATTCTTCAGCCACATATCCGGCACCTCAACCTGGTAGCCGTCGCGGATCTCCTGCTTGAACATACCATAGCGATAACGGATACCGCAGCCGTAGGCCGCGTAGCCGAGCGTTGCCAGAGAATCCAGGAAGCAGGCCGCCAGGCGGCCGAGGCCACCGTTGCCGAGCGCTGCGTCGGGTTCCTGATCCTCGATCACATCAAGATCAAGGCCGATCTCCTTCAGGGCCTCCTTGACCTCATCGTAGAAGGTCAGATTGATCAGATTATTTCCCAGGGCACGGCCCATCAGGAATTCCATTGACATGTAATAAACGATCTTCGGATCGGAACGCTCAAACTCTTTCTGTGATGCAATCCAGGCATCCATGATCGCGTCCTTCACCGCATAACCCACCGCCTGGAAGATCTGCTGCTGCGTCGCCTCCTCGATCTCCCTGCGGAACAACGTACGGACATTATACTTTACGCTTCGAATAAAGAACTCTTTGTTGAAGTTTCGTTTCGACATCTTTAAGCCTCCTCGTATTACTGTCGTTCTACTCCGAGTGTAACGGATTCGCCATTAATGTTCCATTCTTTCACATAACCCTTCATCTGTGTCAGGCTGAGAGCCGTGGCCATGACATCTCCCAGGATCTCGTCCTGATGTGCTTCCATGAGAGCCGCGATACGCTCACTCCCCGCGCTGTACACGATGATGCGGTCCATCACCTCAAAGCCGGCCTCCTTGCGCATGGTCTGTACCTTGCTGATGATCTCGCGCACAAAGCCTTCCTCTATCAGTTCGGGCGACAGATTGGTATCCAGCACGACGGTCACGCGGTTGTCGGCCTCCGTCACATAGCCCTCCATCTGGGCGGTATCAATGAGCAAATCCTCTTTCGATAATAACACTCTCTGCCCATCGATGTCAAATGAGAGGCTTCCCGTCTCCTCAAGCTCCTTCATCGCGGCACGCCCGTCGATGTCCGCAAGATGCGCACGAATGCCATTCAGCAGCTTTCCATACTTCGGACCGACCGTCTTGAGCTGCGGCTTGAAGGTGTAGCTCGTGAAATCACTCAGATCCTCACGGAAAACAACCTGCTTCACGTTCAGTTCATCCTCGACAATCTCCCTGTACATCTCGTCCAGCTCTTTTTCCGCGCGCACATACATTGTGCCGATCGGCTGGCGGTTCTTGATATTCGCCGTATTGCGCGCCGCACGGCCCATAACCACGAGGTCGAGGACTTCCTCCATCGCGCTCTCGAGCTCCTTATCGACCAGGCTTTCGTCCACGGTCGGATAATCCGTGAGATGCACGCTCTCCGGCGCATCCTTGTCGATGCTGCAGACCAAATTGCGATAAATCTGCTCGGTCATGAAGGGGATCATCGGCGCCGCCGCCTGGCTGATCGTCACCAACGCGGTGTAGAGCGTCATGTAGGCGTTGATCTTATCCTGCTCCATGCCCTTCGCCCAGAAGCGCTCGCGGCTCCTCCTGACATACCAGTTGCTCATATCGTCCACAAACTCCTGCAGCGCCCTCGCCGCCTCCGGAATCCGGTAATTCGCCAGGTGATCGTCCACGAGGCCAACCGTCGTGTTCAATTTAGAAAGAATCCAGCGGTCCATGACAGACAGCGACTCCTTGTCCAGTGTATATTTCGTGGCGTCGAACTCGTCAATATTCGCGTACAGCACGAAGAAGGCATAGGTGTTCCACAGCGTACCCATGAACTTGCGCTCGCCCTCCTGCACCGCCTTGCCGTGGAAACGATTCGGCAGCCAAGGCGCGCTGTTGCTGTAGAAATACCAGCGGATCGCGTCGGCGCCGTAAGTCGCCAGCGCGTCAAACGGGTCGACCGCGTTTCCTTTGGACTTGCTCATCTTCTGACCGTTCTCGTCCTGCACATGGCCGAGCACGATGACATTCTCGTAAGGCGCGCGGTTGAAGAGCAGCGTCGACTCCGCGAGCAGCGAATAGAACCAGCCTCTCGTCTGGTCGACCGCCTCGGAGATGAACTGCGCCGGGAACTGCTGTTCAAAAATATCCTGATTTTCAAAAGGATAATGGTGCTGCGCAAAGGGCATCGCGCCCGAGTCAAACCAGCAGTCGATGACCTCCGGCACGCGACGCATGGTCTTGCCGCACTTCGGGCATTTGCAGGTAATCTCATCGATGTAGGGGCGGTGCAGCTCTACGCTCAGCGCCTTCTCATTTCCGCTCATCTCGTAGAGCTCCTGTCGGGAACCGACGCTCTCCATATGGCCGCAGTCCTCGCACTCCCAGACGTTGAGCGGCGTGCCCCAGTAGCGATTGCGGCTGACGGCCCAGTCCTGCACATTCTCAAGCCAGTCGCCGAAACGGCCCTTGCCGATGCTCTCGGGGATCCAGTTGATCGTATTGTTATTGCGGATCAGGTCGTCCTTCACCGCCGTCATCTTGATATACCAGGACTCGCGCGCATAGTAGATCAGCGGCGTATCGCAGCGCCAGCAGAAGGGATAGTCATGCTCGAATTTCGGCGCGGAGAAGAGCTTACCCTCCGCATCCAGCATCTTCAGGACCTCCGGATCCGCCTTCTTCACAAAGAGTCCGGCGAAAGGCGTCTCCTGCGTCATATTGCCCTTTCCATCCACGAACTGCACGAAGGGCAGATCGTAGTTTCTGCCGATACGGGAGTCATCCTCACCGAAAGCCGGCGCAATGTGTACGATACCGGTACCGTCGGTCATGGAGACGTAATCATCGCAGGTCACGAAATGCGCCTTCTTGCGCTGCTTCGCGGCGGCCTCGCCTGCACAGGCGAAGAGCGGCTCATATTCCTTATATTCCAGATCTTTTCCGACGTAAGTCTCCAGAATCTCGTAGGCAGGCTGTCCTTCCTTCGCAAGCTCGCCCAGCACACTGTCCAGAAGCTCCTGCGCCAGGTAGTAGGTGTAGCCGTCCGCGGCCTTCACCTTTACATAGATATCCTCCGGATTCACGCAGAGCGCTACGTTCGAGGGCAGCGTCCACGGCGTCGTCGTCCACGCGAGGAAATACGCATCCTCGTCCTGCACCTTGAAACGGACGACCGCGGAGCGCTCCTTCACCAGCTTGTAGCCCTGTGCCACCTCATGCGAGGAAAGCGGCGTGCCGCAGCGCGGGCAGTAGGGCACGATCTTGAAGCCCTTGTAGAGCAGGCCTCTGTCCCAGATCTTCTTCAGAGCCCACCATTCGGACTCGATATAATCGTCATGATAGGTGACGTAAGGATCGTCCATATCGGCCCAGAAGCCGACCGTGCCGGAGAAATCCTCCCACATGCCCTTGTATTTCCAGACGCTCTCCTTACATTTCTCAATAAAGGGGGCGATGCCGTATTCCTCGATCTGCTCCTTACCGTCGAGTCCCAGCTCACGCTCGACCTCCAGCTCCACCGGCAGGCCGTGCGTGTCCCAGCCGGCCTTGCGCGGAACGTCGCAGCCCTTCATCGCGTGATAGCGTGGGATCATGTCCTTGATGACACGCGTCAGCACATGCCCGATGTGCGGTTTGCCGTTCGCGGTGGGCGGCCCGTCATAGAATGTATATTTCGGGCATCCCTCGCGCATCTTGATGCTCTTGCGGAAGGTGTCGTCCTCCTTCCAGAAGCGCTCCACTTCCTTCTCGCGCTCCACAAAGTTCATGTCTGTGTTTACCTTGGCGTACATCTTTCACTCCTCCTTGAAAACAAATTAGAATGCGCCTTGGCGCATTCTCGCGCCGAGCGCGGTCGCTTTAGCGACATAATTCGTTACGCGCGAGTGCGCATCCTGATGGCCATTTTCATTCATAGGAAAGATTTCCTATGAATGAAAATAGCCTCCCGTCCTGCAACAGGACGGGAGACCAATATCTGCCCGTTTAAAAACCACCTCTTACAACATACCAGCATATGCGTCCCGATAACGGCGGGAACCCGTCGGCGCCTACTCAGAAATCTTTCCACCGAATCCTTTCAGCCCGCGGCTCGGAAGTGATCTTCGGATATCCGTCTACTCTGACCGGGCTTGCACCCTCCCCGGCTCGCTGCACATTTGAACGGTTCCTACTGTCTTCGTCAATGCCTTTTTCTCTTGGCAATTATAAGGTGGAAACTTCCGGTTTGTCAAGGGGTGCTGCGCGAAAATTATACCTTAAAGCGGTACCCTACTCCCCATATCGTCTCGATATACTGGGGCTTCGCCGTGTTGAACTCGATCTTCTCGCGAATCTTCTTGATATGAACGGTGACGGTCGCGATATCCCCGATCGATTCCATATCCCAGATCTTGCTGAAAAGCTCCTCCTTCGTGAAGACATGATTCGGATTCTGTGCGAGGAAAGTCAGAAGGTCGTACTCCTTTGAAGTAAAGGCCTTCTCCTCTCCGTTCACCCACACCCTTCTGGCGGTCTTATCGATCTTGATACCGCGGATCTCGATAACTTCATTTTCCTGGATGCCGCTGCCGACCAGCCGCTCGTAGCGCGCCAGATGTGCCTTGACGCGCGCCACCAGCTCGCTCGGGCTGAAAGGCTTTGTCATGTAATCATCCGCACCAAGTCCCAGGCCGCGGATCTTATCAATATCGTCCTTCTTGGCCGAAACCATGATGACCGGAATGTCCTTTTTCGCACGAATATTTTTGCAGATCTCAAAGCCGTCCACACCGGGCAGCATCAGATCGAGGATGATCAGGTCAAAATCTTCCTCCAGCGCACGCTGCATCCCGACGTCGCCTCTCTGCTCGATCTCCACCTCAAAGCCGCTCAGCTCCAGGTAATCCTTCTCCAGATCGGCGATGGACTCTTCGTCCTCGATAATTAAAAGTTTACTCACTTACCGGTACCTCCTGATATTTTCTAAGTACAAAATGCATCGTCGTCCCGATGCCTTCCCTGCTCGTAGCCCAGACCTGTCCTCCGTGATCCTCTATGATCTTGTGGACGATCGACAGCCCGATGCCGCTGCCACCCTTGGAGGCATTGCGCGAGGTGTCGGTACGATAAAAACGGTCAAAAATGTAGGGCAGATCCTTGGCCGCGATACCCTTGCCGTTATCCTCGATCTCCACCTGAATGAAATCTCCGACATCCTTCACGCGAATTGCGATAAACCGGGTCTCCTTGTCCATATATTTTACTGCGTTTCCGACGATATTATTGATAACGCGCTTGAGCTGCTCGGCGTCGGCAATCACGATCACATCCTGCGCCACGTCGTTGTCATAGCTCAGGCCGATCTTCTGCTGACCGAGCTCCAGTCCGACATCCTCGAAGCAGTCGTCGAAATATTCCCGCACATTGATCTTGCTGAAGGTGTAGGGAATGCGATTCGTGTCGATCTTTGAGTAGAAGGTCAGCTCGTTGATCAGACGATCCATGTCGTTCGCCTTGTTGTAGATCGTGCGCAGATATTTCTCCTGCTTCTCGGGCGTATCAGCCACGCCGTCCAGAAGGCCCTCCACATAGCCCTTGATCGCGGTGATCGGCGTCTTCAGGTCATGGGAAATATTGCTGATCAGCTCCTTGTTCTGGCTGTCGAAGACGACCTTCTCCTCCGTGCTCTCCTTGAGCCGGACGCGCATCTCCTCGAAATCCTCGCAGAGCTCGCCGATCTCGTCATTGTCCTCGATCTCCACCTCAAAGTCCAGATTTCCATCGCGGATATTCCGCGTGGCCCGCTTCAGCGTCTCCAGCGGCGTCAGAAAGCTCCGATAGAGCCAGACGAGCAGAAATCCACAGGTCAGCGCCATGATCAGCAGCATCGACAGCAGCATCTCGACCAGAAACTCCTTCGTCTGCGGCGTCACGACGCCGGCCGGCTGCAGGCTCATGAAACCCAGGAAAATCATCGAGACCAGAAACAGCGGTACCGCGATCACGATGCCAAATGTCACGACCAGCCTCATCTTCAGATTCAAAACACGATTCCTCCACATTTATAACTAAAAGTATTGTAACATAAATACAGGGGCTGTTTTATAAACTTTTTCTAAAATGCTTGACATTTCCATAAAGCCGGCGTATGGTATTCCACAGGAAAAGTCCATAGTGCAGTTTCTCTTATTCAGAGCGGTGGAGATACATAGGATCTGTGAAGCCCGGCAACCCCTGCATACAGGAAGGTGCTAACCTGAGCGAGTAATCGAACAATAAGAGAACCTGAAATATGTTATCAGGTTCGCTTATCACGCGGACCTTTCTTTATACCATTTATTTATCGGAAGGAGTACGAAAGCATGGAAAAAATCTTATTTACATCTGAATCGGTAACGGAAGGACATCCGGATAAAATCTGCGACCAGATCTCCGACGCCATCCTCGATGCCCTGATGGAGCAGGATCCGATGAGCCGCGTGGCCTGCGAGACGGCCACGACCACCGGTCTCGTAGTCGTCATGGGTGAGATCTCGACCAAAGCCTATGTCGATATTCAGAAAATCGTCCGCGACACGATCCGCGAGATCGGTTACACACGCGGAAAATATGGTTTTGATGCGGACAACTGTGCGGTCATCACAGCCATCGACGAACAGTCCACTGATATCGCGATGGGCGTCGACCGCGCGCTCGAGGCAAAGGAGCACACGATGGACGAGAGCGAGATTGAGGCCATCGGGGCCGGCGACCAGGGTATGATGTTCGGCTACGCGACCAACGAGACGCCGGAGCTTATGCCTTATCCGATCGCGCTCGCACACAAACTTGCCCTGCAGCTTACCAGGGTGCGCAAAGACGGCACGCTGCCCTACTTAAGGCCGGACGGCAAGACGCAGGTGACGGTGGAGTACGACGAGGCCGGAAAGCCGGTGCGTCTGGACGCGGTCGTGCTCTCCACGCAGCACAGCGAGGATGTCACGCAGGAGCAGATTCACGCCGACATCCGCAAATATGTATTTGATCCGATTCTTCCGCCGGATATGGTCGACGCGGACACGAAGTTCTTTATTAATCCGACCGGGCGTTTCGTCATCGGTGGCCCGCACGGTGACAGCGGCCTGACCGGGCGCAAAATCATCGTCGACACTTACGGCGGCTACGCGCGTCACGGCGGCGGCGCCTTCTCCGGGAAGGACTGCACGAAGGTCGACCGCTCTGCTGCTTACGCCGCACGCTACGCGGCGAAAAACATCGTGGCGGCCGGACTCGCCGACAAATGCGAGATCCAGCTCTCCTACGCGATCGGCGTCGCGAGGCCGACCTCCATCATGGTGGACACCTTCGGCACGGGAAAGGTCTCCGATCAGAAGCTCGTGGATATCATAAGAGAAAACTTTGACCTGCGCCCCGCCGGCATCATCAAAATGCTCGACCTGCGTCGCCCGATCTATAAACAGACCGCGGCCTACGGACATTTTGGCCGCACAGATCTTGATCTGCCATGGGAGCGGACAGATAAGGCAGAGGCTCTGAAAAAATACCTGTAAAGTTCAAAAACCCCGCGAGGATCTGTCGCCTCGCGGGGTCTTGTCTTTTTGTCAGCCGACCTTCAGCCGGAACTTCTGAATCTCCTTCTCACCGGAAACCTTCTCGATCTTCGCGCCGAGCTGCTGCAGCTTCAGATCCAGATTCTCATAGCCGCGCTCGATATAGTAGATATCATCGACAATCGTGATACCTTCCGCCGCAAGCCCCGCAATCACGAGAGCCGCGCCTGCCCTGAGATCCGGAGTATTCACATGAGCCCCGGTAAAGCGCTCCACGCCTGTAATCACAGCCACGTTCCCCTCAACCTTGATCGAAGCGCCCATACGGATAAGTTCATCCACGTAACGGAAGCGGTTTTCAAAGATACTCTCTGTCACGATGCTGGTGCCGTCCGCCAGAGCGAGCGATACCGCAATCTGCGGCTGCATATCGGTCGGAAATCCGGGATAGGGCATCGTCTTCACATGTGTGCTGTGCAGCTTCTCCGGACCGATGACCTGTATCGCATCGTCGTACTCACGCACTCTGCAGCCAAGCTCGAGCAGCTTGGATGTCGTCGCCTCAAGGTGCTTCGGAATCACGTTGTGCAGCAGTACATCCCCGCCAGTCACGGCCGCCGCGAACATAAATGTTCCGGCCTCGATCTGGTCCGGGATAATCGAATAATCGGACTTGTGGAGCCTCTGTACACCGGTCACACGGATGACATCCGTCCCCGCGCCCTTGATGCGCGCTCCCATACTGTTCAGGAAACTGGCAACATCCACGACATGCGGTTCCTTCGCCGCATTCTCGATCGTCGTGTTGCCCTCCGCCATAGAGGCGGCCATCATGATATTGATCGTCGCGCCCACGCTGACCATATCCAGGAAAATATGAGCTCCGTGCAGGCGCTTCGCCTCGGCGATAATAAAGCCGTGCTCAATCCTGGTCTCCGCGCCCATGGCCTTGAAGCCCTTAAGATGCTGATCGATCGGGCGGCTGCCGATATTACACCCGCCCGGCAGCGGTACCTGCGCCTTTTTGTATTTGCCCAGCAGGGCTCCGAGCAGATAGTAAGACGCCCGGATCTTCTTCATATTTTCATTTTCTACGATGCAGTTCTCCACACAGGATCCGTTCACCGTCACGGTATGGCGATCCACACGCTCCACATGGGTGCCGATATCCTGCATGGCTTCAAGAAGCACATTGATATCTCTTACATCAGGAAGATTCTCTATCCGGACGGTCTCGTCCGTCATATTCGCGGCCGCCAGAATGGCAAGCGCCGCGTTCTTCGCGCCGCCGATGCCCACTTCACCTTTCAATGGGACGCCGCCTTTGATTACATATTGTTCCACGTTTACACCTCGGTAACGACTTATATTCTTATATTCAGCTTGCTCCGAACGAGCTGTTTTTATTCAACACAAAATCGCATGTCAGCCTTGACATACTGGGTTCATTATAGACCACTGATCAGGAAAATGCAATCCATACATTTACAGAAAAAGGATATTTTTTTCGAGAATCCTCCGGCACTGTTTTTCTCTTCTAAAAAGAAAACTGCCGCATTTTATGCGGCAGTCCCGTTTTATCCTCGTGTTATTTCTGTGTTATCCTTATACTTCCAGGCTGATCGTCCGCCCGCTCTTTTTGTAGGGCGTCACCTTTACCCCCGCGGCGCGCAGCATGCGCTTCGACGCCAGATTCGCGGGCGTCCCGCCATACTTGTCATCCGCGTAAACAATCTCGCCAATCCCCGCCTGAATAATCGCCTTTGTGCACTCATTGCAGGGAAACAGCGTCACATAGAGTTTCGTTCCGTCCAGGCCGCCTCCCCGGTAATTCAGGATCGCGTTCAGCTCGCTGTGCGTCACGTAGGCGTACTTGCTGTCATACAGCTCCCCCTCACGGCACCACGGGAACTCGTCGTCGTCACACCCTTTTGGAAATCCATTATACCCCATAGACAGGATTTTATTCTCCTTACTGACAATACACGCGCCGACCTGTGTGTTCGGATCCTTGGAGCGCATGGCAGCCAGCTGCGCAATGCCCATAAAATATTCGTCCCACGAAATGTAATCTGTCCTCTTATCGCTCATGTTTCCTCCTTTTCTCAAAGTGTGATCACCTGATGTCCCGCCGCTTTCAGAAGGCGGTTCATAATCGCCTGTCCAAGTCCCGGAGCCTCAAAAGATTCTGAATAAATCTCCTCCACGCCGTCCGCGTCAAATTCCCGCAGGATCGCGAACAGGTGGTTCGCGATCGAGAGCTCGTCCTTTCGCGAACCCACGCACTTCACATCTCCGCGCGGATAACGCGCTTTCGTCTCTTCGGTGCAGATAACGCCGACCTTTTTCTCACCGGCAGCTTTTTCGTTGATATAAGAAATAACCTGCTCCTGCGGGCCCTCCACAATCTTCAGATCCGCCTGCGGCGCATAATGCCGGTATTTCATGCCGGGCGCTTTCGGGCGCACGTTCGAATCATCAACAATCAGCCCCCGATCCATCCGGACTTCGCCCAGTACCGCCCGCAGCATTTCCATCGAAATATAGCCCGGCCGCAGAACCGTCGGCACGTCCTCCGTCAGATCCACAATCGTCGATTCCAGCCCGATCTGCACCGCTCCGCCATCCAGAATCAGGGGAATCCTGCCCTGCAAATCCTCGTAGACATGCTGCGCGGTCGTAGGACTCGGCCGCCCCGAAGTATTCGCGCTCGGCGCCGCCACGTAGCCGCCTCCCCGGCGAATCAGCTCCAGCGCAATCGGATCCGATGGCATCCGAACCGCCACCGTATCAAGACCGCCGGTCGTACCGTAGGGTACGCGGTCACTCTTCTGAAAAATCATCGTCAGCGGCCCCGGCCAGAACGCCTCCGCCAGCTTCCGCGCCGCCTCCGGTACCTCCGTCACAATCTCCGCAAGATGTTCCATATCCGCGATATGAACGATCAGCGGATTGTCCGAAGGGCGTCCCTTCGCCGCATAGATCCTGCGCGCCGCACTCTCATCCAGCGCGTCCCCGCCGAGTCCGTAGACCGTCTCGGTCGGAAATGCCACCAGGCCACCGCTTCGCAGAATGCGTCCCGCCTCCTCCATCGCCGCGGCATCGATCTGCGCGCGGTCGATCTTCTGTACAATTGTCTGCAAATCCTTCACCTTCCGTCCCGTCCAGTGTAGCATCCTGTAAGAAAAAAAGCAATCGGCATTGCGAAATGGAAAATGATTTGCTACAATCGACATTGTAGTTCGAAGCGATCTGCTGCTCCGGCACACCAGACATTTACATATAAAGGAGAACAACATCATGCTGAAACAACTGTCCATATACGCGGAAAACAGAAAGGGCGCTGCCCAGGCGATCACCGGCCTGCTCGCAGAGCAAAACATCAATATCCTCGGCTCCGTCATCAACGACGGCGCGGAGTTCGGCATCATCCGCATGGTCGTATCCGACCCGGAGAAGGCGCAGCGCACACTGGAGACGGCCGGATATCTGTGCAGGCTCATCGACGTGCTCGGCGTCGAGGTGGCCGACGAGGTCGGCAATCTCAATAAGCTTCTGAAAGCACTCTCCGACAGCAATGTGAACGCCACCTACATCTACCTCTCCTTCAACCGCGATACCGCCAAGCCAGTCATGGTGATGCACACGGAGGATATCTTTGAAACGGAGTCCTGCCTCGAATCCAAGGGCTTTTCACTGCTGTAAAGATTCGTTCAGATATTCCATCACCCCCATCGTCACCGCCCAGGCGACCCGGCTCTGATAGCTTTCCTCCTGGAGCAGCTTCGCCTCCTCCCAGTTCGAGAGGAAACCGCACTCCACGATCGCGATCGGAGCCTCCGTCTTTTTCAGAAGATAATAGCTCTCATTCGCCTTAGCCTGCCGCGTATTCTCCGGGTCAAGGTACGAGATGAGCTTCGCCTGCAGCGTCTCCGCCAGCCTCTGCGCGTCCGCCGACGTCCCGTAGTAAAAGACCTGCGCACCGCTGACGTATTCCTCGTGATAGCTGTTCTGGTGAATGCTGACCACGCAGTCCGGCTGTGTCTCATTGATCAGCGCGCAGCGATTCTTCAGATCCTGCGCCTTTTTGTTGGAAGAATTCTCATCATAAAGGCCGATGTCCTCCTCGCGCGTCATGATGACTTCGACGTCCTGCTGCTCCAGCATGGCCTGTACCTTCTTCGCGATAATCAGGTTGATATCCTTCTCCAGGGAGTCGTCCACGCCGATCTTGCCCGGGTCGTTGCCGCCGTGGGGCGGTAGTAAGTTGCGGTAATTTGTACCGATACGGTACATTTGATTTTTCTTAAATGTGCTTCGTAGAAAAT
>MSHD01000065.1 GCA_001941045.1 Lachnospiraceae bacterium Zagget2
CTGCAATAGAGAGGAGAGATCGTTTATGGGATTCTGGAAAGGAGATCAGAGTACCGATCCGATACAGAAACTGGCCGGTTATATTGACCGGAGCGAAAATATTGTCGCCACGACCGGTGCAGGAATTTCGGTTTCCGGCGGAGGGGTGACCTATGGACAGATGCGCTTCGCGCGCCGCGGTTCCGGGGGCGGTTCTTTTCTGCCCACCTACCTGGAGACGATGTTCTCCTATGAACCGAGCTTTGCGCATTATGCGCTGGCGGATCTGGAAAAGGAAGGGAAACTCATCGGAATTATCACGACCAATGTGGACTGTATGCACACGATTGCCGGTTCCCGAAATGTGGCGGAAATCCAGGGCAGCCTTCAGGTCAACTGCTGCGAAAAGTGTGGTCGTCACTATGATACTTATGAGATCTGGAGACAGAAGGATCTGCCCCTGTGCGAGTCCTGCGGAGGATCGATCCAGCCCTGGCCGCTCTACAGCCATATCGGCCTCTGGGATGAGGACGTCAGAAAGGCCAGAAACTGGATTTCGAAAGCGGACCTGATTCTCGTCATCGGAACGCACGGAAACTACGGTGGCGTTTATTGGGATTACCGGAGAAGGGACGCTGTGATCGTCCAGATCAATCCGGGACATACTGCTTTTGACCGTGTGGCAGATCTGAATATCAGGGAAGGCTCAGATGAAGTCTTTCAGAAGCTGAAAGAGATAAGGAGCTGATGAGGAAGATGCAGGTATTCTGCCGGAGGATTTGGTAATATGGAGAACATAATATACGAACAATTAAAAGAAATGGTGAAGCAGGCTCCTGCCCGGACGGCTATCGTGGAGGACAGGCGTACACTGACCTATGAGCAGCTTGACCGCCGGATTTGTGCCATCGCGCGAAATTTTCCCACGCAGGCGGATTTCATCGGGATTGTGACGGATCATGGGGCGGATCAGATCGCATCCATCTTTGCCGTATTAAAAACAGGGGCGGCCTACGTTCCCGCGGAACCGGATTTTCCGGAGGAGCGCATTCGTTTCATGATGAAGGAGAGCGGCGTGGGCTTCATCATCACGCAGCGGAAATATCGGGAGAAGCTGGATGGCTTCCCCCTGTTGTTTTTGGAAGAAATAAAGGAGAAGGAACCCACGCTGACAGAAGGCTGTGCGGTGAGACCTGAGTCCCTCGCATACGTCCTCTACACCTCCGGTTCCACCGGCGTGCCCAAGGGCGTCTGTGTGACAAATGCGAATGTATGCCATTATGTGCGGGCGTTTCAGCAGGAGTTTCATCCGGCAGCCGGGGACATCATGCTCCAGTATTCGGTCTGTCCTTTCGATATCTTTGTCGAGGAGGTCTTTACCACCCTTCTCTCCGGAGCGGCCCTCGCCATCCCGAGCGGGCAGGCCCGGGCGGATATCGTTTCTCTGATGGAATATGTCCGGGAAAAACAGGTGACGATCATCAGCGGATTTCCCTATCTTCTGATGGAAATGAACGAGCTGGAGGAAATTCCCGCAAGCTTGCGGCTCCTCATCAGCGGCGGCGATATCCTGCGGGAAAGCTATGTGAACCATCTGCTCCCGCAGGTCACAGTCTATAATACCTACGGGCCGTCGGAAACGACCGTGTGCTTCAGTTATTTCTGCTGCAACGGGCAGAAGGCTCTGGACGACGGCACTTATCCGGTCGGAAAGGCGGTGCCCGGCACAAGGCTGGAGCTTCTGGATGAGAAGATGAATCCCGTTCCTGCCGGTTCTGTCGGAGAGATCTGCATCGCGGGCGACGGCGTCTCCGGCGGCTATCTCGACAAGAGTAAGAATGAGATGTTCGTGACCGGGGCGGACGGAAAGCCGCTCTACCGGAGCGGCGATCTGGGGCGGCTCCTGCCGGACGGCAATCTGGCATTCCTGCACCGCAGGGATTCCCAGGTGATGATTCTGGGAAAACGGGTGGAGCCGGAGGAAGTGGAAAACGTGCTCTGCGACTGTGAGGAAGTGCAGACTGCCGTGGTCTGTCCGTGTACGGACGAGCAGGGGCTCTCTTACCTGACCGCTTACGTCGTTCCAGGTGAAGCGGAGTTTGTGCTCTCGGAAGTAAAGAAGAAGCTGTCGCGTTATCTGACTCCCTTTATGATTCCGGAATTTTTCGTGCTGGTGGATCACATTCCCCTGACGCCGAACGGAAAGCCGGATCTGAAAAGCCTGCCACTTGTATTGAAGGAGGGAGACTGCTAAAATGGAGATTATGATAAGAAGCGTGGACAGTCCGGACATAGAGGAGCTGCTGCGCTGGCGGGAGATTGTTCTGCGGGAAGTATTTTCCATTCCGACGGAAGAAAACATGGACGATCTCCTCGCCGCGAACCGGCAGTATTATCTCACCGCGCTGGAGAGAAGAGAGCACATCGCCTGTTTTGCCAGGACGGCGGGAAAGACGGTCGGCTGCGGCGGCGTCTGCCTCTATCAGGAGATGCCCTCGCCGGACAATCCGACCGGCAGGTGCGCGTATCTCATGAATATTTACTCGATCCCGGCCATGCGTCGGCGCGGCGTCGGAAAGGCGGTCGTCGGGTGGCTGCTGCAGGAGGCGAAGCGCTGTGGAGCCGGTAAAATCTATCTGGAAGCGTCAGATAGTGCGTATCCCCTCTACAAGGAGCTGGGGTTCTGCGAGATGGACGGGTATCTGAAGTATACAAAAGAACCGGGGTGAGAACATGAAAGAGGAAAAAGAAGCCAAACTGTGTTACGGCGGCAAGACGATACATCTATATCGTGCATCGCAGGCCGCCCCGCTGGTCATCTATCATGCCGTGATGGGCGAAGGGAAAAAACTCTGGCAGGACTGTCAGAAGTCTGGCTGCCCGGAATTTTCCCTTGCTGTAATTAATGGGGTTGATTGGGACGATGAGATGACGCCCTGGCCGATTCCGCCGATCGCGAAGGGAGATACGCCGTGCTCCGGGGGTGCGGATGTTTATCTGGATCAGCTGCTCACAGAACTGTTGCCGGAGATCAGGGAGGCGCTCCCGGCTCCGCCGGTATACTGTGCGTTGTCCGGTTACTCTCTTGCAGGACTGTTCGCCGTCTATGCTGCTTATAAAACCGACTGCTTTTCCCGGATTGTTTCCGCCTCCGGTTCGCTGTGGTATCCGGATTTCCTTTCCTTTGTGCAGCAGAATCAGATTTCAGAGTCGGTGAAGGCCATGTATTTCTCTCTGGGAGACAAGGAGAGTCACACGAAAAATCCTTATCTTGCCCCGGTGGAAGACAACACGCGCTTTCTGGAGCAGTATTATTCGGAAAAGGGTATCTGGACTACGTTTCGGCTGAACCCGGGAAATCACTACCATAACTCCACCGGAAGGACGGCCGCGGGGATCCGGTGGGCTTTGCAGCAGTAAGAGAATTATATATTTCAATATAAAATTATGAAAAAGTATAAAATATTAGCACTCGGCATTGACGAGTGCTAATATTTGTGCTAGTATTCGTATAACAAACAGAACAAGACACCTGTCAGAACTTAATAAAGTCCTCCGGATGCCACATTTGAAAGGAGATTAGATTGATATGAAATTGAAACCATTGGGAGATCGGGTAATCTTAAAACAGCGCGAGGCCGAGGAGACGACGAAGTCAGGCATCATCCTGGCGGCGAAGTCACAGGAGAAGCCGCTGGACGCGGTGGTCGTCGCGGTTGGACCGGGCACCGTGGAAGACGGCAAGGAGATCAAGATGTGCGTGAAGCCCGGTGATCATGTGATCTATTCCCAGTATTCGGGAAATGAGGTCAAACTTGATGATGAGGAATACGTGATTGTGAAGCAGAGCGACATTCTCGCGATTATGGAAGTATAGACGGAGGCGAATGAATTATGGCAAAGGAAATTAAATATGGTGTAGAAGCGAGGACTTCCCTCGAGACAGGTGTCAATAAACTGGCGGATACGGTTCGTGTGACGCTGGGGCCAAAAGGCAGAAACGTTGTACTTGACAAATCTTACGGCGCGCCGCTCATCACGAACGACGGCGTGACGATCGCGAAGGAGATCGAGCTGGAGGACGCGTTCGAGAACATGGGCGCGCAGCTGATCAAGGAAGTCGCGTCAAAGACGAACGATGTGGCGGGTGACGGAACCACGACGGCGACGGTGCTGGCGCAGGCCATGGTGCACGAGGGCCTGAAGAACCTGGCGGCGGGTGCGAATCCGATTGTGCTGCGGAAAGGCATGAAGAAGGCGACGGATAGCGCGATCGCGTCGATCAAGTCGATGAGCGAGAAGGTGAGCGGCAAGGAGCATATCACCAGAGTAGCGGCGGTTTCCTCCGGGGATGAGACGGTCGGCGAGATGGTCGCGGAGGCGATGGAGAAGGTCTCGAACGACGGCGTGATCACGATCGAGGAGTCGAAGACCATGAAGACGGAGCTCGACGTGGTCGAGGGTATGCAGTTCGACAAGGGCTACATTTCTTCCTATATGGTGACCGATCAGGAAAAGATGGAAGCGGTGCTGGATGATCCGCTGATCCTGATTACGGACAAGAAGATCAGTAATGTCCAGGAGATCCTTCCGTTGCTGGAGCAGATCGTGAAGATGGGCAAGAAGCTTCTGATCATCGCAGAGGATATTGAGGGCGAGGCCCTGACGACCCTGATTGTCAACAAGCTGCGCGGCACCTTCCAGGTAGTCGGTGTGAAGGCGCCGGGCTATGGCGACAGCCGTAAGGCGATGCTGGAGGATATTGCGGTGCTGACCGGCGGCCAGGTGATTTCCGAGGAAGTGGGCATTGAGCTGAAGGACGCCACGATTGACATGCTGGGCCGTGCGAAATCTGTGAAGGTAGAGAAGGATAACACGATCATCGTGGATGGTCTGGGTGATCCGTCTGCAATCAAGGGAAGGATCGGACAGATCCGCGCGCAGATCGAGGAGACGACTTCGGATTACGATAAGGAGAAGCTGCAGGAGCGCCTCGCGAAGCTCTCCGGCGGTGTCGCAGTGATCCGTGTCGGCGCGGCGACCGAGACAGAGATGAAGGAAGCAAAGCTTCGCATGGAGGACGCGCTCGCGGCCACGAAGGCGGCCGTGGAAGAAGGTATCATCGCCGGCGGCGGATCCGCTTATATTCATGCCTCCAGGGAAGTGGCAAAACTTGTGGAAGGACTGGAAGGCGATGAGAAGACCGGCGCACAGATCGTTATGAAGGCGCTGGAGGCTCCGCTTTACTATATCGCGGATAACGCAGGACTGGACGCATCTGTCATCGTGAATAAGGTGCGCGAGTCCGAGGTCGGTACCGGCTTTGATGCTTACAAGGAAGAATATGTCGACATGGTGAAAGCGGGCATCCTCGATCCGGTCAAGGTGACGAGAAGCGCACTGGAGAACGCGACCAGCGTGGCCTCAACCCTGCTGACGACGGAAGCGGCGGTCGGCACGATCAAGGAACCGGCTCCGGCTGCACCTGCAGGTGCACAGGGCGGCATGGATTATTAAGCGGAAACGAAACTGCTGAATATAAGGCAAGCGCACCTCTGGCCATACAAAACGGATAAGGGTCAGGGGTGCCTTGCTTTTATGGAGCGAAAAGGAGAGATCTTATGCAGCGTCAAAAAGAGGATGCAGAAATGAATGTACAGGCTATGACACAGATGAAGTTGCCGTGCAGAGTGGATCTGCTCTGCAATAGTGTAAAAGTTTACACAGGGGCCGGCTATGAGTATGTTCCGGCCGGTTCCGTCTCGAAGACAGACTGCCCTGAAATAGATGAGATACGCGAGGGAAAGCAGTCTGCGTTGTGGGGCCATTTGAAATCCGGAGCAGGCTGGCTTCCTCTGGATCAGGTAAAGATGATTCAGCAGTGATGAATGATGAAATCGGATCAGCGATGAAAAATCGTGTCAAAAATCTCTTTTAACCTCTCTTTTTCATCATACTTTCCGCCACAGCAGCTCCAGTCGAGTGCAACTCCGATGATGGCTGCGGTATAGACTTTAAACGCACCATCGGGATCAAGATTGTGGCTGATTTCCCGGTCGGTCTGCGCCTGTCGGATCAGATCGAGGATCATGTGTGAGTAATTCTTGTGGAAGAATCCGGTGTTTTGGGTTCGATAGGGAGAAAAGTAACGCAGATCGTTGTGCGGTGTGCGGTGCGCCAGAGGGCAGAGAGGTCTATACAATCGGCGACGCCGGTAAAGTATCGAATCTGCTGGGGCGGTCTGGTCAGCCTGCGAGGCGGCTATGAATGTCTGATGAAAAAGTCTGACTAATGGTGGTTCCAGTTTGCAAGTAGAAGACTGACCGACGCAAATCCAGGCGTCGGCCAGTTTTTTGCCCTATATTACATCATAAACCTGCCCCAGAGAAGCGGACGCATGATCTGCAGCAGCACACGTTTCCCGTCGCTGATTTCCTGCATTTCTTTTCCATCCGGAGAGCCGCTCGTCGATCACGAAGCACTTTCCGTGACAGGAGATACCGCCGTCGTATTCCAGAATCTGCACGCCGGTCTCCCGGATCTTTTCCTTGTTCAGAGAATAATCCGAAGCACCGAAGGGGTTGCCGTTGTTGGCGACAGAGTTCGTCATCACGGTGACGTCGGGGACCGTGTCGCAGATCGCTTCGAGCCGCTCCAGCAGCCAGTCGTCGCAGATGATACAGGGCGTGTGGAAGACGACGCTTTCCTGCGCCTCCAGCCAGTCCGGATACTGTTCCGTCATATCCGCATAACTTTCCCATAGTGTTTGCTCCGCTGCGGCGACGGAAGGGTTTTTCACCCAGAGGGAACGCTCTGCAAGCGTCCGGCAGGGTAGTGTCGTGGATGTTGCAGTTGGAGTAGCCATTGTGTTTTACCTTCTGCGCTCTCGATCGAGAACACCTTTTCTTTCTTTGTTTTGCCCAATTATTGACACGGAACTGGAAATGTAACACTTTTGGACAAACAGACGGAAATGTACCTTGCCACGCATGGCAAAGTGGGCCAGGAGAAATAAAAGGTTACAAAATGAAGCAATTGTCCCAAAAAGGCGCAAAAAAAACTTTCTGGTAAAATTCGGGACAACACATTTTGTCTGTGAAGCGACAAAACAGTTTTCTTTCAGTATACTAAGCTTATCTGAAAAAGAGAAAGGAAGGGTAAACGTACTATGAAAAATCTGAAAGATAACATGGGCAATCTGTTGATGAGTCTCTGCGAGCTGGTAATCGGTATCCTGCTTCTCATAAATCCAACCGGCTTCACTTCTTCCGTGATTATTGTGATCGGCGTCGTGCTGCTGCTTCGCGGGATTTTGAATGTGATCTCTTATTTTCGCACGAATTCGGAGGAGGCCGCCAGAGAGCATTCACTGGCAGGCGGCATCGTCCTTCTCGCAGTCGGCCTGCGAGGCTATTACCGCATATCACAGCGATGCGCCGCAGCGCAGGGACTACACGGAGGAATACCAGGCGCTCTATCATGAGCACATGACGCGGATTATATCGGAGCGCCCCTGGCTGTGGGCGACGCATGTCTGGAATATGTTCGACTTCGCGGCAGACAGACGGGACGAGGGCGGCGTGAAGGGCAGAAATAATAAAGGTCTGGTGACAATGGATCGTCGGACGAAGAAGGACTCATTTTATCTCTATAAAGCCTGGTGGAGCGACGAGCCCTTCGTCCATATCTGCGGACGCAGATATAAAGAGCGCTCTTGCGATACGCTCTCCATTAAGGTATACTCCAATCAGCCGGAGATCACACTCTATCTGGACGGAAGCCTGGTTGAAGAAAAATCGGCGGCACGAGTATTTCTTTTCGAGAATTTGCCATTCACGGAGGGAAGCCATACGATCACGGCAAAATACCATGACCTCGAGAACACAATCGTATTGACGCGCGTGGAACAGGAAAATCCGGTTTATCACTTCGCAGGGGCTGAGGACGGCGATATTTTAGGCAGCGAGCAGGCGAAGGAGGTCTTCCTCCCGGCTGTCAGTTCCCTCGTGGGGATGAAGATCGATGAGACGACGCTTGCAGCAATGAGCACGAGGACGATCGAAGATCTTGCGCCCATGCTGGGGATAATGGACGCCTCGGAGGAAAAGATTGCGATGCTGAATGCAGCGCTGCAGAAGGTGAAAAAGGAGGAAGCCTTGTGAAAAGCGAGAAAAAAATATGTCTGAAACTGATGCTGAGCCTGTTCGGAGTGGTCGCGCTGGCGATTCTGCTGCAGTTCTTTCTCACGCATCTGAACCAGGTGGGAGGCTTTCTTCAGAAAGTGATTGGGGTTTTGATGCCCTTCATTGTCGGCGCGGTGATCGCCTATCTTTTGAAGCCGCTCTGCAATCGTCTGGAGGAAAGTTTACAGAGGCTGTTGAAGAATAAAAAGAGAGGAGCAGGGCTGGCCCGCGGCTTAAGCGTCGTGCTGTCGCTGCTTCTGGCAGCCGTCGTCATTTTTACTTTGCTGCTCATCGTCGTGCCGTCGCTGGCAAAGAGCATCTATACGATTCTGCTGCAGATACCGGGCAGTCTCCAGCGCTTTCAGAACTGGGCGCTTGAACTCGCCGGGGACAATGAGACGCTGCAGAATTACATCAATGATCTGGTGGCAGCCGTCTCCACCGGCCTTCCGGAGTGGCTGAGAAACACCGTGCTTCCCCGGTTGCAGACGCTGATCGGCGACATCTCTGCGGGCGTGGCGGGAATCTTCAGCGCGTTCTATAACCTGCTGATCGGCGTCATCGTGTCCGTTTATCTCCTGGGCAGCCGGAAGAATTTTGCCCGGCAGGGGAAGAAGCTGCTCTACAGTGTTTTCAACCGGAAATGGGCGGATCGTATCCTGAATGAAATCCGCTACGCGGACCGGATGTTCACCGGATTCCTGAGCGGCAGGATTATCGACTCCCTGATCATCGGTGTGATCTGCTTTATTGGGATGCTGATCCTCCAGATCCCGAATCCGCTGCTCATCAGTGTGATCGTGGGCGTGACGAATATCATCCCCTTCTTCGGCCCCTACATCGGCGCGATTCCGTCCTTCCTGCTGATCCTGATGGTAAGTCCCGTAAAATCGCTGATCTTCCTGGTCTTTATCCTGATCCTCCAGCAGTTCGACGGGAATATTTTAGGACCGCGTATCCTTGGAAATGTGACAGGCCTGAACAGCTTCTGGGTACTGTTTGCAATTCTGTTCTTTGGAGGCATGTTCGGCTTTATCGGCATGATCGTCGGCGTACCGGTGTTTGCGGTTATCTATGATGTGGTGCGGAAACTGGTCAATAAAGGTCTGGCATATCGCGGCCAAGGAGAGATCATTTAGGAAGGTTTTTGGTATATTCAAACAGTTAAAATCAATCGTAAAAATTTACGATTGATTTTTTGCGCGTTTATGAGTATAATGTCAGTCATAAAACTGGAAAGGACAAAAACGTATGCGTGAAACGAGAACGACGGAGTTTAAAGAGACCATTACAAATACATTTTTGAAAACAGTAAGTGCCTTTTCGAACTATGATGGCGGAGAGATATTTTTTGGTATTGATGACGCCGGCAATATTAAAGGACTGTCGGATGCAAGACAGGCGTGCCTGGACATAGAAAATAAAATTAATGACAGCATTACTCCGCAGCCTGATTACACGCTGGAGCTGCAAAATAATGACAGGACGATAAAACTGACCGTAAAAAGCGGGATGCAAAAGCCGTATTTATATAAATCAAAAGCATACAAAAGAAATGATACCGCGACAATCGAGGTTGACACGCTGGAATTATCAAGACTGATTTTGGATGGGGAAAATATCAGATTTGAAGAATTGCCGTGTGACGATCAGGAACTGACTTTTGATGTTTTAAATCAGAAATTAAAAGAAAGTATCCAGATTGAGACCTTTAATCAGGATACTTTGAAAACGCTGAATTTATATAACAGTACCGGCGGATATAATAATGCGGCTGGTATTCTGGCGGATAGCAATCATTTTCCCGGAATCGATATTGTGAAGTTTGGCGAAAACATCAGTGTGATTCAAAAGAGGGCGACATTTGATCATGTATCCGCTTTGACGGTATATGAAAAAACATTGGAGGTATTCAGGGACTATTATCAGTACGAAGAAATACAGGGTGCTGACAGAAAGAAGATAGAAATAATACCGGAAGCTGCATTCAGAGAGGCAATTGCAAATGCGTTGATTCATAGAGTGTGGGATGTGGAATCTCAGATAAGGGTTTCGATGTTCGATGACAGAATCGAAATTATTTCTCCCGGAGGGTTGCCGGCCGGAATTACGGAGGAGGAGTATCTATCCGGAAAACTTTCTGTTTTAAGAAACAGGGACCTCGCAAATGTATTTTACAGACTGGGATTTGTGGAAATATTCGGCACGGGGATTTTGCGGATAAAACAGCTCTATGAAGAAGGAGTAAAACACCCGGAATTTGAAGTATCAGAAAATACAATTAAGATTGCACTTCCGGTTTTTGAGAAGGATCTGAATTTATCGGAAGACGAAAGAATGGTATATCAGATTTTAAGTAAGACGGTGTTGAAATCAATCGGTGAGATTGCCCCGTGCGTCCCGTTTGGAAAGTCAAAGACAACGCAGTTGCTGAAAGATATGGAGAAAAAAGGAGTTGTGAAGATTGAGGGCAGGGGGAGAGGAACGAAATATGCGATAAAATAAAACCAGAGAGTTGTTTTCAGGATAGAAGGAATCCGATGTAGATTCGGCTAACAGGAGGCATAAGATGGCATTACTAAAGGGGAAATTATTTGAATTTTTTGTCAAACAGTTGTTGATGAGCTGTGGGTTTCGACCGGTGGATAAGGATGGATTGTTAGTATATGAAGGCACGGCGGGAACGATGGTTCAGGGACTTGGACAGCCACACAATGCGGATGTACTTCTTTCGCCGCCGGTGCAGATTCCGTTTTATTTTCCTACGCGATTGATTGTGGAGTGTAAATGAGAAAATACTGCCGTGGGTTTGCCGGTGATTCGCGGAGCTTTGGGGCTTCGGGAGGATTTGAATCATTTTGATATCGTTACAGAGAAGTTGCTGCAGAACAGAAAATCTAACCGGGCGTTGGGCGCGAGATGCTATCCGATGCAGAAATACAATGATGGCTTTTGCATTTGCTGGAGTGATCAGCTGCCTTTGTGGGAGCTTTATAATGATAGAACCAGATATTATTTTGAACTGCCCAATGAGTTGTATGAACAGTGGGAAAGATATGAAGAAGAAAAAAGAGCTGCTGCGCTGAGACTGAAGCAGGATTATATGTCCAAGGTTGTTCTTTTTCATAATCGCAGCTATGAGGAAAGAGGGAAACAAACAGTAGAGATTATTCATCTGTCGGAGCAGTTTATGCGGGATGCGGAAGAACGTGTCCGAAAAGATAAACAAGATCGCAGAATATAAGAAGGGAAAGGGATGGACATGAGCGATGTGGCGTTATTTGAACAAAATTTTTGCAAAGAAATGAAGTGTGCCAAGCGGAGGAATATATGGAGAGTATTTATTATGGTAATAAATTAAATTCAAACCGCAGATACGGGCATTTGTAATAGGAGATTCCATGGATGCTTCTATCAGTAAATACAAAACACAGGAAGATTTTGGTAAATTATATGCATATACATATGATCAGCTGGTGAGGGTAACGGAGAAAAGACTTTTTAACTTGAAATATTTTCGATTTCGAAAATTGAAAAAAATTACGATTTTGAAAGAATAATATTGTATATTTAATTCGGCAGCTGTATAATATATCATAATACGATTTCAAAAAATGAAAATAATTTAAATGTTGAAAGCGGGCATGATATGAAAACAATTGTAAGAACAAAATATCTGGATAGAATGATTGAACTGAATGGGACTCCGGATATAAAGATTATTACGGGAATTCGCCGTTCTGGTAAATCGAAATTGATGCAGGCATATATAGAATATCTGAAAAATCATTTTGAAAACATCAATATCATTTTCGCTGATTTTATGGATCTGGCTTATGAAGAAATCAAGGAATACCATGCACTGCATACGTATGTTGAGAATCATTATCAGGAAGGAAAAATCAATTATCTGTTTGTGGATGAAGTTCAGATGTGTCCGGGATTTGAACTCGCGATCAACAGCCTTTATTCCAGGGGAAAATATGATATTTATATAACTGGTTCCAATGCGTTTCTTTTAAGCGCTGATCTGGCAACACTTTTTACCGGACGTTATATAGAGATTCATGTATTTCCCTTTAGTTTCCAGGAATATTGTCAGTATTTTGAAGAGGACAACGATACGGATCAGTTGTTTGACAGATTTGCGATACAGGGGGGCTTGTCTGGTTCTTACGCGTATCGAACGGAAGAGGATAGAGTAAATTATATTAAACAGGTTTATGAAACGATTGTCACGAGAGATCTGGTACAAAAATATTCCCTGCCGGATACGCTGGTATTGCAAAGATTGAGTGAATTTCTTATGGATAATATCAGCAATTTGACGTCTCCAAACAAAGTCAGTCAGATGTTGACGGCGAATGCAACCGCAACCAATCATGTGACAATCGGCAAATATATCAAATATCTGTGCAATGCCTTTGTTTTTTATGATATTAAACGGTATGATATCCGTGGAAAGAAATACCTTGAAAGTTCGGAAAAATATTATCTCAGTGATACCGGTATCCGGTATGCCGTTTTAGGAAGCAGAAATATGGACTATGGAAGAGTTTATGAAAATATAGTCTGCATTGAACTGTTGCGACGAGGCTATTCTGTATATGTCGGAAAACTATATCAGAAAGAAATCGACTTTGTGGCACAGCGGGGAAGTGAGAAAATATATATTCAGGTTAGTGACAATATCTCCAATATGGATACTTTTGAGAGAGAGAGTTCACCACTGTTGAAAATCAGAGATGCGTATCCTAAAATAATCATTGCGCGGACAAAGCATGACAAATATAGTTATGAGGGAATAGAGGTTTATGACATAGCGGATTGGTTATTACGGGAATAAGATAATAGTAATAATAACAGAACCCACCATGCCTCTGGTTTCCATGCGCAACCCGGTGGGCTTTTTTGTTTGTGTAATATATTTGATGTTTATATTGAAAGTTTTGTATCAGGCATTTTGGAATGGACATGCTAAAAATAACTTGAATTTATGGAATGGCTATGTTTAATAAAATTGACAAAATAGAGAAATGGGTTTATTATATTAAACATAAGGAGAACTTGATATGAGTAAAAGAACAGTGGTTGTGATGCCGGAAACACAAAGAATATTAGAAACAATGGGTGAACAAATTAAAATGGCCAGATTAAGAAGAAATCTTGCCACAGAATTAGTCGCGGAAAGAGCCGGAATCAGTCGCGCCACATTATGGTCGGTGGAAAAGGGGACCCCGACGGTATCGATAGGAACTTATGCGGCTGTATTACATGCGCTTGGCGGAATGGATAAAGATTTTGAATTCGTTGCCAGGGATGATGAATTCGGAAGAAAATTGCAGGATTTAAATATTCAGACTCGTGGCAGAGCGAAACGGGGTAAATAAATATGGCGGATGCAGGAATTATTTATGTATATAAGGATTGGGATACTGTTATACCTGAAAAAATAGGCACTATTTATGTGGAAGGTGGAAAGGGTAAGGAAGTTATTTCCTTTGAATACGATGATTCCTGGCTTGAAAATGTAGACATAAGCCTTATTTTTGATCCGGATTTGATGTTATATAAAGGTCGTCAGTATGCCCCGTTAAATAAATCCATGTTTGGAATTTTTGCAGATTCCTGTCCGGACAGATGGGGACGTACATTGATGAAACGACGCGAGGCAATTATTGCTAAGAAAGAAGAAAGAAAACCAAAGCGCCTTACAGATGTTGACTATCTTCTTGGAGTTTTCGATGAGACGAGGATGGGCGGGTTACGGTTTTCTGTAAACGAAGGCGGTCCATTTTTGTCTGATGACAAAGAATTGGCGACCCCTCCATGGACAACACTTCGTAAATTGGAATCTGCATCACTGGCATTCGAAAAAAATGAAGATGGAATGGAAGAAAAATGGCTGAAGCAATTATTAGCGCCGGGATCATCACTGGGAGGGGCGAGACCGAAAGCATCGGTATCTGCTCCGGATGGTTCATTGTGGATTGCAAAATTCCCATCCAAACATGATGATACGAATGTGGGTGCCTGGGAAATGGTTGTGCATGATTTAGCGGTGATGTGTGGCCTTGATGTTCCGGAAGCAAAACTTGAAAATTTTTCAAAGACAGGAAGCACATTTTTGATCAAACGTTTTGATCGGGATGGTGAAAAAAGAATCCATTTTGCATCCGCAATGACATTGCTGGGTAAGAATGATGGTGCGGGTGCTGCTGATGGATCAAGTTATCTTGATCTTGTCTCTTTGATAAGAAAATACGGTGCTGCTCCTAAAAAAGATTTATCAGAATTATGGAAGCGTATTGTATTTAATATGGCAGTTTCCAATACAGATGATCATTTGAGAAATCATGGCTTCCTCCTAACAAATGAAGGATGGCGTTTGTCACCTTTATATGATGTGAACCCAGATTCAGGGGGAGATGTGTTATCTTTGAATGTGGATGAGAATATTAATTTAATCGATTTTGAGTTGGCATTGGATGTTGCGTCTATGTTTGGGATAAATGAAAAACAAGCGAGGATATGCCTGGATGAGATCAGAGGTACTGTAGAAAATAATTGGAGAATATTGGCAAAAAACCATGGTCTTACAAGAGGAGAGATTGAGAGAATGGCTCCGGCATTTGATATGGAATTTAAGTAACTGCACCAATTTGGGCTAGAGCCTCGATATGGCGAAAATAAGAAAGTCTCCGTTGGGAATTGATTTGCCAGCGGAGGCTTTCACTATATTTAACGGTTGCAAGGTTAGCGTTGTTCTAACGCTAATCCGATTAGCCGATCGGTCTGGTCAGCCATGAACAGCGGAATATTCAGCACATCATTATCCAGTTTCAGATTGTCCAGAGAGAAACGAATGCGGAGTTTGACTTTGTCAGGAAACAGCTCCTTGAATTTCTTCAGGCTTTTACTCGTAGTATTAGTTTCGGATTTGACTTCCACGGGGAAAATATCATTTTCCCGCTGAATGAGGAAATCTACCTCATAAGGAGGATTTGTCTGTGTCCAGTACCTGGGAATGACCTCAAACTGTGTGACCAAAGTCTGAAGGACAAAATTTTCCGTTAATGCACCCTTGAATTCTGTAAACAGGCGGTTGCCCTCGCCAAAGGCAGTCGGTGCCAGCTGCGCCAGACGGCGGAGCAGTCCCACATCTACCAGATAAATCTTAAAGGCAGAGAGATCGTCGTATGCGGACACAGGAAGGCCGGGCGCAGTGCTGCGGTAAATCTTGTGTACCAGACGGGCGTCTACCAGCCATTGCAGGGCATCCCCATATTCACGGGCTCTGGCTCCTTCCTTGATAACTTTATAGATGAACTTTTTGTTTTCTTTTGCCAGCTGGGACGGGATGGACTTCCAGACCAGCGAAATCTTCGGAAATTCATTGACATTGGGATGCTTCGCAAAATCACGTTCATAGGCGCCAAGAATTTCGGACAGGGCTTCCTGCATCGCGGAAACATCCCGCGCCTCTGTCCACATTTTGACAGATTCCGGCATGCCGCCGGTCACATAGTACATTTTCAGTTTTTCATATAGCGGATTAAAAAAAACATCGGGTATCGGTTCCGTTGTATTTACCGCTTCCAGATATTTTGCCAGGTTTTCATCACCGTTTGCCAACAGGAATTCCGTAAAGGTCATCGGATCAATCTGCATGAAGTTGACCTTGCCCACGGGGAAGGAAGAAGGCTTTGTCAGAGCAATCCCCAGCAGAGAACCGGCGCAGGCAATGTGATACTGCGGCGCGTTTTCACAGAAATATTTCATGGAGTTGATAACCTTAGGGCAGTCCTGTACCTCGTCAAAAATAATGAGAGTTTTTTCCGGCACAATCCGCTGGCCGCTGGCCAGTATCAGATTTTGCAGGATTCGGTCTACTTCCTTGGTCGTTTCAAAAAACTGTTTGTATTCCTCGTTCTCGTCGAAGTTAAAATATGCGGTGTTTTCATAATAGCGGCGGCCGAACTCTTTCAGAATCCAGGTCTTGCCCACCTGCCGAACGCCTTTTAAGATCAAGGGTTTGCGATAGGGAGAATTCTTCCAGGCCAGCAGTTTGTTTATAATAAATCGTTCCATATATACGCTCCATCACATTTTTATAAAAAAATGAGAATTCAAATAGCTAAAATCAATCGCAAAAATTTACGACTGATTTTTTGCGCGTTTATGAGTGCAATATGACTTACCGGAAGGGAAACAAACGCAGGCGAAGCCTCGTACTAACTATTATTTTTAAAAACTGTCCCAAAATAATTGCCTTGCGCCCCAAAATAGCGTATAATACATGTCATAGGAGGAAGCCGCCTTGAAAAAGCAAAATTTAATTAATTTAGTAAAATTCCATGTAGAAAAAAATGATGAAGCATTTGCCGTAGAAGTGGCGGAAATCGCAAAAGAATTTGATGCAGCTGGAGACTCCTCCGTGGCTCAATATCTTATGGAACTGGTTTCTAATGCGAGCTTTTATATTCCACAGTCGAATTACAGCAATATGCGTTTTTTGCGGAAGGAAGAGTATTCTTCACAGCCGCTTATACTTCCTGATGTGATTGAAGCAGATGTGATTGGCATTACGAAGGCAGTTGATAAAAAAGCAGGACTTTCCAGATTTTTGTTTTACGGAGCACCAGGTTCGGGTAAGACGGAATCAGCGTATCAGATTGCCAGATTACTTAACCGAGATATTCTTACGGTTTCTTTTGAACAACTGGTTGACAGCCGACTGGGAGAGACAGCAAAAAATGTATCCCTTCTTTTTGATGAGATAAGTCGGCTGCCATATGGCAGGGCGCTTGTGTTGCTGGATGAGATAGATTCTCTTGTTCTCGACCGGGTAAACAAAAATGATCTGAGGGAAATGGGGAGAGTGACTTCTGTATTTATAAAGGAACTGGAACGTCTTGCCGATAATGTAGTTGTAATTGCAACGACCAACCTCATCGATTGTTTTGACAAGGCTTTACTGAGACGATTCGATGCCTCTGTTTCGTTTGACCGTTATTCCAGAGAAGATCTTGTCGCCATTGCGGATTCTATGCTGACAGTAAATTTGAAGCGGTCTGCCAATTCCAGACAGGATATTAGATTGTTTCATAAGATTTTGAAAAACCTGGATGAGATTCCATATCCGGGCGATTTAAAACAAATCATCAAGTCCGCTGTTGCTTTCAGCGATGAGGCAAACGAGTATGATTATTTAAGACGAATTTATTTGGCTCTGAATGGGAATTCCGCTTCTGCAGATCTTCAAAAATTAAGTGACGAAGGTTATACAACAAGGGAAATTGAGATTCTTTCCAGAGTACCCAAAAGCAGCGTTTCGAGGAAGCTGAGAGGATCATGAAATGAATCATTTATTACAGGTTAAATTAAGGTTCTCGAATGAGAACAATCCCCAAAAACCGGGCGGAAGAAATTTAAAAACTGCTGCATTCACTTCTGTGGAGAAAGTAGATGCTTTGATGGAGAGTTTAAGAGCGGTCAAACGGTTTTATGCCGCATCTCCTAAAATTGTCAGTAACCTGCTTATTGATGTATATTACAATGACATCATTGCAAAGTCAGGCAGAATACAGGCTTTATTAAAACCGACTGGCAAGGCAACGAATGATATGGTCGTTGGCGCAAGGTTTTCTGATGCAAGAGAAGGCGAAGAAAATCACATTATCACCTACTATGTTGATCTTGTCACGGTAGACAGGACGATACATGAATTAGAAGTAGTTAAACGTTTCCTTTATGATCGTTTCAATGGCAAAGCTACAGCAAAAAACTTTAATGAGCCACAGAACAAAATTGCTTACGTTGACTATGATTTATCGAAACAAAAAATCAGAGATTATATTGTTGACTGCTCTGTTGTGGAAACGTTTTCTGCTCCGAAAATTACGGAGACACCGACACAGGATATGTTCCTGATTACTTTCTATAAGACGGAATTATCTCTGGCTGGTCTGTTGGAGAAGTTAAAGATAGATTCTGCCCGTTATCCGTATTTCTTTTTTGGTGATGACACGATATCGACGACAAAAGAATTATATTCTCTTTTGTCAGAGAAGGTTCCGTACCTTATCTCGATGATTTCCTCAGATTTGTCTCAGGTCACACCAGAAGAGATTGGCGTGGGACAGACCCTTCCGGAGATAGCTATCCCTGATCCGGTAAATGAGCCGGTGATCGGGGTTGTTGATACCTTGTTTGATGATTCCGTATATTTTGGCAAGTGGGTTGAAAATATAGATTATCTTGATGAAGTAGAAAAATATACTCTGCATGGTAGCGACAGGGAGCATGGTACGGAGGTGACGTCAATCATTGTAGACGGGCCGCGGATGAATCCGTGGCTGGACGATGGATGTGGGCGATTTCGTGTAAGGCACTTTGGCGTATGCGCAAACCGGATTTCAGTGTCAAGACTCGTGAAAAAAATAAAAGAAATTGTCGCACAAAATCCGGATATCCATGTGTGGAATTTATCACTCGGCACGGATGACGAGGTATCGAAGAACTTTATTTCTTATGATGCAGCGATCATTGACGAAATTACACATCAGCGTAATGTGATATTTGTAATATCGGGAACCAATGACAACCGGAGTGAAAAAACAAATATACTCAGGATTGGCTCTCCGGCAGATTCACTGAATTCGGTCATCGTGAATTCTGTAAGACGTGATGGCCGCCCGGCTTCTTACGCAAGAAAGGGCAGTGTGCTCTCTTTTTTCAATAAGCCGGATGTTTCCTACTATGGGGGAGATTATGATGAAAGAATAGGTGCTTACTCCCCTACAATGGGTGATATTGGCGTGTATGGGACTTCGTTTGCCGCGCCCTGGGTCAGCAGAAAACTTTGTTATCTGATTGATGTCATGGGGCTGCCCCGGGAAGTCGCAAAAGCGCTGCTTGTCGACTCCGCAGCGGGCTGGGAATATAAGGTATCCACTTACAAAACGAAGAATCTGACTGGATATGGTATTGTACCCATAGATGTCCGGAAAATACTGACCACAGACAACGATGAAATCCGCTTCGTAGTGTATGGGACATCCAGGTCTTACAGAACAACGAATTATGCAATTCCTGTTCCACGTGATGAGGATGGTAATTATCCTTACATTGCACGCGCTACTTTGTGTTATTTCCCTGAGTGCTCAAGGGCACAGGGGGTTGATTACACGAGCAGGGAACTGTCTCTCAAATTTGGCCGTATCAACGCAAAAGGAAAGATTGAAGATATCAATGAAAATATTCAGGACGATACCGGAACCCATGTAGATGAGAGAACCTCGCGAAGAGAGTTCCGAAAATGGGAAAATACAAAATTCATTTCAAAAGTACTGAAGAATAACCGCCCCATGAAATCCTACGATGAAAGACTCTGGGGCATCGCGGTTACATCAAAAGAGCGATTAAGCACCAAGGTGCAGGGGGGACTGAATTTTGGCGCAGTGATCACGTTAAAAGAAATCAGGGGCATAAATCGGATTCAGGACTTTATTACGGCATGTACACTGAGGGGATGGATTGTGAATGAACTGAATATTGAAAATCAGGTTGAGGTTTACAATGCCAATCAGGAGGAGATTTTCTTTGAATAATTATTTCATCCGAAGTTTGGAAGATAGTATATAAACGGAGAGAACTTTAGACATTATGGAGATGATTCCCGACGGTGCGCCGGATGACGAGAAATAGAGGTAGATGCTATGTTTGATTTTGGGAATGCGAATGATGCGCAGCGAGAGGCCATTCTTTCCATAGATGGACCAGTGCTTATTACAGCCGGACCGGGAACAGGGAAAACATTCACTCTTGTGGAGCGTGCTATCTATCTCATACAGGAGTGTGGTGTGAAGCCGGAAGAACTCCTCATAGCTACCTTCACTGAAAAGGCAGCAAAGGAACTTGTAACACGAATCACGAATGAACTGGCTGTAAGAGATATTGCCGTAAATGTCAACGAGATGTATGTTGGAACATTTCATTCGCTGTGTCTTCGCATTATAAAAGAACATTTGGAATTTACGCGTTTGAAGAGAAATTATCGGTTGCTTGATACGTTCGACCAGCAGTATCTTGTGTTCCAGAACATCCATAAATTCAGGAATATTGAGGGACTTGACCTGGTACTTCCAAAGGGAGGCGCGTGGAAGTGGTCAGCCGAAATCTGCAACTATGTAAATAACCTCTCCGAAGAACTGGTGAGCGTAGATGCGCTGATTGAAGATAACAATCCGGAAATAGTTGCGCTGAGCAATATGCTCTTTGTGTATCAGGAAATGCTCCATGAGGGGAACCTGATAGACTTCGCCGCAATACAGACGGAATGCTACAGGCTGCTCTCAGAAAATCCTTCTATTCTGGAGGAGTTACAAAGTCAAATTCGCTATCTCATGATAGACGAATACCAGGACACTAACTATATCCAGGAACAGATTGTTTTCATGCTTGGTGAAAAACATCAGAATATCTGCGTAGTGGGTGATGATGACCAGGGCTTGTATCGTTTCCGTGGAGCAACAATCCGAAATATCCTGGAGTTTCCCACAAAGTTTGTGGACGGAGCCTGCAAGGTGATTCCGTTGGTGGTGAATTATCGTTCTAACAGTGATATTGTAGATTTTTATAATAAATGGATGCAGACTACAGATGGAAGGAATTTTAAGTTCTCCTGGGACAAGTTCCGTTATGATAAACGGATAGAGCCACATGAAAAAACGACTATAGAAAGCCCTGCTGTTGTAAAGCTGGCAAGTCGTGATGATGACGATGAATGGCACGAGCGTATTCTCATCTTTATAAACAGACTGAAAGAGTCTGGAAAGCTGACAGACTATAATCAATTGGCGTTTCTCTTCAGTTCAGTGAAACACCCGCGTGTCACTGCGCTGGCGGATTTTTTGGAGAAGAACGGGATCAACGTCTATTCGCCGCGTTCGGATATGTTTTTCAAGCGGGATGAGATACGACTGGTCATCGGATGTCTGATGTTGATGTTTCCGAAGTATGTATCTGGTTTGGAAAATGGCAAATACACTTTCCTGCAAGCAGAGCATTATCAGTATTATGTCGGCTGTATAAAGATGGCAAATGAATTCGCAACGAAGCCGGAAAACAACGAACTTATGAGGTTCATTCGTAAACATGGGAAAATTCATGCAGGCTTGAAAGGTACCACGGACTATGCCTATTCTGGACTTATCTATCAGCTATTTATGTTCAAACCGTTTTCCGATATGCTGGACGCAGATATGAGCCTTGGAGTGGTGGATATCCGTCCGACGAGGAATCTTGCTCTTATTACACAGGTCATCGGAAAGTACGAATACCTGCATAGAGTCGATGTCTTTAATGAAATGTATATCAATATCGATACAGAGCGGCTTTTCAATCAGTATTTGAGGCTTCTGTATGATGGCGGCATTACCGAATACGAGGACGATGCCGAATATGCGCCGAGCGGCTGTGTTTCTTTCCTGACGATTCATCAATCGAAAGGGATGGAATTTCCCATCGTCTTTGTAGATTCACTGGGGAACGGACCGAGGAAGTCCTACAAGGAACTGATGAGTGAGGTCGAAGAGAAATATTTCCACAGACCGGCGTTTGAGCCATATAACCAGATGAAGTTTTTCGACTTCTGGCGGCTGTATTATACGGCTTTCTCAAGGGCGCAGGATTTGCTGGTGCTGACCTGCAATGAAGATAAACGCACACCGAGCAAATATTTCTTGGAAGTCTACGAGGAATTGCAGAGCGCGGACGGCCCGGCATTCAATCTGACGGAATTTGATTTCAAGACAGTGAAGAAGGTTAATCTGAAAGACACCTTCTCCTTCACCTCACATATATCGGTATACGAAACCTGCGCCTTACAGTACAAGTTTTATCGCGAATTGGAATTTATGCCGATTCGTCAAGGTTCTATGGTATTTGGTACACTTGTTCATGAGACTATTGAGGATATACACAGAGCAGTTTTAAGGGGTGAGGAACAGAAAGTCACAAAGGACAACATCACACGCTGGTTTGAAAGCAACTATGTCTCTTTGGTTAAGTCGGAGCACACCTATCTGGCTGAACCGCAGAGAATGGCAGCACTGAAGCAGGTGCTCCGATATGCTGAACGACAGGCCGGCAGATGGGACACGATCAAGCAGGCCGAGGTTGATGTGACATTGGTGCAGCCAGATTATATCATAGAGGGTAAAATCGATCTTGTAAAAGGCGAAGGCGACACTGTGGAGTTGGTGGACTTCAAGTCAGAGCGCAAGCCTGATATGGAGCGGATGCGTGATCGCCTGGAGCATTATCGCAGGCAACTTCAGTTGTATGCGTATCTGATCGAACAGCGCACCGACCAGAAGGTCAGCAGGATGCACATTTACTATACCGGCGAGGATAACGGCAATCCGATGGTGACATTCCCTTACACCAGGAGTGCCATCGAGGGAACGGTAGCCGCCTTTGACGATACCGTACATAAAATATTGCGGAAAGAGTACAACCACTGTCCGGACAATCCGAAGACATGTGAGAACTGCGATTTTCGATTCTATTGCCAGAATAAATAATGGAGAAGAGTGCTTATGGAGAAGAATAAAATTATTGCTATTAAAGCACAGTTTGACAAAAGCTTACATATTATTGATAATACCGATATAGAGTATTGGCTCGCGCGTGATCTGATGGGATTGTTGGGCTATGAGCGATGGGAGAATTTTGAAAAAACAATTGGGCGTGCTATGGAATCCTGTGAAACTTCTGGCATTACAGTTGCAGACCATTTTCGTGAGGTCACGAAAATGGTTCAGCTGGGCAGTGGCGCAAATAGAAAAGTCAAGGACTATATGCTGACTCGTTATGCGTGTTACCTTATTGCGCAAAATGGCGACCCCAAAAAAGCGGAGATTGCCTTTGCACAGAGTTATTTTGCCGTGCAAACAAGGAAACAGGAGCTTATAGAAGAACGTATAGCTTATATGGAGCGCACCGAAGCACGCGGAAGACTTCGAGAGTCAGAAAAAAGACTTTCTCAAAATATCTACGAGCGCGGCGTGGATGATGCTGGATTTGGACGTGTACGTTCCAAAGGAGACCAAGCATTATTTGGTGGAAATACCACACAGGATATGAAGCGGAAACTTGGTGTTAAGGAGAACCGCCCTCTGGCTGATTTCTTACCTACACTTACGATTGCAGCAAAGAATCTCGCTGCCGAGATGACAAATTATAATGTGGAAGAAAAAGACCTTCAAGGTGAAGTGGCGATTGCAACGGAGCATGTTCAAAATAATTCATCTGTTCGCACCATGTTGGGTGAACGGGGAATTAAGCCGGAAGAACTTCCACCATCGGAGGATATCAGAAAGTTGGAACGTCGCGTAAAATCACAGGAAAAAAGGATTGTGCAGCAGTCAGGAAAGCTTCCGGATAACATTAGTGATGAGGAGGATTAATTGCCATGCAGAACGAACAGCTTACTTTTGAATTTGCGAAGCGCTCGACGATCAAGGGCTTTCCCGAATTGAGATGGACGGGCAAGCGTCCCTACGAGTCTACCCAATACTATCCCGCGCAGCTTCGGGAACGCTATGGAGAGGATCAGAATGGCTGGATCAATAAAATATTCTGGGAAGATAATCTCCAAGTGATGAGTCATCTGTTGAAGGAATATCGTGGGCAGGTTGACCTCATTTATATAGATCCGCCTTTCGACAGCAAGGCAGATTATAAGAAAACCATTGAGATTAGAGGTGTCGGTAAAGCATCGAGTGATAGTTCCTCATTTGAGGAAAAGCAGTATGGTGATATCTGGACAAATGATGAATATCTCCAATTTATGTATGAGCGGCTTTTGTTAATGCGTGAGTTGCTTTCAGATACTGGAGCCATATATGTTCATGCTGATTATCACAGAGCGCACTATATTCGTTTAATTTTGGATGAGGTCTTTGGTGAGGAACATTTTCAGAATGAGTTAATCTGGAGATATAGTGGGTGGAATAGGAAAAATAATTCGTATTTTAATCGAAGACATGACTCTATATTTTACTATTCAAAAACATCCTCCCCTTATTTTGAACCTTTCACTTTGAAATGGGAATCCCCAGAAGCATACGCCAAAGCGCGTAAGCAAAAAATATTAATGGATGAAGAAACGGGGAAAAAATATGTTCTTTCTGATGCTGGCGGGGGAAAGAGAGTAAAAAGGTACTTGGATGAGGCTATGAAAGATGGGCGACCGATAGATGATGTCTGGTTACTCGATAAAATCAATAATTCTGACAAAGAAGGGTTAGATTATCCAACTCAAAAACCTGAAAGGCTGCTGGAGAGAATAATTATATCCTCATCTCCCAAAAACGGAATTGTTTTTGATTGCTTTATGGGCAGTGGCACCACGCAGGCGGTAGCTATGAAACTTGGCAGACGCTTCATTGGCGCTGATATTAATCTTGGTGCAATTCAGACCACCACAAAACGTCTCTTGGCTGTAGCTAAGTCTCTTCAACAAGAAGAACAGCCACAGCTTACCGTTATTCATGGGAATAAGAAACAATATGAGTCTGAGCCTGTATATTCAATGATAGCTGAGGATACAGGAGGATTTTATACAGCTGCAAGTGCAGGTGGTGAAAAGTCGCTCACTGCCGAAGTTCTGGCAGAGGATGTGAAGTACACCGGCTTTGAAGTCTACAATGTTAATAACTACGATTTCTTTAGAAATCCGGTGGAAGCACGAGACCTGATTATTCAGGCACTTGAGATACAGCCGTTCCCGCAGAGCGGGATCTGGGACGGCGAACTTGACGGTCGGATGGTCAAAATTATGCCTGTTAATCGCATTGCAACAAAAGCTGACCTGGAGGAACTGAAAGCGAACCTTCCGTATAAAACCTACGAGAAACGAAAAGAAGAAAATCCGACGCAGCCCGTGGAGAGAATCACGATTGTCTGCATGGGGCATGAACCGGATTTGAAAGCATCATTGGAACAGGAACTTTCTGACTATAAGTTTGACATTGAAATTGTGGATATTCTCCGCGACAAAGCGGACCTCCAGCTAAAGCGTGAAGCAGAGGCGGAAATTGGCCGTGAAGGCAGCAAGCTGGTGATCCGCTCCTTCTACCCGATGAACCTGATGCAGAAGCTCTCACTTCAGAAAGAGTATGTGGAGGATTGGCGGCAGCTTGTGGAATCCATCATGGTTGACTGGAACTACGATGGTGTAGTTATGCAGCCGACTGTTATGGATGTCCCCGATAAGAAAGAGATGGTTTCCGGCATCTATGATATTCCAGAGGATGCGGGCACAATCAAGGTAAAAATCACCGACCTGCTCTCAGAATCGCTGGAAATGGAGGTGGAGTAATTCATGGCAAAGAAACAGACGACAACCTTTGTACAGGACTTTGCCTTTTATGAACAGCTCTGGTATTATTACACTACCAATAGAGGAAAAATTCGTTCAAGGTACAACGACCTCACAAAGAAGTTCCTTGCGTATAATGATGCAGATGAGAATCCTGACGCTTTCCTGCGCAAGCCGCAGTTCGAGGCTTTGGAGATGTATGTCTTTATCAAGGAATTCATGAATAACGCTCATATGTACGAGATTTTTGATGATTGGAGAAAACATCAGGGCAGATTTTCTGATGCTTCGTATTATACAGTTACCAAATGGGGACAATTTTCTATATTTACAACAGACTTCAATGAGCAGAATGAAACCATTTTTAAGCAGATGAAGAAATACAAGGAGGACTATCCGAACTATATTTATGCTCTTACAATGGGTTTAGGGAAAACCATACTCATGGCCACATGTATATTTTATGAGTTCCTTCTTGCGAAGAAGTACCCAAAGGACAATCGCTATTGCCATAATGCATTGGTGTTTGCACCTGACAAGACTGTACTGGAATCTCTCCGTGAGATTATGACCTTCGATAAAACAAAGGTCGTTCCGCCGGAGTATGCCCGTGTGTTGGATGCCAACATCAAATTTCATTTTCTGGACGAGAGTGGAGTCACTCTGCACACGATAGATGATTCCGATTTTAACATCGTAATCTCAAACAACCAGAAAATCATCGTAAAGAAAAAGCGCAAGGAGGACAATCCAGCGGATGTTCTCTTTGGCACAGGATCTCTTCTTGCAGATATTTACGGCGGCGATGATGACGGGGATGATGTATGGGACGATTCGTCCCTGATGGACAACCAACGGTTCAAGAAACTCTGTCGCTTGCCACAACTCGGTGTCTATGTAGATGAGGCGCACCACCTCTTCGGCGCTAACCTGGAAAAAGAACTTCGTTCCGGCGGAGCAAATAAGACCACGCTGCGAAACACAATCAATCTTCTCGCAGCCAGAACCTCCATTGTGGCGTGCTATAACTATACGGGTACTCCATATGTCAATAATCAGGTGCTGCCGGAGGTAGTTTATGCCTATGGTCTGAACGAATCCATTTCCAGAGGATTTTTGAAGGATGCCGATCCTATTGGTTTTGAAAATGTAAAGAATGAGGAATTTCTCCGCACGGCAATTACCATGTTCTGGGAGCGTTATGGTGGCAAGACCTATGAAGGGCTTGCACCGAAGCTCGCTATTTTCGCTGCTGGTGTTCAGGAGGCCACGGATGTGGTACGCCCTACTGTAGAAAAGGTTCTGAGCGAACTGGGTATTTCTTTTTCTACGATTCTTGTCAACACAGGAGATTCGACCGTAACCAGGGACGAGGATATCCGAAATTTCAATAATCTTGATGTGGTTGGAACAGAAGGTAGCAGAAAACAGTTCATTATTCTTGTTGAAAAAGGTCGAGAGGGTTGGAATTGCCGCTCTCTGCTCGGTATTGCTTTGTTTCGCAGCCCGAAGTCAAAGATTTTTGTACTACAGGCTACGATGCGTTGCCTGCGAAAATTGACGGATGAGCAACTGAAAGCGACGGTTTTTCTCTCGAAAGAGAATTACGATACTCTGAATGATGAGTTGAAAAAGAATTATAATATGGAAATTTCCGACTTCGGAAAATCTTCCTCAAAACCGAAGAATAAATATAAGGTTCGTGTGGTGCCCCCTCCTCGCAGTATCCGTATGAAGAGACTGTGGCACGAGTATTCGCTTGTTGAGAAAGACTATAGCTCGCCCGTCAATTTTGATTTGTCTTCTCTGGATGAATCCAAATATGAAGCGAAGATGTACGAAAAGGGCAGCTTACGAGTAAACTTTTCTGAGAAAGAAACTAACATCGATGCCATGAAACAGCAGATGAAATATAGCGAGTTTTCTCTTATAGGCGAGATTTCGCGCTATATGAATATCCCATGCCTTACAATTTCGAGGATACTCCGTGAGTCGGTTGCCGGCAGCGAGGCTATTGTTGCTGCGGTAAATCGGCATAATGAAATCCTCGATGACGTGATTATCCCGATGATTTTTCATACCCTCTATGAGGTAAAGAGTACAAAGCGTAGCGAGGATGTCGATCTGGTTCTGCTCCGTGAGCCGAAGAATGCCGGATACTATGAATTCTCTGCATCTGATGACCTGGTTATTACCAAAGATCACAACAGCTTCAAGCCAGAGGAAATCGCTAAGAGCTTTCATGCGGATACCTATTGCTTCGACTCCAAACCGGAGCGGGAATGCTTTATGCAGTACATCACGAGCGGAAAGGTCAAAGAGGTATACTTCACAGGGATGTTTACTTCAAATCAGGGCGATCTCTCAGTGCAGTATTTTGACCCGGAATCAAAGCGTGTACGCAATTATTATCCTGATTTCCTTGCCCGCATGGAAGATGGTTCCTATGAGCTTATTGAGGTCAAAGGCGACAACATGATTGACAATGCAGTCGTCAGGGCAAAGAAAGAAGCTGCTGAAGAAATGGCAGTAGCTAGCGGAGTCCGCTACTTGATGTATGCAGGCAGTGTACTCATGAAGTCTAATGTACTTGAGTCGGATATAGATACACAGTCTATTTTTAACTTAGAGCGGATAGCTGATAGCAAAGAGGTGTAGAAAGGTTTCAGGAGTTGCAGGCACAGTTGTGGTATATGAGTAGATGATTGGAAGGTGCAAAACGAAAACGAGGTGTGATTCATAATGATTTATTTCTATGACGATGTGTGTGCAAAAACAGTTGAAACTATAAAGAGTGCTTGTGATTGTGAACATATTCTCAATGACTTGCGTCGTATCGAGCAGGCAGAACGAAATATTCAATTGTATGGAGACTTACTGACAGCACATCAGCTTGACCTTGAACTACGGCAAAAATATCCATGTATCAATAATATGTTAGATTTGGCCAATTCGATTAACACTTCAGATACACAAACACAAGGAAACTGTTCGAAAAATGAAGCAATAAAAACCCATCTCGATCAGGACTATTTTGGAATCCTTTGCGATACAGCAATCAAGAAACAAATAATTTCCAGTATCAAAGAATTTATCAAAAGGGTGGATTAAATGGGCAAAAGTGAATGAGAAATAGAAGAGGCTGTGAGGATAATTGGAGAAAAGACAGGAAATAGATGAGGGCATATAAAAAAATAACAATATTGACGGGCTTTACGACGATAATTGTGTTAGTTTGCAGTGTAATTTTGCATTATTGGTTTATAGAAAACAGTGAAATAAACTTTTGGTTGAATGTGTTTCTGGCTGTTTTTGGCAGTGCGTTGCTAACGACACTTACTTCGTGGGTAACGTACTTTTACGAAAAGCGTCAAACGATGGAGGGATTTGCCTATAGTACCCGCAGGATTTTGAGATCTATTAACCATTATCAGCGATCATTTAGCTTGGAAGATAAAATTAAGTTTTTTCTTGCTTATTCGGATGAATCTAAAGATGATTGGGACATGCAAATGGGGAACATGGATTTCTTCTTTGAAAAAATTCATCACAACAGGAAGTACATCTATGAAAATATCTATATGCCGATTTTAACATTTAATCAGGCAGTTGGAAAACATATTTGGCATTTTAGATGGTACATGGATGGAACTGGGAAAAATGAAGCTGTTATGGAAGGCTTTATAAAGGAATTAGAAGATATGCTCATAGAGGAAGAAGAAAAAAATTTTCCTGTAGAGTTTTCGGAAGATGGCATCCCGATTCGATATGGGCAATTTATAACAACGAAACCGAAACTGGTTAAAAATATACAGGAAGAACTTAATGGCAAGTATTTTGAGTGCATGTATGGTAAGAAAATCAAAAAGAAAGCGGTTAGATAAATGATTTGGGAGATGATCTTATGAGCAAATTATCCTTTGTATCCTTTTGTGTTGAATATTATGCTGACTACATAAATCAGCCCAGTGAAAAAGTATATGATTTATTCAAAAGGGAAAAGGTCCTGGACATGCTCCGTGATGATTATGAAGACCTTCATGGTATGAGCATGGAATACATGATGCAATTTATCGATCGGTATCTGGGAGGTGATCAGGCATGTTAGTGTATCACGGGACGACGTTGGAGGTACGTCGGCCGAAAATTATCACCAGTGAAATCGGAAGAGACTTCGGATTCGCTTTTTACACCACGGATATAAAAGAGCAGGCTGAGCGGTGGGCTGTTCGCCGTGCGAAGCTTCAGACGAGGTTCAATAGAAAAAAAGAACAGGCAGTTGTAAATATTTATGAATGGAGCGAAAGTCATATCCTGAAGGAGAAGATTTTTCATGATGCTTCGATGGACTGGCTTGATATGGTAGTACAGTGTCGAAGTGACATCAGATATCGCCATGATTATGATATTGTAACTGGAAAAATTGCAAATGACAACGTAGGTGAGACAGTATCTTATGTTGTGCAGGGGATTATGAGAAAAGAAGACGCTGTAGAGCGACTGAAGTTTGAAAAGATTAATAATCAGATTGCTTTCTGTACAGAAGCAGCCCTGGCTGAACTGACATTTGTAGAGAGTTACATTGTGGAGGCGTAGATTGATGGCACATGCAACAATAAGAGCGACGCTGATACCTGAAATTGTCAGGATGATCACGGAGAAGTTTCATATATCAGAAGAAGAGGCGATGGATCAGTACTATACTTCCAGAACAGCAGAGGCATTATCGGATTCCGAGACTGGTTTGTATGGGCAGTCCGCATTATTTATTTTTGGCTTGTTTTGTCAGGAAAAAGCCGGAAGGGAATCGAAAAGGGTGATGAAAATTCTTTTTGTATGCCACGGCAATATTTGTAGAAGCACCATGGCTCAATACGTCATGCAGTACCTCGTCGACCAGCGTGGTCTCGCCGACGCTTTCTACATCGACTCCGCCGCCACGAGCCGCGAGGAGATCGGCAATCGTCCGTACCATGGTACGCAGCGGAAGCTGCGCGAGGTAGGCATTCCCTGCGGGGATCACCGCGCGGTGCAGATGACGCGGCAGGATTATGAGAAATATGACTACCTCATCGGGATGGATACCTGGAACATCCGCAACATGACCCGCATCGCGGGCGGCGACCCGGAGGGAAAGATTCATAAGCTGATGGACTACACAGAGCGGAAGGGCGATATCGCGGACCCGTGGTACACCGGAGATTTTGACGAGACCTATGTCGACGTGCGGGAAGGTTGTGAGGCGCTGCTCGCGCACATTCTGAAGGAGGACCTGTATTGAAATTAATACACTGCGCCGATCTCCATCTGGACTCGCGGATGGAGACGGGGCTTACGAAGGAGAAGGCGAAGGAGCGGCGGCTGGAACTTCTGCGGACTTTCACGCAGATGGTGGAACGCGGAGCGGCGGAAGGCGTGGATGCGGTGCTGCTCTGCGGTGATCTCTTCGACGCGCGGACGATCTCGGCGCGCGCGAGAAACTGCGTGCTGGATGCGGTGCGGGAGCACCCGGGAATGCGCTTTTATTATCTGCAGGGAAATCACGATCAGAACAGTTTCCTGCGCGATCTTGCGGAAATACCGGAGAACCTGAAGATTTTCGGTTCCGACTGGATGAGCTATGAGGAGCAGGACGGCGTGACGATCACCGGCGCGGAGATCACGGATGAGACGGCGGATGCGCTCACAGAGCGCCTGATTCTCGATGCGGAGCGAGTCAACATTATCATGCTGCATGGTCAGGTGACAGAGTACGGTGCGAAGCGGCAGACGGAGGGCTTTTCCTTAAAAAAGCTGAAAAACCGGAATATTGATTATCTTGCGCTCGGGCATATCCACAGTTATCGGAAGGAGCGACTGGATGAGCGCGGCGTGTGGTGCTACAGCGGCTGCCTGGAGGGGCGCGGCTTTGACGAGTGCGGAGAGAAGGGTTACGTGCTTCTCGAGGTGAAGGACGGGCGTCTGTCGAGTGAGTTTATTCCTTTTGCATGCAGGCGTTTTCATGAAGTGCGTGTGGATGTCTCCGCTCTGCTCACGCAGGAGGAGATCCGGCGCGCGCTGCGCCGGGAGCTGCAGGAGATTCCGCCGACGGATGCGGTGAAACTTGTGCTGACAGGAGAGACCTCGCCGGAAGCGGAGAAGGACGCGGCTGCGATCGAGAAATGGCTGGAGAACGATTACTATCTTCTGAAGGTGAAGGACGAAACGCGGCTTGCCATCCGACCGGAGGATTATCAGTACGATGTGTCGTTGAAGGGCGAGTTTGTCCGGCTGGTGCTCGCGTCACGCCTGTCCGCGACGGATAAGGAACAGGTGCTGTGGCTCGGCATCCGCGCGCTGGCGGGGGAGGATTAGGATGCGGATCAGGAAGCTTCACATTATCAATTTCGGAAAACTGCAGGATTTCACCTTCTGCCCGACGGAAGGACTGAATCTCGTCTGTGAACGGAACGGCTGGGGCAAGTCGACGCTCGCGGCCTTTATTCGGGCGATGTTCTACGGCCTTGATTATACGACGAAGCGCTCCCTGAAGGAGAATGACCGGAAGCACTATGCACCCTGGCAGGGCGGCACTTTCGGCGGCAGCATGGAGTTCGAGGCGGCGGGGAAGGAGTATCGCGTGGAGCGCAGCTTTGGCGCGAAGGATAAAGAGGACAGCTTCGCGCTCTATGACCTTGCCACCGGTATGGAGAGCATGGATTATACGGAGCGGCTCGGCGAGGAGCTCTTTCATCTGGATTGCGAGGCCTTTACGAGAACAGCCTTTTTTGTGCAGCAGGACTTTGCGACGGCGCTGAATGACAGTCTGACCGCGTCTCTCACGCATGTGGAGGAGGACGCCGGGGATATGGGAAATTATGAAAAGGCGGCGGCCTCCCTTGAGGAGCGGATGAAATATTTTCGCAAGACCGGTAATCGCGGCAGGCTGGGACAGCTCGAGGAGGAGCGGCGGCTCGTGCGTCAGGAGCTTGCTTCCTGCCGCGAGCGGGAAGCGGCGGCCGGCGACTGGCAGGCAAGACTGGTCGAAAAGGAAGGGCAGGAGCAGGCGCTTCTGGAGAAAATCCGCATGCTGGAGGAACGCGAGCGTCAGCAGCGGGCTTACGGTGAGAAGGCGGCCCGGAAGGCGCAGCTTGATCTTCTGGAGGGGCAGGCGCGGGAGCAGGAAGAGCGGCTTCGCCGGACAGCCGCGGAGCTGGGCGCGTATACGGCAGCCCCGCTGGCGGAGGAAGAGTTGGATCGCTGTTATGAGAAAATCTGTCGTCTTGGGACCGCGCGGGAGCAGACAGAAGAGGCGCGGCAGAAGCAGTACGCAGCGGAGGACGCGCTCGCGGAGCTGGAGGTGGATTCTCCACAGGTGTCCAGATCGAAGGTTCCGCTTCTCCTTGGCATATGCCTTCTGCTGAGCGCGGGCGCAGTGCTTTTGTGGCAGCGAATCTGGCCGGGGGCGCTTCCTGTGGCGGCGGCGCTTCTGCTCGTCTTCCAGGGAATGCGAAAAGGGCGCTTGGAAAAGCGGCAGCGCGCGGAGTTCGCGGCGCGGGAGGAGAGCGTCCGCCGGGAGTTTAAGCAGGCCGAAAAAAATGTGCGGAAAAGTGAACAGGCGGAAGAAAGCCTGGAACAGCAGATCTGTGCTTCTCTTCACATAAGGAAGGGCGAAAATCCGGAGGAGCGGCTGGCCGTCCTTCGCCGCGAGAGCCGTACTTATGCGGGCCTCCGGCAGACTTATGAAAGCCAGCGCGTGGAAGCCATGAAAAGACGCGAGGCATATCTGTCATATCAGAGAAAATTTTCGGAACAGGAGCTTCTCGAATTGCAGAAGCTTAAGAAACCGGAAGGAGAGCTCGCCGACATTCTGTCAGAGCTGAAGACCTGCCACACCAGACGGGACAACGTATTGAGGGAACAGCGGGATCTGCAGCATCAGCTTCAGCGGCTGCGCGAGCAGGCGGAGCGGATCACGGAGCTTGCGGAGGAGGAAGAGCGGCTTTCACAGGAGATTGCAGACGGGGAACGGGAGTATGGACTTCTGGAAAAGACGCTGAAATATCTGAAGACCGCGAAGGAACAGTTTTCCACGCGTTATCTGGAGGAACTCCGGCAGGGACTGAAATATTATGTAAAGCAGATGGAACCGGAGGAGGAGAAGGAGACGCTTCTGGATGTAAAGCTGAAGCTGAAGGTCCAGGAGGCGGGCGCGCTGCGCGAGACGGCGTACCTCAGCACGGGCTGGCAGGACCTTCTGCAGATCGCGGAGCGGCTGGCGATCGTGGACGCGCTCTGCGAGGGGGAGCAGCCGGTGCTCATCCTGGACGACCCCTTCGTGAATCTGGACGAAGAAAAACAGGAGCGCGCGTTCGCACTCCTGCAGAAACTCTCGGAAAAGAGGCAGATGATCTATTTTGCCTGCCGGAAGAGCGGGTGATGTTTTCTGGCGTACAGGTAGGTCCCATAGTGAATGAGCGAGGTCAGGATCCAGGAGATCAGGTAGGAGGAATACAGTACCTGCTGGGTCGGAAACCAGGAAAAAGCGGTGGCCAGCCAGACGATGCGGAACAGGCAGGCGCCGGACAGGGCGACCAGCATCGGTGTGATCGCGTAGCCGAGCCCGCGCATAACCCCCATAACGGATTCCATGATGCCGCAGAGAAAATAGGGCGCGCAGATCCAGAGCAGGCGGATCTGTCCGGCAGCGATCACGTCCGGATCCGTGGAGTAAGCCGAGAGAAGAGGAACGGAAAACAGGTTCACCAGAAGGCCGAGCACCAGACCGAGTACGGTGACATAGGCAAGAGAACAATGCAGAATCTTGCCTATGCGTTCCGGCTTCTTTGCCCCGACATTCTGGCTGGTGAAGCTGACGTTGGCCTGATGGACAGAGTTGGTCGCCATGTAGACGAAGTTCTCGATCGAGGCCGCCGCGCTGCTTCCGGCCACGACGACAGAGCCGAAGGAGTTGATGGCGGACTGAATCAGCACATTGGAGAAAGAGAACAATGCGCTCTGGATCCCGGCGGGCAGTCCGATATGCAGCATGCGGCGCAGCCGCATGGGCTGGATATAGAGTTTCCGCAGATTCAGGCGGCACGGGCCATCTGTCAGGCATAGATAGCGCAGAATGAGCACGGCGCTTAGCGTCTGCGAGAGAATGGTGGCCAGCGCCACTCCCGCCACATCCATGTGCAGGACGATGACGAAAAACAGATTCAGCGCGATATTCAGTACACCCGCTACAGACAGGTAGTAGAGTGGCTTTTTTGTCTCTCCGGTGGAGCGCAGGATCGCGCTTCCAAAATTGTAAGCCATGATCGAAGGCATGCCGATAAAAATAATCTTCAGGTAGAGCGAGGCCTTGTCAAGTACGTTTTCGGGCGTGTCCATCCAGACCAGCATCGGTCTGGTAAAGAGAAGGCCGATCACGATGAGTGCCGCTCCTGAGATCAGACTGAGGGTGATGGCGGTATGTACATTGTCCTTCGTTCCCTCGTTGTCGCCGGAACCGAGCGTCAGGGCGGTCATTACGTTGGCACCGATCGACAGTCCGATAAACAGGTCGGTCAGCAGACTGACCAGAGATGTCGTGGAACCGACCGCGGCCAGCGATTCGTTTCCCGCAAAATGTCCCACGACGATGACGTCGGCGGCGTTGAACAGAAGCTGCAGCCAGCTCGAAAGCATCAGCGGCACGCTGAAGGCGATGATCCCAGGCAGGACCGGGCCATTACACATATCGAATTTTCCGGATTTCCCGGACATTATGATTCCCTCCGTTTCAGATTTTTCAGATTAATATAGAGCCCTTCTGTCAGTTCGTCAAGAGAGATTTTTTTACTTGCTAAATTCCCGGAAACTATTTACAATAATAGTAAATAAAAAGAGCTTGGCAAAGGAGGTAACATGTATGGAAAGCCGTGAGTTTAAAATCCACGCTCAGGCGGATAACCGAGTGGCTCTGAAGGTCGTCCCGGGACATTTTGTCACATCGCACTCTCACATCAATTATTATGTGGATATCACGACGATGCGGACACGTCAGAACGAGGCCGAGGCAGCTGCCAGACTGCTCGCCAGAAAGTATGAGAATAATACGATTGTGGATACGATCATCTGCCTGAACGGCTGCGAAGTCATCGGCGCGTATCTGGCGCAGCAACTGTCACAGGCCGGATTCCGGAGCATGAACGCACATCGGACGATCTACATTATGTCCCCGGAGCAGGACATCAACGGTCAGATGATTCTGCGTGACAATACGAAGCCGATGGTGCTGAACAAAAATGTTCTGATTCTCTCGACATCCATCACTACCGGTGTCACGCTCGACAAGGCGATCGACAGCGTAGAGTTTTACGGAGGCCGGGTGCAGGCGATTGCTTCTATTTTCAGCATGATCACGAGGGCCAGAGGAATCGAGGTTACGAGTATCTTTGGCGCGAAGGATATGGCGGGATATGCTTCCTATGACGCGAAGGACTGCCCGATGTGCAAGGCGAAGCAGAAGATCGACGCGATTGTCAACGGATTTGGTTACAGCCGTATCTGAATCGGATAGGGGGATGATTAGTCC
>MSHD01000066.1 GCA_001941045.1 Lachnospiraceae bacterium Zagget2
AATATTTTTGCCGCCTAAAAATTTTTGCAAATGTTTGTCTGCGCTTACTCGGAGCGCAGCGCTGTGACAGGGTCGGATTTTGCCGCCGTCCTCGAGGGAATGAGGCCTCCAATCATTGTCAGCAGAACACTCAGTACAATCAGCAGGAATGCCGGTCCCGCCGGCAGAACCGCATTCACGCGATTATTTCCGGCCAGATGATGAATAAGTGCATTGCCCGGTATCAGCAAGAGCAGCGACAGCACGATTCCCATCACGCCGGCGCAGAGCCCGATGATAAAGGTCTCCGCATTGAAAACTGAAGAGATATTGTTTTTCGACGCGCCTATCGCCCGCAGGATGCCGATTTCCTTTCTTCGCTCCAGCACGCTGATATACGTGATCACACCGATCATGATCGAAGACACGATAAGGGAGATCGCCACAAAAGCGATCAGAACATAACTGATCAGGTTGATGATGCTTGTAACGGAGGACATCAGCGTCCCCACCATGTCCGTGTAGGTGATAACCTTTTCGTCCTGACCGGAAGCCTCCATCCGCGCATTGTACGCATCCAGAATATTCGTGACTTCTGTCTTGCTGTCAAAATCGATCGGATAAATATCGATCTCGGAAGGTGCGTCAAAATCCACATAGCCGAGCGAGGCGAGGTTATTTTCATAGGAAGAAGTCCGCGACGCGCTCATCGATGTCAGAAGTTCGATCAGATCTTCGCTGTCCATATTGATAACAAAGAGCTCCGAGAGTGCCTCCTCGTCCAGCGTGACGGCCTCCTCCATCGCATCCGCAATTTGCTCAGAGATCTGCGACATCATCGATTCTGTCGCCGTTTCCATGGCCGACATCACCTGAGATTCAATCTGTTCTGTCACGGATGTCATGGCCGATGCAATCTGCTCCTGAATCTGCGACCCAACCTGCTCCACTGCATCCTCCGCCATGGCCGATATCTGATCTTCCAGCACATCGGCCAGAGCATCTGCGTATACATCCGCGACTTCCTGTATATAGCTCTCGATCTGCTCATTCAGCGCATTCTGAACCGCATCCTCATCTATCATGGCCAGAATGCCATCCGTCACCGTCTTCTGCGCCTCCTCCGTTGCGAGATAGTCAGTCAGCGAACTCTGCATATCCGGGAAACCGGCATACCCATGTTCTTCCGCATACACCGTATATCCATCCAGGAGCGCTGAAGTCAGCCCCGAGATGTCGATATCAGATACCTCCTGTCCGTTTTCTTCCTCTTCTTCTCCTTCTCCTTTCTCCTCTGCCTCTGTTGCCTGCTGGAAATAGTCTGTAAGGATATTCCGTGCTTCCTCGGAATTCATGTATTCCTCAAAAGAATACGCGAAATCAGAGACCGTTCCGGAATAATATTCCTGAAAATACTCCTGATAACCTGCCAGGAGACTCTCCGCAATCTCCGATGTTCCCTCCGCGGAAATGGACGCAGACAGACTCGCAAGCAGGCTGTCCACATCAAACTCCGGAAGCTTAACGGACAATTCGGACAGATCCAGCTGTTCAAAATCGATCAGATCCGCAACGTCATATCCGGAAAGATCAAATTCCGTCAATGCAGACAGATCGAGCGTATCCGCATCAATCGTGATCATTTCAGAAAGATCATCGGCGAACAGATTAATATCAGAAAAGTCAAGGGCATCCGCGTCAAAGGAGAAACGTTCAGCCAGCGCATCCGCATCAATGGAAAACAGCGACGCGATATCGAAATCCACATCGCTCTCATCCCCGAACCTCTCTCCGGTCAGCACATTGACCTCAGGTGTCTCCATCTGGCTCTGCACGATCTCGCTCTCCTCTGCCTGCTCCACAATATGCGCAAGCAGAGAAAATGGGTAATAAATACCGGAACTCAGGAAAGCCGCGCTCGCATCCTCCTTCGGCTGCACAATTCCCACGATTGTAAGTTCTTCCCCTTTTGCGGCCAGCTGCGCCATATATGCCTCATTGTCAAATTTATCGGTCCACACGCCATACTCACTGTCATAGACATAGCAGTCCGCGCTGTCAACCCGGCTGAATGTGATACCCAGAATATCCTCATATGCGTAAGAATCCGTAATCTCCGGCACATCGATCGTTTCTCCGTCCCGATACTGCCGGATCATCTCGTCAAGTTCAACGGAATCGCGCAGTCCAAGCGTATACAGCAGAAGATCCGTAATTCCACCGCCGCTCGTCAGCACGAGGACACATTCAGTCTCGTCCTCCGGCCAGTGCCCGGCCACAACGTCATACTGTCCCTCATACAGATTCTCATTTTCCGGAAGCGAATAAAACATGTCAAGACTCATATAAGAACTCATCAGATCGTAGGAAGAGCCGGAAAATCCCATGGAACTGAGCGTCGTGTCGGGATTCACCTGCACCCAGGAACCATCCTCCTCCCGGTAGGCCAGCGGTTCGACACTGTAAACGTACTCAATCGCCTGCACGTAATCCTCGATCCCGCTCGTTCCGCTTTCCAGATACTCTTTCAGCGCACCCAGATCATTCGAATCAATCTGCGCGAACAGCGTCGTCATCAGCTGTACGACACGGATATCCGCCGTATCTTCTTCGTCCGCCGCCTCCACCATCCCGGAAGCCGCGGAGAGCAGCGAGGTGAAATCAAATCCGGTGTCCGTGATCTGAACCGGATATTCCGAGAGCGTGTCCTCCTCCACCGAAGCGATATAATCATTGACACCGTTGGAAAGCGCCAGAATCAGAGCAATGCCGATGATACCGATGGAACCCGCGAAGGCCGTCAGAAGTGTCCGCGCCTTTTTGGTCAGCAGGTTGTTGAAACTCAGACTCAGAGAAGTCAGAAAAGACATGGAGGAACGTCCCATACCGGCATCCGACGGCTCTGAGAGCTCCTCCTTATCCGGGAAAAACGCATCAGAATCCGACTGGATCTTTCCATCCCGCAGCTTTACGATACGGGTCGCGTATTCCGCCGCCAGCTCCGGATTGTGCGTCACCATCACGACAAGACGATCCTTCGCCACCTCACGCAGCAGGTCCATCACCTGTACGCTTGTGTCGCTGTCAAGCGCCCCGGTCGGCTCGTCCGCCAGCAGGATATCCGGATTATTCACCAGCGCACGCGCAATCGCGACGCGCTGCATCTGCCCGCCGGAGAGCTGATTCGGCTTCTTCCCGATCTGTTCGCCAAGGCCGACTTGCGTAAGCGCCTCCTTCGCGCGCCTGCGGCGCTGCTCCCTGTCAATTCCGGAGATCGTCAGTGCCAGCTCAACATTTGCGAGCAGTGTCTGATGGGGAATCAGATTATAGCTCTGGAACACAAAACCGATCGTGTGATTCCGATAGGAGTCCCAGTCCCGGTCCTTATATTTTTTTGTGGAAATCCCGTTGATGATCAGATCGCCGCTGTCATAGCGGTCGAGTCCGCCGATAATATTCAGAAGTGTTGTCTTTCCGGAACCGCTCGGCCCCAGAATCGCCACAAACTCATTGTCCCTGAGATTCAGACTCACATCATCGAGCGCCTTCTGCACCAGGGTGCCTGTACGATATTCTTTGCAAACATGCTGAATCTGTAGCATCCGTCACTGTCTCCCTGCACTTTCCTTCCGGTATCTTTTTTATTATACACCGTTTATTATAAAATAAATATTAAGCGGTCAGATGAAAAATCAGCATGGACGGCAGAAACAGAGCGCTCCCCTGAAGGGATTGAATTTTCCCTGGGGGAGCGATGAATTAATCGTCATTTCCAAATACTTCCACCTTGCAACGATGCTCTTTCCTTTTCCTGTCATAGCCGATGCCCACCAGCAGGATCTGGCCGGTATGACGCTTTTTCTCCGCCAGCCTTCCCTGGAATTTCAGGACATAATTCTTTTCTTTAATCTGCTGAATGGCGGCCTCCGGCGTATCGTCAACCTTCAGCTCCAGAATCAGGCCGTCGTCCCCCTTTCTCTCCGGATAGAAAATAAAATCCGCATAGCCTTTACCTGCTTTGGCCTCCCGTTCCACATAATAGCTGTCCCTCGCCGCGAGATAGACGAGGTTTACGATCGCTGTCAATTCCGTTTCATTATTATAGTCCAGAAGCGGTGTTTCGGTGTCGTGGGCAAACTGCAAAATTTCTTCCATTGTCTCCGTATCGCCCGCCAGGGTCGCCCGGAGCATCCGGCTCGAGGCGTTCGCCAGATCGTAGATGTAACCCAAACCCCTCTCCCGGCGAATGGTTCTGACAAACTCGTCCATCAATTCCCTGTTTGGAATGTGCACCCTCCCGTCTTCGTAGTTCAGGAAACCGTAAACCACCATCGCCGAAAATATTTCATCTCTCGTGCCCAGCTGCATGGCGGTGGCGGCAAACTCCTCCACCTCCGACGGGACGGCTTCCCCGGCAACCATCAGCGCCACATCCTTCTTTACACCGTCTACATCATTGGCGATGTAGGTGGAAATCTCCGAATAAGGGCCCGTGGCCGTCCAGTAGCTTCTGACTCTGTTTCGGTCCAGTGCCAGCACAACAGAACGCGGATTATACATTCTTTCAGACAATGGCGTATGATAGCCGTCATACCAGACTTTCAAATCTGCTCTGGAGACATTGCGTTCGCTTACCTTCTCCTCATATCGTCTGTACAGTTCATCTACCTCTGATTCGGTGAAGCCAAAATATGCGCCATATTTATCATCGGTCGCCATCGTGTATTCCACAAAGTGATTGATGGTAGAGCCGCTGGAATACTTCGCAATCGGCAGGACGCCCGTCATATAACTCAGGGAGACGTATCCCGTCCCTTTCGTCAGGGAAGCCAGGAAGTTGATAAAACTTTCTCTGTCATCGTCTGTCATGTATTTCTTATGAAAAATGCAGTCCCATTCATCAAAGACGAAAAGAAACGATGTCATCGTTTCTTCATGAATCATTCTCAGATCCTGCACCACCGTACCTTTTTCCCGAAATCGCACAGTCGAAAAACAAGCTCTCAGATCTCCCTGAAGAATCTCTTTAATGGTAGCAATGAATTCCTGATAATCAGAACTCTCATTCGCCGCCTCACTGAAATCGATATAGATCACATCATGCCGGTTCAGATGTTCCCGATACCTCTTGTCGTCGGCAATTTTTAAAGAATCAAAAACGCTGCTGCTGTCAAAACCCTTGCTGAAGAAAGCACCCACCATCGATGCCATCACAGATTTCCCGAAACGGCGCGGCCTCGTGATACAGATATGGTTATTCCCCTGCACAACCAGCGTCATCAGGTCAGACAACAGCTCCGTCTTATCGATAAAATATGGTTTTCTCGTCTCGCTTTCATAAAGTGAATAGACCTTATTGCTGTTCAGATAATATCCCATCTGTTCACGCCTCCTTATCCTGCATGATATGAGCCGTCACGCATGTATTTTTTACCACATGATAATATGTTTCTATTATACATGTTTTACAATGTATTCCGCAAGACGGAAAAGTTTAAAATAGTATCCCAAGAAGAAATTGCCGGAAAACCATCTTGTTTCAGACAGTTTCCGGCAATTTTCAATGTAAATCCAATTCTAAGCGAGAAGCCCGAAGAATTTCAACGCGGTAACCAGCTCCCGATCCCAGAAATAAAAATCATGAATGCCGTCACAATCCTTCCAGCTGTAGTCTATGTTCGGGCAATCTTTCTGCATAAATTCCGCAAACTTTTTATTATCTGCGTACAACGGATCTTCCGTTCCGCAAATCTGCAGGATACGCGGCTTTGGACCGTCAAAGGTATTCATCTGTCTCGCCAGATGATACAGATCATAAGAAGAGCCTTCATAATCCTCGTTCGGTCCAAACGTATTTTCAAAATTCCGGTCGATCTCCGGTGTGGTGGGAATCGCAAGTCCCTTGTCCGCCTTTCCATGCAGATCGCAGGTCCCCATCCGGATGCCGGCCGACAGTGCACACGCAGCCCCATACTGCTGCGGGCAGCTCAGCGCCGCATGTAAGGTCCCATATCCGCCCATCGACATTCCTGCAATAAATGTATGCTCCCGGTCTGTCGATATATGAAACCAGTTTTTCAGAACCCGGGGAAGCTCTTCTGTCAGATAGCTTCCATAGCGATGTGTGTTGATGCCATCCACGTAGCTGCTGCGGCATGCATTTGGCATGACTACGATCACGTCGGTATTCTGCAGATAAAGTTCAATGCGCGATAGCCGCAGCCAGCTCGTATGATCCTGTCCATGCCCATGAAGCAGATAGAGCACGGGATACTCTTCTTCATGTACCGCATGGGGGACGCCACGACGCTCCGGCAGAATCATACTTACCTGCGTGTTCATGGCCAGTTCATAAGAATACAAATCCATGGACACAATTGCCATTGTCATTCACCTCCATCTTATATAATACCACAAAGAGCAAGCGGCGTAATGATAATCAATATAATAATACCTGTAACCGTCCCCATCAAAGTGCTGTACTTGAGATTCTGCTCTACGCTGAGATTGAAATATGTGACGCCAACCCAGAATCCGCTGTCGTTAACATGAGAGAAGCACATCGTACCGGCGCCACACAGCAGAAATGCCGCAAGCGGGGTCAAACCAAGCTGGCTCAGCATCGGAGCAACAATCGCTGCCGCAGTCATTCCTGCAGTTGTACGGGAACCCACAGCTGCCATCAGAAGAGCTGCGATCAGGAACGGGAACAGTACGCCCGGGAAATTAATCGATGCCAGGGCATTTCCCAGATCCTCAATCGCCGGATTGGCCTTAATGATTGTACTGAATCCTCCACCCATGGCCGTAATCATCAGCGGCATTAAAGCCACCTGCAGGCCTTCTACAACCCAGGATCCGAAGATCGTCTCGCCAAGCGTCTGTGTCTTCTTTCCGGTATTCATCTCATGATTCCTGATTACAGCATCCTTGTATTTTACTGCCAGCAGGAACATCAGCACAACGCCGATAAACATTGCCAGATCACGCGCGCCAATCACAGCCAGGATCTGATACAGCACGGAGTCCTCTGCCAGAAACAGGCTGCTGAAAGACGACGCAGCAATCAGCACGACCGGGACAAAAATCGGAATCAGCGCCAAGCCGATATTCGGAAGACCTGGCTCATTGATAAGCAGATCATGATAATCACCTGATTCCACAGGCGTTACATCACCCACAAAATCAGCCCGTGGCTCAATGAATTCTTTTTCCGTCCATTTATGGAAGATGAGCCAGGTTATCAGGTACGCAGCCAGACAGATAAGCGCTCCGCCCAGAATCGCTCCGCCCATATCCGCACCCAGGAGCAAAACCATCGCCAATGCACCGGGAGTCGGAGGCACAATAGAGTGTGTCAGGTTTGTACCCAGAGAACTGAACCCTGACATCGTTGACATCGATGTCTTAGAACGTTTTCCAAGAATGGAAATAATAGGGGTCAGCAGAACACCGGTAATATCGCCAAATACCGGGATGGAGATAAGGAAACCGGCCAGTCCGGTCGCCAGCTCCAGATGTTTACCGTGAAACGCTTTCACACAGGTGTTGACCATGGATTTAACCGCTCCGGTATCCCGCACACCCATCGCAATAATGGCGCCAAAAATAATCGTCAGTCCGGCGCTTCCCAGCGTACTGCCAAATCCACTGGCGACAGAAGAGATCGTATCACTGACACCATAGCCGTATCCGACACCCGCTACCATGGCAGCGATGAAAATCGACAGCACGGGATGCATCTTCAATTTGGTAATTGTAAAGATCAGCAGAGCCACCGCAATCAGAGTAACAAGTAAAAACTGTAACATCCGTATACCTCTTTTCTTTGATAATTTTACGTGGATGGCCATTCCACGTTTTCGCAAATTCATCACACGTATGATGTCTTATGTATTTTATATCATATCACAAAAAAGATGTCAACATTTTTGAAAATAATTGTTGACATCTCACAATTTGAATCTTATTAATTTGTGCAGAACTCACAATGACGAGATCAGATCATCATTAATGCGCAGGTGCTCCTCCATCGCCTTACTGGCCTCATCCGGATCATGCGCCTGAAGCGCCTGCATAATCTTCCTGTGCGTATCAATCGTCTCCTGATACAGCCTGTTCACAGTCAGTTTGCCAATCAAATGAACGCTATAGGTAATGACCGGAATAAGAATTGGCAGAATTCGATTATCCGTACAGGCAGCAATACTGATATGAAACTTTTGATCTGCGGGAAGGTAATTTTCTTCATTTTGCATATCATGAATATGTACCTCTACGTTCTCTCCGCATCGCATGACCTCCGCCAGTTTCTCCTCTGTAGCCTGCTCGGCAGCAAGAGCAGCAATCCATGGCTCCAGCCGCAACCGAATCTGAAACAATTCACGCAGAAGTCGTTTTTCATCGCCCAGATAGGCAAAACCCAAAGGATCGTCGACAATACCCGTATTACGCGCAACAAAAGTACCCCGACCGTGCTGAATTTCCAGTACATTGCGCGAAACCAGAAGTTTTTCTGCTTCGCGAATCGTTCCCCTTCCAACATTCAACTGTGCGGCAAGTTCAAACTCATTTGGCATCTTTGCGCCAGCGCCAAGCTGATGATCAATAATATACTTCTGTATCTGATCCGCTGCCTGCTCAGAAAGCGGTCTCTCATTTCCTTTTAGATTGGATATTCTATCAATCATTGAAGCCTCCTAAAATTATGCATATAATTTATTATAGAAGGATTATCTTCAAAAAACAAGTATACACATCCTTCGCATTTCTTACAAAATTATTTTTGCAACTAAAAATTTTTGTAATTTTG